>NZ_AODE01000001.1 GCF_000525855.1 Listeria cornellensis FSL F6-0969
ATTTGTTGATGTTGCTTTGTTTTTGGAATTAAAACATTGCCCAGCGCTTGGGATGTCGAGACCCGATGCGATGGAGAGTATCGTTGTTTTTCCAGATCCTGAGGGGCCTAGAATGGTATAAAAGGTGCCTGCATCAAATGAATAAGATGTGTCTAGTAAAATCGTTTGGCTTTTGCCGCCTGATTGGTATTTGTAGGAGATATTATTCAAACTTAGAATGTTTTCCATATTGGTTCACCTGTCCTTTAGTCATTTTTTGATAAGATCATTTTTGGTTGGAGCCTGATGATGAATAGGCATGGGAGTAAGGTTGCGATGATGACAACTAGCATTCCAATACCGCCAACTTCGACCATATCTTGTCTTGAAATGGTAACGTCCACAGAATCGATGGCTTTGCCTTTGGGTTTATCGGCTTCATCGGAACCACCGAATGATGCGACCATTCCACCTGATTTTGGTTCATCAGCTTCGTCATCTTTGGCTTGTTGAACTTCTTTTGCAAGCATCTGGTTCGTCACTGCCTGGCCGATTGGTTGGCTCGTGATGCAGGCCACGGAGAAGGCGATCATGCCGATAATGATAACTTCGACAAGGAATTGCCCGATGAGTTTGGCTTTATTTTCGCCGAGGGATAGTAGGACACCCATTTCAAAGCGGCGTTCGCGAATCGATAGTAGAACGAGTAGGGCTAAAATAAGTCCGCCAGCAAGTGCCGTGATGACGACGATAATGTTCGCGAAGGAAGCGACATTTTGGATGGGTGTGATCATTTTTTTGTAGGCTTCGTCGTTGGCATCCCATCTATAGAAATCTTTGTCCACTTCACTCACTTTAGAAGCGGCTTTTTTGAAGGCGTTGATGAGTTGTGGATCGGTCATGGTGTAAGTTGCTGAGGTCAGGGAGCCGTTATGTGAAAATGGCATAGCGGCATCAACTGGCATATACATTTTATTAGCAGGCTCCATGAAATCTACAGGGAACTGTTGGGAACCGCTGGCTTGATTGCTTGTATAAATGCCATGAACGGTAAATTCGATGGGCTTATTGGTCTGCATTTCTTTTAGTTTGAACGTATCGCCGACTTTGAGTTTATTCTGATCAGCGAAGCGTTTTTCGATAACAGCGAGGTTGCCCTTATCTTTGTTTGTAATGCCTTTTCCAGAGATGATTTTTTCTTTGCCCTTTTTAAAAGTCGAGAGGCCATCTGTGTTGTTCGTGCCGCTTAACATGAAGTCAGGCATTTTTGCTTGACCATCTGCGCCACCAGCGACCGTCATTCCTTTTCCGCCACTATCTGCGTCATCTTTTTTCCTCTGATTTGACGGGGGCTTTGTCTACTTTGGCGGCCGAAGCATCCACGAGATATTGATAACTGGCGACTTGCTCTAAGTCTTTTACTTTGTCAATGCTTTCAAGTTTAAGTGGAGGGATTTCGCCGGGTTGTTTTCCAGCCTCCATATCTTTCATTAGCTTGTCCATGTTTAAGTTTAGCGTGACATCACCACCCAATTTCTTGCGGGCAATGTCTGCACTTTTTTCGGTAGCTGATTGAATTGCGAAACCCGCGAATACAAGGCTACATAGTACGAATAGTAGGATGAGCATAAGGAGCGACTTACCTTTCTTAGCCCAAATGCTGATGCATGCTCTTCTGATAAAATCCATATAAAAAAAACCTCCAATTTCTTTGATAAAACTAACTTTACCGAAAGAAAATGGAGATATGATGGATCTAATGTGTAGATTTGGTGGATTTGGATTCCCAAATGCGGAATAGGACACCGTGGTCTTGATTTTCGAATGCATAGGCCAATTTTGACTTCTCTAGGAAAGTCGCGGTGATGAATAGACCGATGCCACTCCCGCCTGTTGTTTTATTGCCGGATTTTTCGAGACGGTAGAAAGCATCAAAAAGTTTGGCGAGTTCTTCGTCTGGAATTTTTGGTGTATCATTATAGATGGAAAAATGCCAGCCGTCTGTTGTTGTGGTTAGCGTGATGGCGATTGTATCATCGTTTTGGGAGTATTGGAAGGCGTTGTGAATGACGTTTGAAATCGCTTTTTCGACTAGCTTCTGGTTGGCATGAATGTGTATATCTGGCGTGATTCGGTTAACCATGCGACGATTCGCGGCTTCAGGGTGCCACTGTTCTTGTTGGAGGCAATCTGTGATAAAAGTGGAGAGGTCGAAGGTAGTTTTACTCGTCTCAAAATCAGCGCTATCCACGCGCGATATTTCCAACATGTCTTGCACGAGCGCGGACATTTGTTCCATGGTTTCGTACGAACGTTTCAAATAAGTGTCACGATCGCTGTAGGGGCCAACACGGTGAATCATTGCTTCGAGTTGCCCCATCACGGATGCAATGGGCGATTTTAGTTCATGCGACACAGCGGTAATAAACTGTTTTCGTGTCTCTTCCTGCGCGCGTTCTTTCGCAATTTCAGCTTCTAATTGAACATTGACACGTTGCAAATCAATCAATGTTCCTTCTAATTCTTGCGCCATTTCATTGAGATGTTGCGATAATTGGCCGATTTCATCTGTTGAATTGACCGGCAAATTTTCAGAAAAATCAAGTCGCGCCATTTTGTTCGCCACGTCATTCATTCGAAGGAGCGGCTTCACGGTTCTTTTCGAGAAAAAGTAAGCCGAGATAAAACTGAGAATGAGCACAAAAATTAGGAAGTAGGGAGCAAAAAGAAGTAATACGGAAGAAATATCTGTCAAAGGTTGAATATTAATAAAATAACGAAATGTATAAGGCGCGCATCAATCGTCAAATTCTTTTCAACGCTCGTATCACCCGTGGATGAAAACGTGGCGACAGGAGCTTCCGTGGTAATGGCAGTTGTAGCTTTCCCCATAGAACTGATCTCGGTAAAGGGGATATAAATGATTTGATTTATACTGTTCAATAGGAACGGCGAAATGCTATTAGCAGACGCAAAATCATCTATCGCGGTTTCGACATCTTCTAACGAGCCGGTTTTAGACGCCGACACGACTAAGTTCGCGCCATTTTCTAATTTCTGTTTTTTATAGTCAAGGTAGAAATTTGGCAGGAATAAGAGCAACATCGCGTAAATCAGAGCGGTGAATACGAGAAGTAGCGCCAATGTGATGAAAAAAATCTTAGCACTGATTTTAGCGCGAATTTTAGTGATCCATTTTATAGCCAGCACCCCTCACTGTTTGGATTTTGTCGGTGGTGAGTTTCTTACGCAGGTTCTTGATATGTGTATTGATGATTTTCGTGTCGACGATGTATTCGTAATCCCAGGCTTGCTCTAGCAACATTTCGCGGGTGAAGACGCGGCCCGGATTTTTCATAAGCAATCGCAAAATATCGAATTCTTTTCGGGTTAACTCGACAGGTTGATTGTGAGAGGTGACTTGGAATGTCTCGATGTTTAGCTCGATTTCGGCTAGCTTTAAAACTGACGTGTCTTCATTAACTTGACCGGAAGAAACACGGCGAAGTAATGCCTCCACGCGTTTTAACAATACTTTATAGGAAAAGGGCTTTTGGATGTAATCATCGGCACCGAGTTCGAAGCCTCTTAGTTCGGAATCTTCTTCACCAAGTGCAGTGAGCATTAAAATTGGTGTGTCCGATTTTGTCCGAACGAGCTCACAAAGCGTGTAGCCGTCCATTTTTGGCATCATAATATCCATGATAATCAGGTCAAATGTCTGCGATTCAAAAATGCCGAAAGCCTCCATCCCATTTTCTGATGTAAGGACTTCGTAGCCTTCTGCCATCAGGAATGCGCGGGTGACTTCTAGGATATTCGGATCGTCTTCTACAACTAATATTTTTTTCATGAAAACCTCCTTGAAAACACGACTCACTTCATTATAGCGTACAAAAGTGGAGTTACGGTGGAGTAGCTTATTTTAAGCGTTGTGCAGAATCAAAGAAGACGAAGCGGTCAGGACGATGGCGTGATTCAGTGTATTCGAACATGGTTCCATCGGCGTCGTACACGTAGTTTTTGACGACTGCCAAGCAATCGTAGCCGGCTAAATCGAGGTATTGCTTGTCATCGGTGAGCGCTTTTTCAACGACAATGTAGCGCTTGGAAGTCACGATTTTCACGCGGAGCTCTTCTTCAATATATTCATAGATGGACTGCGCGGCTTTTTCGGGCGTCAAATCACGCACGACTTTGCGGTCAAAATAGTTCACATCAAGGATTAGCGCTTCTTCTTCGACCAAACGTAGGCGCTTGATATAGTAAACGTCGGTTCCAATCGGCAACATCGTTTTTTCCGATAGAGCCGCATCCACCGTCAATTCTTCAAAATGAACGACTTTGGTCTGAAATGTTTTGTGGTTACGAGTGAGGGACTCCTTCATGCTCTCCACGCCACCAAACATGAACTCAATCGATTCGTGCTGGTGAATAACCATGACGCCTTTACCGCGCACACTTTGTACATACCCATCTTTAACAAGTTCTGAAATCGCGCGTCGAACCGTGTTACGGCTACAATGAAAGCGTTCAACAAGAACATGTTCTGTCGGTAACATTTCCTTGAAAGCGTAGCGGTCTTCGTCAATTTCTTTTTTCAATTCTAAATATATATCGTGATAAACAGCTTTACCCATGTCTTTCCCTCCGATTTGGCTGATTTGTTTAAACAGCATCTGCTTTTATTGTACTAAAGAAAGTTTGATAAAGAAAGAGGAGGTTTTCATTGGAGGTATATGGCAAAAAGTGATATATTAGTATCGGGTGGAAACAATCAAGAGGAGGATTGGGATGAGATTAAAAATAAATTGCGAGCTTAGTTCCAATAAGATTCCCGCAGACTACCGGCGTAAAGTCGTCAGCGTGATGAAGGCAGGGCTCTCAAAATCGAACGAGGCAAAATACAAAGAAATGTATAGTGGAAATAAACAAAAAAAACTTCACATTCTCTGTATACCTTCCAAAGCCAAAGTTTAATGGCGAAATCATTGAGTTAGAACAGAACAAAATCGTGATTAATTTCGCGACGGCCGATGCCGAACTAGGCATTAATTATTATAATGCATTAATGAATGTGAAAGATAAACTGCTCCCATTTTCGCAAATGAATCAAATCAAGGTGAAAAGTATCCAAATTGTGCAAGAAGAACAGATCGTTTCGGAGCGTATGGCGTTTAAAACTTTGTCGCCAATCGTATGTCGCGACCACAACAAAGAAACGAAGAAAGATTGGTTTTATTGGTGGGAAGAAGATGATTTTGAAGCTATTTTAAAGCGGAATTTATATTTCCAACTACGCGATAAGTTCGGTGAATATGTCAAATCAGATATTGACGCATTGGAATTTCGCAAAGTCGCGATTAAGAAAACTGTCGTCATTTGTTATAATCTTCACGTGGCTTGTTCACTCGGTAAATTTGAGCTTGTCGGACAGCCATACTTGTTGAATCACTTTGTCCAAGGCGGTATTGGCTCGATGCGCGGTATGGGTTTTGGCATGATTGAAGCGATTTAAAACAACCTTAATCTAATCAAAATGAAGGCAAGTTTATAATAAGAAGAAGCGCTGTTTCGAAGACTTGGAAGGAGTGCTGTTTGGTGTGGCATTTATTTTCAAAATAGGATGCAACATGATATACTAACGAAAGAATCGAAGGATAGGAGAGAATACAATGAATGAAACATATCGAAGCGCCGAGCAAGCGGTAACAGGCGCAACGAAAGCTGAAATTATGCAAAAAGTACTGAACTGGTTCGTCATATCTTTAGTGATGGCAACGCTTGGGACGGTGATTGGGCGGGGGATTCCGATGTCGTTTTATATTCCGCTTGTTGTTTTGGAGTTCGCCTTACTAATTGCGATGATTTTCGTACGTAAAAGCAAGAGTGCGTCTAAAGTTGGATACGGTTTATTATTGGCGTTTGCGTTTGTGACAGGGCTAGTATTGGCGCCAACGTTACAATATTATTTAGATGCAGGAGCTGGAAACGCAGTCTTGATGGCGTTTGCGACGGCAACCGTCACTTTCACCGTACTCGGATTCGTTGGAGCAAAAATGAAAACTGATTTATCGTTCATGGCAAAAGGTTTGTTCGCAGCATTACTGATTGTCGTTGTTATTTCGCTGATCTCGATTTTTTTCCCGCTGAGTTCGTTGATGTCAACGATTTTTGCAGGGGCAGGAACGTTGTTGTTTTCACTGTACATCCTGTTTGATTTCAATCAGATTATGAAACGTGATGTAACGATGCAAGATGTGCCGGTATTGGCGCTGAGTCTGTATTTGGATTTCTTGAATTTATTTTTGTTCTTGTTGCGTTTGTTTACGGGACGTAGCTAAATAAAAATGGTCTGCCACATGAATTTTAGCGGCAGACCATTTTTATTTAATCTAACCCGTAATACCCCAACACAATCTCCGCAATCGATTTCGCCGCGACTGGGAGCGAATCTTCATCAATATCGAATTTTGGATGATGGTTGAAATACGGTTTTTCAACGCCTTTTGGTTTTGCTCCGACATAGAGGAACGTGCCGGGAATTTTTTCGAGATAGTAGGCAAAATCTTCGGAACCGGAAAGCATTTCGGCTTCGGATACGGCTGTGAGATAGTCGCCAAGCCCTTTTTGTAAGTAGTTTACGGCATCGCTTGTTGCTTCAGGATCGTTGTGAAGTGGCGGATAGTCATCGGTATAAGTGAGCGACGCGGTGATGCCATACATCGCTTCTAAACCAGCCACGATACGGCGAATTTCTTTGTTAATCAGTTCGCGGGTTGCACTCGTCATGTAGCGAACATCACCTTCAAGCTCGACATAATCTTTAATTACGTTAGAACTGCCTTTTCCATCGAAGGAACCGATTGTTACGACGCCAGTATCAAAAGGATTGAGGCGACGGCTGACGATGGTTTGAATCGCGGTGACAAAATAGGATGCCGCTACAATCGCGTCGTTGGCCATATGTGGAGAGGAGCCATGTCCGCCAGTACCTTGGATGCCAAGTTTGAAATAGCTACGACCAGCCATCGCAAAACCGCTACGATACCCGATTTCTCCAGCATTGAAAAATGGGAAGAGATGAATGCCGTAAATCGTATCGACATTATCTAAAAGTCCGGATTCTACGATGCTTTTAGCGCCTCCGGGAGCGGTTTCTTCTGCATGTTGATGAATAATTTTAATCGTACCAGGGAGTTCGTCTTTTAGTTGAATCAAGCAGTCGGCAAGGATTAGTAAATAAGCGGTATGTCCATCATGTCCACACGCATGCATGACGCCAGGGTTCTGTGAAGCGAAGGGGAGGCCGGTTTCTTCTTGAATCGGAAGCGCATCGAAGTCCGCACGTAATCCTAATGTTTTTCCAGGTTTGCCGCCAGTAATCGTAACGATAATTCCGTGTCCATTCCCAACTTCGCGTTCGACAACTACATCTTTTCCTTCATAAAATTTAGCTACGTAGTCTGCTGTCGCTTGTTCCTGAAACGACAACTCTGGGTGCGCGTGAAGGTGACGCCGGATTTCAATCATTTCTTCACTTCGTTGATCAATCATTTGCATTAATTTTGCACGCATCGTATTCACTCCTTCTTATTTGGTTGTATAATCTGCCACGATCGCGCCCATCGCTTTGGCTGCAATGAGCAGGGACGCTTCGTTGATATCAAATTTAGGATGGTGATGGGGGTAAAAAACGCCGTTCGCAGGCATGGCACCGACATAAAAGAAGCAACTTGGGCGTTCCTGCGCATAATACGCAAAATCCTCAGAAGGCGGTTGCGGCTCACAACGCGTAATCTCAGTTACTTCTGCAATTGCTGTTTCTTGCAAAGATTTCGTCACAAATTCCGTCAATGCTACATCGTTCACAAGCACGGGATAATCGTTTTTATAATCCAAATCATACGTAACACCAAACATCACTGCCAACCCATCTAAAATACGGCGGATTTCTTTTTCAATCAACGTCCGCGTCGCTTCGGTCATCGCACGTACATCACCTTCAAGCGTCACTGCATCTTTAATTACGTTAGAGCTGCCTTTTCCATCAAAAGAACCAATCGTGATGGAACCAACGTCAAAAGGATTGAGCCGTCGACTAATAATCGTTTGCAATGCGACAACGAACTCGCTCGTTGCTACAATCGCGTCATTGGCCATATGTGGTGAAGAACCGTGCCCGCCGCGACCCGTGATTTTGACTTTGAACGAGGCCCGTCCAGTCTGAATGGCACCTTCTCGATACGCGATTTCACCAGTGGGCATCGTGGACATGACATGAATGCCAAGCACCTCATCGACACCGTCCAAACAACCATCTCGAATCATCGCAATCGCGCCACCAGGAGGCGTTTCCTCGGCCGGCTGATGCAACACAACAATTTTGCCTTGGAGCTGATTCTTCATTTCAATTAATGTTTCCGCTAAAATAAGCATGTATGCCGTATGTCCATCGTGCCCACAAGCATGCATCACGCCAGGGTTCTCTGAGGCGAAAGGAAGCCCGGTTTCCTCTTGAATCGGCAAAGCATCAAAATCAGCGCGAATGGCGAGCGTCCGCCCAGGTTTGCCACTATCAATCGTCACGACAACGCCATGCCCGCCAACATTTGTCCGCACATCGCAGTCCTTTCCTTTATAAAAATTTGCGATATAAGCCGCGGTATTCTCCTCTTGGAAAGAAAGCTCGGGATGCGCGTGTAAATAACGCCGTATCTCAATGATTCGATCCTGTTTTTCCGTTAACTTTTCCAATAATTGTTGCTTCATCATGTCTCCTCCTTCTATATTAAAAGGTTTCTTCACCGTCCATTATAGACGCATCATGGTGAATATATAAGAGCATTTTTGCTATCAAAACGGTTAATTTTTGTCCTCCCGAATATCGTAAAAGTAGCGATGAACAAAAAAGGGCGTCTTTTCTTTACTGTTTTTCAAATGTTTAGATAATTCCTTGTTACGATAAATTATGATGCTATAATAAAAAGAAAGCGTTACATTCGGAGGAGAGAAACATGGAGAAGGCGCAACAACGAAAAAGTATACTGCCTATTTTATTTCTAGGTTACATTGCGATTTACATTGATAAGCTGGTAATTGGGATCATCGCAGTCCCACTTGCAGAACAATTGAATCTCAGCATCGACGAGAAGAGTTACATATTTTCAGCTTTTTTTTATCGGTTACTCGATTATGCAAATCCCGTTCGGCTATTTAAATGACAAGTTAGGATCCAAATTTGTGCTCATTATTTCACTGTCCATCATTACCGTGGCATCCATTATTTTTGGCTCGGCAACAACGCTTATAACCCTCATAGCCGCCCGTTTCTTCGCAGGAATCGGTCACGCGGGTTATCCAACATCCTCAGCCAGAACTGTAACCGACACATATCCAATGGAAAAAAGAACGTGGGCCCAATCGATTCTAATCTCCACATCAGGCATCGCATCTATCATTGGACCGCTACTTATCCCCGTTGTCATCGGAGCATTCGGTTGGCGCGGCGCCGTCTTTTGCATTGCTTTTCTATTCGTATTGGCGCTAATCTTAGTTATCTGGAAACTACCAAATACGCATAAAGAAAAAAAAACAAAGTAACCAGCCAAAAGTCAAAGCTGCAATGCCATTTTGGAAAGTAGTCACGAATCCCGTCGTTGTCCTGTTATTTATCGCGATGTGTAGCATCAATATCGTTCTATATACGATCGCTAACTGGACACCGACCTATTTAGCAGACGAACGCGGTGTATCACTTATCATGATCTCCATCATCGTTGCTATCGCAGGGTTCGGTAGTTTACTTGGTAGTTTTGGGACAGCGTACATTGTTGGACGCTATTTCCAACATCGCGAAAAACGCGTCATCTTTGTCTTAGCGCTCATCACGGCAGGTTCCGCGCTCCTCGTTTACCAATCCGAAAGCATCGCCATGCTCACATTCTGGCTTTTCCTATGCTACATGTGCTCCGTCATGATTTTCTCAACCATGTTCACCTTACCACTCAAACGGTTGCATGAATCAATAGTCGGCACAGCGACCGGCGTCGTCAACACAGGCGCAACACTCGGCGGCGTTTTTGCACCAATGATCGTGGCCCAACTCGTAGGCACATTCGGCAACTACCAAGCCGTTTTCGTAGCCATCGCAGTAGCTGCGCTAATCACATGCCTGTTCGTTATCTTTATTCCAAACATGAAAACCATCCAAAAAGCATAAAAAAATGTGCCGGCGAGCTTCCCATTTTCGCTGGCACATTTCTATTCCTAAATCGTCCTCCGAAACTCATAAAAATGAATCGCATTCACATCTAAATACGCATAAAACGACCAATCATCCGTCATCACTTCATCACTCACCGAAAGCTTAGGAACCGAAGCCTGCGCCGCATAATCCAGCACTTCCTGATCCAATCCATGCCGACTATTTAACTCCCAATACTTCGAATAAAGCGCACCATTATCGCGATCAAACTGAAACGTCCGCAACTGATAATGTCCTGGCAAAAGTCCTTTCAAACGAATATGCGACTCTTTCCGATAATCCTGCAAAAGCGAATCCTCCACCGAATAAAGCGGATTAAAATGCATACAGTTCAGCAGAACCAACTGATATCCGTCCTCAAACTCCGTCAAAATAAAATCATTTCCACAGGCCACAATCTCCCCACGTAGCCGTTCCTTAAATTTTAGCGCATAAAAAGCAGGGCGTTTCCCATTGAAAAAATGGAACAATTCCAGCCCGTCTAATCGAATACTCCGTTCCTTCCACTCATCCTCATGCAGTTCCGTATTAATCCAAAAACCAAGCCCATCCACTTCCGAACTCACAGCAAGCACCGTCTGAAAAATCAATGCACCTCGAAAAAAAGTCCCATTCGTATAACGCGTATTTCCCGTCAACGTATTCCAATTAATGAGGATGAGCGGCTTATCCAATTGATGCGACCGCAAATACTGCTTCAACTTCCGCGTTTTCGACAACACATAATCTTGCGTCACTATAAACTCCGCATGTGCACTCTTACTAAAATCAACGGCTTCATTCTGATTTGCATTAAACGCGATAAAATCAATCTGATTCGCCGCCTCCGCCATCCATTCATGGTTCGAAAGAGGAGCCTCCCGTCGCTCTGAAAACGGCAAATAACTCCCAACTTGAATCCGTACGTCAAAACGCTTCAACACTGTATGTAGTCTCACATACACGCGTTGCAATTCCTTCTTAGAAACCGCCGTCAAATGCGGCTCAAAATACATGAAATACCACTGACTCACAAATTGCCGTCCAAAAACGTGCATCATATGACGAAGAAAATGCTCCAATTTTTCAAAAAAAGCATCCTCATCCACTGAAATCTCCTGATACTCCATCCGAATGAATAATCCTAAATCCAACTTTTTCAAATAAGCAATCGCCAAATCCGCGTTCGCATACGGAGAAGAAGTCGGGACTTTTTCATCCGTCTCCTTGTCAGGCAGGAGCGTCGAGCCCTGAATCAAATGTCGAATCCCAACATACCGCACAGAAAGCTCCTCCTTCGCCATCACAAGCTGCGTCTGCACATTCTCCTTCAACACTTCGCGCAATTCACCAATCGTCAAAATATGCATCGCGTCCGGAATTGCAGTCGGCTTACTAGAAGCAATCGAGATCGTTTTCTTCTCAAACGGTGCCTTGTCCACAAAATGAACTTGCTCCGCAGCTTGGCGGTATGTTGCCAGTTTCGCTAAAAGACTCGGCGATTGCACAACACGCTTCGTTTGCGTCGTCAAAATCTCCGGCTTATCAGCAATAGAGACACCGCCAGCCAATGCTTCCTGACGATACGTAGCAGGCGTTTTTCCATAGTGAGCCTTGAAAGACGTCGTGAAATTTTTAGGTGAGGAAAAACCATTTTTCTGCGCAATTTGCGAAATATTAGCCGAACTTGTACGCAAATCCTCCAAACTATACTTCAACCGAATCTGCGTCAAATACTGCAGGAAACCAAGCCCCGTCACTTTTTTGAAATAACGCGATAAATAAGACGTAGACAGAAATTCCTGCTCCGCGATATCCTGCAACGTAATCGGCTCATCAAACTGCTGCTCCAATTGCTGCGTAATGCGTGTAATCCGCGTATCATGAACACTAATACCATCCTGCGTAGACAATTCTTTTTTTAAAAAAATCGTGTCAGAAGCAACATAATCTGAAAAAGCGCGCTTTGCATCTCCAATCTACTACTTTCCGCTTTATGTGACTGCGCAATCATCATCTCGGCCAGATACTTCCGCAATAACGTCATCATTTTTTCCCGTCCAGGATCAATCCGACTTGACACGCAATCGAAAGCCAACTGAAAATAATCCGCATAATACGACGTGAAAAAAGGACTCGTAATATGTAGGCGAATCATAATCGTATCGTCCACACCACGTGCCGTGTAGGCTTCATTATGATTCAGGACAACCAAATCATTTTCCATAAGCGAAAAATCATGCTCCGAAAGCGAAATCATTAGCTCGCCCTGAATCACAAAGAGAATCGTTGTGCCAGCATGTTCTTCTGGCGCTAAATACGTTACGTTTTCAAGCTGAATCGAGTAATCATCTTTTCTCCCCACAAAAATCGCCTCCTAATAACTCCATTATACCGGAAAAATTGGAAATAAAAAGTATTTACTCAGGGTGTCGACAAACGCCCATTTTTGTTGTGGGTCTTTGAAATGAAACGAAATAGAGCCTCCATATGCAAAGGAACAAAGTGAATTTGTAGTCCTTTTAAAAGCTCCGTTCCGATGCTCTTCTACACTGCTTTTCGCATAACTTCTCACATGGTCGGGGATAATACTCCCTCCCTGTTTTCAGTCAATGTACTACAGTACACTCCGCTTCGGTACTCGCTTTTGCCTAGAAACTAAACATTTGTCGACACGCTGAGGTTTTGCGGGAGATCACGTGAACTAGTTTTTCTACAGACTGTTATTCTTTCGACCGTTTTCTTTGGACAAAAAGGATAAAAAAGACTATAATAACTGTATGGTCAGTAAAGGTCAGGTTAGGAAAAACTCGTTCTTAGAGCGGAGGATTTTTCACAGATGACCACTTATAATAGAAATAATTACTTGAAATGAGGTGCGTCAAACTTATGGAAATGCAGAAATTTACACAACAAGTCCAGGAGACAATCGCGTCAGCCCAACAATTAGCCATCGAAGGCAAACAACAACAAATCGACACGCTACACGTATTCGCGGTACTTTTAGAGCATAGCGATTTTACGAAGCGGGTGTATGAAGTCGCGGAAGTAGACGCGAAGCAGTTACTAAAAACAATACAAAATGAAATAGAGAAATTACCGAGCGTGACGGGAAGCAACGTGCAATACGGCCAAGCGATGAGTTCTTCGCTGTACGAATTGGTGGCAGATGCCGAGAAAGAACGTCAAAAATTAGAAGACGATTACGTATCCACGGAGCACTTGTTGCTAGCCGTGATGGATCAGAAAAAAAGCCCAATCACAGAAGCGATAGGGATTCCGAAAAAACAGTTAAACGAAGCCATTTTACAAATCAGAGGAGGAAAACGAGTGACAACACAAAATGCAGAAGAACAATATGAAGCATTATTAAAATACGGTCGCGATTTAGTCGCAGAAGTTCGCACGGGAAAAATCGATCCAGTTATCGGTCGTGACGCGGAAATTCGCAATGTCATCCGAATATTATCGCGAAAAACGAAAAATAACCCAGTCTTAATCGGGGAACCTGGCGTTGGTAAAACCGCGATTGTGGAGGGCTTGGCGCAACGGATTGTGCGCAAAGACGTGCCAGAAGGCTTGAAGGATAAAACGATTATCTCGCTTGATATCGGTTCGCTGATTGCCGGCGCGAAATATCGCGGTGAATTTGAAGAGCGTTTGAAAGCCGTCCTGCAGGAAGTGAAGGATAGCGACGGCCAAATTTTGCTATTTATCGATGAAATCCACACGATTGTCGGCGCTGGAAAAACCGATGGCGCGATGGATGCCGGCAATATGCTAAAACCAATGCTTGCCCGTGGTGAACTTCATTGTATCGGCGCTACTACATTGGATGAATATCGCCAATACATCGAAAAAGATCCAGCTCTAGAACGCCGATTCCAAAAGGTACTTGTACCAGAGCCAACCGTCGAAGATACCGTATCAATTTTGCGTGGTTTGAAAGAACGTTTTGAAATTCATCATGGAGTTAATATTCATGATAACGCGCTTGTGGCGGCGGCGAGCTTGTCTAATCGCTACATCACGGATCGGTTTTTGCCAGATAAGGCGATTGATTTGGTCGATGAGGCTTGCGCTACGATTCGCGTGGAAATTGATTCGATGCCAAGTGAGCTCGACGAAGTAACGCGTAAAGTGATGCAGCTAGAAATCGAAGAAGCAGCGCTAAAAGAAGAGAAGGACCCAGCGAGTGAACGCCGTTTGGAAATGTTGCAAAAAGAGCTTGCTGATTACAAAGAAGAAGCTCACAAAATGAAGTCAAAATGGGAATCTGAGAAGCATGAAATTAGCCAAATCCGTGAAGTTCGCGAACAAATCGATCATTTGCGTCACGAATTAGAAGAAGCAGAGAATAATTATGATTTGAATAAAGCCGCCGAACTCCGTCATGGTCGCATTCCTGAGGTCGAGAAGGAATTGGCGCGATTGGAAGAAGAGAATCGCGAGAAGACGGCAAATGAGGATCGACTTTTACAAGAAGAGGTAACGGAGAATGAAATTGCGGATATCGTTGGCAGATGGACCGGGATCCCAGTGGCGAAACTGGTCGAAGGAGAACGCGAGAAGTTGTTGAAACTAGCGGATTCTCTCCAAGAAAAAGTCATCGGTCAGGAAAACGCGGTGCAACTCGTAAGTGACGCCGTGATTCGTGCGCGTGCTGGTATTAAAGATCCGCGGCGCCCAATCGGTTCATTTATTTTCCTAGGCCCAACAGGTGTCGGAAAAACCGAACTTGCCAAAGCGCTGGCCTTTAATCTTTTCGATTCGGAAGATCATATGATTCGGATTGATATGTCAGAATACATGGAGAAACATGCGGTATCAAGGCTTGTAGGTGCGCCACCTGGTTATATTGGTTATGAAGAGGGCGGTCAGCTAACCGAAGCCGTTCGCCGCAACCCGTACTCGATTATTTTGCTAGATGAAATTGAAAAAGCGCATCCCGACGTGTTCAATATTTTACTCCAAGTGTTGGATGATGGCCGGATTACCGATTCCCAAGGACGCCTGATTGACTTTAAAAATACGGTGATTATTATGACATCGAATATTGGTTCTACGATGTTGCTTGAACGCACGGTGGACGGTGAAATTTCTGAGAAACTGGAAGAGGATGTCCTCGAAGTTTTACAAGCCTCGTTTAAGCCTGAATTTTTGAACCGTGTAGACGATATTATTCTGTTCAAACCGTTGACACTAGACAATATTAAAGGCATTGTGGAGAAAGTTGTTGCGGAATTGCAAGTCCGCCTCGCGGGTCAAGAAATCAAGATTACGATGACCGACGACGCGAAACGCTTTATCGCCGAAGAGGCATACGACCCAATTTACGGCGCGCGTCCATTGAAACGCTACATCACACGACAAATCGAAACCCCACTTGCTCGAGAAATCGTCGCCGGAAAAATCATGCCACATTCGGAAGTCGCGATTACGCTGCAAGACGGCCGATTTGATTTTGAAATTTTAGGGGAATAAAAAAAAGCGCTTGGCCGAGACTTGCATTCTGGGTCAGGCGTTTTATACTTAACATATAGGGAACAAAGTAAGTGGGTACGAAAACGAAACGTGGAGAGGATGAAAGAAATGAAATTAGTATTGATTCGTCATGGGCAAAGTGAATGGAACAAATTGAACCTTTTTACAGGCTGGCATGATGTTGACCTGTCAGAACAAGGTGTAGAAGAAGCGAAAAAAGCGGGGAAACTGATCAAAGAAGCAGGACTCCAATTTGACGTTGCCTTCACATCCGTCCTAACCCGCGCGATTAAAACGCTCGATTATGCGTTGGAAGGCTCCGAGCAGTTATGGGTCCCAGTCTACAAATCATGGCGCTTAAACGAACGTCACTACGGCGCGCTTCAAGGCTTGAATAAACAAGAAACCGCTGATAAATATGGCGCAGACCAAGTCCAATTATGGCGTCGCAGCTACGATACGTTACCACCACTTTTGGAAGAAAATGACGAACGCCAAGCAAAAAAATGACCGTCGCTATCAGTTGCTAGATACGAGCGCGATTCCAACTGGTGAAAACTTGAAAGTGACATTAGAACGCGTGATTCCGTATTGGATGGACACGATTGCCCCTGAAATCAAAAGCGGTAAACGTGTTGTCATTGCAGCACACGGTAATAGTTTGCGAGCATTGGTGAAATTTCTTGAAGGTATTAGCGACGATGATATTATGGAACTCGAGATTCCAACCGGTGTGCCGTTAGTGTACGAATTGGATGCGGATTTGAAACCAACGAACAAATATTACTTAGGTGAATAAATAAAAAAAGTATGTTAACCAAATTGGTCAACATACTTTTTTTATTTAATATCGTAGGTTTCGCTTTCTTTTGGCATCAATACAGGAATTAAGAAAATCGCGATAGAGATAGCGACCGCCATAATAGTTCCCATTGTGAAATCGTAAGTCGTTGCAATAACCGAAGCCGCAACATACTCAGACATTTGAGCTAAAATAAACACCCAGAAAAATGTAATGATATAACGCATGACACAACACCTCCGTTCAAGGATTCCTCGACCTATTCTAGCATAAAAAGGAGCGATTGAACAAGTATTTGTTTATTGCAAGATAGGAATAGTTTTTAAGTATAAAAATAATCTAGGGCTTATAAGTAAAATGGAAAAGGTCTTGTGGAATTATCATGATAATTGTGTTTTATTAAATATCATGATAAAATACAATTATCGTGATAAATTGAAAGGTAGTTGACTATGAAAATAGAACCCTTGAGGAAAATATTCGATAAATTGGGTATTGATGTGAATTTTTTTGACCTAGATATTTCTTTGCCATTAGCGTACCAGGCAAAGTTTGATATGAAAGGAATAAGATTTTATAATCAATTAACTTACTTACTCGTAAAGGAAACGAGGCCGGGGACACTCGAAAGCTTTATTCAGCAAGCGGAATTTATTGCTGAAAAAAGCGGTTTAGATTATATTCTAACGTTCACGACTATTACGAATGAGGACAAACGATTATTATTAAAAGCTAGGATACCGTTCGCAGATAGTAAGGGGAATTTATTTTTGCCAGAGCTAGGGTTGGTATTAGCAAAACAAAAAGAAGTAATATTTAAGGAAAAATTTAAACCAAGCGAACAATTGATATTTTCATACATTATAGGCTTTGCAAAAGAAAAATTAGATTTAACTGAAATTCAAAACGTTACAGGTATTTCGGTTCCAACTATATACAGATCATTAAGAAAGTTTGTATCCCAAAATTGGTTAGGATCAGAATATGGGGAATACTATTTTAAAAAAAAACAAGAGAGAAATATATGAGGAAGGAGAGGCATTTTTATTTGATCCTATAAAGCAAAAAATATATATAGAAGAACAAGATTTAGATAAATTATGGATAGAAAACCGTAAGCAATATGGATATGCAGGACATTTTGCACTTTCAAAAATATCGATGTTAGACGAGACGAAAAAAGCAGTCGCTATGTCTAGTAAAGATTTTAATCAAGTAATGAAGAGCGGTACGATGGACTACTACGAAAAACCGATTCCAGGATTGATAGAATTACAGCTGTGGTACTACACGCCGATTATAGTGGATAATATCATTGACCCGTTTTCTTTGTATGTAAGTTTGAAGGACGACGAAGATCCACGTGTAGCGCTTGAAGTATCTGAGTTATTACAATTACAGTTAGGAGATAGTGTCTAGATGCCAGCCAATTATAATCAGAAATTTAAAGATGCATTTGAAGGTTTTGAAAACTACTACGTCATTATTGGTGGAACAGCAGCTTCATTTATCTTAGATAGTCGAGGATTGGAAAGTCGAACAACGAAAGACTATGATATGGTTATTGTAAAAAAAGATAGGCTTTTCTTTAGGATACTTGAAACATTTTTGGAAGAGGGAAGTTACCGACCTCATCTGACCGATAATGAACAACTTTACAGATTTACAACGGATGAAATAGACTATCCTAAAATGATTGAACTTTTTAGTAAAGAACCCTTTCCACTTTCAGGGCATGGACGGATTACGCCACTACCTTTTGATGATGGTATGAGCATGTCTGCACTCCTGCTAGATACAGATTATTATGATTTGTTGATTGAAGGTTCGGAGTTAGTTAATGGATATTCTGTTTTAACAGATAAAAATTTAATAATCTTTAAAGCAAAAGCTTGGCTAGACTTAAAAGGCAGGAAAGAAAAAGGCGAACAAGTGGGCAGTAAGAATATCAAAAAACATCTTAATGACATTGCTCGCCTCATTGGTGCATTATCAGACACTGAAAAACCCAAGATTCCTGTCCCTATTCAGAAAGATCTTAATAAATTTTTAGCAGAATTAAGTTTAGATTCGATACCTACTCAAGCAACGCTCACAAAACAGGAAATTTTTGATCGTTTACATGAGCTTTTAAGTGAAACTCCCAATAATAATAAAAAATAGCTAGTACAATATACGCTTGTCAACTTTATATATTAACTTGACAAGCGTATGTTATTCTAACGTTAATATGTAAACGATAGACCGAACTAGGAAGTTTCTATTGTTAAAAATATGAATCTCTGTTAAAATTAGTACCAGGTAATAAAAAAGTCGAACACGCCCGTCCATCCCCGACAGAAATAGTGGTAAGCAGGGTGAAAGCCATCACTTAGGTTTTTGCCGTGTTTGTCACTATTTCCGAGGGGATAGCGTGTAAGGCTGGATTGGGAACAACTACAAAACAAAAAGCCTCGCCAATTTTCTATACGAATAATACACGAGGCCCAAAATCCCAAAATTACCACCGATTCATTCGCAAAACTAGCAATTATACTTTTTTATATGTCATATCCCGAAGCGAGTTAAGGCGCTTCACAACTAATTTTTCTTGGAGGAATACGAAATGAATGCAGGTATTTTAGGTGTAGGTAAATATTTACCGGAACGCGTTCTTACAAACGCAGATTTAGAAAAAATGATGGATACATCCGACGAGTGGATTCGCTCAAGAACAGGAATTGAGGAACGCCACATCGCGCGTGAAGATGAGTATGTACATGATATGGCTTATGAAGCAGCCAAAGCAGCGATCGAAAACGCAGGATTAACACCAGCAGACATCGATTTAATTATCGTTGCAACAGTAACACAAGAATCCAATTTTCCGTCTGTAGGAAATATTATTCAAGACCGTCTAGGCGCAAACAACGCCGCAGCAATGGATCTAGGAGCAGCATGTGCCGGTTTCACATTCGGAACAGTAACTGCCGCACAATTTATCCAAACAGGCGCATACAAAAATATTGTCATTGTCGGTGCAGATAAACTATCAAAAATTACAGATTGGGATGATCGCAGTACAGCGGTTCTTTTCGGTGACGGCGCAGGTGCAATCGTGATGGGGCCAGTATCTGATGGTCGTGGTTTACTATCTTTTGACCTAGGTTCTGACGGATCAGGCGGAAAATACCTCAACCTTAACGAAAAACGCAAATTGTACATGAACGGCCGCGAAGTTTTCCGTTTTGCTGTACGTCAAATGGGCGAAGCATCGTTACGCGTCCTCGAAAAAGCAGGTATGGGAAAAGAAGAATTAGACTTGCTTATTCCCCATCAAGCCAATATCCGCATCATGGAAGCATCGCGTGAACGCTTAGATTTACCAGAAGAAAAACTGATGAAAACCGTTCACAAATACGGCAATACATCTGCATCTTCTATCGTATTAGCTTTAGTTGACGCGGTAGAAGAAGGTCGCGTTAAAGACGATGATAACTTGCTATTAGTCGGTTTCGGCGGCGGTTTAACATGGGGCGCGTTAATCCTCAAATGGGGTAAATAAAAACACAACAATGTCTGGGATAACGTACGATTTGGTCCCAGACTATTTTTCAAATTAGGAAGGAAATACGTCTTTTTGAGAAATAGGGTTTCATTTATGATATAATGAAGGTGTCTTTTTATATTTTGTTATTAGTAATAGCATTTTTTGTATGACGAACTACTGCTAAATTAGCGGAAGTTATTTTTTGTGTGATAATTGTAGAAGAGGAGATGAAAAAATGGAGAAGAAACGTGTGGTAGTAACGGGTGTTGGAGCTGTTACGCCAATAGGTAATGACGCCGATACAGCCTGGGAAAATGCCAAAAAAGGTGTGAACGGTGTTGGAGAACTTACACGACTTAATCAAGATGATTTCCCGGTTAAAATCGCTGCGGAATTGAAGGGTTTTGATATTGAGAAGTACCTTGATAAGAAAGATGCTCGCAAAATGGATCGCTTTACGCATTATGCGGTGGCAAGTTCGGACATGGCGGTTGCGGATGCAGGCTTAACGATTGATGATTCGAATGCAGAGCGCGTTGGTGTTTGGATTGGTTCGGGTATTGGCGGTATGGAAACGTTTGAGACGCAATACGAAATCTTTTTAAATCGCGGACATCGCCGTGTTAGTCCATTTTTCGTACCAATGATGATTCCAGATATGGCGAGTGGCCAAGTATCGATTCGTCACGGCGCAAAAGGCATTAACTCAGCAACCGTAACAGCTTGTGCGACTGCAACAAACTCGATTGGTGACGCTTTTAAAGTCATTCAACGTGGTGACGCGGACGTGATGATTACAGGTGGTGCCGAGGCGCCAATCACAAAAATGTCCGTGGCTGGTTTTGTGTCAAACAAAGCCTTATCACTTAACCCAGACCCAGAAACGGCATGTCGCCCATTTGACCTAGATCGCGACGGTTTTATCATCGGAGAAGGCGCTGGTATCTTCATTTTAGAAGAATTAGAACATGCCAAAGCCCGCGGTGCAAAAATTTATGCGGAAGTGGTTGGTTATGGCGCGACAGGCGATGCTTACCATATTACAGCGCCAGCTCCAGGTGGAGAAGGTGCCGCTCGTTCGATGCAAATGGCGTTAAACGACGCAGAAATCGGCGTGGATGGCGTGGACTACATCAATGCCCACGGGACAAGCACACCGTACAATGACGATTACGAAACACAAGCAATCAAAACCGTTTTCGGTGACAATGCTAAAAAACTCGCAATCAGTTCTACAAAATCAATGACAGGACACACACTAGGCGCGTCCGGCGGTATTGAAGCCATTTTCAGCGTGCTAGCAATCCGCGACAGTATCGTGCCACCAACGATTCATTTGAACACGCCAGACCCAGTCTGCGATTTAGACTACGTTCCAAACGTAGCTCGCGAAATGAACGTCGATGTAGCGATGTCCAATTCCTTTGGTTTTGGCGGACACAACGCGACATTAGTATTTAAAAAATATCAATAAAACGCAAGAGGGATGCCCAATTTTAAGGTGTCTCTCTTTTTTTGAGCAAAAAATTAGCCTTCCTTATAAAAATAGCTTACAATTAAATTGTGCACAAATCAATTAGGAGGAAGAACGATGGCCAGCCAAAAACGAATCCTAGACGAACAACTATGCTTTTCGATTTATACCGCCTCACGTGAATTCACGAAATTTTACCGACAAGCATTGGAACCTTTTCAGCTTACTTATCCGCAATATTTAGTCCTTCTAGCGCTTTGGGAAGAACCGAAGCAGCTGGTGAAAGAACTAGGAAGCCACCTATCACTCGACAGCGGAACCTTAACGCCGATGTTGAAGCGAATGGAAGGCATGGAACTAGTCAAGCGATCACGCAGCACAGAAGACGAACGAAAAGTATACATCGAGCTCACTGAAAAAGCAGGGGACATGAAGCCAGCCGTTTTAGAAGGTGTAGCCGACTGTATTTCCAAGCTCGCATTCACTGAGCAAGATTACAAACAGATGTTACAGGGAATAAAAGAACTGACGACCAAAATTCAAGAAAATAATGGAGGAACAAAACATGAAAAAATTATATGAAACAACAGTAATCAATACCGGTGGACGTAAAGGAGAAGTACATTCTCCAGACAACATTTTCTTCCAAGACATCGCATCACCAAAAGAACTAGGCGGCGAGGGCGGCTCAGGCTCAAATCCAGAACAATTATTTGCAGCCGGCTATTCCGCATGTTTCAATAGCGCACTAGAGTTGGTTATGTCCAAACAAAAAAATCGAAGCAGCGAGCACGGTAGAAGGAACAGTATCGTTATACAGCGATCCCGAAGATAATGGCTTCAAAATAGGCGTTGTCCTAGCTGTCCACATCGAAGGCGTTGATGCAGAAACTGCTCAAAAACTAGTAGAAACCGCGCACCAAGTTTGCCCATACTCGAAAGCAACACGCGGTAATATCGAAGTAGAATTAAACATTATCTAAATATACAAAAATCCTGTCACACCTTTTCTAAAAAAGGCGTGACAGGATTTTTTTTGCTTATTTTCTTTTTTTTACGACCGAGTCCAATCGCGTTTTCCATTTTTTTTTAAAGTTTTATTAGCCACACGAGCCGCTTTTTCAGCACCTTGATCTAAAATGTCATCTAATTCAGGAGACTTTAAGAAATGCTCGTAACGCTCTTGAATCGGCGCCAATTCATTCACAACCACCTCAGCAAGGTCCGATTTGAAATCACCGTAACCTTTGCCCTCATATTTGGCCTCAAGCGCATTCACTGATTCACCTGTCATTGCGGAATAAATCGCCAATAAGTTTGAAATTCCAGGCTTATTTTCCTTGTCAAACTGTACAATACCAGAAGAATCCGTCACGGCACTTTTAATTTTTTTTCGTAATCACATTCGGCGGGTCCAACAAGAAAATCGCATTCTTCTTATTATCATCCGATTTACTCATTTTACGCGTCGGATCTTGAAGCGCCATCACGCGCGCGCCTTGCTCAGGTACATAAATATCCGGAACAACGAATACGTCCGCATCCTCATTTTTCTTATTAAAACGCTCCGCCAAATCACGCGTTAACTCGATATGTTGCTTCTGATCATCGCCAACAGGCACCAAATCCGTTTGATACAGCAAAATATCCGCGGCCATCAAAGGCGGGTACGTCAATAGCCCAGCGCTCACACCAGCTTTACCAGTCGACTTATCCTTAAATTGCGTCATCCGCTCCAATTCACCAATATACACATTACACTGCAAAATCCAAGCCGCCTGCGCATGTGCCGGAACCTCCGATTGAATAAATAACGTTGACTTCTCTGGATCGAGCCCAACTGCCAAATAAAGCGCAGCAAGATTACGAATGCTCTGGCGTAACTTCAAACGGTCTTGCGGAACCGTAATCGCATGCTCATCCACGATACAATAAAAACAATTATAATCTTCCTGAAACTGCCCAAACTGCTTCAAAGCCCCAATATAGTTCCCTAAAGTTAAATCGCCACTCGGTTGAATCCCTGAAAAAATGGTCTTTTTCATTCTAATTTCCTCCTCCATAATCAACAAAAAAACGCCCATCCCAATCGTAAAATAGGGACGAACGTATATCCGCGGTACCACCCTAATAAGCTAGCTCTATAATCCGAATAAATCGGCGACAAGCGCTCGCATTCTGGGAGTTTGGCGGACTTCCGGTTCTCATGTACAGTCGTACACTCCGCTTCCGAGTTCCACCAAACTCCCAGAATACAAACGCTTTCGCTCGATTTGTGTAAAGCGCAATCTATAGCTTCCAACAAGAATATATGATTTTTTAACTAGAGTTAACGGTCTAACCCGTCATTTGCTACTTCCATGTTCACAAATGATGCCAAAGAACCCATTCAAGCAAGGTCGTTATCTGTTCACACCAACCACAGACTCTCTAAAAAACGTTACCTAGCCATACTCTTTTCTTTGCTAACACATTTCAATTATATAACTCCATAATACCAAGGAATAAACACCCCGTCAATGTCTTAACTGTAGTAAATCGCGAGCGCAATAAAGCTGGTTGCAAGAACTGCCAGCGAACTGAGCAAGAGACTCACATAACCGACATTCATCAATTCAGATAACGGCACATCCGCGAATTCACTTTCCTCTTCCCGACGCATTCTCCTCGTCATTTTGCGCATACCGGTATGTATTAAATCAAAGAAACCAGACTGCATCACATAAAGTATTAGGCCTACTACAAATACAATTGCTGCCACGATAAAGGAAACATTTATATAGTAAAGTAGCGAGATATTCCAGTAAAAAGAAAGCATCAGAAAGAGTATCAAAATCTCCTGAATAACTGCAAAAATGATTACACGCTTGAGCAAATATGTCACCTTCCTATCAAAAATTCTACTCTAACTCTATCATAAAAACGGTAAAATGACCATCCAGTCCAGCTATATGTGTAATAAAAATTATATCACTTTAACACATCAAAAGACCAACGCGCGCAAGGTATTTGCATTTATGTACAAAAATAAAAGTAATCAAATTTATAAAAAATACTTTATTTTTCTGAAAAAATAGTATATAGTGATTCTACACTCTAAAAAGGGAGAGGATTAAGTTATGAAGTTGAAGAAAAGCTGGGTATTACTATTGATGCTAACAATTATGTCCGCAGTACTTGTGGCATGTGGAGGCGGCGATAGCACAAAAGACGATGTCAGCACATCGGGCAAGAAGACAGTTAATCTAATGGAATCAGCTGAAATTCCATCCATGGATTCTAAAAAAGGAACAGACGGTGTAAGTTTTACGGCTCAAAATACTGTTTTCGAAGGCTTATACTATTTGGATAAAGACGACCAAGTACAGCCCGGCGTTGCAAAAGAAGATCCACAAATCAATGATGATCAAACTGTATACACAATCAAACTGCGCGATGATGCCAAATGGTCAGATGGTACATCCGTAACAGCCAATGATTTCGTATATTCCTGGAGAAAAATAGTAGATCCAAAAACGGCTGCAGAGTACGCTGTCATTTTCAGTGGTGTTGTAAAAAATGCAGCTAAAATCACGGCTGGCGAAATGAAACCAGAAGAACTAGGGGTGAAAGCAATTGACGACACAACACTCGAAGTAACGCTAGAACAACCAGTTCCATATTTCCATTCCTTACTAACATTCCCAACATTCTATCCACAAAACGAGGAATATGTTGCGAAACAAGGCGCTGACTATGCAAAAGATAGCGACCATATGATTTACAACGGCCCATTCACGATGAAAGGCTGGACAAATACGAGCAAATCATGGTCTTACGAGAAAAATAGCAAGTATTGGAACAAAGGCGACATCAAGCTCGACAAAATTAACCTACAAGTAATCAAAGATCCAGGAAGCGCTGTCAACCTATACACAACAGGAAAATTAGACCGCGCAACACTTTCTGGTGACTATGCGAAACAAAAACAATCCGATGCAGACTTCACATCAAGTCTAGATGCATTCGTGTACTTCTTGAAATTCAACCAAAAACTAGACGGCAAATCGACTATTTTTGCGAATGAAAATGCTCGTAAAGCCATCGCAACGGTAATTAACAAGGAAACGATGGTAGATACAGTTCTTGCCAATGGATCTGAACCAATCGACGGACTAGTACCATCGAAATTCACATTTAATCCAGTAACAAAAGAAGATTTCCGTAAAGAAAATGGAGATTTACTAACATACGACAAGGCCAAAGCACAAGCCTACTGGAAAAAAGCAAAACAAGAATTAGGTCAAGACAATATCACTCTTGAATTCCTAGGTGATGACCAAGAGTTCAGCAAGAAAATGTCAGAATACATCCAGAATGAACTAGAAACCAACCTTGACGGATTGAAAATTAACATCAAAACTGTTCCATACAAATCACGTTTGAAATTGGATGAAACACAACAATACGAATTACAACTAGCACGTTGGGGCCCAGACTATCAAGATCCATCCACATTCCTAGGCGTATTCGAAACAACAAGCAGTTACAACCGCTCTAGCTATTCGAACCCAGAATACGACAAACTACTAAAAGAAGCTGCAACAACACTCGCAACGAAACCAGAAGAACGTTGGAATACACTTCTTCAAGCAGAGAAGATTCTAATCGAGCAAGATACAGCTGTAGCGCCACTTTATCAAAACGGTGTAGCCGCTCTACAAAATCCGAAAATGACAGGCTTCGTAACCCATCTATTCGGTGCTCCATATTCGTATCAATGGATCGATATTAAATAAGTAAAGTAGATAGAAAAGTGCGCTCCAAATTCAATTTTTGGAGTGCCTTTCTTCTATATTAGAACTGGAAATGAAACCCTTAATAGTCGGAATATCTAACAAAGCTAGTGAAATTTTCTGTCATTGAATAAATTGTTGGAAACGGCATATATTAAGGGTTTGTAAAGTTTTTTTTAAAAGTTTATTTTTTTTTTAGTGTATTTATGTAGACAGATGACGAAAAAAAAGTATATAAATAAATATAATCCTACTAAATGTTAGTGGATTGCTTTTCGAGTGATTTATACTTTCAAAAAATTAAAATTGTTTTCGAGTACATAGTGTGTTTGAAACAGTGAAGTTTTGGGGGATATTATTCTAATCGATTTATTTATTCAGAAAACTTAATAAAAGGGAAAAGTAAATTGTAAGGTAGTTTAGCTAAATAATTTCATTCGCCATATGAACACGAAAAAGTGTTGTAGTAGGCTAATCGGGTTATCTTGCGGGAATTTTGCAATAACTTATACCTTTCATCCTTGTTTTCGTATATTTCGAAAAAATAATTTACAAAGCTTGAATTTTTAGAGTATAATAGTAATCGAAATGATTTTTCTGAAAAATAAAAAAGGGAGGTTTACTAATGAAAAAATCTAAATTGTTTTTAGTTTTAGGATTAACATTAGTACTAAGCTTAGTACTGGCAGCATGTGGAGGAGGAAGCGATTCCAAATCTAGCGGAGGCTCAAAGGATTCCAAGCAAGAATTAAACTTGATGGAGTCAGCTCTTATCCCATCAGCGGATAGTACAAAAGCAGATGATGCAGTTGGATTAAACGTAATCAATCAAACAAATGAGGGTATCTACGCACTTGACAAAGACGGCGTGGCACAACCAGCAGGCGTTACTGAGAAAGCAACAGTGAGCGATGACAAAAAAAGTTTATACATTCAAACTACGTGATGACGCAAAATGGTCTAACGGAGATCCTGTAACAGCGCAAGACTATGTATACTCATGGCAACGTGCCGTTGATCCAAGCACAGCAGCAACTTATTCCTATTTATTTGATGGATTAGTTCTAAATGCTTCTGAAATCATCAAAGGTGAGAAAAAACCTTCTGAATTAGGCATTAAAGCAGTCGACGATAATACATTAGAAGTAACACTGGTTCAACCAGCAGCTTACTTTGATTCATTACTAGCATTCCCAACATTCTTCCCACTTAACCAGAAGTTTGTTGAAAGTAAAGGCGACAAATACGCTTTAGATAGCGACAGCATCCTTTACAACGGACCATTCAAATTAACTGATTGGAACGGAACAGGAAAAACTTGGGCGTTCGTGCCAAACGACAAATATTATGACAAAGATAAAGTGAAACTTGATAAAATTAATGTGCAAGTAGTTCAAGATCCTGGAACTAACGTTAACTTATACAACACTAACAAATTAGACAAAGCGCTACTATCAGCTGAATACGCTGCTCAAAACAAAAATAAAGACGACTATAAAGTAGAAGAAGAATCTTCTGTATTCTACATTAAATTTAACCAAGAACGTAATGGTAAGAAAACACCATTAGCTAATAAAAATATCCGTAAAGCATTGGCACTAGCAGTCGACAAACAAAGCTATGTGGACACTGTTTTACAAAATGGTTCTATCCCGGCGAACGGTTTAGTTCCTAAGAAATTCACGTTTGACCCTAAAGATAACAAAGACTACCGCGATGAAGTTGGCGATGTTGGCGTTTATAACTTAGACGAAGCGAAAAAAGCATGGACACAAGGCTTGAAAGAGCTAGGCGTTACTTCTCTAAACCTTGAATTTACAAGTGACGATACTGAAAATGCGAAGAAATCAAGCGAATTCTTACAAAACCAATGGGAGAAAAACCTATCTGGTCTGAAAGTATCTCTTAAAAACGTACCATTCAAAATCCGTTTAGCGAATGACCAAAAACAAGATTATGATTTCTCTCTAAGCGCTTGGGGTCCTGACTATCAAGATCCATCAACATTCTTGAACTTGTTCAGAACTGGTAATGCACAAAACAGAATGAGCTATTCAAATGCCGCTTACGATAAAATTATCGACCAAGCAGCAGGTCCACTTGCTGGTGATACACAAGCTCGTTGGGATGAAATGCTTAAAGCTGAACCAATTCTAATTGAAGAAGATTATGCAATTCAACCACTTTACCAACGTGCGAAAGCATTCTTGCAACAACCATACGTGAAAGATCTACAAAAAAAATGCGTTTGGTCCAGACTATACGTTCAAAACAACGTATATTGACGGAAAATAAGTAAACGCATATCATTTTAAGAAATGCTTGACTGTAACCTGAGAGAGTATATTCTATATACTCTCTCTTTTAATGATGAATTAGGATGAGTCTGGGACATAACCCAGATAAATCGGCGACAAGCGCTCGCATTCAGGGAGTTTGGCGGACTTCCGGTTCTCACATACACCAGTATGCTCCGCTTCCGGTTTCCACCAAACTCCCTGAATACAAACGCTTTCGCTCGATTTGTGTAAAGCAAAATTTTTCGTCTTACCCAAGTAAATGGCTAGGCGGCTTTGCTTTATCTTGAGTTTTGTCCCAACCTCTTTTAATGATGAATTAGGATGCGTTACATATCCAAATGATAAACTGATAAGGTCAGCAGGATGTGGAAACACTCTTTTCTTGATATTCCACCAAACCTCATTATCACATGTTGAGATTTCAGTTTATTATGTTTCCGTTTAGAATAATCACAATGAATTTTTAGATAACTTGATGTATTTTGGTTTCCAAAGGATGCTCTTTATAACCAAAGTGGATTCGAGAATTTAAAAAAACAATGAATTGAGAAAACAAAGCTCGCTATGGTTGCAGGCTTATGATAAAATAAGAAAATATTCTACAAAATAAATTTTTTCGGGGGGGTGTAGAGATGATTAAATATGGATTGAAACGGCTCTTATATATGGTTATTACAATGTTTATTATTGCAACAGTGACATTCATTTTAATGCAATATCTACCAGGTTCACCGTATAGAAACGAAGCTAAAATGACGCCAGAACAAATTCAGATTATGAACGACCAGTATGGACTAAATGATCCAGTACCAATGCAATATCTTCACTACATGGGAGACTTATTACAGGGAAATCTAGGGGTATCTTTCCAATTGGATAATCGACCTGTATCTGAAATACTAGGAAATCTGATTGGTCCATCGATTACAATCGCCGTAGAAGCCATTGTTTTCGGACTACTATTTGGTATTATACTAGGGGTTATAGCGGCCATGTTCCAGAATAAGTGGCCCGATTATACGAGTACGTTTATCGCGATTCTCGGGAAATCGATACCATCTTTCGTATTTGCCGCCATGCTACAATATTGGATTGGTGCTAAGTTACAATGGTTGCCAGTTGCGGGTTGGGGTAGCTTTGAATACACCATACTGCCAGCACTCGCACTTGCGATGTTTCCACTCGCCACAGCAGCTCGTTTTATGAGAACAGAGCTTATCGATGTGTTCGGTTCGGATTATGTGTTGCTTGCAAAAGCGAAAGGGAATAACCGTGTGGAAGTTGCTTGGAAACATGCGATTCGTAATGCACTGATTCCGCTTATTACCGTTATCGGTCCATTAACTGTGGCCTTGATGACTGGTTCACTTGTTATTGAAAATATTTTTGGTATTCCAGGTATCGGAAGCCAGTTTGTTTCATCTATACAAACCAATGACTATCCTGTAATTATGGGAACTACGCTACTCTTTGCGGGTATGCTTGTTTTCGTTATTCTAGTGGTAGATATTCTTTACGGATTGATTGACCCTCGTATCCGTGTGTCGGGAGGTAAATAATTATGACAGAATCAAAAATTTCAAAAGAATTATTCCAACCCGCGCATATACAAGAATCAGAACATGAGAAAATTCTCCGTCCAAGTCTTACTTTTATGCAAGATTCTTGGATTCGGATCAGAAAAAATAAAGCGGCTTTAGTGAGTATTATCGTGTTGTCACTTGTTATTATCATGGCTTTTATTGGCCCACTTATTTCTGGGTACACATACTCAGAACAAACAACGTCTAATGCCTCACTACCACCTAAAGTCCAAGGTTTTGATAATATGCCATTTTGGAATGGTAAGCAAAACATCGGTGGGGAAGAAGTAGACGTTTATAAACAAAAAAATGTACCTGAAGGAACGTATTATTGGTTTGGAACAGATACACTTGGCCGTGACCAATTTACACGTGTTTGGAAAGGAACGCAAATATCACTATTTATCGGTTTTGTAGCTGCATTCTTTGACTTACTTGTCGGGGTAACGTACGGTATGATTTCTGGTTATTCTGGTGGTCGTGTCGATAACTTCATGCAACGTATTTTGGAGGTTGCTTCGGCGATTCCAAACTTAGTTGTGGTTATCCTCATGTTGCTCGTCCTCGATCCCGGTATCATGTCCATTATCATTGCGATTGCGATGACCAGTTGGATAACGATGGCGCGGGTTGTACGTGGACAAGTTTTGAAATTGAAAGATCAAGAGTTTGTCTTAGCTTCTAAAACGCTTGGTGGTTCGACGCCGAGTATTTTATTCAAGCATTTGCTGCCCAACGTATCGGGTGTTATTATCATCAACGTTATGTTTAGTATTCCAAGTGCGATTTTCTTCGAGGCCTTCTTAGGATTTATCGGTTTAGGTATTCCTGCACCACAGGCATCGCTTGGAACGCTCATTAGTGAAGGGTACAAGACGCTACAAGTATTGCCATATATGGTTCTTTATCCAACGCTCGTACTATGTATTATCATGATTGCATTTAACTTAATTGCTGACGGCTTACGTGATGCGTTTGATCCGAAAATGCGTGATTAAAGGTGAGGTGAGGAAAAAATGGAAAAACTGTTAGAAGTAAAAGATCTGCATATCTCGTTTCATACGTATGCTGGTGAAGTAAAAGCAATTCGTGGCGTGAGCTTTGACCTAATTAAAGGGGAGACGCTAGCAATCGTTGGTGAGTCTGGTTCGGGGAAATCCGTAACGACAAAGTCCATCATGCGCCTACTACCTGAAAGTAATTCCAAAATTAAATCAGGAGAAATCCTATTTAACGGTATAGATATCGCGAAAGCATCTGAAAAACAAATGCAAAAAATTCGTGGTAAAGAAATTTCGATGATTTTCCAAGATCCGATGACCTCATTGAATCCAACAATGACCATCGGCAAACAAATTGCAGAACCGATCATCAAACACCAAAAAATTGGTAAAAAAGAGGCCTTGAAAACAGCGCTTCGTTTGCTTCAATTGGTTGGTATTCCAAATGCAGAAGAACGTTTAAAACAATATCCGCATCAGTTTTCGGGTGGTATGCGTCAACGTGTTGTTATCGCGATTTCACTTGCTTGTAATCCGCAAATCCTGATTGCCGATGAGCCAACAACGGCACTCGACGTTACGATTCAAGCGCAAATTTTGGACTTGATGAAAGATTTGCAGAAAAAAATTGATACGTCGATTATCTTCATTACGCATGACCTTGGTGTTGTAGCGAATGTAGCCGATCGTGTAGCAGTTATGTATGGCGGTAAGATTGTTGAAATCGGAACAGTAGATGAGATTTTCTACAACCCGCAACATCCGTACACGTGGGGACTTATTAGTTCGATGCCGACATTGGACACGGAAGAGGAAGAACTATTTGTTATTCCTGGTACGCCTCCTGATTTGCTTGATCCTCCAAAAGGAGACGCATTTGCCGCACGTAATCAATATGCGATGCAAATCGATCTAGAGCAGGAACCACCAATGTACAAAGTCTCTGACACGCATTATGCAGCCACTTGGTTATTGCATCCAGATGCACCAGAGGTAACGCCTCCTGATGCCGTATTACGTCGTCAAGAGCAATTTGCAACGGAACATCCCGGTATGCAAGCTGTTCACGCGAAGGGGGTTGAAGTAGATGGCTGAAAAACTACTCGAAATTAAGAATTTAAAGCAATATTTTAATAAAGGCAAAGCAAGCGAAGTCCGCGCTGTAGATGGTATTTCTTTTGATATCTATAAAGGAGAAACGCTTGGTCTTGTAGGCGAGTCTGGTTGTGGGAAATCGACAACTGGGCGTACAATTATCCGTCTATATGACGCAACGGATGGTGAAGTACTGTATGATGGTGTCGATGTACATGGTCGTAAATCACGTACAGAAATGCACGAGTTCCGTCGCAAAATGCAAATGATTTTCCAAGATCCGTATGCATCGTTAAATCCGCGTATGAAAGTGAAGGATATCATTGCAGAGGGTATTCGTATTCACGGCTTGGCGAAAACACCATCTGAGCTAACGAATCAAGTCTATGAGTTGTTAGAAACGGTTGGTTTGAGCAAGGAACATGCTGGTCGTTATCCGCATGAATTCTCCGGTGGTCAACGTCAACGTATCGGGATTGCTCGTGCGCTTGCTGTTCAACCAGAATTCATCATTGCGGATGAGCCGATTTCTGCCTTGGACGTTTCGATTCAAGCACAAGTTGTCAACCTACTAAAACAATTGCAAAAAGAAAAAGGCCTGACATATCTGTTTATCGCGCATGATTTGTCGATGGTTAAATATATTAGTGATCGTATCGGCGTTATGTATTTCGGTAAATTGGTGGAATTAGCACCAGCTGACGATTTATATCGCGCGCCGTTACATGCATATACGGAATCCTTACTTTCTGCGATTCCATTACCTGATCCTAACTATGAGCGTACTCGTATTCGTAAAACGTATGATCCAGCCGTTCATAATTATACAGGAAATGAAGATTTACAGATGCGTGAAATTGCGCCAGGACATTTTGTGTACTGTTCTCCTGAAGAAGTAGCTACTTATCAAGAGAAACATGCAAAATTAACTGCCGACGCAGCTGCAAATGTCGAATAATAAGTTAGAAGCCATCCTGAAAACCAGGATGGCTTTTCCAATTGCATTCTAACAAATTTCTCATCAAATTCTAATGTAAAGGCTTATATTTTCATCGGATTCTTGTTTTAAAGCGGTATAGTAAGGGTAACATACATATAACGAGCAACTTTCAATCTGTGTGAGTTGGATAACTTTTTTTTGAAATAGTGTGTTGCTTTTTGCTATTTTGGTGTATAATGAAAGTAGGTCTTAAAAGAGATCGTTTCCAATAGATATATTGTTAGGAAATTCGTTACATTGAATGAAACAATAAACCAATAAGGAGTGTGAATGTCTAATGGTAACGTTATACACTTCACCAAGTTGCACGTCTTGTCGTAAGGCTCGTGCATGGCTAGAGGAACATGATATCCCATACAAAGAGAGAAACATTTTCTCGGAGCCATTAAGTTTAGGCGAAATTAAAGAAATTTTACGAATGACAGAGGATGGTACGGATGAGATTATTTCCACACGTTCTAAGACATTCCAAAAATTAAATGTGGATTTAGATAGTTTACCGCTTCAAGAATTATTTGAACTAATCCAAAAAAATCCAGGTTTGCTACGTCGCCCAATTATTATTGATGAGAAGCGTTTACAAGTAGGTTATAACGAAGATGAAATTCGTCGTTTCTTACCACGTCGCGTTCGGACGTACCAATTGCGTGAAGCTCAAAAACTGGTTAATTAATCTTATTTGGACTACCAATGCTTTTTTAGGTATTGGTAGTTTTTTTGG
>NZ_AODE01000002.1 GCF_000525855.1 Listeria cornellensis FSL F6-0969
AGCAGATTAGGGTTTTCATGGATTATTATCATAATTTTTTTATAAATATAGGCCTTTTTTGAGGGAATTGGGAGTTTCTACTCTTGAATTCTGGGTAAATATAGGCTAAGATAGTATTCTTCAATTAAATAGTGGCTTTTAGCGAAATCAATTATTAGCCCTTTTTTTTTGAATTAGGCTACAATGATACTAACAACAAATGAATTACCCTTCATTGTCAATGTTGAAGATGGAAGGGAGAGTGTGTGACGATGGAAATTGAACGTATTAATGAGAATACCATAAAGTTTTATATCTCTTATATGGATCTGGAAGAACGCGGTTTTAATCATGAAGAAATTTGGTATGACCGTGAGAAGAGTGAGGAGCTTTTCTGGGATATGATGGACGAACTTAAGTATGAAGACGAGTTCTCTCCTGATGGGCCACTCTGGATTCAGGTACAGGCTTTGAAGCACGGTTTAGAAGTGCTAGTTACGAAGGCTAACCTAGGTAAAGGTGAATCTGGCTTTGAGATTAATATGGATCAAGCCGATGAGCTAGCCGAGGAACGTATTGAGAAACTGCTAGAAGAACATTTTACTCCTGCCAAGATTACGGAGGGCGGGGATGAAGATACGTTAGAATTTATTTTGCAGTTTCGCGAATTTGAGGACTTGATTACCTTGTCTAAAGCGACTGGGCTCGATCAGTTATCAACGAAACTGTACCACTACAAAGATAACTATTATTTGTATGTGGAGTTTCCTGAAGCAAAATTTGATGAAAAAAACCATTGACAATGTAGTCAGTATTCTATTAGAGTATGGCGATGAAACGAATTTAACGGGGTATGTCCTTGATGAATATGCCAAAGTTATTTTTGATGACCCCGCCTTGCCGCAAGTAAAGAAATATTTTAACTAAAAAAGCTTTTTGGGCTCGATTTGCGCTGTGAAAAACACGTGAATCGAGTCTTTTTGCGTTTTTGGAAGAAGAGGGAGGAATTGCGGAGAATTGGGCGAATATAGTTAGTATACAGACCTAGAGAGGCAGTGAAAATTATGTTTACCGCAAAAGATCAGAATGGACGAGATGTTGTTGTGACAAGGGGAAATGTGGCTTTTTTGAAAGCAAGAAGGGATCAATATACGTGTGGGTGTTGTGCGGAACGGCTGATTTTGAAGGCTGGGGAGATTAATATGCCTCATTTTGCGCATTTAGCTTCAAGCAAGTGCCGATTTGCTTCAGAAGGTGAGTCGGAGCGACACTTGAGTGGAAAAAAGTATTTTTTGGAGTGGCTGATTTTGCAGGACCGTCAGGCGGATGTAGAGGTGTACCTACGCGATATAAAACGACAGGCAGATATTCTTGTGGATGGGCGTACTGTGATCGAATATCAATGTTCTACGGTTCCTGTGCAGGAGTTAAGGCAGAGAACCGAGGATTATCATATGGCGGGGCTTTGCGTACACTGGATTCTAGGTCAGGATATACGGATGGTGAAGGGGAGGTATTATTTAACGGCTTTTCAGCAGGCTTTTATTAAGAAGGAGCCAAATTTGGGCTATTACTTGATGCAGTATTTGCCGGAAGTAAATCGATGGACGTTGTTATATCATATTACGATGGATACGACGAATCGTTTTTATGCGCGTGCCATGACTTTTGATGGGCGTGTGGGGTTGGGTGTTATTAAGAAGGCAATGCAGCGGATTAAGTTTGCGACTTTTTATGTGAAGCGGGATTTGGCTTTTGAGAGACAGAAGCAATGCTATTTTTATACGCGGTTTAAGAAGCAGAGTGGCTTTTTGAAGGAAGTGTATGAGCAGGGGTATTATTTGCAGCATTTGCCTATGGAAGTTGGGGTTTCGTTGCCGATGCAATTTAGAGTGAAGACACCGGCAATGGAATGGCAGTTTTATTTGTGGAACTTATTTTTCTGTACACTGGGAGTTGGAGATTCATTTGGGATGGCTAGTGTGTTGCCGATTTTTGAGAAACAGGTTGTTCGGATGCCTTTGATTTGGGATGAGGATCGGGAGGGGCTTTGTTTAGCTTATTTACAATTTCTTTGTAAGCAGGGAATTTTGCGTACAAATGGGGCCGGTAGTTATACGATGATGCGACAGATGACGGAATTGGTGAATGAGGAGGCACGCTTTTTGGATGTTTGATTTTTGCAATTTTAATGGGATTAGCTCATAATGAATGAAAAAGTAATTATTGGAGGTATAGGATTTATGAGTGAGAATAAAGTAGCTGCATTGCCAACGCGGGAAGAAGTACCAGTAAGTGCAACATGGAATTTAACGACGATTTTTAAAGATGATGCTGCGTGGGAGGCCGATTTTGCGCAGTTGAAGGATAAAGTGGAGGAAGGCAAGGAGTTTCAAGGGAAGCTTGGCGATAGTAGTGATAGCTTATTGCAGGCGTTGCGTTATCGTGATGAATTGTATGATCGCTTAGGAAATCTGTATGTTTATGCGCATTTAAAACAAGATCAGGACACGACAAATACGACATATCAGGGATTAAATAGTCGTGGGGGAAGTCTGTTGACGGAAGCGTCAGCAGCGATTTCTTACTTTGAACCAGAGATATTGGCGATAGATGAGGCGAAATTGAAGGGCTTTATCGCGGAGAACAAGGATTTGCAACTGTACTCGCATTTGTTGGAAGAAGTGAATTTGAATCGTCCGTATGTGCTTTCTGAGAAGGAAGAGGCTTTGCTTGCTCAGGCTGGGGAAGTTTTAGGGAATGCTTCGCGAACATATAGTATTTTAAATAATGCGGATATGAAGTTTCCAGTGATTGAGGATGAGAACGGTAATCAGGTAGAGATTACGCATGGTCGCTATGGCAAGATGATGGAAGGGAAGAATCGCGATGTTCGTCAAGCTGCGTTTAAAGGGATGTACAGTGCGTATGATGGCTTGAAGAATACGTTGGCAACGACATTAACGGGTCAGGTGAAGAAGGGGAATTTCTATGCGAAAGTTCATGGCTATGAGTCTGCGCGTCATGCGGCTTTATTTGGGAACCATATTCCGGAGGCTGTATATGATTCGTTGGTAGAGGCTGTGAATGAGCAGTTGCCGCTATTACAGCGTTATGTTGGGCTTCGTAAAGAGTTGTTGAATCTGGATGAATTGCGTATGTATGATATGTATACGCCACTTTCAACGGATGTGCATTTAGCGTTCACCTATGAGGAAGCGAAGGACATTGTTCTGAATGGTTTAGCGCCGCTTGGAGAAGAATATCAAGCTATCTTGAAAGAGGCGTTTGATAATCGCTGGATTGATGTCGTGGAGAACAAAGGGAAACGTAGTGGGGCTTATTCTTCTGGTGCATACAGTACGAATCCGTATATTTTGATGAACTGGCAGGACACGATTGATAACGTGTTTACGTTGGCGCATGAGTTAGGCCATAGTGTGCATAGTTACTATACGCGCAAAAATCAGCCGTTTGTTTATGGGGATTATTCGATATTCTTGGCTGAGGTAGCTTCGACGACGAATGAGAATTTATTGACGGACTACATGTTGAAGAAATATGATGATCCGAAAGTGCGGGCGTATTTGTTGAATCATTATTTGGATGGGTTTAAAGGAACGGTATTCCGCCAAACGCAATTTGCTGAGTTTGAGCATTTCATTTATCAAGCGGATCAGAATGGTGAGGCTTTAACGGCTGAATTCTTGACGGAGAACTATTTTGCGATGAATGCGAAATATTATGGCAGTGAGATTGTGTATGATGAGGAAATTGGGCTTGAATGGTCACGTATCCCGCATTTTTATATGAATTATTATGTGTTCCAATATGCGACAGGATTTAGTGCAGCATCGGCGCTTAGTGATCGTATTTTGCATGGTGGTGCTGAGGCTGTTGAGAAATATTTGGCATTCCTAAAAGCGGGAAGTTCCGATTTTCCAATTGAGGTGCTGAAAAAAGCTGGTGTGGATATGACGACGGCTAAGCCAGTGACGGATGCGTTGAAGGTATTTGAGCAACGGTTGAATGAGCTGGAGAAGTTGGTTAAATAGCACTTGTTTGTGAAAAGTAGCAGTGTTAGAAAATAAATTTATATTTTTATTAGTGATAAAGTAGGATTCTTAAATGAGAATCCTATTTTATTATTTATAGCATAGAAAACCTTATTTTGTTATTTAATTGGTTTTAGGGTGAGGAAAAGGCGGGTTTTATGGGGAATTTGTGTAGATATGCGAGTTATTCTTTATTAATGTCTATTTTTATTTGCGAATGAAGATTATCTGGATGGAGATGAAAAGAGATATTATAAAAATAAAGTTTGTGAAATGTTGAATTATTAGTTTAGATGTGGTATATTATTGACGTGAAATAAATCACAATACAAATACCCCCTTTATTTGATTGTGTGAATTTCTCCTTTTGATTGCGCTGAGAAAAGTCGTGGCCTTGTGTCGCGGCTTTTTTCGATTTTATACAAGACAAAAAATCCAGAGTCGACTCAGATTTCGAGTGCTCTGGATTTTTTTGTTAGCTGATGCCTGAGAGGGTTTGGATGATTAGCTGGATGTTTAGAATGCTTAGGATAACGGTTATGACCCATGCTAGAATCGTGACCCATAGGTGGTTTTTGAAATCGCCCATTAATTTCTTGCTGCTGGTGAAGATGGTGAGTGGAATCATGGAGAATGGTAGGGCGATGCTTAGGAATACTTGGGTGTAGATTAGGAGTTGCTCGACTGCGTTTTCTTGGTCGCCGTAAATGACGATGCAGATGATAACTGGTATGATGGCGAGTATGCGTGTGATAAGTCGGCGAATCCAGACGGGTAGTTTCATATGGATGAAGCCTTCCATGACAATTTGACCGGTTAGTGTGCCTGTGATGGTGGCGTTTTGTCCGGACGCGAGTAGTGCAATAGCGAAGAGTACGCTGAGGACGGGGCTCGCGATAGCGCCAACGATGGCATTGTTTTGTAGGGCGTCATAGAGTTGTGTGAATTGGCCCAGGTTGCTGGTGTCTTGCCCGAAGAATAGGGCCGCACCGAGTATGAGTAGTAGGCAGTTGACGACAAATGCAGCGGTTAGTTGGATGTTGGAGTCGATTGTCGAAAATTTGATGGCTTCTTTTAGTGATTTTTTGTCGTTACGGTCGTATTTTCTGGCTTGAACAATGGATGAGTGTAAGTATAGATTATGTGGCATGACGGTCGCGCCGATGATGCCGAGTGCTAGGAATAGTGCACCTTTGTCTGTGAAAACTTGTTTTTGTGGGATGAAGCCGCCGAGCATGTCGGACATGTTTGGATCGGATAGGATGACTTCGTATAAAAAAATCACGAGAATGGTGATAATAAGTGTGACAACAATGGCTTCGATTTTGCGGAAGCCGAATTTGGCGAGTACGAGAAGTAGGAATACGTCGAGCACGGTGATGATGACGCCGAGTATGAGTGGTATGCCAAATAGCAGGTTCAGGGCTATGGCGCTACCGATGACTTCGGCGATGTCTGTTGCCATGATGGCGAGTTCGGCTACAATCCACAGGGCAAAGCCGCCTTTTTTTTCCGGTTTTTAAACGGGTGGCTTGGGCTAGATCCAGACCGGTGACGATGCCGAGTTTTGCGCACATGCTTTGTAGTAACATGGCGATGAGGCTGGACATCAGGATGACGCTTAGTAATAGATAGCCGTATTGTGAGCCACCTTGGATGGATGTGATCCAGTTACCGGGATCCATGTAGCCAACTGCGACGAGCGCGCCGGGGCCTGAGTAGGCGATGAGTTTACGCCAGAATCCGCCGTTTTTTGGGATGCTGACGCTATTATTTATTTCTCCCAAACTTGAACCGTTGGGTGGGGTATGTTGAATTATTTTTTTTCTTCTCTTTTTTATCTGTCATAGTCAAAATCCTCTCAATGTTTCCTTCGTGCAACAAATTTAGTTTAATGCAGGCAGTTAGGAATTGCAAGCATTTTGGTTACGGATTTGTGAATTATATTGGAACTTTGTGTAATAGTAGATGATATATGTTAAAATTTAAGAAAAACGGTGGGTGATGGAATGGGTAGAATCTCGAGAAACTTAGAGGATTATAGGAAAATTAGCGAGGCTTCTTATTTAGTGGCGGATCAAAATGTGGCACGCTATCGAATTATTTTGCGTTATTTTTTTGTGGAGCATGAACGGATGCGGGATTATTTGTACTCAAATGATATTTTATGGCATGTGCGGTCGGTGGAAGGTATGGAGGAGTATAAGGACGCGGAATTAGAGCAGGATTTAGCGGCATTGGTAAAATGGGGAAATATTACGCCACGTCAAGAAGTTCGGAATCCGAAGACGATTATGGAGTTTAATAAGAAGTCTTTCCGTTATCAGATTGCGCCTTATACGGTACAGATTGAGCGGATGTTGGCGGGATTGGAACAGTCTGGGGACGAGTTTCAGGGATCTCTTGATAAGCGCCCGTTTGAGAAGTTGTTGCTTGCATTACGTGCTTTTTTTAAGTCAGGATGATGTACCGATTCTAGAAAAATGGCAGGATATGATAGATTTGTTCTCGACGATACGAACGAATACAGCGGATTATTTGGCGTATGTGAGTAGTGCGAATGCAGAAGAGAATATGCAAAAGGATAATTTTTTGGTGTATAAAGATCGATTTGTGGCATATTTACGTGATTTTATTGTGGGGTCACATCAGACTGCATTAAAAATTCAAGCAATTTTATTGGATTTGGATCGGGATGAATTGGATAGGATATTTGATGAGATTAGTCAGAAACCAGATTTTGCGCCTCGTTTTGAGGAAATTGTACCTAATGCGGAGGAGAAGAAAGAGGAGTTACTTGAAATTTGGGATAGTTTTGTGATGTGGTTCTTGGATCGGAATGGAAATCTGTGCGAGTATAGTATTTTGCGAGTGCGTACGGATGATACGATTAAGAAAATAACGCGGAATATTAAACGTTTGGGAGAGCGGCATCAGCAGCATATTAGTCGAAAGCGGGATTATTTACACATTGCGAAATGGTTTGCGGAGGAAGCGGATATAGAGCGGGCGCATGAGTTATCGGCGATTGTTTTTGGATTGTCGGAAGTACGTCATTATGTTGTGGAGCCAGAAGTAGGTTCTGGGGCTTACCGGGAAATTTGGGAGACGGAACCGGATTGGAAATTGCTGAAGCCACGTGTGCAAGGGTACCGTGAACGAACGAAGCCGACTAGTTTTACGTTGAATACGGTTGAGAAGGAGGCCGCGAAACAGGCGTATTTGCAAGAGCTGAAAAGTACGGAAGCGAAGATGCTCGGGTATGTTCAGGACGGTGAAATTGATTTAAGTATGTTGACTTATGTGGATATAAGTGTTCGAAAAGTGCTACTAGGCTGGGTTTCACAGGCAATGCTGGAGGAATCTAAGGTCGTGCTTACGGAGTTTGGAAATCGAGTGATGGTTCATGTGGATGAGAATGAGCGGATAAAAATTGAATCGGATGATGGCGTTATGGAAATACCAAAAATTATTTTTACATTTGAGGATGGTGACATCGATGTTAACGAAAGAGGATAAATTAAAAGAAGGACTGCAACTTTTGATGGATAATTATTGGATTTTACGGAGCGCTTTGCCTAAGGAATATCAGTTTTTGCGTAGTATGGAGAAGGATTTGCGTCAGATTATTTCGGATAAATTTGGATGTCGTGTGTATTTTCATACGGATTTTATTAAGTTAGAGAAAATTCCTGTGGAGCCGGAAGCTTGGATGGGGTTGCTTGAATTTGAGGAGCCGATGGATTATGCATTGTTTTGTTGTGGTCTTGCTTTTTTTGAGGAGAAGGATATTAAGGAATATTTTTTTGTTGAGTCATATTTGTGAGGAGATATTGGAGAGTTACCCAGGGACGCCGAAAGTGGATTGGTTGAATTATAATCATCGGAAGTCATTGATTCGGGTCATTAAGAAGATGTTGGATTTGCATTTGATTGAGACGATTGATGGAGATGTGAAGAAATTTTTGTTTGAGGATGATGCAGAAGTGCTTTATGTGACGACGGTGTATGCGCGTTATTTTATGCGGCCGTATCCTCAAAATATTTATGATTATGCACATTGGTCGGATTTAATAGAGGATGAGACCCAGGATAATGAGAACGCGCAACGTCATTTGGTCTATAAAAAGTTATTTATGCAACCTCAATTATTGCGTGGGAAACTGAGTGAGGCGGATTTTTATTACATACGAAACCAGCGCCCGTCGATTGAGAATTTTGCGGAGCGGTATTCGGAGTATCATTTGGAGTTGTACAAGGATGTCGCGATGTTGGTGATGCATGAGAATAAGGCGAGGAATATATCGTTTCCAGCAAATAAGGCGTTGGATGATATTTTGCTTCATTTGATGGCTTTGGTACGCAAGCATGATTATCCTGTGGATGCGTTCAGTGAAATGCATGTGTCGACGGAGCAATGGGATGATTTAATAGATGAGTTAATTGCGATTTATCAATATGGTTGGTCGAAGGAATATCGGGATAAAAAGAAGGATGCTTTGGAAGTAGCGATTATGAAACATGGTAAGGCGTGGGGATTTTTGGATCGGGAAGTGACGGGAATTTGTATGTATCCGACTTTTGCAAGGTTTGCTGGGAAATATAGTTTGAATGAGAAGAAAGAGGTGGAGAAATGAGTGAGGCCAAGTGGCATTTGAATCGAGCTGGGATTTTTAATTATTGGTATTATGATGAGACGTATTTTGATTTTGCAGGCGGGAAGATGTTGTTGCGCGGGTCTAATGGATCGGGAAAATCGGTGACAACGGCGAGTCTTTTGCCGATGCTTTTGGATGGTAAAACGAATCCGACAAGGCTTGACCCATTTGGATCGGGGGCGCGGAAGATTGAGGATTATTTGCTTGGGGAGAAGGATGTTTCAACGTATGAGGAGCGTACTGGTTATTTGATGTTGGAGTATAAAAGTGCGGGGATGGAGAAGTATATTACGACGGGGATTGGGATTCAGGCGAGGCGTGATAATAAACCAACGAAGTGGTATTTTGTGATTACGGATGGCAGGCGAATTGGGACGGATATTGAACTTTTAAAAAAAGGAAGGGGATTCGAAGCGTCCACTTTCGCGTAAACAATTGGAGAATGTTGTGGCTGGTGGTGGTTTTGTTGTTCAGACAAGACGGGAGTATGCAGAGCTTGTGAACCGTTTTTTATTTGGGTTTGAAACGATGGATGCTTTTGAGGATATGGTTAATTTGTTGGTGGAATTGCGGAAACCTAAGTTGTCGAAGGATTTTACGCCAACGGTTATTTATAGTTTGCTTGAGGATGCGTTGCCACCGTTAAAGGATGACACGCTTCATTCTGTATCGGATTCGTTAGAAAATATTGATGTGGCGCAGGGGCAATTGCAGCAGGCGAAACAGGAGTTTGAGCTTTTGAAGAGGCTGGGGGATGTTTATTCGAAGTATCATCGGGCAGTACTTGCGAAGATTGCAGATAAGTGGTTGTATGTTGAGGAGAAATTGGCGCAGAAAAAAAGTGATCTTATAGAGACTGAACGAGAGCAGAACTCATTGTCGCGTCAAAAAGAAGAGATGGAGCGGGAACTGCATGTGATTCGTAATAGATTGGTAATTTTGAATGAGGAAGAGAGTAGTTTGAAGCAGCATAATGTGTTTATGTTGGGCAAGGAGCGCAAAAATCTGGAGGAGTTGGAGAGTCGGCTTAAGAAGGAGCTAGCGGATGTGGAAGATCAGCTTAGTCGTAAGAAACGAGATTTGACGGCTCAGCAGGTGGCATCGGAAGCGCTTGTGATGCAATTGGAGATGACGCAAAAGGATATTCGGGAATTGCAAGAGGAACTGGAGGATCATGCGCAGGGGAGTTGTTTTAAGGCACACGAAACGTTGAATGAGGATTATGCGCGGTTGCTTGGGGAAATGGATTTTTCTTATTGGTCGAAAGGGGCGCGGGATCATTTGCTTTTATTGACGGATATTCGGGCGAAGATTGTGGAGCAGGATCGATTGATGGAGGCGCTTGTGGTGAGTTCTCGGAAAGTTGGGGAATGTGAGAAGGCGCGGGATACGGAGCAAATTCAAGAGAAGGATTGGTTGCGAATTTTTGATGTGGAAATGGAGAAGATAGAGACCTCGCTTTTGGGATGGAAGGAGGAAAGCATTTTTCCGATTTCTGATTCGGAGTGGCAAGAGGTGTTGCAAAGGTTGCATTTATTATATGATGAGACACCGAGTTTTTATCTTGCGTTGGAGCCGATTCGCAAGGCTTTGGATCGTTTTAAGGGAGAGCTTGAGCTCAGGAAAGTGGATTTGAATTATAAAATGGAGATGAAGCAGAGGTGGCTAGTGGAAACGACGCGGGAGCTGGAGTCTTGGCAACAGACGGAGATACCGGAGCCAGGACGTGAGCCTGCTTTGAATGAGGAACGGCGAGAACTTGAATTGGCTGGGGAACGGGTGTGGTCATTTTATGAATTGGTTGATTTTCATGAGCATGTGCCGCAAGATGTGAGGAATCGTATGGAAGGGGCTTTGAATCAGGCGGGAATTATGGATGCGCTTGTTTCTGAGAAGCCGTTGCAATTAAAGGCGAACAAGCAAATTATTGCAAATCCGGTTTTATTGTCGCAAACTTTAGAGGATTTTTTGTATCCTGTGGAAATGGTAGGGATTAATTCGGAACATGTGGCTGCGGTTTTGCAGTCGATTGAGGTGGATTCTGACTTAGCGCAATCGACAACGGTTATTGCGAGTGATGGTAGTTATAGGATTGGGATTTTGGATGGGACTAGTTTGCCGATGTATGAGGCGATGTATGTGGGGCGTGAGAATCGGGAACGTTATCGGCAGTCGCAAATTGAGAAATTGGAAGCAGTTATTGTTACGATAGAACAGGAAAAGGTTGCCTTACAGCATTCGATTCAGCACATTGAGGAGCGAATCGAAATGGGAAATAGTGAATTGCTCCGTTTGCCGGTGGATACGAATTTGATGGTGGCTGATAAGGAAATAAAGGCTACTCGTGCGCGGTTGCGGGAATTTGAAGCGCGGTTAGAGGCATTGAAACAAGAATTAGCCGAGCAAAAAGAAACGCATTCTATTATTGAGTTGGAGTTAAATGCGTGGAGGAAGGAATATGGGCTTAAAATGACGGAAGTGGATATTTTAGATAGTATGAAATCTGCGAACGATTATATTGGAGCGCTTGGCGATTTGCAAGATAATAGTCGTAATTTGCGTCATACGGAGCGAAATATTGTGGATAGTGAGTTGCGGTTAGATGGGCTTCGTGAGGAAGTCGAGGAGAAGAAACTGATGTTGGCAGATCGGTTACAGCAATTGGAGAAGGTAGTGGATTCGTTAGCTTCGATTAGGGCGCAACTGCAATTGGAAGGGGAGCAAGAGATATTAGCTCGTATTGATAGTTGTTTGAAGGAGAAAACGGTACTTGCGGCGGAGGAAGTGCGTTTGCGCAATAAGCATCCTTATATTTTAGCTGATTTAAGAACTGCAGATCAGTTGCTGGCGAAATTGCAAACGGAGAATCATTTTTATGGGCAAATTACGGTTTCTTGGAAGCGGCTTTTCAAGCAGGAGTATGTGCGTTACGAGGATGGAGAAGGGGCGGATTGGTCGTCTTTAGCGCTTTATTATCAGGAGCGATTTAAGGAAGATGGGGCGGTTAGTACGCGGAAAAGGTTGGCTAGTTTGACGGTGGAATTGATGCAGGATTTAAGTAAGTATAGTCCGACATTGCAGGAATCGGTGATGTTGCCTATGGAAAATTGGATGGAAGAAGCGTTTTCCGATGATTTACAAATGATGGTTACGGAGTGGCGCGAATACTCGGTTCGGCAGTTACTAGATGTGGCGGATGAGCAAAATCGGAGAGCTTCGATTTTTGCAGTTATTGAGGAGTTGCAGATGTATATTTCGGAGCAAGAGGGTTATTTGAAAGCGGAGGATCACAAGTTGTTTGAAGAGATTTTGCTTCATTCGATTGGAAATGTGTTGCGGCAATTGATTAATCGAGCGGAGAAATGGGCGATTCAGATGAACCAAATTTTGAAACGGCAGGAGAATTCTTCGGGACTTAGTTTATCGATTGAATGGAGAGCGAAAGCGGCGGATCAGGAAGCGGAGCTGCATACGAAGGATCTTGTGGAGTTGTTGCGCAGAGGACCTCAAACGCTTAGTGAGGAGGAAGTGGAGCGAATGATTCAGCATTTTCGTTCTAAGATTGATTATGCCAAAGTTGTGATGGAGAAGGATGAGGAGATTCAGACGCTTCATGATGTGATGAAATATGTGCTGGATTATCGTAAGTGGTTTGAGTTTAAACTGAGTTATAAGAAGGAAAATGAGCCGAAAAGAGAGTTATCCAATACTAAATTCTATCAGTTTAGTGGCGGTGAAAAAGCGATTTCGATGTATTTGCCATTATTTACTGCGGTGTATTCGAGATACCAGGATGCGGAGAATATGGCGCCGTACATCATTGCTTTGGATGAGGCTTTTGCTGGTATAGATGAGCTGAATATTGCGGAATTATTTAAAGCGACGGAGGAACTTGGGTTTGATTATATTCTTAATTCGCAGTCGCTTTGGGGTGATTATGCAACGGTGCAGGATTTGAATATTTATCAGCTTATCAGACCGAAAAATGCTAACTTTGTCACCTATTTGGCATATCACTGGAACGGGAATAAGCGTGTGCAGATTGGAGAAGAAGTTGATGAGTCAGAAGCTGTTCGATGAGGCTGTTCTTTTTTTCAAGGGGAATAAGACGTATGTGAAGATTTGTGAGCTTGCTGAAAAGAAATATCGGACGTATGGGAAGGTGACTGGCTCGTTTTCGTTAGCGTCGTTTGATGAGGCTGAATTGGCGGATATTGCGAATTTTTTAGGGGTTTCGGAATTTAGCTTGTTGGTAAGAAGCGTATTTCTTTTAAGCGGTGGTTGGAGGTTTATGCGCGTGGGCGTTTTGCTATGGTGCCTTTTGAAGAGGTTGTTGCGAAGGTGACGGGCGTGCCTTTAGTTAGTAATTCGGAAATGCGAGAGCGGATGGAAATGGAACGAGAGATATTTTCGAGGAAGCTGATGGCGTTTGATGGATTACTATTTATGATGGGAAACGAGAAATTTTTGTATGATGCGGAGCTTACGGATGCTGAGCTAAGTATTTTGAATGAGGCGATGGTGATGTTGCCTGATGTGCCGATGCGACTTCCTGTTTTTGCGCAGAAAGTGACGGGGAATCCGCATGCTTTTGATTTGCATGGGAAATTAGGCGGGCTTTTATACCGAATGTTACTTGTGAAATCGGATGATGTGGCGTATGGCATTTCTGATACGGAGCGGAAAAATCAGGTGTTGTTGGAGAATAATATTATTCGTGATGATATTATGAATTTTGTGACGGTTAATGGGCTGCTGGGGGAGCGAGATGGGAAAGTGCATCCAATGTGGCGTGCAGCGGTAGATGGTAATGTGCCTTGGAATGTGCCAGCAAAACATTTATTAGAGATTGATGTGGCTTATCCGGCGAATGGGGATTCGGTTTGGTTGATTGAAAACTCGAGTATTTATTCGGCGCTTTTGGATGTATTTCCTGATTTACCTGCGATTTGTACGCATGGTCAGTTTCGATTTGCGACGTGGTTGTTGTTGAAAAGGATGGCACCTGGGAATGTGATGTTTTATTATGCGGGAGATTTTGATCCGGAGGGCTTGTTGATGGCGGAGACGTTATTACAGCGATTTGTGGATCAGGCGCGGGTTTTCGCGATGAATGAGGAATTATATGAGAGCTCGAATCCAGCGGGCGTGATTACGGAATCTAGTATGAAAAAATTGGATGGGGTCCAGTCGGATTCCTTGCTTCGTTTGAAACGAGCGATTTTGAAAAAAGGAAAGGCTGGGTATCAGGAGAGTATTTTTGATGCGATGGTTCTGGAGATTAGAGAAAATTATGAGTGATGGAAAAGCCGTATGCAAGCAGTGTTTGGGGACTGCTTGCATACGGTTTTTTTATAATGCCTTGCTAGAGGTAAAACATGATTTATATTTCCAATGTCGTCCGTTTTTTAGCGAGCTGCTCGATTTTTTGTTTGGTTGGTTTTGGTTGATATAGATAGTTATATCACGGATTAGCTTTTCAAATCTTGCTTTTATGTCTCTAACGGGTTATTTTTTTTGAGGAAACGCGGTATAATGGGTTTATAGATAAGTGGAAGGGGCTGGCGGAATTGGTGACGGTGGAGCAGTGGCGTGCGATTTGTGAAAATGATGCGGAGTATGACGGGCAGTTTTTTTATGCGGTGAGTACGACGCGGATTTTTTGTCGGCCTTCGTGTAAGTCGCGGACGCCGAAGCTTGAGAATGTGCGGGTATTTTTGTGTGCGGAGGATGCGATGGATGCGGGGTTCAGACCTTGTAAGCGGTGCAAGTCGGGTGGCGTGAGGTTGCCGGACGCGGAATGGGTCGCGCAGATTGAGGCTTATATTGATGAGCATTATCGGGAGCATTTGACGCTTTCAAGGATTGCGGATGGGTGTCATGGCAGTGCGTATCATCTGCATCGGGTTTTTAAGGCGCAGACGGGGATGACGCCGCTTGATTTTGTGCATGTGGTGCGGATTCGGGAGGCGTGTGTGTTGCTGGAAACGACGGAGATGCGGGTGATGGAGATTGGTGCTGCGGTTGGGATGCCGAATGCGGCGCAGTTTGCGACGTTGTTTAAGCGGACGCAGGGCGTGACGCCGAGTGGGTATCGGAAAAATTGGAAGGAGTTGCATGTGTGATGAAGCAGATTTTTTATAATCGGTTGCAGGTTGCCGGGATGGCGCTTTATATTGGGATTAGCGAGCGGGGATTGGCGTTTGTTGGTTCGGATGGGGCGGATATAGATGAGTTGGAAAAGTGGGGTGAGAGGGTTCGCGCGGATTTGATAGTGGATGAGGTGCGGGTGAAGCCTTATGCCGAGGGGATTGCGGCGTACTTGATGGGGGCGCGACGGGATTTTGATTTGTCGCTGGATATTGCGGGGACGCCTTTTCAGGAGGCGGTTTGGCAGGCACTAGTCGCGATTCCTTATGGAGAGACGAGGACGTATTCGGAGATTGCTAGTGAGATTGGGAAACCGCAAGCGGTACGGGCAGTTGGGACGGCGATTGGGGCGAATCCAGTTTTGATGGTGGTGCCGTGTCATCGTGTGATTGGAAAAAATGGAAAAATAACGGGGTACCGTGGTGGTGTCGCGATGAAGGAACGGTTGTTGCGATTGGAGGCTTAGCCTTGCCAAAAACAGCTTTTTAAACGAACGTTGCCATTTGGTGTGAAGGGGATGCCTTCTGCTTTTAGTAGGCCGTATTGGGCGGACCAGCCCGGAACGAGGCGGCCTTGGGAGTTGACGACGCGGTGGCTCGGGATGCTAGCGTCACTGGGTGTCAGGCGCATGGCTTGACCGACGAGACGCGAATTTTTCGGTCGACCGAGCATATACGCGATTTGACCGTATGTCGTGACTTTTCCGCGTGGGATTTGGCGGACGAGATTGTAGATGTCTTGCTGAAACTGTGCGTGTTGCATAACGTGTTTCCTCCTAATTATATGTAGTAAAAAGAGAGCAATGATGGAAACTGCTCTCTTTTTTGCGTGCTAATTAGCGGTTTTGGATGACTTCGGTTTTGTAGCCGTCTGGGTCCATCACGAAGAAATAGGATGGTTTTGTTCCTGGTAGCCCTTTTAAGTCGGTGACGCTGTAGCCGGCTTTTTCGAAGGTTTCGTGTGTTGCGGATAGGTCATCGACGCCAACTGCGAGGTGTCCGTAGCCGTTTCCAAGATCGTAGCCTTCCGCTTGGTCGTAGTTGTAAGTCAGTTCCAATTCGAATCCGCCTTCTTCAAATGCAAGGTAGACGAGTGTGAATTTGTGGTCCGGAAAGTCTTTGCGACGTGTTTCTTTCAGGCCAAATGCTTCGGTGTAGAAAGCTAGCGATTTGTCTAAGTCTTTGACGCGAATACACGTATGTAGCATTTTGATAGTCATGATAAAATTCCTCCTAAATAGCGATTTTCTCTCGTTTTCATTGTAATATATCCGTGCATTGATTACAAATTTTGTTGTTTGTAGGAGTCGATGATGACGTTTATAAACGCGCCGAGTAGTAGGATAATCGAGACGAAGTAGAGCCAGAGCATGATGACGATCATGATGCTAAGGCTGCCGAAACCGAGAATTTTATCGCCTTGAAAACTAACATAGGCGGAAAGTAGTTCGGTTGCAGCGAGCCAGCCGACTGTGGCGAATAGGGCACCGATGACGCTTTTTCTGATTTTCCATTTTACGTTTGGAACGAGCCAGTAGATGATGAGGAACAGGATGAATAAGAAAATCGGCGTGATGAACCATTTTGCAGCGCCTAAATTGGCGAGGGCATCAAGATTCAGGTCGAATTGGTCTTGTAGGAAACCTACGATTTGTTCGCCAAATGCGAAAATGAAGACGACGGCGCCGAGGATCACGATGATAACGAGCATCATAAGGAAAGACATGATGCGAGTCACGATGAAATTTTTGCGATCAGGGGCTTGGTAGACGATATTTAGGACTTCTTGTAGGGCGCTGAAACATTTTGAGGCGGACCAAATCGCGGTGATTAGACCGAGTGAGATGGCGGTGCCGCTTGCGTTGGTTAGCATGCTTTCGATGACGGGGTGCAGGATATCGTACACTTCTGGTGGCATGAATGTTTGGAGCGTGGTGTAGACTTCCTCTTTTGGAATTGGCAGGAGTGGTATCAGATTGCCGAATACGAGCATCATTGGGAGAATGGATAGCAATATGTAAAAGGTGAGCTGGGCGGCGTGGGAGGTGATTCGAGCGCTTTTCCAGTTTGTTTTGGCGAGTTCTCCTGCTTGTTTTAGTTTGGTTTTTGTTTTGGTTTTTAGTGGCATATGTGTTACATCCTTTCTTGAAATTGCTTCTTTATATAGGTTTCCCATCGTTTGTTGTTTTTAAACCGAAAAGCTTATGCTGCTATGCGAATTACTATATAACTTTATAGCTTAGAAAGGGCTGATATAAATATACACAGAGGAATTGGTTGAGTAGCGGTTGTTTACAAGTCAATATAGCCATTGCAAATTAGGAAACGATTTAATTAATGTATAACCATTATCTAAAAATCCCCCTCCCATACTATTAACTTGAATTAGAAAGAGGCATAAACAGTCGATTGAAACCAAAAATAGATTTGCAAGCGACTGTTATGCCTCTTTCTAATAATTATTAATCATAAAACCCATGCGTTGTTTTCTTATTTGGTAAGTCACCTGTCTTTGTATTTCCTTCTGTCCCAATGTAAAGCCCTTCACCAGGGAATGTATCCGCATTTTTTTTCTGATTCTGGGGTTGCTGTTGTGTGGTCGCTTTTGTACTTATATTTTCCGTTTGTTTGGAATTTTTTATTGTCACGCTCATCCTTTTTCTCTAGCCCAAGTGAGACTCGTAGCTGGTGTGCGACGTGGTCAATGCTGTCCTGATATAACTCCACCATACTATGCCCGCGGTTACTAAAAGCACGCCAATCAAAGGCGAGTTGTTCTACCTCATAATCCTTACCAATCAGAAAGTCTTGTAATATTGTTTTTATTTGGCGCATGTTGAGATCCATTTGCATTTGCCCTTCTAGAGATTCGATGATTTTTATATATTTTGAAATGGAATTCAGTTGCATGGCTTTGTCTTTCACCGCTTCAAGAACGAGTTGTTGCCTGAAACCGCGCATGATGTCATTGTCGATTTTGCGTTCTCTAGAAAATGCTAAAGCCTCTTCGCCATTTAGATGTTGGATGCCTTTTTCGAAATGGACTTTTTTCCCGGTATCGAAAAGTGGTCCGGCAAATGTTTTCGGCACGTTTACATCAATGCCTCCGAGCGCGTCGATTACGTTGATGAAGGAATCGAAGTTAAGAACAACATAGTGATTAATTGGGATATTAAACAATTTTTTCACCGTATCCACAGCGCTTGTTGGGCCTCCGTAAGTATAAGCGGACTCAATTCGTTGCATGCCGGTATAATTATCGGACTGTATTTGTACAAAACTGTCTCGAGGTATGCTACAGAGCGTCATTTTTTTTGGTGCGCTTATTTAAGCTGACTAGCATCATCGCGTCTGTTCTGGAACTGCCAAGATTTCTAGTCGCATTATTGTCTAGTCCCATAACTAAAAACATCAACGTATCTTCTGTTGCTTTTTTGTTTGTCGAGGAGATAGGATGATAAGCCTTACTCCATACTTTTTCTGCTTTGACGTAAAGGATGCAGAGATAGACCAGGGTTCCAATGATTAGTAAACCGAATAATAAAAAGAGAATAAACCGCATCTTTTTTCTTTTTTTTTGAATCTGGTGGACTTCATTTTCTAACCGCCTTTCTTAAAAAGATTGTGATTAATAGAAGTATAATATAGGGTTGTTACATTTATGTGTCGCTTTAGATTGAATTTGGGATTGGGGAAAATGATACAGCTGTGGAAGTGGTGAAGGAAAATAGTCACGCTCTCACGCCAGAGCCTGTGTTGCCAGAACTGGAAATGCGGATACCGGAGAATAAGCCAGAAATTCATGCTGATATTCCTGCATTACCAATCGATAAGCCGGATACGAAGCTTAAATCAGATGTAAAACCAATGAAATTAGTGAAAACAGGAGATCAGTCAGAGGAACGCTCTATTCTTCTCGGCGGTCTGTTACTTCTTTTTGGAGCTGTTTTACTTTGGTATAGAAAAAGTGTGAGATAGTAACGTTTTAAAGGAAGTAACGCAAGAGGATGGTTTCTAATTTTAATGGAGCCATCTTCTTTTATAGGTTCCTCCTTGGTTAATTTTTTCGTTTGCGCTATACTTTAGGAAATGAGAAGAAAAAGGTGGCGCATATAATGGTAGAAATTAGTGGTTTAGCGACGGGTTTATTGCAGGAGAATTGCTATGTGATTTCGGATGGGAAACATTGTTTGATTGTTGACCCGGGGAGTGACGCGGAAAATATCATTGCCAAAGTGGAGGAAACTGGGACGAAGCCAGTCGCGATTTTGTTGACGCACTGTCATTATGATCATATCGGAGCACTTGAGGAAATTCGGGCGCATTACGGGGTGCCGGTTTATGTAAGTCCGCTGGAGCAGGAGTGGCTTGGAAACCCGGAGTTGAATGGCTCGGTTGGGATGTCGCAGTATAGCAACAAGGAAATTATTTGTGTGCCTGCGGAGAATGAGTTTAAGATTGGGGAATATTCTATAGAAGGTTTTAATTTCCGTGTGGTGCCAACGCCGGGGCATTCGATTGGTAGTGTGAGCTTTATTTTCGATGATTTTGTAGTGGTTGGAGATGCCTTATTTAAAGGAAGTATCGGACGTTCGGATTTATATACGGGGGATTTTGATACGTTGATTGAAAGCATTACGAGTCAACTGTTGGTGTTGCCAGACGAGATGCGCGTGTATGCGGGTCATGGTGACGCAACAACAATTGGCCATGAAAAAGCGACAAATCCATATTTAACGTGAGGGGACTGTGAAAAATGAGAATTAATTTAGCGAGTGTATTTGTAGATGATCAGGACAAGGCGTTGCATTTTTATACGGAAATTTTAGGATTTGTGAAAAAAGAGGATGTGCCGATAACGGAGAAGTTTCGTTGGATTACGGTGGTGTCAAAAGAGGAGCCGGATGGCGTGGAGCTGGTTTTAGAACCGGATGAGAACCCTGCTGTAGGGCCTTTTAAGACGTCGCTTTATGCGCAGGGGATTCCGTTTACGTCGTTTGCGGTCGATGATGTTTATGAGGAACACGAGCGATTGCGGGCGCTTGGTGTTGTGTTTACGAAAGAGCCTGTATCGCACGGACAAGTGACGATTGCGGTTTTTGATGATACGTGTGGGAATTTGATCCAGATTATGCAGATGAACGAGGCGGCGTAGCGTTATGGGGCTGTATTTGGAGTTTCCAGCGCTAGATAAGGATTTTCCGATGCGGAGTTTTACGAATGAGGGTGGCGTTATCGTGTATCCTCACTGGCACAAGGAGATTGAGCTGATTTACGTGATTGAGGGGCGTTTGAATCTTGGCGTGAATGATGTGCCGATTCAGATGGCAGAAGGCGAAATTTATGTGATAAACGGCGGCGATGTGCATTATTTTTTGGCATCGCCGAACAGTGAGCGGATTGTGTTGCAGTTTGATTTGAATGTTTTTCAGGAATTTTCGCTTACGGAGGACGAGGGCAAGCGGTTGCGCGATTTGTTTTTGCATGTGTCGCCGTCGAGTGCGGATTGGAATCCGGAAGTGGCGCGGCTGGTTGCGGGACTTTTGCAGGTGATTCATCGGGAGAGTTCGCAGCGCAAGGCGGGCTATCGCTATATTGTGAAGGCGAAATTGTACGAGATGCTGGCGGTTTTGGAGCGGGATGTGCCAAGGCTTGTGCGTGATTCTGCGGAGGACGCGACGAGTAAATCACAGGAAACGCTTGAAAAATTGCAACAGATTTTTGCGTATGTCGAGGATCATTATCAGGAGACGATTACGTTGCAGCAGGTCGCGGATCATGTTGGGTTTAGTTCGTACTATTTCACGAAGCTTTTCAAGCGCAATATGGGGATTACATTTATGACATTTGTAAACGATTACCGACTCAGCAAGGCGAAATGGATCTTGCTAAATGAGGAGACGCCGGTGACGGAAGTGGCTGAGCTGGCCGGGTTTAGTAGTGTGAAGACGTTTCATCATGCCTTCAAGCGTGCGATGGGTGTATCACCGCTCAAATACAGGAGGACAATATTCGGGAATAAGTAAGCAATAAAATAGGAAGAAAAACTTCGGTTTGTTTTGTATCATGGAGATAATAAAACAAATGGAGGTTTTTTGATGACTTTAAAAATTGGAATTATAGGTTGTGGCGGTATTGCAAATGGGAAACATATGCCGAGTTTGGCGAGTGTAGCAGGAGCAGAAATGGTCGCGTTTTGTGATGTCGTAGTGGAACGTGCAGAGAAAGCGAAAGTGGATTTTGGAACACCGAATGCAAGCGTATACACGGATTACAAGGAATTATTGGCAGATAAAACGATCGATGTGATTCATGTTTGTACGCCGAATATTTCGCACGCAGAAATTTCGATTGCGGCGATGGATGCTGGGAAACACGTGATGTGCGAGAAACCAATGGCGAAAACAACGGCGGAAGCGCAAGCGATGATTGATGCTAGCGTGAAAACTGGGAAGAAGTTGACGATTGGGTATCAAAATCGGTTCCGGAAAGATTCGCAATTTTTGCATGAGGTTTGTGAAAATAATGAGTTGGGCGAGATTTATTATGCGAAGGCAAAAGCGATTCGTCGTCGTGCGGTTCCGACTTGGGGTGTGTTCTTGGATGAAGAGGCGCAAGGTGGTGGTCCGTTGATCGATATTGGGACGCATGCGCTTGATTTGACACTTTGGATGATGGACAATTATAAGCCGAAATATGTGGTTGGGAATGCGTATCATAAGTTATCGCAACGTGCGAATGCGGCGAACGCGTGGGGACCTTGGGATCCATCGAAGTTCACCGTGGAGGATTCGGCGTTTGGTTTCATCACGATGGAAAATGGGGCGACGATTGTGCTCGAGTCGAGCTGGGCGCTAAATACGCTGGATGTTGGTGAGGCGAAGACGTCGCTTTGCGGGACGGAAGGCGGCGCGGATATGGAAAACGGCTTGCGGATTAATGGTGAATCGCATAGCCAGATGTATGAGACGGAAATTCAGTTGGAAGCGGGCGGCGTTGATTTTTACGATGGTGCGGGCGATGATCCGGCGGTACTTGAGGCGCAGCAGTGGATTGATAGTATTCTGAACGGGACGGATCCTGTTGTGAAACCGGAGCAGGCGCTTGTGGTGACGCAAATTTTAGAAGCGATTTATGAGTCATCGCAAACGGGACAACCGGTATTTTTCCAATGACGACGCCGATTGCGATTCAGTTGTGGAGTGTGCAGGACGCGTGCCAGGAGGATTTTTTCGGAACGCTTAGGCACCTCGCTGAAATGGGCTATGATGGCGTGGAATTCGCGGGTTATTATGATAAGTCGGCGGCAGATTTGAAGGCGAAATTGGCGGAACTGGGGCTTGGGATTGCGGGTTCGCATATTCCGTATGAACGGTTGCGCGATGAGCTGGATGCCGTGATTGCTTTTGAAAAGGAGCTAGGAAATGACTACCTCGTTTGTCCCTATGCACAGTTCGAGACGGAGGCGGAGTGGATTGAATTCGCGAAGTCGCTACGCGTGATTTCCGACAAAATTCGCGCGGCTGGACTTCATTTCGTGTACCATAACCATGCGCATGAGTTTGAAAAGCTGGGCAATGATTACATTCTGGACGTGTTGCTAGCGGGTGTCCATGGCTTGGAAGTCGAGTTGGATACGTATTGGGTGCATCATGCAGGCGTTGACGTGGTGCCATATATGGCGCGTTGGTCGGACCGGATGCCGTTGATTCATTTAAAAGATATGAAACGCGCACCAATCGAAAGTACGGAAATTGGCAACGGTGTATTGGCAGTGAGACGTTTTGCAGAACTGGCAGAACAAAATGGCGTGAAATGGTTCGTGATTGAGCAAGAAGCATTTGAAAAGGCGCCGCTTGTGAGTGTGGAGATTGGTCTGAAGAACTTGAGAAAGATGGTGGGCAAATAATGACGAAGGTAACGGTTTGGAATGAATTTCGCCACGAAAAAGAGAGCGAAGAAGTTGCTGCGATTTATCCAGATGGCATTCACGGTCAAATTGCGAGCTTTTTAAAAACAGCAGGACTCGATGTCAAAACGGCGACGCTGGACGAGCCAGAACACGGCTTGACGGAGGCAGTTTTGGCTGATACAGATGTGCTTGTTTGGTGGGGACACATTGCGCATGACCAGGTCGACGAGGAAATTGTGAACCGCATCCATAAGCGAATTTTGGAAGGAATGGGCTTAGTTGTATTGCACTCTGGGCATATGTCGAAAATTTTCATGAAGTTGATGGGGACGAGTTGCGATTTGAAATGGCGGGAGGCGGACGAGAAAGAGCGACTTTGGGTCGTGGCGCCGAATCACCCAATCACAGACAGCGTTCCGGAATATATTGACCTTGAAAAAGAAGAGATGTACGGCGAGCATTTCGATGTTCCCGCTCCAGAGGAATTGATTTTCATTAGTTGGTTCGAAGGCGGGCACGTATTCCGCAGTGGCGCAACGTATAAGCGTGGTAACGGCAAGATTTTTTACTTCCAGCCGGGCCACGAAACGTATCCAACCTATCATAACGAATCCATTCAAAAAGTGATCACAAACGGCGTCAATTGGTGTGCCCCGACTTCTTGGGTATACCCGAAATATGGTAACGCAGAACCACTAGAAAAGATCGGAGGAAAATAACATGAAATTAGGCGTATTTACACCACTATTTGCAAATTTAAGTTTGGACGAAATGCTCGATAAAGTAGCAGCGGCGGGGCTTGGCGCAGTAGAGATTGGCTCAGGCGGAAATCCCGGAAACCATCATTGCCCAACCGATGAATTACTCGCAAGTGAGGAAGCACGTTTGGCGTATTTGAAGAAGTTTGACGATCGTGGTTTGATTATTAGTGCGTTTAGTTGTCATGATAATCCGATTTCACCAGACCCAGAAGAAGCACGCGCTGCTGATGAAATTTTGCGAAAAACGATTCGTCTAGCGTCGATGATGGGCGTTCCAGTTGTAAACACGTTCTCAGGGACCGCGGGTGACAGTGACGAAGCGAAAGCTCCGAACTGGCCAGTAGCGCCTTGGCCAACAGTTTACAGCGATATCAAGAAATGGCAATGGGAAGAAAAATTGATTCCCTATTGGAAACAAATTGGGCGCTTAGCAGAAGAATACGACGTCAAAATTGGCATCGAACTGCACGGCGGATTCCTCGTTCACACACCACACACGCTTCTAGAACTGCGCACAGCAACGAGTCCAGCAATTGGCGCGAACCTCGATCCAAGTCATCTCTGGTGGCAAGGCATCGATCCAGTTGGCGCCATCAAGATTCTCGGCAAAGAAGGCGCGATTCACCATTTTCATGCGAAAGACACGTACCTCGACCAAGACAACATCAACCGCTACGGCCTGCTCGATATGCAACCGTATGGCGATGTACAAACACGCGCGTGGACGTTCCGTTCAGTGGGTTGTGGGCATAGCGTGAAAGAGTGGTCCGACATGATGAGTGCCCTGCGCACATACGGCTATGACTACGTTGTCAGCATCGAGCACGAAGATCCGCTGATGTCGATTGACGAAGGATTCCAGCGCGCCGTGACCAATTTGCAAACGATTTTAATTAACGATGAACCGCTAGACATGTGGTGGGCGTAATGAAAAACTTAGTTATAGTAGGTTTTGGCGGTATGGGCTCGTATCACGTCGAGCTAGTTGGTGCGGCAAGTGGAATCACGGTCACCGGTGTCTATGATATTGCACCAGATCGCATCCAAGCAGCCACGGAAAAAGGCCTCGAAACATATCCAAGCTTCGAAGCCGTTCTTGCCGATGAAAAAGTAGACGCCGTCCTAATCGCCACACCGAACGACAGTCACCGAAAACTGGCGATAGCAGCCTTAGAAGCAGGCAAGCACGTAGTCTGCGAAAAACCAGTCACAATAACGAGTGCCGACTTAGAAGCAATCCTCACCGTTGCAAAAAAAGAAAACCGAACATTCACGGTTCATCAAAATAGGCGCTGGGATTCTGACTTCCTAATCGTACGCGACATGGTTCAAAAAGAAGCCAAAATCGGCAACGTATTTCACGTCGAATCTCGCGTACAAGGCGCGAACGGAATCCCCGGCGATTGGCGTCACCTCAAAGCACAAGGCGGCGGGATGCTTCTCGATTGGGGCGTACACTTGCTAGATCAACTCCTATTCATGACCAACAGCAATATCAAAACCGTGTCAGCGAACTTAAGCTTCATTCTCGGCGATGAAGTCGATGATGGATTCACAAGCTTCATCACCTTCGAAAACGGAGTCACAGCCCTAATCGAAGTCGGTACAACCAATTATGTCAAACTGCCACGCTGGTACGTCAAAGGCACAGAAGGCACGGCGGTCATCCAAGACTGGGATCTAAGCGGTGAAATCATCGCACCAGACCGTACCGTAGCAAAAGTAGAACCAAAACCAATCCAAGCAGGCCAAGGCCTCACAAAAACAATGGCACCACCATCCGAAGAATCCACAACGAGAAGCGCAATCACGCCAGTAGCAGCAGACATGTCTGGTTTCTACGATAATTTTGCATCAGTCCTAAACGGCGAAGTAGAACCCATCGTAAAAAATGAAGAAGTACACCGCGTTCTCCGCCTAATCGAAGCTATTTTTGAAGCAGGCGAGCAGAATAAAGTGGTCGATTTCCAAGAAGAGATAGGGCAAGTAAAGGCTTAATAACTTGCGAACATCCGCATAATATACTATACTTATCTTATTCAAAATCAGTACGCCCGATAAGGGGAGTAGCAGTATAGCAATGTCGTCAGTACGGGATAAAACCCCGGCATTGTTAGCAATTTTTGTCGATTGTTTGCGAGACCTTACGTTTATTCGTGAGGTCTTTTTCTTGCGCTTAAATGGCAGAGTAGCTCAGGCAAGTTGATGCGAACAATCTAGTCAAAACAGGAGGAAAACTATTGAAGAAATTACTTTTTTTCGTGATGTCAATGATGCTCGTTTTTTCACCACTAGGCACCGTGACATACAACACCGTCATGCCGTCAAAATACGAACAAGTAAGTGAGGCGCACGCAAAGGGCTACCGCTCGCCAAGCCGCTCTTACCGACCAAATAACAACCAGGTCAAACGCAACAACAACACGACAAACAAAGCAACAAACAACCAAGCTGCCAAAAAATCTAATCGTGGCTTCTGGGGCGGCTTAATGTTCGGTGGATTAGCCGGTCTACTATTCGGTAGTATGCTCGGCAATATGGGTGGGTTCGGCGATATTTTAGCCCTGATTATCAATGTTATCGCGATTATTGTCATCATTCGCCTATTGATTTACTTCTTCCAAAAATGGCGTAATCGCAATAATCCAAAGCCAAAAGTGAACGTTTTCGATCACCAAGGAACGACGAATGCAACGCAGGAAACAGGGAGTAGCACCATCGTTCTCGATGAAGGAAACATTTCCAACGCGGTCATCCACTTCTTCACACACGAGAAAGGCCTACAATTAGAAGATGTCGAAGTTATTTTGACATATGACGAGCAAAAAGGTTTTGGCGCAGATGTCATGAAAAACAATACGCTAGTTCAGGCATTAGACCATTTTTCACTCATCCAAGCCATTCGATACTGGGCAACGAAAGAAGCTCATTTTGATCCAAATTGTGGCTTAGAATTACGCTTCTCTGAAACAGAAGGCATCACGGCTATTGTTACCGAGTAAATAGGAGAGGCGCCTTTTTAAGTTGGTGTCACTTTTGGATTTAACTGGCGTAAATTGTCTAAGATAAATGACGCTTATTGATTTATGGTCATAGCCAAGAATGGTGAAATGGAAGCATGTGCAGCGCTAATTTTTCTAAGAGTGTCAAAACTTATAAGTTTTGGCACTCTTTTTAATGTGGGGTGTTTCCGTGTTCTTTGAAGTGTCATAACTAGGAGTCGAAAGTTTTAGATGAACCCAATATTAGCAAGGCTTTCTAGTGGATTAATGGGAGAAATGCGCGACAATGGTTCTCCCATATTTACATATATAAGAAAAAAGATATTGCTTCCTCATGTATAATATGCTACATTTTAGTTGAGCTGTATTGCTATAGTAGCAAGGAGTACAATTACAAACAGAAAAGGGGATTAACAAGATGAAAAAGGGACTATCACGAGTACTATTAGTCATGATCGCCATTGCGATGATTGTGTCTACGATTCCAGCATACGAACCGCATGCGGAACAAGGCGTACCACCAACAGAAACAACGGTAGAAAGCACACCAGAAAAAACAGAAGTTGTCGAGGAACAGGTGGAAAAAGAGCCACAAGACACACAAGTGACAGCAGTAGAAGACACAGAAGCACCTTCGGTAAAGGTGGATGGGGATTGGAAAGATCCTTACTATGAGACTGTAAGAAGAGGAAGAAGCGTTGCGCCAGAGAAACCAGAAAAAGCAACGATTAAAACCGTGTCGAATGGTGTTGGAACAGGGACAGGTGCGATGAACTTGTCATGGAAAGCGATGCCAGGCGCAACGGGTTATAAAGTGATTATTGGAAACGGCTATAACTACGAGTATTTTACGGTAGGGAATGTGACATCCTGGACGACGAAAGGCAAAGGTATTTTTCCTACCAAAGCAGAGTTAGACAAGGGATTGTATCGCTTCCATACCGATGGAAAAGGAACCGAATTTGCGAATGATCCGACGCAGCTATACGAGAACACCTTTAAAGCAGGGACGACATGGACATTGCGCGGTCAAAAGAAATATATTGTGCGTGTTTTAGCGACGTATACGAGTGGCGATGGGCCAACATCGGACATTACAGAGGCGGTAATGCCACCAGAAACGTTACCAGCGAAACCAGAGAAATCGACCATCAAAACGACATCTAGTGGTGTAGGAACGGGAACGGGGCATATGGATATTACATGGCAAGCAGTACCAGGTGCTATTGATTATAAAGTAGTCATCGGGAATGGCTACAACTACGAGTATTTTAATACGGGTAATGTGACCAGTTGGTCAACCAAAGGAAAGAATATATTCCCAACACAAGCGGAAATAGCGAATAAACAATACAAGTTCCACCAAGATGGCAAAGGTGTAGAATTTGCGAGTGATCCACGTGCGTTGTACGAAAACGGCTACCAAGCAGGAAGTACGTTTGGCTTGCGTAATCAGGAGAAATATATTGTGCGTATTTTAGCTGTTTATCCGTGGGGAGATAGCCCTACATCAGATATAACAGATGTATATATGCCGCTTGAAACACCAGCACCACCAAATGGGAGAGCCTATGCGAATTTAGAAGGCAGTAACAGCGGTTATGTACAGTTAAACTGGGAGCAAGTAGCCAATGCAGAAGGGTATAAAGTTTCTATTTTCGATGGAAAGAAAAATGTTTTATTTGATGTTGGGAATACGAATTCATGGACATCACAAGGCAAAGGAATTTGGCCAACTGAAGCAGAAGTTGCTGGTGGTGGATGGACAATTCATACAGATGGTAAAGGTGCTGAATTAGCACAAGATCCGTCGCAAGTATACCGAAATTCAGGTGGAATATACGGGGAACGTAAAAATTATTGGTTCCGTGTTCAAGCCTATACGAAAACAGGCAAACAAGCAGAAAGTAAGATTTCAGATGTATATACACCGATTATTCCACAAGCGGGTTCGCAGCAGGGGATGGTTGACTATTGGACATCTATTCCTGTAATTGGTGGAGCAGTTAATGCCACGAATGGTAATTTTTTGTTTAGTGTGACAGATTTTGAACTGGAGGGGCGCGGTCCAAGGATTAACATTACACGTACTTTTAACAGTCAAAATGAGGAAATTGGATTGTTTGGAAAAGGGTGGACTAGTACAGTGGAGACTGGTTTACGAGAAGAGCCGAACGGCGATGTCATAATGGTAGAGGCGGACAATAAGATTCAACGGTTTACAAAGAAAGGAATCAGTTATGAGGCACCGGCGGGTGTGTATAGTACATTGGTTAAACACTCTGATAATTATATATTGATAGATCAAAATATGTCTGAAACCAAGTATACAAGCGATGGGAAGGTTATTTACACCCAAGATCCAAGTGGTAATCGGTTGACGTATGACTATAACTCAGATAAAAAAAATTAGTAGCTTGACTGACGCATCTGGTCGCTCCATAAAATTTGCGTATACAAATGGGATGGTCAGCAAAATAACAGCACCAGAAAACCGAACACTAAATTTCACTTATGATACGAATAAACAGCTCACGGATTTAACAACTGCGCGTGGGAAAAAATATAGTTATGCTTATACAGATGGCTTACTCACAAGTATTTATAACCCAAAACATACGGTAGAAAAACCATATAAAACAGTGTATGAATACACGGGTAAACAACTAACTAAAGTAACAGATCCACTTGGCAAGGTAAACAGTTTGGCTTTTAATCCAAGTAGCCGAGAAGCATCTTTAACAAATGCAAAAGGTATGAAAACCATTTATAAGTATAATTTAGCGGGTAACCCTGAACAAACGATTGTCGATGCTAATAATTTAAAATTAACAACAAGATATGTTTATGAGGCAAACAATCTGGTTGAAGAAGTTAGTCCGAAAGGCCAAGTAGATAGTTATACTTATGATGGAGAAGGAAATATTATAAGCTCAGTAGATCCGTATGGAAAAGAATCATATGTATATAATGGGAGTAATAATGTTATCTCTTCATTTGATACAAGCAATAATGAAACAACAATTGCATACGATGGTCAAGATGCTATCTCTGAAACCAATCAGTCAGGTGCAGCAACATCCAGTGTTAGTAAATATGACCAATATGGAAATGAAGTTCAAGGATCAAGTGCATTAACAACAGGTGATAATCTATTAAAAAATGCAGGCTTTGAAAAAGCTTTTACAGCAACGGATTGGTTTACTCAGAACTCCGTATCTGTTGGAAATATTATTCAAGATAAAAAGGAAGTTGCCCCAGGAGGTATTGGCGGCGGAGCATCTATCAAAGTTACGACAACTAGTGGTGCTAAAGGATTTACGGCTGCCAAACAATTGATTGAGCTTGAGCCGGATACGACGTATACAGTAAGTGGATACATCAAGACAAGTGATATACGAGATGCGAGCGCTTTTCTCAATATGGAATTACGAGATGCAACTGGCAAACAGATTACAGATGGTACGGTATGGGTAAATAATAGGTACAGTGAGATTAAAGCTGATCGGTCTTGGACCAAGCGTCAGTTTAGCTTTCAAACGAGTAAAAACACTGCAAAAGGTTATCTGTTTTTAGAAGTAGAACAACCACTTGCAACCGGTGGCTCAGGTACGGCATGGTTTGATAATTTGCAAGTTGAAAAAAGAGGAGACGTCATGTCTACTTTCAATCCTATCTCTAATAGCAGTTTTGAAGGGAATACAGGTGAAACGGTAGCAACCGACTGGCAAACAAATAATAATCCAGGAGCAACTAAGCTAGCAATCGATACAGAAGGCTTTACTGATGATTTTTCAGCACATATCGCTAGGACTACAGTAAATGATGCAGATAGTCGTTATGGGCAAGAGATTTTCTTGAATCAAAAAACAGGAAAGAATGTCACTTTGACAGGGATGTCGAAATCTGAGAATGTAGTCAATACAGATGGGAAAAAACTATCTAATGATTATGCTTTATTTGCTCAAGTAATGTATAATGATGGGACAAGTAAATCCTTCTATGCACCTTATCCTACAGGTACAAATGATTGGAATAGAAGTGCGGTCACTGTAGAAGCATCTAAGCCAATCACATCCTTGTATGTGTGGACACTATTCCGGGGTAATAATACTGGGAAAACTTGGTTCGATAATATTCGAATCATTGATGGAGAAGTGCTATATGAAAATGTATATGATGAAAAAGGTAATTATATCATTCAAAGCAAGGATGAATATAACCGCAAAGTAAGCTATAGCTACGACATATATGGGAATAAGCTAAGTGAAAAAGATGCAAATGATAATACAAAAAAAATGAGTTACAATGAAGATAATCAATTAGCAAAGGTCGTGTTAGCTAATGGAGCTTCCGTTGCATATGTTTATGATGACAATGGGAGTATTGCTGAAAAGCGAATTACTGCAGATGGAAAGGAGCAGCTTAATAGTTACGCTTACGATGTGGACAATAAGATGACAAAGTTCACCGATGCTATAGGAAACACTGTAACATATGATTATGACAATAATGCAAATGAAACCAAAACCAGTTTACCTAATGGAAACGTGATTGAAACTGCATATGATTCAGCAGATCGAAAAGTAGGAGTTAAATGGAATAATTCGCAGTCTTTTAATTTCCAATATGATGCAAATGGAAATGAAATAAAAGTAATTGATACAATAAATGCTTTAACACGTGACAAAGTATACGATGACGCTGATAGGATAGTCAAGCAAACAGAAAGAGGTAGTAGTGTTTCTTGGGCTTATAAAGATAAGCCTACAAAAGATAATAAAGGAAAGACTGATAAAGTTGGAGAAATCACTGCTTCTCAAGGTAACTATAGTTATAAAGCCACCTATGAGTATAATAATTTAGATCAAAACACAAAAATTAGTGATGGTACGAAAAATTATTTTTATTATTATGATGAACAAGATAATATCAGTACCTATATGTCTGGTAATGGTGTAGGGGCAAACTATGTTTATGATTATACTAACAAGGTAAGTGATGTTACGATAGGTAACAAATCAGGTGCAAATATATTAGAAGAGAGCTACACATATGATGCGCTAGGAAATCGTGTTAGTATCGATAATAAAAAGGATGGAAAAACGCTCTATAAATATGATGAAATTAATCAGCTAACGAAAGAGAGTTTACCAGATGGTACAGAATTGTTATACACGTATGATGACTTTGGTAACCGTATCAAAGCTGAAAGCTCGAAAGGTGCAACGGTGCAAGCGAAGTATAGCGATAAGAACCAGCTAATTGATTGGAACGGGAAAAATTTCACCTATGATAAAAATGGTAACCGAACGAGTGATGATAAGTACAGTTATTCATGGAACGCTAATGATCAACTTGTAGCTGTGACAAAAAAAAGGCGAAAATACACCATTTACAGTGTACAAATACGACGATGACGATCGTCGTATTGAGAAAACGGTTAATGGAGAAGCAATAAAGTATTATTATAATGGTGATAGCATTGATGTGTTATACGAAACGGACGGTACGGGTAATGTGTTACGTCAATATGTGTATTCTGATAACGGGAACCGCCTGGCGATGAAAGTAGCTGGGAAGACGCTTTATTACCACTACAACGCACATGGAGACGTGATTGGATTAACTGATGATGCTGGTATACTTGTGGCAAGTTATAGCTATGATGCATGGGGAAATATCCTGAACTCTATTGAAAATACCGAGGAAGCAAAGCAAAATTCCTTTGGATATGCAGGGTATACTTTCGATAAGGAAATTGGTATGTACTATTTAATTGCTAGATACTATGCACCAGATCAAGGTGTATTTATCAGTTCTGATCCAGATCCAGGGAATGAAGAGGATCCGCTTACAATGAACGGATATAATTATACCAATAATAATCCAGTAGTCTACACTGATGCTAATGGTCAGAAGGCATATTCATATTACTTTTCATCGTCTAAATGGATTACGAGAAGTAAGAAGGTTAGTTTGTCTATCTCTCCAAAAAATCCATTAAAGGGTGGTGTATTTGTGAGTCCCACTCAACGAAATTATATCATTAATGATAGTTTCGATCGTCTCAAGAAAAAACATGGAGGAAGCAAAAAATGGTATAATCAAAAATCATTGAAAAAAACAATATATGTGTCACATAGACCACGCGAAAGGCGTAAAGACGCCGTGGAATATTGAACCTTATAAAAAGAAAACATCAGCTATCACATGTAACTAATTTAAAAGATAGGAGTGAAAACGTAAATGTTTAATCAAGATATCTATATTTATATTCTTATCTATGTTCTTATCTTTGCTTTGGTTTGGAGAGATAGAAAGGCTAAAGTATATATATTATCGAGCATGTTAATAACAGGTAATTTTGTATTTTCCATATGGCAAATCATAAACTACGGAATTGCATTAGATGATGGCTCTATAGTAGGTAATTCGCAACTGACTAGCATTGTTGTGTGGTCTAATATTCTTGTAGCAGGTGTACTTTTCCTTATCTATCTTTTTAAAGCAATTAAAAAGGAATGGGAGTAAGTAATATTTGTTTGAATTGAGACTATGTATAATGAGGCATGCTAGATACACTGATTAGTCTAGCATGCCTTTAAAAAATTTAAATCCAATATGATATATAGAAATGGGAGTTAAGATTGAAGTATATAATAGTTGTAATAACAATAATATTTATTGCCTTGTCGGTAGCATGTAGTAATGATGTTGGAATTAACAAGGTTGAGAAATCAGAGGAAATTTTAAGTCTATTAAACGATGGTTCAAAAGAGACTACATTTGTTTATTTTGGGAGGCAAAATTGTCCGTACTGTAAAAAATTCTATCCAAAATTAGAAAAGGTTGTTAATGAAAATAGAATGAATGTTTATTATTATGATACAAAATCTCATAAAGGCGATACTGATTTTGAAAAGGTTCTTTCTGAGTATGGAGTTGAAGAAATTCCATACTTAGCAAAAGTGAAGGATGGTAAGATAATGGGAGTTTTAAATCAAGCTCAGAATGAAAAAGAAGTTAAAACATTTATGGATCAATAACCCATTATTATACTAGCGGTGGAAAAGATTGAATTCGGTAACTGGCGTGCTATTAGCACGCTTTTTATTTCAAGTGTCAAAAAGTATGCTTTTTGACACTTTCTAAAAGGAATGAAAATCCGGTTTCAAAATGTCTGGAAGTAAGCTTTGAAATATATCAAAAGAAGGATAGGAATTTTGACACTATCTAGATTATTGTTTATGTTGGGAAATATAGTGAAATTCTATATAGTGGATAATGCTCAATGCAAATATATTTAAGGAGGACATAATGTGGAGCAAGATGAATTGAAAAAGTATTTATATAACGTGCTGAAAAAAAGTGCGTGATTATCCAGGTGGAATGGCAACCCTTTTTTCGAACAAAATTTATAAGGTGTTAAGCAGCTAAATTCTTGTTACAGGATTTAGCCTGTGATATCTTTATTTTCGATAGATTTCGCGATGCGAAAACTAACCGGACTCTGGTAATTCAATGTCCCGTGAAACCGGATATGATTCCACCAATTCACGTAATCAAAGAGCTGTACTTGTAGTTGCTCTAATGTTTGAAATTGGTTCGGGTACACAAACTCCTTTTTGAATGACTTATAGGTACTCTCGGCAACTGCGTTATCATAAGGACAACCCTTCTTGCTGAGCGAACGTTGAATCTCAAAACTAGCCAGTATCTCGTCGATTTCTCGATTATCAAATTCACTTCCGCGGTCTGTGTGAAACATTTGAACATCTGTCAGTGGAAAGGGAATGTGATAGATCGCTTCTTTCACCAAGGCGGCTGTTTTATGTGGTCCTGCACTATGCCCGATAATTTCACGATTAAACAGATCTAGAATGAAACAAACATAGTGCCACTTGTTTGCTACTCGAACATAGGTTAAATCGGTGACAATCACTTTTAGTGCTTGTTCTTGCTTAAATTGACGCTCCAACTGGTTCCTAATAGGTGCTTCGTTGACAACTGTTTTATGCCCTTTGTAACTCGCTTTGGTATAGTTTGAAATCAAGCCGAATTTTCGCATAATCCACGCAATTTTGCGTCTAGAAACGGTAAAGCCCCCAAGGGCTAGCGCTACTTTTAATTTCCGTGTCCCATAGTTTTGACGGCTTTTATGAAATTCTTCTACAACAGCCTGCTCTAGGGCTGCCTCTGAATTTTTAGGTCTTGCTTGATAATAATACGTGCTCCTCGAAACACCTAAGATACGGCACATCGCTGCTATTGGATATTTGTGTTTATTTTGTTGGATTACTTGGATTTTCGTCCGAATATCAGCGCCGCTTGCTTTAAAATATCATTCTCCATCTCTAACTGCGTATTTCGTTTGCGTAATTTTTGAAGTTCTTTTTGCTCTGATGTTAGGTTATCCTTCGCTTGAAAAGAACCTGTTGTTCGACTCTGACGTATCCATTTATCGAATGCCGAAGGCGTTAAATCATATTCTTCAATTATTGCTTTACGAGGCTTTCCTGATTCATATAATGCCACCATTTGTTTTTTAAATTCCGGTGTAAATGTTCGTTTTGTCCTTTTTATCATCTTGCATTCCTCCAGTGTGCTTTTCTTTTATTGTACACACCTTATTTTTTCTGTCCAGTTTAGTATAACCTGTCCAGTAATATAATTTGAAGCGGTGCGGTTTTAATATTACTATATTTTAGTTCCTTGCCTTACTATATTTAATAAGTTATTGAAGGAAGCTATTCCCTTAATTTGTTCCAATAATATGCCATCAATGTGTTGTAATATACTAACTGCAATTTCTCGTGTATGGCTGATATCATTATTATCAAAACCTTCTAACACTTCTTTAACTATTCCCAAGGAAAACACTGCACGCTGCACAGTCCTAATAATGAAAATTTTTCTAATATCGTGAACACTAAATTCTCGAAACTTACTTTCTTTATTTCGACTTGGCCTTAGTAAACCTTCCTTTTCCCAGTGGCGAATGGCAGAAGTAGACACAGCTGCTTCTTTAGCAACTTCACCAATAGAAAAATATTTCCGCTCTTTATATTTGGGCATGTCTAATAGTACAGTTGGGTCAAGTATATCTATGGTATGCTGAACTATTTGTTTTTCTGAATGAAGCTTTACTTGTGCTTCATTAATTTTCCATAGAGCTTGTGTGATTTCTCCATGGATAACTAAAGGCATTATTTCTTTTACAAAATCCATCCCAAAACCTGAAAGCATAGCTCGGATGCAATAGAAATATGCTTCATGCTCATCGGTATAAATGCGATAGTTATTTCCCCCCCCGTGCTACTTTAGGTACAATTCCCCAAGATTCATAGTGCCTCAACGCACTTGTACTAATATTTAGTTTTTTTTGCGATGTCAATACCTTTCATTTTGGCTCCTTCTCCTTGTAATCAATCCTTAAAGTAGAGGACAGCTTTTATGTATAAAACAATTATAACACACATCCTTTTTTTTGAAACATTAGCATTTGCATTAATATGCTATGATTTAGATATAGCATAAAAAATATACTATATCTAGATTTAAAGGAGGAATTTCAATGAAAGAAATCGTAGTTAAAAAAAGGATACCACTTCTACCAGCAGTTTCAATGGAGCAGACAGTAAAATTTTATAAGGAGCTTGGTTTTACCAATCTATATGAAAATGAAAAACGCTCGGGTGGGTATGCGATTATGGATAATGGGTATATAGATTTTCAAATCTATGCCTATAAAAAATTGGAAATACCTACTCCTACTAATATGTATTTATATGGAGTCGAGAATATTGATTCATTATACGACCTTTTTATATCGAATTATAAAAAGATTAATGGAAAGATTCCACCTAGAACTGGCTTACCTAGAGTCGGAATTCCAAAGAATTTGAATGCTGATAGAAGGTTTAGTATTACGGATCCTAATGGAAATCAATTTATATTTTCACAAGCTTATAGCCATAAAAAAGACCATTCAAACAAAACAAGATTTGAAAAATTATATTGGAAAAGTAACACGCTCGCTTATTCTCACGAAAGCCCTATAGAAGCTAGAAAAATGCTTGAAAGCGCAATAAAAAGAGCAGATTTACAAGAAGAATCCCCCGCAGCTATATTCCAAGTATATGTACTCTTAACCGATGTTTCTTTACTTTTAGAAGATACAAAAAGTGCCATCAATTATTATAGCAAAGCGACTCATTGGTATGAAAAAATGGGCCATAATACAACCGAAGATTTAGCAGAATCCATTGAACAGTATAAAAGATTTGCATTATAAGGAGGTCGATACCATGTCGAGAGCAATAATTGTTTATGTTCGGATGATACATGGAATAAAGACAGAAAGAAGTGTGAGTGCTCGAAAGGTGGAGAGTCAGAAACAGTGACCATTCATTAATCTCAGTATGTTGTACTATCAACAAATAGGAGATACGTGCGAAAGATACCTATATCGACATTTTGTTGTATAGATTTTAGCTGAACACTAGTTTACACTGAGATTATCACGTAATAGTTCTAAATGGTGACATAATTATTATCTCATTTGTTTATGTGATTAACTTATATGATATGGAAAGAAAAGAGGTTTTAAAAATGAATCCAGAAGTGAGCACTTTTATTGAGAATCTTAGTCAACCATGGCAAGTGGAGGTGGCAGATACCTTACGAAAATTGGTTCATGAAGTTATTCCGGAAGTGGAGGAGCGGATACAATATAAGAAGCCTCATTTTTTGAAAAATGGACATTACGCAGCTGTTATTTCCCCATCTAAGGATGCGCTTACCTTTATGATTATGAATACGACTGATTTGGAGTTTCCAAAGCATTTTGGTGGACCAGGCGAAAGAAGATGGTTGAAAATTAAAGAGGGAGATACCGTCGATTTTGACTTGTTGCGTGGATTCCTAAAAAAAGCGTCCAGTACACTCTGAAAATAGCCTTGAAAAGGGAACATTATTTTTCATGAAATTTTAATCTAGATCACAGCTACTTTTTTTTCTTTAAGGTGTACTATAGGTTTATAAGCTAACAACAAGCAAATCCATTTTCATACTTTCCCCCCGAAGCGTGAAAATGTTAACTCCCTTTTTGGCCGTCGCGGTTACTCCCTTTTCCGCGGTGGTTTTTTTGTTGTTTGAACAAAAAGTAAATGTCTGATAAGGGTATAAAACTATATCCGAATAAACTTAATAGGGGTGTATGATTAGGGTGTAGTATGTGAGAGGGAAGACTTTGAAAGTTGAGGATGTCCCATCCCCGCCGTTTAACCTATAAATTTCACGCCATTTAAATACAAAAATGACACAAGTTAGGCGCTTCTTTTTTATGTATTTCAGCAAACAGGAATATTACAAAAATAGTGGAAACAGATAGATTATACCTAGGTTTATTCGCCTTTTTTTCGCGATTTTCAAGAAAGCGCTTTCTAGGTCTATTAACCCTAATTTAGATATAAAGTATGAAAAATGTTATATATAATCTAAAAATTTCCCTTCAATTGTCTCATTTCGTATAATGAAAGGGAAGATACGAGGAGGGATTGTTATGTTGTTTGAGGAGATGGAACAGTATGATTATGAGCAGGTTGTTTTTTGTCAGGATAAGGCTTCGGGGCTAAAGGCAATTATTGCCGTTCATGATACGACACTTGGGCCAGCGCTTGGTGGTTGCCGAATGTGGCCGTATGAAACGGAGGAAGAGGCGCTTCAGGACGTACTTCGCTTGGCTCGGGGCATGACATATAAAAATGCGGCTGCTGGACTTCACCTTGGCGGTGGAAAAACAGTCATTATTGGCGATCCGAAAAAAGATAAATCAGAAGAAATGTTCCGCGCATTAGGACGCTTCGTGGAGCGGTTAAACGGGAGTTACATTATTGCGGAGGATGTTGGTATAACAGTTGCTGATATGGATACGGTGCATGAAGAAACGAAACATGTGACGGGAATTTCCGAGCGATTCGGTTCATCTGGAAATCCAAGTCCAATGACGGCATTTGGCGTATATAGCGCGATGAGACGTACTGCTTTAGAGGTTTTCGGTTCTGATTCATTAGCGGACAAAACGATTGCAGTACAGGGTGTGGGAAACGTAGCATTTGCATTATGTCGATTGCTTCATGAAGACGGCGCGAATTTAATCGTGACGGATATCAACGAAGAAGCTCTAAATCGTGCTGTTACCCAATTTGGAGCGAAAGCAGTTGCCCCAACAGATATTTATGCGGTTGAAGCCGATATTTTTGCCCCATGCGCCCTAGGAGGTATTCTAAACGATCAAACGATTCCTAGCTTAAAAGTTGTGGCTGTTTGTGGTAGCGCTAACAATCAACTGCTAGACGCAACCAAACATGGTGAAATGTTAGCAGACGCAGGCATTTTATACGCGCCAGATTACATTGTAAACGCTGGCGGAGTCATCAATATCGCCGACGAACTGAACACATACAATGAGGCACGCGCACAAAAGAAAATTGGTGAAATTTTTGATCAGATTGGGAAAGTTTTTGATATTGCCAAAATGGAGCAAGTCACACCAGTCGAAGCGGCGAATCGAATGGTTGAAAATCGCATGGAAGCGTCGAAGTCTAGCAAAATAAGCTAGGTCTATTATTTTTTCGAACTCTCCAAATATGGTATAGTAAAGAAAGTACATATCGATTTGGAGGGGAACGGAATGAATAAACCATTATCACTGTATTTTGTGCGTCACGGTCAAACGTATTTAAATAAATATGAAAAAATGCAAGGTTGGGCCGATTCACCATTAACTCCCGAGGGAACAGAAATCGTGAAAGCGAGCGGACGAGGCCTTGCTGATACAGAGTTTGTTGCGGCTTACTCAAGTGATTTGCACCGTACGATTGCGACGGCAGAGCTTATCTTAAAGGAAAATAAACACGGTTTTGGCTTGACGCTCGAACCGCGCAGTGAATTCCGCGAAACATTTTTCGGCTCTTTCGAAGGCGATGCGAGTGCGATGACATGGGATAGAGTAGCTAAAAAAAATGGGGTTTGCGTCGAAAGCTGAACTTTACGCCAAAGCAAATGTACGTGAGACGATGAACGGTACCAAAGTTGCTGATCCAACACACGATGCGGAAGATTTTATGACATTTTGGAATCGAGTAGAGCAAGGTTTTCTGCATGTAGTCAATGCACATCGTGAAGAGGGTGGCAATGTGTTGATCGTCGCACACGGCAATACGATTCGCAATATCGTACATGAACTAGAGCCAAGCGTAAAAGCTGATTTTGTGCTGGACAACGCGAGCGTGACGGTTCTAACCTACGAAAATGGCCTATTCAAAATTGAACGTTTGAACGATACGTCTCATTTTATTGAGAATGCTTAATACGGTTACGAAAAGAAGCGGTGACTTACACAAAAAATGTAAGTCACCGCTCTTTGTATCTAACCGAAAAATGCCGTCACAGCACCTATTGCAAGCATCCCTAGCAAAATAAGTGATGTGACTGTAATATGCCACCATTTATACATCATGATAATCGCAATGAACTCGCGCATCAATGCATTTGGCAAATAATACAACGCCGTTTTTGAGCTAATTCCTTGGCTTTTCAAACCAGCTTTTCGCGCATAGAGACTAGCTCGGAAAAGATGGAAATTATTCGTAACAAAGATGCTGCGGTATTTTGGCTTTAAATCATCCATCAAGGTTTTTGAAAAACGCATATTTTGCAATGTATTAACAGATAAGTCTTCCATTAAAATATGTTCTTCTGGAATACCTTTATCTAGGAGATAGTTTTTCATTGCAAAAGCTTCAGATACGAGTTCATTAGGCCCTTGACCGCCAGAAACGATAATCTGTGGGGCAAATTTTTTCGCAGCTTGTTTATAATAAAATACAATGGCCCGCTCCAGTCGACTAGCAAGTAATGGGGGTACTCTGGTTCCATCGATTAATCCGCTTCCTAGTACAATAATGAAGTCCTGCTTTAGGCGTGGCCGATTGTACTGATAAATAAAAGAGGAAAGTAGAAAGCTGATAAGTTGGAATGAAAAGTAACCCAAAATCAAGAATAGGGCGGTAAAAAAAAATACTTAGCCAAACTGAGTTAAATAGCGTGACTTGCAATATGATTAGGACGATGAGCGCAAGAATCATGATGCCAACAAATAACGTGAGTAGATTCGGTATTTTTCGACCTTCTCGTTTTACCATGAGTCGCCCATTGTAAACCAATCCGATGCCCAATCCGATAATGAGAAATGGAGAAAGCGCCATGATAAGGAAGAATACACCGACAACGATGAGCGCTATAATGTTGCTACCTGTTGCCATTAATCCATAGGCTACGGCAAGGATGGAGAAAAATAGAGCCAATGTGAGAAAGAACCCATTGCTAACCCGTCTTTTGTCAATAAAGAATAGTAGTAAAAATAAAATAATGAAAAAACCTGCAATATAAGCTAATAACATAAAAAAACCTCATTTCTGTGTCTCCCTACTCTAGTATACTTGGAATGCTTTTGGAAAGGCAAGTCAATTCTTTTCAGTGTGTAAAATAGCGAGATTTAAATGATATTTCACGTATTTTTGCCAAATTTGTGAACAAACAAGAAATAAGATTGAGTTCCGCTATTTTTTATGATAAGTTTAGACTATAAAAGAGAGTGAGGGAATATAAAAATGAGAAAGCTTACATTATTAGTTTTAACCTTAGTTATGGGACTTGTCTTAGTGGCGTGTGGGAGTACACCACAGGAGAAATTTACGAAAAGTGTAGAGAAAACATCAGAACCAGCCGATCAATCCACATCAACCATTGGAATTAAGATCGATGAATTACCAGCGACGTTAAAAGCGGATCAAAGTACGGCAATGCTAGAAGGCTTATCTGTCAAAATGACGGTAGCCAATGACCAAAAAGCACAAAAATCTGCGGCTACGATTGCAGTTAAAACGGCAGGGTTAGTTAATCTAGACGCGACGGTAGATCTATTAATAGATTCAAAAGCAGAGAAAGTATATTTCCCATTAAGCGATTTATACGACGATAAAGGGAATTTAACAACATTATTAGATCAATTAACAAGCGGCATGTTTTCACAAATCAAGAAAGACAATCCTGATTTAGCGACGAAATACGTGGAACTATCTGAGGTTGCAAAAGACTTAAGCGATGGAGAAGCGAAAAAAGAAGCAACAAATACAAAAGAAGTAGAAAAAGCAACGAAAGATCTAAGCAAAAAAAGTGACAAAAACAGTAACCGATTATTTCAATAGCTTACCAGAAGATCGTTTTAAAGAGGGCGATGATGGCGAGTTAACCGTGAAATTAACGAAAACAGATATCACGAAATTAGCGAATCAATTAGTGAAATTAGCCGATGATAAAGATGTGAAAGCTGATTTGAAAGTCATCGTGACATCACAAGGTGTATCCGAAGCTGACTTTGATAAACAATATACATCTACTGTGAAGTCCATGAAAGACGCGATTGCAGACTTAGAAAAAAGAAAAAAAATGCGGCGATCACAATCGATGCGACAGTAACACCTGGTAAGGATGATACAATCGAGAACATGAAGATGAAAGTGAAGCTTACCGACACGAAAGATAAAGAAAATCCAGAAACGATGGCATTTACAATCACGATGAAAACAACAGATTCAGCAAAACTTCCAAAATTCCCAGCAGCATCGGATGTTATTTCGACAACCGAATTGCAAAAGATTATTGAGGAAGCTACATCAAGTTATTATAAATCATTATACGGAGATTCTTTAACGGATACAGGTACAGATGAAATACAATAAATTGAAATAAAAATGAGATGTCCTAGTTTTTAGGACATCTCATTTTTTTGGTGCGCCCAGCATGCGCAAATGCTACGTGGTGAAAGTCCACAACAGGCTTGGCAGTAGGAACTGTTAGCCCAAGGCAAGGGTGTCCATCGCGAGGTGGAATCTGAAGGAAGCCGGCGGCAAAATCCCGAGCTGACGAACAGAA
>NZ_AODE01000003.1 GCF_000525855.1 Listeria cornellensis FSL F6-0969
TACGAACTATAACTGGAAAAGAATCCGTCGAATTATGCGGATAAATCAATTGTATTCCGTCATTCGTCGCAAGAAACCACAATGGTTTCGATCTACCGCAGAGCATACCGCTAAAAATATGCTTAACCGCAATTTCCAGGCAGCGCACCCTAATGAAAAATGGTGTACAGATGTCACGGAATTCAAAGTTAGTAACGGGACGAAAAAAATACCTCAGCGCCATTATCGATTTATATGATCGCTCGATTGTAGCCTATATTTTAAGTAGTAAAAACGATAATAAGTTAGTTATGGATACCATTAAATTAGCCATGAAGCGAAATCCCAAAGTAAAGCCCGTGATTCATAGTGATCGAGGTTTTCAATACACGAGCCATGCCTATAGAGACCTCAAAAATAAATTTGGGTTTAAGGTAAGCATGTCACGTGTTGCCAAATGTTTAGACAACCAACCGATAGAAAGTTTTTGGGGCATACTGAAAGCAGAATATTATTATCTTCATTCCTTTGTATCCGAAAAGGAGTTAATCCGAGGGATTCATAACTATATCAATTTTTACCAACACGAACGTATTATCACCAAATTTAATAGCCTTACTCCGAGTGAATATCGAAATAAGGCCATCAATGAAGCGTAGTTGAACAGATAAATATGGTATTTTTTGTTCCAAGTCATATTATTTCTTTTTTGTTTTTTTAGCCTGTCTACTTGACAGGGAGCAGTTCATAATCTGAGGCGCCAAGTATTTTTGTTTATTTTCTATTTGTAATGTAAATAAGTTCTTTCAAAAAATCTTTGTAGTAGGTTGATTCGAAATGAGAAAAAGAATGACCAAAAGGATAGTTAAAATCACCAATATAAGGCTTTTTAGAGAAATCAATTACCTTTGCTTCTGGTATTTTTGACAAGAAATAATTATTCAAACGATCCCAGAAATAGTTATTTCGCTCAATCTGCATTTTATCCTTATACTCCACGACAGTTCTATTTTTTGAATAGTAAGTAGTTGTGAATCCACCTAGGTTTAAAATAACACGATCCGGCGGAATTATCTCTGTTAACTTTGCGATAAATTGATCCGCATATTCTGTCCAAGTGTCAAAGAAGGTATCATTATCTGTGTGATCTAGTATTTTTTCGTAAGGAATATCGTTCAATAATTGACTTTGCTCGATAACATAAGACAGAGTTATCGCGGTCTTGTCATTTAACCACATGACTGGGCGAATGACATCTGGGTAGAGATCAATTAGAAAGTAGTCAGAATTAGCTTTTTTAAGATTGATGAAGAATTCTTTGTTTAAGTCTTCCTCCACAGTAGAACGTTCATTGTCTGTTATATTGTCATATCCTGATACGTTAATGCCAGTTGCAGGTGCTGTCATGACACTAATGATAGAAGAATGGAATTGTGTAAAGGTACACTCAAAAAAAAGTTTTATAGTCAGGATTGAAAAAAGGTGTAGAGTTGAAAACATTCCGGCTAAAACAAGTACCCATTACTGCAATTTTGGTCACGCTTCCCAAGTCTTGAGGTGCCTCAATGGTATAACAAGATAAGTTGTTTAAGCCGTTTTTAATGAGTTTTGCTTTTAAATTGAGCGCTGGCAATATCAAAGTATTCAAAGGAGCTTAAATCAATAGTGTCTGAAATAGCGATAGGTAAGTCAGGAAAGTCATCTGAACGTACAAAAAAGTCCCAAGTAGTATCAGGTTTATTTACAGGACCTGATAGAAAATCTTGTTTACTTATAGAAGCAGTGGATTTAGTAAGCCCTTTTTTGACAGGCCAAGTTTGTTCTAAGTTATACTCAAATGCTTTTGCTTTTCGATCGCGGCGTTTGGCAACGATTTGACTTGGAGAAATTTTAATTTTTGATTTGAATTGGCAAAAGACTTCAGTTTCCTTATCATGAAGCTGAGTAAGTGTAATAATGTCTTGATAATCTTTCCCAAAATAGAAGGATAGTCGATTTGAACCAGTGACATAAGATTCTAATGAGGTCAGAAGTGGTAAATCTAATGATATCTTCTTTGGTACTAAATGCTTTACATCAGGACCAATAGATAGATATGTAGGCAATCTTTTTCCTATCTTAATAGGGGAAATATCAATAATTACATCTAGGACATTACTGTTATCAACTAAGAAATCAGAAGATATTTTCATGGTGGGAATAGAAAAAGGGACGCGATTATTAATAATTACTCCTAAATCAAATGCTTGATACTGTTCATGGAATAGATAAAATTGAGCTGTTGGGCGACGTTTAAGTAGTAACCTTGCTTCAAAAAGACCATCAAGGAGCGGTGTAGAAATCGAAATGGTTCCAGATATCTCCTTTTCGTTCATTGAAAAATTCTCTAAGTGTGTAGAAGTTTCTAAAGGTGTATTAACCAGTGTGAGGATACCTTCCGGGAATTCAAAATGGTAGCGATAGAGCGATTCATCTGATTGGACTGGTTTGTTTGTAATAGGACCATCTGTACTCAAATTAGAATAAGGATGGCTCGCATTTACTTTGAATTTCCAACGAGTCTCCTGATCTGGCATAGATAGTTTGGCAATTTCAGTAACAGAAATGACAGCAGTGAATGTTTCTCCGTCCTGTTCAAAGGGGATATTCAATTTCTGCTCAGGATGTTTATACTCGCGAGTTTCATTATAGTAAGCATGAATACTATCGATTTTTCCAACTGTGACACCAGATATTTTCCATATATTGTTATCGGTTAACTGAATATTTTTAATAAAAAAATTTCATCTGTATCTCCTTAAAATTATAGTTTTCCATTACATATATTCTAGCATAGAATCTTAAAACTCCCTACAGAAATGAATAGAGATATTCAGATTAGATAATTCCATTGGCAATAAGATAGATTATAGTGTTTCCAGTGCGATTATAGTATTGTTTGTCGTTTATTTTTACATACGACATGAATAAACGATTGACTTGTACGGAATGAATGGATAGAATTAATAGAGTATGTGACATTTATATTTCAAATTAGGGAGAGTCTATAAAATGAGCAATGATTCAACTATAAATATGGAACGAGAAATGGGAATAAATATTATTATCCCACTTTATAATGTAGAGGAAGTAATCCTTGAGACTTTGGAGAGTATTAATGAACAGACTTTTAACATGTACGAAGTGATAATGATTGATGACGGTTCGACAGATAAAACCACAGAAATCGTGAGGGAATACATACAAGACAAACCTCAGTTCAGACTTTTCACACAGCCAAATGGTGGGCCAGCAGCAGCTCGGAATCACGGCCTACGTCTAGCGAACAGAACGTATATTTGTTTTGTTGACAGTGATGATATTATTCCAAACTATGCTTTGCGACTTATGTATGAAGCTGCTATTTCAACTCAGTGTAAATTAATAACAGGAGCAACGAAACGCTTTAATTCAAACGGCGAATGGTTTATACCGATGCATATTAAGCATAATATTGCAAAGCCAGGTATAAAGACGCTGTTGAAAAATCCAGAACTATTCTTTTCAATTGGTCCTTGTGCGAAATTGTATCATCATTCATTAATTGATGGGGTATTCTTCCCAGAAAATATTCGTTATGGTGAAGATCAACCATTTGTGCTCCATGCATTATTACAGGCTGAGGAGATTTATACCGTTGAGAAAGTAGTTTATTATTATCGGCTTCGGGATGGTGAATCTCAATCATTAACACAATCTGTAAATAAAGATCCGATTCGTATTTTGAAATCTGTTTTTCAGATTTTTGACTACGGTGAGATTGAGCTTGAAAAAAATAATACCGAGTATGAAGTCGCCTTGAAATACTATCAACGTGTTTCGAGTATTGAACTGTGGGGCGCGCTTAGAGCTGCAATCGAGAGTAAAAGAAGCGAGAATCAAGAGATCGCATTTAAAATGACATTGGACTGGTTCCAATCTAAATCAGATGATTTTTTAAATCTAATTTCTTCTTTCCGGTATTTCTTGTTGTATAGTTGTATCGAAAGAGTATGCTATATCACGAAGGATAATAAAGAGAACTACCGAAAACTAATTACTTATTTGTGGAGTAGGCAAAGTAATGAGGCAAAAAAAAGCGTTTCAAAAAGCGTATCCTGTACACATGAATGCGGCTTTGCAAATTATGGAGGACAACAATTGGAAACCTGCACGACAAATATCATTTAAATTTATGGTGCGACGTAGGTTCAAAGCACCAGTCTTAATTCGCAAGATAAGCCGCCGCATTGTTTTTACTGTAGCAAGCTGGATGCCACGTAAAAAAAAAATCAGATCATCTTAGCAACGGAGCGCGGCACCAAATTAGAAGGCAATCTACTAGCCATCTATGATTATTTATTTTATAAGGATATGCCTCAAAAAGTGTATATCTTTTTGCGTAAGAATAGAAATTGGTTTGAGATGTTTCAGTTGCACTATGCTTTAGGTCGTGCACAAACAATTGTATTGGATGATTATTACAACAAAATATATGGACTTAAGTTCAATAAGAAAACACATGTAGTACAATCTTGGCATGCAACGGGCGCATTTAAAAAAATTTGGATTTAGCTCTCTGGATGGAACAGACGCCAATACAGAAGAATTTGAGACGCGTGCGCATTCTTCTTACACGGACGTACTTGTTAGTTCAGAAGGTATTATTTCGGAGTATGCGGATGCTTTTAGAAAGCGAGAAAATCAAATAAAAGCAATCGGTGTGCCTAGGACGGATATATTTTTTGACGAGGAGTATGTGAGTTATATTAGAGAAAAATATAGCCGGAAATACCCTCAGTTACGGGATAAAAAAATAATCCTTTATGCTCCAACATTCCGTGGGGGGCCTAACGAACGATTTAATTACAGTGTGGTACTTGACATCGCTGCTATGAAAAAAGAACTCGGGGATACACATATTTTGGTCTTGAAATTCCACCCAGTAATTAAAAATGTTTCATTCAATGTTGAAAAAGACGATTCTTTTATTTTGAATTTGACGGCTAATCATGATATTAATGATTTAATGCTTTTTAGCGACGCTTTAATTACTGATTATTCTTCGGTTATTTTTGAATTCAGTTTGATGAATCGGCCAATGTATTTCTTCGCGTACGATATTGATGATTATTTAGATGAACGTGGCTTCTATTTCGACTACAAAACGATGATTCCGGGAGACATTTTTAAAGATACCACATCGCTTATTAATGCTGTAAAGACAGAAGTATATGATTATGAGGCCCTAGATGTGTTTAAGCAAAAATTTGTTGCGAACTTAGATGGACAATCAACGAAAAGATTTGTAGAAATGTATGTAGGAAAAGCAGATGAGGAGGAAGCCAAGTGATGCCCATAAAAATAGAGCAACTTGTTATAAATGAAGGTGAAAAGTATTGGGGGACTCCAGAATTCTGTGAGAAATTAAGAATAGCTGTTGCTGGGCTAGATGCTGATTTTGTTGCCGTGCGTTCAAGGGATGGGCAGAAATTATGGTTACAAATGCAAGATTATATTAATCGCTTCCCTGAAAATATGAATGGGGCTGATATTCATGTTTTTAATCAAAATCCAGCCTTTTTACAGTATTTACGAAAGTTACCAGATGGAGAGGTATATGACATGACCCCGGGTCTCATGTTTTTAGGTGAAAATACACCTAATCCAGCTAGCACTTACCTAGAACAGGATCCACATATACTGTTAGCTGAAATGGGAACGTATATTTTGTACAAAACTAGTTTTTTGAAAGAATATTTCAATTTAGTAGAACGATCAGTAGGGTTAATTGATATTTTTCAGAAATCAAAAATGATTTGGAAGCATCGTGTCCTCGAAGAAACAAAGGAAAATGAAGAGGTACTAACTGGGTACACGGTGGACGAGATGGTTTCTTGCTGGGAGTATTATCGGGAACTAGAGGATAAATATACGTTTTTGAGTTTGAACCTGCTTGATTTCGATAAAAATATGTTTAACTATTTAATCCGAAATAAGTTAGGCCCAGTTTTCGCACAAAACCTGATGGATGGGAATTTGACTGAAGCTAGAAATGGGATGGAGGCATTCACCGATTTTCTAGAAAGTCGAGATAAGAAGCTTGTCAGCGCTCTTGTATCCTCTGGCTATTTTTATATTCATTTCCCAGTAGTGAATTATGGGCTTTGGCAACAGGATAAATCATTTGTAGTGGCTTATTTAAGATTTTTGAAAGTCTTATTTGGAAAGTCTCATTATCAAACGAAGCAATATTATTTGAAGTACTATAGACGTGCGACAAATGCAACATATAAAACTGTGGGCTTAAATTCCATAAAACCTGTAGCAAAGAGTTATGAACTTTACTTTGAACATGAGAGTAGGCATTTAGTCTAAAGAAAAGAGTGTACGGTGGACGGAACCGAACAGCCCACTATCATGAGACAAAATAAAAAAAGCATCACTTGTTGAATTCAGGTACAATGAATTTAACAGGAGGTGCTTTTTACATGGGAACAACGGTGGCTTATCCACTACAGGTCAAACAAGAAGCCATTGAAATGAGAAACAGAAACTGGGCGGCACTGGGAACAGAAATTATTAATGCTTTTATATCTCCGTGTTTATCCGATGGTTTGGCAGAAGGCATTAATAATCGAACTAAGAGTTAAAACGTGGTGCTTATGGCTTTCAGTGTTTCGAAAAATTCCGAGATAAATACTCGCACCTCGCTATTTCACCCCAATAATTGACATAGAGCCCAAAAATTAGACTACCGATTTCCGATAAAAAATCGGAGAGCAGCAGTCTAATTAGAAATTTTTTTTGATATTATCCTATGAAAGTGAGTTAGTTCTTTCTATAAAATTATTTTGATTTTTTATCTTTTTTGTGAATTTGCTGATAAAGATCGTCAACCAGTTTTGCGACATCATCTTTAATTTCGGGGTGTTTTAGTGCAAACTGCATTGTTGTTTTGATAAAACCGAATTTATCACCAACATCAAATCGTTCGCCTTCAAAATCATAAGCAAAAACGCGCTGTACTTCATTGAGGCTATTAATGGCATCTGTTAATTGGATTTCTCCGCCAGCCCCAGGTTCTTGTGTTTCTAAGAAATCAAAAATTTGCGGAGTAAGCAGGTAACGACCAAGGATTGCTAAATCAGATGGAGCGTCCTCAGGATTTGGTTTCTCAACGAATCCTTTTACATTATAAAGGCCCTTGCTATACTCATTTATTGGATCAATGATACCATACCGATATGTTTCTTCATGAGGAACATTTTGCACACCGATAATGGAACTATGTGTTTTCTCATACTGATTCATTAATTGTTTAGCACATGGGACTTTGGATTCTACAATATCATCGCCAAGCATAACAATGAACGGCTCATTTCCAACAAATCCTTTTGCTTGAAGGATGGCATCACCAAGTCCCTTTGGCTTTGATTGACGGATAAAATGTAAATTAATGTTCGTCGTTTCTTCTACGAGATGAAGTAGCTCTAGCTTGTTTTTATCTCGAAGGTTATTCTCAAGCTCTGGTACCGAATCGAAATGATCCTCAATAGCTCTTTTTCCCTTCCCTGTAACGATTAAAATATCTTCAATGCCAGCTGCAACGGCTTCTTCAATGATAAATTGAATAGTGGGTTTATCGACAATAGGTAAAATTTCTTTAGGCATTGCTTTTGTGGCAGGTAGGAAACGGGTTCCTAAACCTGCGGCAGGAATGACTGCTTTTTTTTACTTTCATAATGACATTCTCCTTCAATTTTAGTTAAGTATATACAGGTTAATTATACGTTATAGGGACTGGGTATTACAAGTTTTTATGATTTTGGTCATTTCGTATATATATCTTTATTAGTAAGTAATAGTATTTAAAGAACTTACAAGTAAGCGCTAGTTTAAGTGGGTACTTTTATGTTACAATAAAACTATAAACATAAAAAAAACAGTTAAAGGAGATTAGAGAATGATATACGCTCAAATTTTAGCTGGAGGAAAAGGTACGCGGATGGGAAATGTCAGCATGCCAAAACAATTTCTATCCTTGAATGGTAAGCCAATTATCGTACACACAGTCGAAAAATTTATTTTAAATAACCGCTTTGATAAGATTATTATTTCGTCTCCAAAAGAATGGATGAATCACGCGGAAGATAATATTAAGAAATACATTTCCGATGATCGCGTTGTTGTGATTGAAGGTGGCTCGGATCGTAACGAAACAATTATGAATGGGATTCGTTATATTGAGTCGAACTTTGGTTTAACGGATGACGATGTTATTATTACGCATGACGCGGTTCGCCCGTTCTTGACGCACCGGATTATTGAAGAAAACATTGATGCGGCGCTTGAAACTGGTGCGGTGGATACGGTTATTGAAGCGATTGACACGATTGTAGAGTCGTCGAATCATGATTTTATTACGGACATTCCGGTTCGTGACCACATGTACCAAGGCCAAACGCCACAAAGTTTTAATATTAAGAAGCTATATAGCCATTATCAAGACTTGTCCGCAGATGAGAAACAAATTTTGACGGACGCTTGTAAGATTTGCTTGCTCGCAGGAGACCGTGTGAAGCTCGTGAAGGGCGAAATCTTCAATATTAAGATTACAACACCATATGATTTAAAAGTGGCAAATGCGATCATTCAGGAGCGTATCGCCAATGATTAATCAAGTATACCGACTAGTATCGGAGCGACAATTCGAAGTTACCAATGTGGATGAGTCTTTGAATGAAGAAGTAGTCGTTGTTCGTCCGACGTATTTATCAATCTGTGCGGCAGACCAACGCTATTATACCGGTTCTCGCGGAAAAGAAATGCTCTCGAAGAAATTACCGATGGCGCTTATTCACGAAGGAATCGGCGAAATCGTGTATGACGCAACGAAAGAATTTAAACCAGGCACCAAAGTAGTGATGATTCCAAATACGCCAATGGAGACCGATCCTGTCATTGATGAGAACTATTTGGGAACAAGCAAGTTCCGTTCGAGTGGTTATGATGGCTTGATGCAAGACTACGTGTTTATGCGCCGCGATCGTGTTGTCGTGTTACCAGATGACGTCAATCCAAAAGTCGCTGCGTTTTCCGAGTTAATCTCGGTTGCGGTTCACGCGATTCTACGTTTCGACCAAAAAGCGAATGAAAACCGCGAATCGTTCGGCGTTTGGGGTGATGGGAATTTAGGATTTATCACAGCTTTAATCTTGAAAAACTGGTATCCTGAAAGTAAAGTGTACATTTTCGGGAAGACACCGTATAAATTAGACTTTTTCTCGTTCGTTGATGGCGCATTTTCGATTGACCACATCCCAGCCGATTTGGTAATCGATCAAGCCTTTGAATGTGCGGGAGGACGTGGAAGCCAGTATGCTGTGAGTCAGATTATCGATTTGATTAAACCAGAAGGCACGATTTCGTTGCTGGGCGTTTCCGAGTATCCAATTGAGTTTAACTCACGCATGGTACTTGAAAAAGGCTTGACGGTTTATGGAAGCAGTCGCAGCGGACGCATTGATTTCGAGAAGACAGTAGAATTCTTGACGGAAAACAAACGAGCTGTGGAGTATTTGCAAAACTTAGTTGGTGAAGTGCATCAAGTGAAATGTATACAAGACGTGATTGAAGCCTTCGAAGCCGATTTGCGCAGTCCGTGGGGTAAGAGCGTGATGGAATGGGGAATTTAAAGTGCTGAAACAGCCCGTTTAGCCTCGACAGAAATTGTTAGGGGGCGCAGTGAAAACCCTCTTTTGGTTTTTGCGGAGGCCACGAAATTTCCGAGAGGCTGGCTGTTGAAGCCGGATTCGGAAGACGCCGGAGCGTGACGCAGAGCAAGGAACGAATGCTCACGTTGTTCGCACTCGTATTGAGGCTCTAAATCGGCAAGGGATGCCTCATAAGAGCCACAACAACAGTTTCTTTTCCAGGGTTATATCTCTTGTCCAAAGGATATAACCCTATTCTAAATGGGGTGAATAAATGAAATTTGCGATAATAATACCGTTCTACAACGCCGAGAATCGCTTAGAGAAATCGGTGGAAAGTATTATCAAACAATCATACGGGTTTACCGAAAATATTCAAATCCTTCTGGTCAATGATGGCAGTACAGATAAAAGTGGAAACATTGCAGATTTATTAGTCAGAAAACATCCGCAAAATATCCATCAAATTCATATCAAAAACGGTGGCCCGGCTCGTGCGCGTAATATTGGCTTGATGCATGTCAGAAACGATATTGATTTTGTTGGCTTTTTAGACGCAGATGATGTATATTCGTTACATATGATACGTGAAATGGCGCATTTTGCGGAAAAGCACACGCAAGTCAATATGATGGTTCCACCGTTTTATTATTTAGACGATTGGGGCTCCCGGAAGAAAATCGGTGCGCATAAGTTGAACACGCGATTTGAGCAGGGAAGCTGTGTTGTCAACATTCTAGAGGACTATAAGGCGATTCATTTTTATATTGGTGGCACTTTTTTGCGTTTTGAGAGGTTGAAGCAATTGGCGTTTGACGAGTCGTTGCGTTTTGGTGAGGATCAGCTGTTAATTACGAAAATGTTGTTGGATGATGAGGAATATGGCGTTGTTGCGAATGTTGGTTATTTCTACTATCGAGACATGAAAGAGAAGGGCTCGCTTGTGAATAAGTCGTGGCAGGATAAGTCGCGCTATCAGCCGTTTTTGGAGGCAGTTTATCAGACGTATCTGCATGATTCGAAGGCGAAGTTTGGAACGGTCATTCCATATGTGCAATATTTGATTAGTTATCATGCCAAATTGTATTTTTATAAAGAGCATGTGTATTTTCGCGAAGTGCTGGTGGAAGAGGAACAGGCGGCGTTTGTGACTGCTTTTCAACGGATTTTTAGTGAAATTGAGGAACGGTATGTGTGGGAGCTTGAAACGGCTCAACCGGTGAAGGAAATGATGTTATCGCTGCGTAAAAGTGGCTGGCCAGTTCGATTTGAAACGGCTCCACTTGTTGATATCCCGACCGTTACACTACACAAGAAATGGCGTCCAAATGGGCATGCGGAACTGTTTTCTGATATTGAGGAATCACGTGTCGCTTTGCCTGAAAAGAGTTTCTTCGCCGTAAAAACACTATTTTCAACTAAAAAAGCAGTGGTCGTGAAGCGTTCGGAGGATCAACTGATTTGGGATGTTGTTGTGCGACCGGCAGGAACGATTCGCACGGCTAAAATCCGTTTGAGGCCTTGGGAATTGCGAGGTAAGTGGTTTTATCAACATGAGAAGCGGAAAGTAGAACTGGAATATTTCCGGTTAACGGCTGAGTTGAGACAGAGAGTAAAACGGCGACTAAAGCTAAAACGAGCGCTGAATCAATAGAGATAAGAGGGTCAACAGATGGCAAAATTAGTCCAGGCGGTATATTATTTTTTATTTCGGTTAGCGGGACTGTTACCGCGAAAACAGAATTTAGTTATTTTTGAGAGTTTTTCAGGTAAACAATATAGCTGTAATCCGCGTGCGATTTATGAATATATGAAGGAGCATGAACCGGAGTATGCGTTATTATGGAGTGTGAATCCGCGCTATACGAAGCTTTTTGAGGAGCATGGGGTACCTTATGTGACGCGATTTTCGGTGAAGTGGTTGTTTACGATGGGGCGAGCGAAGTATTGGATTTCGAATAGTCGGTTGCCGCTGGAATTGCCGAAGCCGAAAAAGACGGTATATGTGCAAACCTGGCACGGGACGCCGCTTAAGAAGCTTGGTGTGGATATTGATGAGGTGCATATGCCGGGTCAGACGACGGCGCAATATAAGGATGATTTCGTGCGGGAAGCTGCAAAATGGGATTATCTGATTTCACCGAATGCGTATTCTAGCAAGATTTTTCGTAGTGCGTTTGGTTACACTGGGGCGATGATTGAGTCGGGATACCCGCGGAATGACCTGCTTTTTAGTTCGAACAAGGAAGCGATGATCGCTGAGATTCGTCAAAAACTCGAGATTCCTGATGGGAAAAAAGTGATTTTATATGCGCCGACATGGCGAGATAATGATTTTCATAAGGTTGGCGAATATAAATTCGATTTGAAATTCGATGTTGCCCAAATGAAAGTGAGATTCGGTGAGGATGTTGTGTTGCTCATTCGGATGCATTATTTGGTGGCGGAGCAGTTTGATTTTGCGCAGTATGGTGATTTTATTCGAGACGTGTCGTCTTATGATGATATCCGTGATTTGTATTTGGTGAGTGACATGTTGATTACGGATTATTCCTCGGTCTTTTTTGATTATGCGAATTTGGACCGACCGATGATTTTTTTCACATATGATTTGGCGGAATATCGTGATACGTTACGAGGTTTTTATTTTGATTTTGAGAAAAATGCACCAGGTCCGTTAGTGGAGACAAGTGAGCAACTGATGGATGAAATAGCAACAATATTGGAGCAACCAGCCAAGAGTAATAGCCAATTCTTCCAGCAATTTTGCGAATGGGAGGACGGGCACGCAGCGGAAAAAACTGTGCAAATCGTCTTTAAAAAGTAGGTGTCAGTGATGAAAAATGTAGCAATAAAGCTTTATATGATGATGGTTCGAGTGTTAGGTTTTGTGTTTGGGCGTTTCCCAGTGCAGCAAAAAGTAGTGATGTTGATCAGTTTTCCGGAAAATCCAGGAGCGATATTGCGTGAAATGGAGAAATCGCATTTTATGCCGGAAACGATTGTTTTTTATGATCCGCGTTTAAATGTGGATGGAATGGCGCGTAATTTTATGCGTTCTTTGCCGAAAACGAACGGGAATTTGATTCGCTTGATGTTTCATTTAAGCACAGCAAAAGTGGTCGTGACGGATAATTATTTTGCGGAATTGGCCGGTGTGAAGTGGCGGGATTCTATGGAATGTGTGCAAATTTGGCATGCGAATGGTGCACTGAAGAAATTTGGCTGGGAAGATAAAGCGGCGCAAAAACGTTCGGACTCGGATAAAAAACGTTTTCAGGCGGTGTATAAGACTTTTTCGAAGGTGGTTATCGGCTCGGATGAGATGGGCGAGCTTTTCAAGCGTTCTTTTTTAGTGGATGATGCGCAACTGCTGAAGATTGGTGTGCCGCGGACGGATTATTATTTTGATGAGACTGCTTTAGAACAAAATAAGCATATTGGACTTGCGAAATATGGAATTCAAGATAAGAAAGTGCTGTTATATGCGCCAACTTTTCGTGATGAAGAGCTTGCTGAGACGAAGTTGCATTTAGATGTTGCGGCAATGAAGATTGCGTTTGGTAAAGGGTACAACTTGTTGTTGAAATTGCACCCGTCGATGTTGGCTGATTTACCGAAGAAGGACGACGATTTTTGTGTTTATATTGATAAAGAAACGGAGCTTGAGGCGCTGTTACCAATGGTGGACGTGCTGATTACTGATTATTCTTCTATTCCTTTTGAGTTTGCTTTTTTCGAGAAACCGATGATTTTCTTTGCGTATGATCTGGATGCGTATGATACGAGTCGAGGCTTGGCGGATGGCTATTTGGAGGAGATTCCAGGGCCGCTTTGCAAGACGACTGCGGAGGTTGTTACGGCGATACAAAAATCTGCGATGGACACGGAATCGGTACGCGAGTTCAGTGCGCGTTGGAATAAATATTCTGATGGGCAATCGAGCAAGCGTTTTGTGGCATTTTTGCAAGAGGAAATGGAGCGAGAATAGGCTGGTGAAATCGGCTTATTCTTGTTATACTAGTGACTAGGAAAGTAGGTGTTTTCATGAAAAAAGTGATTACATACGGCACATTTGACTTGCTTCATTGGGGTCATATCAAGCTACTTGAGCGTGCGAAGTCGCTAGGTGATTATTTAGTTGTCGCTATTTCGACGGATGAATTCAATCGGATCAAGCATAAAGAGGCATACCATAGTTTCGAGCATCGCAAGCTGATTTTAGAGGCGATTCGTTATGTTGATGAGGTTATTCCCGAAAGTCACTGGGAACAGAAGATTCAGGACGTGAAGGATCACGATATTGATATTTTTGTGATGGGTGATGATTGGAAGGGCGAGTTTGATTTTCTGAAAGATTATTGCGAAGTTGTGTATTTGCCGAGAACGAACGGTATTTCCACTTCCAAAATTAAAGATGATTTAGGTTAACATCAAAGCTACGAGAAATGGCATCTGCATAAGCCGTTTTTCGTAGTTTTTTGTATAGAATCTTAAAAGTTCCTTAAATCAGCGCAAAATCCCTTGTTAAAAAAGCCGTTTCGCTATATGCTTGCTGTACAGTAAGACGAAATGAGGAAAGTAATATGTCTATTAAATTTCGGTTTATGCTATCTTATATTGCGGTTATCATCTTAACGGGAGCCTTTTTGATTTCGGCTTTTTTTCTAGGTGTATGCACATTGACGGGGGCTTCACCAGGACAACTATATAAATCCGCAACACTTCAACGCCCACTTTCAACGGATGAAGAAAATGCTTTTTTAGAGCTGAAAATGATAGCAAAAAATACGCCGGATCAGCTATTGGAATATCAAAATTTTAAGTTGTTGGAGAAAAGTGATGTGCAGATTGTGGTGAGGAGAAATGATACGATTGTGTATTCTTCCTCGGATCTATCCAAGAAATCGTTGCTTGTGCATCAGCCAGACTACGAGTTAAATAACTTAAACATGCGTGGAACGATTGATAATCAAGGCGATTTTTTCCGCTATATCAAGTTTGATTATCTCTATTCCGATGGTTCAAAAGGAAGTGTTATGGTGCTTCAGCCGGAAAATTCCTATATGGAAGTGTTACAGAAATGGGGAGTTCTCATTGTCGGCGCGATTTTATTGTTCGGTGTTTTGGTGATTGGATTGCTTAGTTATTTCGTCGCCAGAAGCGTGATTCGACCGATTGTTCATCTCAAGGAAGGCGCAGAAAAGATCGAGGCGGGAAATCTTGATTTTGAAATGGAGGAGCCAAAAGGAAAAAATTGAAATTTCGACGCTGATTGCAACGTTTGAAAAAATGCGAATCAGGCTTAAAAAATCGCTAGAAGTCCAAGAACAATACGAAAACAACCGGAAAGAGCTATTATCGAATATCTCACACGATCTAAAAACACCAATTACGTCGATTGTGGGCTATATTGAGGGGATTCAAGATGGTGTCGCGAATACGCCAGAGAAGCAGGCGAAGTATTTGGAAATTGCGCATGCGAAGGCGAAGGACATGAATGCTTTGATTGATGAATTATTCTTATTTTCGAAGCTTGATTTGCATAAAGAACCGTTTTATTTTAGAAGTGTGGATTTGAACGCATTGTTGGCACAAGTCGCCGAAGAGTCGGAATTGAGTTTTGCAAAAGCGAATGTTGAGTTAGTGATTCCTGAAGAAAAACTAGTAACGGTGGCTGATCGTGATAAATTGAAACGGGTTTTGGAGAATTTGATTCAGAATAGCATTAAGTATATGGATAAAGCGCAGGCAAATATCAGGATTCAGCTTGAAAAACGCGAAACGGACGCGATAATCACGATTCATGATAACGGTAAAGGCATTTCGGATAGTGGGATGAAGGCGATTTTTGATCGGTTTTACCGGGAAGAGGTGTCACGGAATTCGACTACTGGCGGAAGTGGATTGGGCTTGTCGATCGCGAAACAGATTGTGGAAGAGCACGGGGGCGAGATTTGGGCGATAAGCAAATTGGGTATCGGGACGAGCGTTTCTATTAAACTGAGGTTGAAAAAGAAAGAAGATGATGAAGCGTGAAACGGATTTTGTTGGTAGAAGATGAGTTGGAAATTGCGGAGTTAGAGCGTGATTATTTGGAGATTAGTGATATGGAAGTGACGATTGAGAGCAATGGTCTGAAGGGGCTTGAACGGGCGCTGGGAGAGGATTTTGACTTGATTATACTGGATATCATGTTGCCGGATATGAGCGGGTTTGATATTTGTCGTGAGATTCGGGCGAAGAAGGAAGTCCCGATTTTACTTGTTTCGGCGCGGAAGGAAGATATTGATAAGGTTCGTGGGCTCGGTCTTGGTGCGGATGATTATATTACGAAACCGTTTAGCCCGAGTGAACTGGTGGCGCGTGTGAAGGCTCATTTGGCACGTTATGAGCGCTTGGCAAAAAGCAATATCGAGACGCAAAATGAGATTTTGCAAGTGCATGACTTGACGCTCGATTTGGATGGTCGGAAAGTTTTTGTGGCGGACAAGGAAATTATTTTTACGACGAAGGAATTTGATTTGCTTGTGTTTTTGGCGAAAAGGCCGAATCGGGTTTGGAATAAAGAGCAACTTTTTGAGCAAATATGGGGAATGCAAGCGGCGGGAGATGTATCGACGGTTGTTGTGCATATTCGGAAAATCCGGGAGAAATTGGAGACGCATGGCGCGCATTCTGATTCGATTGAGACGATTTGGGGCGCGGGATACAGGTTTAATTTATAGGAATATAGGACGTTAGTAGATTTGGATATGTCTACTAACGTTTTTTTGTTGAAAATCTTGGGATAGTAGCCTCATAATGCTGGATGAAGAAGAAAGGGTTAAATATAGCTTATAAAGTTAGCTTTTTTGCCCGATTTAAGCTATGATGTTTTATAAGAAAACATAGACAGGAGTATGGATTATGACTTTATTTCCAGATGATAGTAAAACGCTACACACCGATTTGTATCAAATTAATATGATGAAGGCGTATTGGGATGATAATATACATGAGAGACGCGCTGTTTTTGAGGTTTTTTTTCCGCGATATGCCGTTTGACACGGGTTTCTGCGTGTTTGCAGGACTTGAGCGCATTATCGACTATATGGAGAATTTACGATTTACCGACACGGATATTGCTTATTTGCGCGAAGAAACGGCTTTTGAAGAGGAATTTATAGATTATCTGAAAAATTTACGGTTCACCGGGACGATTCGCTCGGTTGTTGAAGGCGAATTTGTGTTTAAAACAGAGCCAATCATTCAAGTCGAGGCGAACCTTGCGGAGGCGCAATTAATCGAGACGGCATTACTTAACATTGTGAATTTCCAAACGTTAATCGCGACGAAAGCAGCTCGGATTAAAAACGTCGTGGAAGGCGAACCACTTGCTGAATTTGGGACGAGACGTGCACAAGAAATGGATGCAGCGCTTTGGGGCGCACGTGCAGCCTACATCGGTGGTTGTGATTCAACCAGTAATATTCGCGCGGGTAAAACTTTTGGCATTCCAATCTCGGGAACGATGGCGCATTCGATGGTTCAGGCTTATCGAGATGAATACAATGCATTTAAACGCTACGCAGAGACGCATAAAGATTCCATTTTTCTTGTAGATACGTATGATACGCTGAAATCGGGCATTCCAAACGCGATTAAAGTGGCGCAAGAAATGGGCGATGCGATTAATTTTATCGGTATTCGTTTGGATAGCGGAGACATGGCCTTCCTATCGAAAAAAGCGCGCCAAATGTTGGACGAAGCAGGATTCCCCGATGCGAAAATTTTTGCGTCGAGTGATTTAGATGAAACAACAATCCTACACCTGAAAGCGCAAAAAGCGAAAATCGATGCGTGGGGTGTTGGCACGAAACTCATTACGGCATACGACCAACCAGCGCTTGGTGCTGTGTATAAATTGGTCGCAATCGCCGATGAAAACGATGTGTTACAAGATTCAATCAAACTTTCCAGCAATACCGAAAAAGTCACAACACCTGCGAAGAAAAAAAGTCTATCGCATCATCACAAACGAAGAAGGACCAAAAGCAGAAGGCGATTACATTTGCTTGGAAAACGAGTCATTGGAAGGCGTCGACACACTAACGATGTTCCACCCAATCCACACCTACATCACAAAAGAAGTCACGAATTTCACCGCAAAAGAATTATTGGTTCCAATTTACGAAAAAGGGGAATTAGTATATCAAAGACCAACTTTAGAACAAACGCGCAAATACAAAGAAGAAAATTTAACCTTGCTGTGGGATGAATATCAACGAACGGTGCGACCAGAACAATACCCCGTCGATCTAAGCGTGAAATGTTGGAAAAATAAAATGCAAAATATCGAAAACGTCCGCAAAACAGTACAGAAACATTCACCAGTCAATTTTGATATTCCATTTTAAGCAAGTGAAGGGGGCAGGAGAATGAGTTTACAAAAACAGATTATTGCAGAAATGCATGTGTTACCAAAAATCGATGAAACCGCAGAAATTCGCCAAAGTGTCGAGTTTTTAAAGGCGTATTTGACGAAGTACCCATTTATCAAATCGCTTGTACTTGGCATTTCGGGAGGCCAGGATTCCACGCTCGCTGGAAAATTGTCGCAAATGGCCATCAGCGAACTGCGCGAAGCCACGGGAGACGAGTCCTATCAATTTATCGCGGTACGTTTGCCATACGGTACACAGTTTGACGAGGCAGATTGCCAAGACGCGCTTGATTTTATCGAGCCAGATCGCGTCGTGACCATCAATATTAAAGCGGCTGTCGATGCGAGCACGTCGACATTGCTAGAAGCAGATATCGAACTTTCCGATTTTGCAAAAGGCAATGAAAAAGCGCGTGAACGGATGAAGGCGCAATACAGCATTGCAGCGATGAATCATGGCGCTGTCGTTGGTACTGATCACTCCGCTGAGGCTGTGACAGGCTTCTACACGAAATACGGCGATGGAGGAACCGATATTAATCCACTGTTTCGCTTGAACAAACGTCAAGGTAAGGCGCTTCTAAAAACGCTTGGTTGCCCAGAACATCTCTATCTGAAAAAACCGACCGCGGATCTCGAAGAAAATAAACCAGCCTTACCCGATGAAGTCGCACTCGGCGTCACATACGACAACATCGACGATTATCTAGAAGGCAAAAAAATCCCGACAGAAATCGCGATTCAAATCGAAAATTGGTATTTAAAAACACAACATAAGCGCCACATGGCAATCACAATCTTTGATGACTTTTGGAAAAACTAGTTTTGAGGAGGAGATGACAATGAAAATCGCATTTGGCTTAATTACAAAATTCAAAGCGCATCCAGGAAACAGGAAAGCGCTCGTCAATATTTTGCTGGAGGCAGCGACTGGGCTTGATAAATACAACGCGTGTATTCAGTATGTTGTTAGCGTGAACGAAGATGATCCAGATACGGTGATTGTGACAGAAGTCTGGACAGATTCCGGACATCACAAAGCATCGCTCGATAATGAAGAGGTAAAAGCCGTGATTGAACGCGCAAAACCACTTATTGCATCCATTGAAAAAAGCGTGAGCATGGATGTTGTCGGCGGAAAAGGACTATAACTACTCGAAGCTGCTCTTGAATCAAAGAGCAGTTTTTTGCATGAAAGGAGTTTACAAATGAAAAAACTACTCATCGTTTGTGCGGGTGGCGCAACGTCAAGCTTAATGGCGCAAAATGTTGTAAAAGAAGCCGAGAAGCAGGGCATGACCGCGGCACTTTTATTTCCCGAAGACCTCCAATACAATCGCTTCGAACCCCATCAAGATAAGGACCTTGTCGTTGTGATGGGGCCAATTGGTATGGTGACAACCTCGCGTCTTCAAGGTTATGCGAAAGTGGATGCCGTTCTCGTGTCACCGCAAGTTAAATATCTTTTTAAAAAACGCCGAAGCTATATTGAATGAGCTTGAAATTCCGTGCGCGAATATAGATTCCCTGTCATTTGGAAGGATGCGTGGAGATGTTATTTTAAAGCAAGCGCTGACATTGATAAATCACGATTTTTACGGTTGCAAGAATGCAGACCAGACGTTACAATAAAGAGAAGAACTTGAAACACGCGCAACGTACATAAATAAATTTTAAAGGGGTTTTGTGAAGGAATATGAAAGATTTTACAGAGCAAGAGAAAATTATCGTTCTTGATTTTGGCAGTCAGTATAACCAATTGATTACGCGCCGTATCCGTGAATTTGGCGTGTACAGCGAGTTGCACCCACATACAATTACGGTGGAAGAAATGAAAGCACTGAATCCAACTGGAATTATTTTCTCTGGAGGCCCAAACAGTGTCTACGATGAAGGCGCGTTTCGTTGCGACGAAGACCTATTCGAGATGGGCGTTCCAATCCTCGGCATTTGTTACGGCATGCAGCTGATGACGAACCACTTCGCTGGAAAAGTAGAGCCCGCAAAAGACCGCGAATATGGCAAAGCAACCATCAACGTTGAGAAACCGTCCCGTCTTTTCGCAGCGCTACCGACCGACCAAATCGTTTGGATGAGTCACGGTGACCTAGTTGTTGCCGAACCAGCAGGCTTTGAAATCACTGCTACCAGCGCATCATGCCCGATTGCGGCAATCACAAACGAAGACCGAAAAATGTACGGCGTGCAATTCCACCCAGAAGTACAACATTCCGTTCATGGTACAGAGTTACTGAAAAACTTCGCGCTAAACATCTGCGGCTGTAAAGGCGACTGGACGATGGAGAACTTCATTGATGTGGAAGTTGCTAAAATCCGCGAACAAGTCGGCGATAAAAAAGTATTGTTAGCCCTCTCTGGCGGCGTGGATTCCTCTGTAGTCGGCGTCCTGATTCACAAAGCAATTGGCGACCAGCTGACATGTATTTTTGTCGATCACGGCTTGCTACGTAAAGGCGAAGCAGAACAAGTGATGGAGACGTTATATGGTGATTTCCACATGAATATTATCAAAGTCGATGCCAAAGAACGCTTCATGACAAAACTTGCCGGCATTTCCGACCCTGAGCAAAAACGTAAAACAATTGGTAACGAGTTCATCTACGTTTTCGACGACGAAGCAACCAAGCTTGACGGCGTTGAATTCCTAGCACAAGGAACACTGTACACAGATATTATAGAAAGCGGAACAGCAACAGCACAAACCATCAAGTCCCACCATAACGTTGGCGGCTTGCCAGAAGACATGCAGTTCCAATTGATTGAGCCGCTAAATACGCTGTTCAAAGACGAAGTTCGCGCATTGGGACTTGAGTTAGGAATGCCGGATGCAATCGTTTGGCGACAACCATTCCCAGGACCAGGACTCGGCATCCGCGTACTAGGCGAAATCACGGAAGAGAAACTAGAAATCGTCCGCGATTCGGATTATATTTTACGCGAAGAAATCAAGAATGCCGGCTTGGACCGCGAAATCTGGCAATACTTCACGGCATTACCAAACATCCGCAGCGTAGGCGTGATGGGCGACGGCCGTACGTACGACCACACCGTTGTTATCCGCGCGGTAACGTCGATTGATGGCATGACAGCTGACTGGGCACGGATTCCATGGGAAGTGTTGGAGTTGATCTCAACGCGAATCGTGAATGAAGTAGCGCATGTGAATCGTGTTGTGTATGATATTACGAGTAAGCCGCCCGCGACGGTGGAATGGGAATAGCGAGTGGTGAGCCGAAAATCCTTTAGTATCAAGGGTTTTCGGCTCTTTTTTTCATTTGGATAAAGATGTCAATAGGTACCAAGGGTTGTTTCGATATACTCATGACCTAAGCGGTCTTTGATGATTAGAGGATTTTCACCCATGCTAATTAATAAGGGTGCATGGGAATGTCGTAATGCATGGATTCGTATTCTATGAATTCTGGCTTTTTTAGCGAAACGGTCAATATCTTGGACAAAAATAAATAGAATTTAATTCGATTCTCGTTCAAAAACGTTGGGTGTTAAATAACCTAAAGATTGATGAATACGTTTATTATTAAACCAATAAACATAAAAATGGTCCGTAAAAGTGAGCCACTGGAGTTAATAACATATGATATAGTGAAGTAGAAGCAGGTAGAAATATCTGTTTTTATTGTATATTAGGCGATTGAGAAAGAATGTATAAATTGGTATAATGAAGTAACGAAGATGGAGAAATGAGATTTTATATTAAGGGATGATGGATATAATATGAGTAATATAGATTTTCTGTGGGCACGACAAGGAGATAAAGAAAAATTTGAATTCGAATATACAAACATGCAAGGAAATAGAAAGACTCATAAACCAAACGGGATACAACATATTGATGAGGCAGAGGGAAAAGTACGATTATTATTCAATACGAGATCTTTTGAATATGTTATAGATAGAATGGAGAGCTTGCATCTAAGAAATAGTGAGGCGTTTCTTAAGACTATTTCCGTGGAAAAGGAAGTTAAATATGAGAATAAATCTTACACCTCCAATAATATATACAGTTACTATAATGAAATAATTGATTACTTAATAGGTGGAAATATTAAAAACAATCCTAAAGATGCTGATGGGCTGAATTTCAGTATGCAGTCAACAAAAGAGAAAATTTTATCTAGTGATGCCCATAAATTTAATAAAGCAATATTCAAAAAATTTATGAATGGGAATAAGGCAGAAAGAATAATTTTGAATCAAGAAAGTAAACCACTGGTTCTTCCTTTTATTTCAAATCAATCTCAAAAAAAGGCTGTTACCAATGCTTTAGAGTATGATATTTCGGTTATTCAGGGGCCGCCTGGAACAGGCAAAACGCAAACAATTCTTAACATAATTTGTAATGCTATAGTTGAAGATAAAAAAAGTGCTTGTGGTATCAAATAATAATAGTGCTATTGATAATGTCGCTGAAAAATTAGATGGATTAGAAAAAATGTTTAATTTTTCAATCCGATTAGGAAATAAATGTTATACAAGCAAGCTAGTAGATAATATTCAAGAAAAAATGAAAGAAGATTTGGAACGACTGAAAGAAAAAACAAAAAAAGTAGTTGGAGAAAAATAGATTTAGGAAAACTAATTAATAAGATTAATCTACTTGAACTTGAGTGTGCCAAACTTATTAAATATAAAAATCAATTAAGTGAATTGTATACACAAAAAAGGCATATCGATAAAAAAAATAAGCACATATAATGTAGATGCAACAAAAATAGAAATAAATAATTTACTTGTTTTTCCATCAGAATTAAAAAGAGAAATAGAGTTTTTACGTAATCAAAGAACAAAAGCAGATACGCTATTGAATAAGACTTATTTCCGTGTGCGATTTTCAGAAAAAAGAATTGATAGCGATAACTATACGATGTATCAATGGAGGCTAGAACAACTTTATGCAATAAAGATGATTAAATATCTAGAAAATAAAACTCGTAAACTCCCAGAAAAGCAAGAAAAAATAGGTAAGCTTTATGAGGTGTATAGAAAAGAATCAATTGAACAAATTAATAATAAAATAAAAAATAAGTTTCAATCATGCGAAAATGAGTGTAATGATATTGTTCAAAAAAGAAAAAAATTGATAGCTTTTTTAGTATAAAGCAACAAATATTGAACATTTATCCAGTTGTTCTTACAACCTTGGACTCAGTTGTATCTAATACAGGGTACTCAAGATATGATTATGTCATTATTGATGAAGCATCACAAGCAAACATTATTACAGCTATACCAACAATAAACAATGCTGTAAAGATAATAATAGTGGGGGATACAAAACAGCTTTCTCATATAGTTGATAAAGAATTAGCGATAGAAGATGAAAAGCTAATGGAGAAATATAATATAGATTATAAGTATTCTTTTTCAAAGAAAAATCTATTGGAATCCATTCTAAGTGTGTGTGAACCACCCGAAGTATTGCTTAAAGAACACTATAGATGTGATTTTAATATTATCAATTATTGTAATAAAAAATTTTATAATGATGAGTTGGAAATCTATTCTAAGAATTCATTATCGGAGAGCATAAAAATCATGGCATTAAATCAAGAAAAAAAATTCTGATTATGGTCTAAGAAAAAATGGTGATGGAAGCTATTTTAATAGAATAGAGGAAGTTGCAATTAAAAAATATATAGGAGATAATTTTAGCGACACTGCAATAATCACCCCATATGCGAAACAAGAAGAAAATTTAAAAGAAAGTATTACAGAACTTGCAACTACAACGGGGACGATATATAAGTTTCAAGGAAGAGAAAGTAAAAGAGTTATCCTCTCAACCGTCCTTACTCATGAAATGGAACATTGTAAAAATACGAATACATTAGGAAACGAGACTATTAATGTAGCTGTATCAAGAGCAGAAGATGAGTTTGTTTTATTTACACATGATAAGTTTTTTAAAGAGCAGAAGCATGAGTTGAAAGATCTCATCGAGTATATTGAAACATATGGAAATGTATTGGAATCAAATGTAAATTCGATATTTAGTTATTTATATAAGCAGATACCTTATTTTAAGAAGACAGCTATGTATGAAAGTGTCTGGGAAAAAACGCTCTATAATCGAATGTTAATAATTATGGAAAATTATCCTGGATTTTCAATAAATATGAAATTAGCAGTTGCAGATGTAGCTGGAGATAAAAAATATCTAAATGCACATCCAGAACATAAAAAAATTTGCTTTGAATAAAAAAAGCACATCTTGACTTCACAATTGTCAACGAACTTACAGAAAAACCAGTACTAGTAATTGAACTTGATGGCGAAAGTCACAAAGAACCTGAGCAACAACGAAGAGATAGAATAAAGGAGCAAATATTAGAGCATCACGAGATTCCGTTATGGCGAATAAGTAGTAAAGATGCACTAGAACATGAAAATTTAGAAATGGTTTTTAGTGAGTATATGAGTGAAGCAAAGTTAGAAAATAAGTTTAGTAGTTTTCTTGAAGATAATAAATGGAAGTATTAATTGATTTAAACAATAAAATATTGAATAACCACTTAAAGAATTGTGGACTTTAGATCTAGATGATATAATTAGTTCGAGGAGTAGTCAGTGATAGGATTAACAAGTGTATTGAAAATTAGAGAATCAAGTGATAACATTTTGATAACAGAAATTTGATAAGAGCCAAATAATATAGGAAATATGAATTTAAAGTGCATAAAACAACGCTAAAACTAAACTAATATGTTTAATATCAGAATCGTCTTGCTGAGTGGGAATAAATTTAAAAGAGTTTGGAGTCCTTTTATGGGATTTCAGCTCTTTTTTTGGCTGTTCAGGCTTTTAAAATCTATTTTACTATCTCGATACTGAATGCTATAATTAGGAATAATATGTGTTTCTGAAACTAAATATTGTACGGAAAATCCAAATAAAGAAAGGATTTATTAGTTATGTCAAAGAAAATCCAATTACCAAGCGGGCGGTTAGCGGAACATGCGAAAGAAATCGGCAGTAGCGCCAATGATATATCGTTCCATCTGCAACCAACGATGTCTTATTCGACGAGTTCTGCACGCCAATTGGTACAAAGTAGTATGGACGCAGCGCACATGATTCAAGCCATGCCAGAAGCGTTTAAAAAAGGACGTACAAAATCTGAAAAATGTCGAGCAGACATTTGTCGCCTCCGAGAAAGAGATGGCGGACATGTGGAGTAAAGCGCTTCATCTAGATAAATAAAAATAGACATGAGGAGTGAAAAGAAGGGATGAAACAGCAGGAGGAAGCGGTAAGAAGGCGTATTGAGAAACAACGGGAATTAGAAGAGGTGGAGCGTGAATTCAGACAGTTGAAACGGCAACAAGATGACTTGCTTTCACGAATTGGAAATGCATGGCGAGGAAATCACTCGGAGAATAGATTGGGTGCTATTGCCTTAGATTTAGCGCAGGAACAACGCATGACACAAAAGAAACTCTACAACTTAGATGACCAGCTACAAGCAGAACACAAACAAGCAAAAGCTGACGTCGAACAAGCGAAAGAGGCGAAATCAGATGCCACGCATTGATATAGGCGAAGTACGTTATTTTGTCGAGCAGTTTCTAAGAGAGTCCCAGAAATTAAAGGACGCACTAACGAACTACCGAAAAGCAGTCGCGAAAATAATAGCGGATGGTGATATCAAGGGAGAAATCGCAGACAGTGCCAAGCAATACTACCAAACGGTGCACTATCCGATTATCGATACAACCAAGGCATGTATGACCGATGCCGAAGAAATTTTAAAGAAATATACCACCGATTTTCATAACCAAGTCGATCCATCGATGAATGCGCGAATTGATTCCGATGAATTACAAGAACTCCAAGCCGAAGTTCGAAAATGCCAAAATCGCTATGAAGACTTGTTGGTGAAAATGAAATCGATGGCTGGCGGTTCCTCACTTGGACAGCAAATCGGCATGCAATTAGGGATGCAAACCGCGATGGGGCAACTACAACACGAAATGCAAATCATAGAACGCTATCTTGATTTTGACATGAGC
>NZ_AODE01000004.1 GCF_000525855.1 Listeria cornellensis FSL F6-0969
GGATGCACGATCCCAAGTAACGAGTTCAGAGTTGTTGATAAGGTAATACCATAGTGTCCCGTTGATAGTGATTTGTTTATGGACTTTCAAAGGTTTGTTGGTATAGGCAGTTAAGTTTCCTCTACGCATGGAGGAATCAGCAACTGGAAAATAGTAAACAGATTCGTTAGGGACACTGACATAGCGCGTTAAATTCGCTGGTTTTTCCATACTAGGTGTGTAAAGAATAGTTACAGCTTTATTCTCCACCCAACCAATAGCCCTTCCGTCAATGCTAAATTGATACCACGTACCACTTTGCGTTTTTGCTTGACGTAATAGTTTTAAATTTTTCCCAGTATAAGAGGAAAGAGGATTAACTTTGACTGAGCCAGCTGTATTAAAAGGTGCTGACCAAACCGTATTGCCAGCCGCTGTTTTAACGTTGGCGTAAGTTGTAGCTGCGAATGGTGTGTTAGAAAGGATCGTATCTTTACTCATCGCGTTGTATTTCTCAGTCACGAGTGTTAGGAACTCATTATAGCTGTAGCCCCATTTGTTAAAATAACCAATAGGATCAGTATGCGTTGTGCCGCCAAGATATTTACTGACCGCGTTATGCGTCCAAACCGTTCCGACGCCATCTGTTTCAGCGCTATCAATCGGTAATTTATATTTATCTAGGATGTAGGCTGTATAATAGGCATAATTATTAATCGAGCGGGCAAATTCATCAAAAGTGTTATGCTCCACCAGTTCGTACTGAACAAAACGAGCGTTGGCAAAACGTCCTGCACCCCAAACACCATAATCGGTCGGGTGAATTTGAATAATATTGCCTTTATCGACAAAACTATGCACAAAAGCGTTCTCCCAGTTGCCACTCATGTAGTCAATCTCGTTCTGAATCGTTGAATTAGGATTAGCTGTTTCGTGTAAAACAACACCTTCTGGCTTGCCATAACCATTGCGATAGTTGAATTTCGTAAATTGCGACTTAATTTGGCTACTCAACTTTGCGGTTGTAAAATTATTTGATTTGATATAGTTGTTCACATTTGGATAGGCAGCTTTTGCGTTTAAAAACTCTACTACGGTCAGGAATAGGTGCGTCCTGATCCTCGTCGGCATGTAAATCACCAGTAAATGTACCTTCCCGTTCTGCTTTTGGTACGTAGATTGAATCATCATCAATCGTTTGTGAACCATCTTTCGCAGTGACTGCGCTAATATCAGCAGGTTGTTGTTCATCAGCAAGGACTGATATCGGCAAAACAACAGTTGTAAGTCCGACCGTCACAATAACTGATTTTAATAAAGTCTTCAATTTTCCATCTCCATTCTAAAAAGTCCCCTTTGAATAAAAAGTACCTGGTATAAACGTGGATGCTTTCAGTCTATTCCCGATGTACACAAAGAATACTCCTATTATGTAGAAAATCAAGAAGAGAGTCAATAGAGTTTCCCTATCTTGGGCGCAATTTGAGCGAATGTAACTAGAGAATATGACGGGAAAATGAGTCGTATCAATACTTTCAGGACATTTGATTTAAAGTTTGACAAATTACCTACAATTTTATGTCTAAATGGCGTCAAAAAAGTCATTTAGTAAAGAATATGACAACGATAATGTTCCTGTATGCGCTTTAACTTCAAAAATAGAACATTCTGCGTACAAATTTTTGCATGGAAAATGGCTATTCGAGGCGCCCAGTTTGACAAGAAAGAAGGAAAATAAGAAACTAATATTATCACTGCATGAGAGAAGGGGAAAACAGTTGATAAAGCGAATGTTAATCATCTACAATCCTGTTGCTGGGCAGCGCAAGTTTCACAAGCTAATGCCGGTTGCAGAACAAGTTTTAGAAGAGGCGGGGTTTGGCGTCACTTTGATTCCAACGACAGAACAAGCGAAGAGTGCGACGGAAATCGCGAAGCAAGGCGTATTGGACGGATTTGAATTTATTATTGCGGCTGGTGGAGACGGTACGGTAAACGATGTTGTCAATGGTTTAATGCAAGCGCCAACGCAACCAATTTTTGGCGTTTTACCAGTTGGAACGACGAATGATTTCGCGCGCGCACTAGGGATGGCAAAAGATCCGGTGGAAGCCTTGCATATCATTGCCACAGGCGCAACGGTAAAAGTCGATGTGGGACAGGCGAACGATCAATATTTCATCAACAATGCTGCTGGCGGAAAAATGACAGAAATCACGTATGCCGTCAAAGAATCTATGAAAAACAAAATCGGACGCCTTGCCTATTTAGTTAGCGGAATAAAGCTATTACCGAAATTAACACCAAAACAAGTAAAAATAACACACGATAAAGGCGTATTTGAAGGGAAAATATTGCTGTTATTTGGCGCGTTAACAAACAGTGTTGGAGGTATGGAAAAACTTTGTCCACCAGCCATATTGAACGATGGTTACATGGATTTACTGATCTTGAAAAAAAATTTCACCGATACAACTACTTAAGTTGCTTGCTTCTATTAAGAAAGGTTCTCATCTCCAAAGCGAAGATGTGATATACGTCAGAACAAAATACGCAGAAATCGAATGCGATACGAGTCTGAATATAAGTTATGACGGTGTATATGGAGGCGAGACACCATATAGATTGGAAGTTTTACCAGAAAGATTGGCAATTTTGGCAGATGCAACTCGAATCGAGCATCGCTTACAGAAATAAAACGATTACATCAAAAATATCGACCTTCACTATGGTAAACTACTCACAAATCTGGTATTATTACAGTGTTAGGAAAAATAGCAACCGTTATTTTTCACAGCAGAAATCAAATTTTGTAAGAGTCTGGAGCAAACTCGAACAAAGCCAAAGAACGCCAAGCCTGGATTCTTTTTGGGTAGGACGTAAACTAGGCTTCACACAAATCGAGCGAAAGCGTTTGTATTTCGCCAGTTTTGTGGAAGCCGGAAGCGGAGCATACTTGTGTATGTGAGAACCGGAAGTCTGCGAAACTGGCGGAATGCGAACGCTTGCCGCCGATTTACTCGAGGTATGCACAAGACCTCTTATATTCCTGAGGAGGAAAATGTATTATGCCTATCGTTAGTATGACTGAAATGTTGAACAAAGCGTTAGCTGGTAAATATGCTGTAGGTCAATTCAATATCAACAACCTTGAATGGACTCGCGCTATTTTAGAAGCTGCAGAACAAGAAAAAGCCCCTGTAATCCTTGGTGTTTCTGAAGGAGCAGCGAAATACATGGGTGGATTTACGACAGTAGTTAAAATGACTGAAGGACTTATGCATGACCTAAAAATCACTGTACCAGTTGCCATTCACTTGGATCACGGTTCATCTTTTGATTCTTGTAAAGCTGCAATCGATGCAGGATTCTCATCTGTTATGATTGATGGTTCTCATCACCCAATCGATGAAAACGTTGAAATGACTAAAAAAGTTGTTGACTACGCTCATCCAAAAGGTGTTTCTGTTGAAGCCGAAGTTGGAACTGTTGGTGGCGAAGAAGACGGCGTAACAGGTGGAATCAACTATGCTGATCCTGCTGAATGTCTACGTGTTGTTAAAGAAGCTAACATTGATGCACTTGCTGCAGCATTAGGCTCTGTACATGGTCCTTACCACGGCGAACCAGTTCTTGGATTCAAAGAAATGGAAGAAATCTCGAAATTAACAGGTGCTCCTCTAGTACTTCACGGTGGTTCTGGAATTCCTGAACACCAAATCAAACAAGCAATCGAGCACGGTCACAGCAAAATTAACGTTAACACGGAATGCCAAATTGTATGGACAGCCGCTGTTCGCGAAAAATTAGCTACAGATGATAAAGTTTACGATCCACGTAAAGTTATCGGACCTGGTCAAGCTGCGATTGTTAAAACAGTTGTTGCTAAGATTCAAGAATTTGGATCAAACGGCAAAGCATAATTTTATACTTAGTTACGGACAACGAGCTGAAAATTCGGCTCGTTGTTTTTGTTGATGCTGTACTATAACGTCGGCCTAAATACATAAACCAAAAGTCCGATACCCAATTGTAACAAAGCTTGATAAACTTAAAAGAAAACGCATACAAGAGAAGAGGCGTGGAAAATGGCAGATAAATTTTTAATTATTGGTGGCGGAATTGCTGGATTGATGACAGGGATAGCGTTGCAACAAGCAGGTTTTTCTGTAGAAATTTTTGAGCAGGCGGTGGAAGTGAAGCGAGTTGGGGCGGGAATTACGGTTGCACCGAATGGTATGGCAGCGCTTGAAAAACTAGGTTTGGCTGAACAGGTAAAAGCGATGGGGAATGTTAGTTCGAAAGGAATCGCTATCGTGGATGAGGCTGGAAAACCTATTACGAAATTAGCTGATGAAAAACTAGCTTTTCCGATTTATGCGATACATAGAGCTGATTTGCAGGCAATTTTGTTAGGCTCTCTGGAAGTAGGTACGTTAAAATTGGGCAGAAAATGTAGCAATTTGACGCAGGATGATTCGGGTATCGTGTTGAAAATGGAGGACGGCTCTGAGATTAGTGGGGATTATGCAATCGTTGCAGATGGGATTCATTCTGTCGCGCGGGATAGTATTTTTGGAAAACAACCGCTTCGTTATGCAGGTTACACGTGTTGGCGCGGAATTGCTAAAACATGGCCGAAAGATGCCGACCAAAAACTATTCACAGAAACGTGGGGCACAAAAGGCCGTATCGGAATTGTGCCACTAGCGAATCAAGAAACGTATTGGTTTGCGGTAGCTGCAGCATCGGAGAATAGCATTGTACATCAAACATACGAATTATCCCATTTAGTAAGGCGCTTTGAATCCTATCATAAGCCGATTCAGGAAGTCTTGGAGGCTACAAATCCAGATAAAATAATAAGCGGTGATATTTTTGATTTGGAGCCAATGAAAAACTTTGCAAAAGGTCGCGTTGTTTTAATCGGTGATGCGGCACATGCGATGACTCCTAATTTAGGACAAGGTGGTTCTCAGGCGATGGAAGACGCGATTATTTTGCGTAACTGGTTGAAAAAAAAGCGATAATGTAGAGCAGGCTTTTGAGGCTTTCAGTCAAGTTAGGGTTGGAAGAACGAAGAAAATTACAGAGCGCTCACGGCTGATTGGAAAAGTTGGACAGTTGGAGGCGTCGTTTATTTGCAAGGCGCGGAATGTGGCAATGCGCATGGCACCGGCCTCATCGCAGCGAAAACAGTTGGATTATTTGTATGATGTGGATTTGGATGGTTGAGTTTTAAGAAGCGAAGTGTGCTGAATTAGAGCCATAATATGCATGAGAACAAAGTGAGTATGTAATCCATGTGTGGAATCATGTTCAGCGCCTCCGGATCTAGCTTCAAGCGCCAGCCTCTCGGAAATTTCGTGGAATCCGTAAAAGTCAAAAGAGGACTTTCACTGCGCCCCCTAACAATTTCTATCGAGGCTAACGGGCTCTTTCAGCTTTTCGATTTGCAAATTTCCTCAATATCAGGGATAATTAGCAACAAGTGAAATCTTTTTAATGAGAAAGAAGGAACGGTATGACTGAGAAATTAGTAATAAAAGGTGGAAGAGAGCTAACTGGGACATTGCGTGTGGATGGGGCTAAGAATAGTGCTGTGGCGCTTATTCCTGCTACAATTCTGGCCGATTCAGATGTTACCATTGAAGGCTTACCCGATATATCCGATGTACACACACTCTATGCCATTTTAGAAGAACTTGGAGGAACAATTCATGCTGATACTGATGCCGTGACAATTGATCCGTCTAATTTAATTGATATGCCACTACCAAACGGCAATGTAAAAAAAATTACGCGCTTCTTACTATCTCATGGGGGCAATGCTAGGCCGTTTCAAAAAAGCGGTTATCGGGCTTCCTGGTGGATGTTATTTAGGCCCGCGTCCGATTGACCAACATATTAAAGGATTCGAGGCACTAGGCGCTACTGTAACAAATGAGCAAGGCGCTATCTACTTGCGTGCCGATGAGCTTAAAGGTGCTCGTATTTATTTGGATGTCGTTAGCGTCGGTGCAACCATCAATATCATGCTTGCCGCCGTCAAAGCGACTGGTAAAACAGTTATCGAAAACGCAGCCAAGGAACCAGAAATTATCGATGTCGCAACCCTGCTTACAAGTATGGGGGCAAAAAATAAAAAGGTGCAGGAACGGATACCATCCGCATTGAAGGCGTTGAAAAACTTCACGGATGTCGTCACACGATTATTCCTGACCGTATCGAAGCAGGAACTTTCATGATTCTTGCGGCTGCAGCGGGCTCTGGAATAAAGGTCGAAAATATCATTCCAGCCCATATGGAAGCGGTAAAAGCGAAACTCGTCGAAGCGGGTGTATCCATTGAGATGGATGAAGATTCTGCTTACATTGGCAAAAGTGGCTCACTGAAAAAAGTAGATATCAAAACCTACGCTTATCCAGGTTTCCCAACCGATTTGCAACAACCAATGACCGCATTGTTAGCCGGCGCCCACGGAAGTAGCGTCGTAACGGATACCATTTATCCAAGCCGTTTTAAACATATCGATGAACTAAAACGTATGGGTGGTCGCTTCAAACTTCAAAGTCGTGCAGCCATTGTGACTGGACCAACCCAGCTAAAAGGAGCCACTGTAACGGCATCCGATTTGCGCGCCGGTGCTTCTCTTGTTATAGCAGGCCTCACTGCTGATGGCACTACCGAAATACATGGCATCGAACATATTGAACGAGGCTACGGAAGAATAATCGAGAAATTAGAAGGTATTGGCGCTGATATTTGTAAGGTGTCTCAAGCCTCCGAAATCGTCTAGTCTAGTCTTCAGCGGAGCGACAAGCACTTATCTTCGTCGTTAAAGCCTGTGCTTCGGTGCTCATGTACTTTAGTACACTCCGCTCCGATGCTCGGCTTTGCCTAGAATCTAAGCCCTTGTCGCTCCGCTGAGGTTTGGCGGGAGGTCATGAGGTGGCGTTGAAACATCGGTTGGTGGTGTTTACCTTTGCAGTCTGACTAAGCCTGTGCTTCGGTGCTCATGTACTTTAGTATACTCCGCTCCGATGCTCGGCTTAGCCTGGAATCTAAGCCCTTGTCGCTCCGCTGAGGTTTGGCGGGAGGTCATGAGAGGGTGTTGAAACATCGGTTGGTGGTGCCTTACCTTTGCAGTCTGACTAAGCCTGTGCTTCGGTGCTCATGTACTTTAGTACACTCCGCTCCGATGCTCGGCTTAGCCTGGAATCTAGGCCCTTGTCGCTCCGCTGAGGTTTGCCGGGTGCTTGTGAGACGGCGGTGAAACATAAGTTGGTGAATCCTTGTAATATGCTTAAATCCTCATCTCTCCTAAAATCCTCTTTACAAAAAATCCAAAAGGTGGTCAAATTATATGCCGGACATATCCATTTCCTATCTGGAAAAACTGACAATTAAAGAAATTTATGCGCTTGCAAAGGAACATAAGATTCCCTACTACAGCAAGCTCACTAAAAGAGAACTCAGCTTTGCCCTGCTAAAGGCAAGTGCTGAAAAACAAGGCTTCTTCTTTATGGAAGGCGTTCTTGATATCATTGCCTCGGAAGGTTTTGGCTTCCTGCGCCCCATCAACTATTCTGCGAGTTCCGAAGATATCTACATATCGGCTTCCCAAATTAGACGTTTTGATCTGAGAACAGGTGACAAAGTTTCAGGAAAGGTTCGTCCTCCAAAAGAAAATGAGCGTTATTTTGGCTTATTGCATGTTGAAGCGGTAAACGGTGAGAATCCGGAAGTTGCGAAAGACCGTGTTCATTTTCCTGGTTTAACGCCACTTTACCCGGATCGTCAAATACGTATGGAGATTGGACAAGAACCGATTTCAACGCGAATGATTGATATGATTGCGCCTATTGGTTTTGGGCAGCGTGGACTTATTGTTGCTCCTCCTAAAGCGGGTAAAACAATTCTTTTAAAAGAGATTGCAAATGCGATTACAGAAAACAGTCCTGACGCAGAGCTGATCGTGCTACTTATTGATGAGCGTCCAGAAGAAGTAACGGATATTGAGCGCTCTGTCAAAGCAGAGGTTGTTAGCTCGACGTTTGATGAAGTGCCGGAAAATCATATCAAAGTAGCGGAACTTGTCTTAGAACGGGCGATGAGGCTTGTAGAGCAGAAGCGCGACGTTATTATTTTAATGGATAGTATCACGCGTCTGGCTAGAGCTTATAATCTTGTTATTCCGCCAAGTGGTCGAACGCTTTCGGGGGGTATTGATCCAGCGGCATTCCACAGACCGAAGCGCTTTTTCGGAGCCGCTCGAAATATCGAAGAAGGTGGAAGCCTGACGATTCTGGCGACAGCGCTTGTAGATACCGGTTCGCGGATGGATGACGTTATTTATGAAGAATTTAAAGGAACAGGAAATATGGAGCTTCATCTTGATCGCGCGATGGCAGAGCGCCGTGTCTTCCCGGCAATTGATATTCGCCGTTCAGGAACGCGTAAAGAAGAGCTACTACTTCCAAAAGAAAATTTAGAGCAACTATGGAAAATCCGAAAAATTATGCCGATTCAAGGTGACGCATTAGACATCTCCGAACGCTTTATTCGCTATCTGAAAAAGACACCAACGAACGCCGATTTTTTCGAAGTGATTCAAGCCGAAATGTTTAAAAAATAAGCCTTGCTAAAATAGAAAAGCATTGGTATAATGAGTTTACTGTGTGCAATTGTGCAGAAATTACTCTGTTTCAGATGATTCAGGGCGAAGGAGTTGAAAACAATGAAAGCTGGAATTCACCCGGAATACCGTCAAGTGGTATTTCTTGATACTAGTACAGATTTCAAATTTCTTTCTGGTTCTACTAAGGGCTCGAACGAAACGATTCAATGGGAAGATGGCAACGAGTATCCATTACTACGTGTCGAGATCAGTTCTGATTCTCACCCATTCTATACTGGTAAACAAAAACATGCGACAGCCGACGGACGTGTCGATCGTTTCAACAAAAAATACGGAATCAAATAAAAAAGTCACCCTCGGGTGGCTTTTTTATTTGATTCCGTATAATAAAAAATGTTGGTATAGCTATGAGAGCCATACCAACATTTTTATTTAATCATATCTTTAAGTCTGATGGTACTTAGTTTACTGAAACAGTAATACGTTTCACTTCTTTGTATTTCGCGTCTGTTGCCACGATTTCTACTGTATGCGATTTGTCAATCACGACACCGTCTACACCATTGATTGTATAGGTCCCGTTGCTGAGTATAGCTGTTTTCACATTGACACCATCGATTGCAAGACGAACATACGCGATGTCTGCTCCGAATGATCCTGTGACAGAACGACTACCAATCGTATACGGATTTACTGTTAGGCTGTAGTCTTTCACGATTGGGTTATTTTGTACAGAAACTGCGATACGATTGACTTCTTTGTATTGCGCGTCTACCGCAACAATTTCGACAAGGTCTGTTGTTTTTGTGATAAGTGTACTGATACCGGCTAATGTATACACACCGCTAGCTGTTGATGCTTGTTTGACAATTACACCGTTCACAGAAAGGCGGACTTTCGAGACATTGGCGCCGTAGTTTCCTGTGATACTCGTGATACCAGTATCCAACGTAAAGGTTGCTGGACCTGTCAAGGCGTTGTCTAATACTTCAAAACCTGTTTTTGTTACGGTGATACGGTTGCGTTCGTTGTATTGAGCATCCACACCTACTACTTCGACTACATCGTCTTTGCTAACGATGAATTTCGAAATGTTGGTAAATGTATAGGCACCATTAGATGTGCTAGCTTGTTGTACTACAACACCATTCACCCATAGACGAACTTTGCTGATATCTTTGCCGAATGTACCAGTTAGGTTTGCGCTACCTTTGGCGTATGGAGCAGCTGTTAAACTTGTGTCTAAAATAGATGATCCTTTTGTCACGACAGCAGTACGAGCTACTTCTTTGTATGCTGCATTTACCGCGACAACTTCCACTTTATCAGTTGTTAGTTTAATAAAACTTGGAACTTTATCAAATGTATAGGTACCATCTGAATTGGTTACAGCTTGTGATACAGCAACACCGTTTACCCATAGGCGAACTTTCGATACATCTTTACCGTATTTCCCGGTTAATGTAGCTGAGCCAAGTGTATAGTCATTCGCACTTAGTGTGTAATCATAGATAGGATCACCAGTTACAGCAACAGCTATACGTGCACGTTCAACGTAAGAACCGTCAACACCAACTACTTCGACTTTGTCTGTTGGTTTTGTGATGAAGCTACTGATGTCTTTGAAAGTGTAACTGCCACTTGCTGTTGTTGCTTGAGTGACTACTGTACCGTTGACGAATAGACGAACTTTCGAGATATTCTTACCATAGGTACCAGTAAGATTGGCATCGCCGACCTTATAGGCTTTTGCAGTAAGGCTGTAATCTACTGCAACACTAGCAACAGAAATACTCGCTGCTGATGTTTTGTTGTTTGATGCTTTTGTTACAGTAGCTGTGATAACAGAACCAGCCACTTGTTTTGTGATGATGAAGTTGTAGTTTCCTGCGCTGTCTGTGTTACCAGAAGCGATTGTTGTTGAGCCGTTCTTGATAACGATGGCGCTATTAGGTTCGCCTTTACCAGAAACGCTTGTAGAATCAGTTGTTAGCGCACCGATCGTTGTTTGCGTAATGCTATCGTCTGCAATCGTTGTGCTTGCTGTTGATGTTTTGCTGTTTGATGCTTTTGTTATGGTTGCAGTGATTGTAGAACCACCTGCTTGTTTTGTGATGATGAAGCTGTAGTTTCCAGCGCTGTCTGTTTTACCAGAAGCGATTGTTGTTGAGCCGTTCTTGATAACGATGGCACTGTTAGGTTCGCCTTTACCAGATACTGTTGTGCTATCAGTTGTTAAATTCTCGATTGTTGTTGTGGCAATTTGGTTGAATAATGTTTCTGCTTTTGCAACATCTGCTGTTAGTTCTGCTTTTTCTGGTGCTGTGCGTGGTAAAGCATCTACTTGTGCTTTTGCTGCGTCAATCATGGCTTGTGTTGTCGTGTCTTTTAGAATGCTGTTAGTTGGTGCATCTGCGAATAGAGCGTTGACAGCGTCTGTTGCAAGTTCTAGAGAGTTGTCTGGAATGACAGTACTTGCACTAGATGTTTGGTAGTTTGACGCTTTCGTTACAGTTGCTACGATTGTTGCGCCACTAGCTTGTTTCGCGATGATGAAGCTGTAGTTACCAGCACTGTCTGTTTTACCAGAAGCAATCGTTGTTGAGCCGTTTTTGATAACGATCGCGCTGTTAGGTTCACCTTTACCAGAAACGCTTGTAGAATCAGCTGTAAGTGTGTTGATTGTTGTAGCAGCAATTTTGTTGAATAGAGAATCTGCGTTATTAACGTCTGCAATTAGTTTTGCTTTTTCAGTCACAGAGCTTGGTAAAGCGTCTACTTGTGCTTTTGCTGCGTCAATCATGGCTTGCGTTGTTGTGTCTTTTAGTACGCTGTTAGTTGGTGCATCAGCGAATAATGCGTTAACAGTAGCTGTAGCGATGGCTAATTGACTGGTTGCGTTGATTTCTGCTTGTGCTTTGTCGATATCTTTTTGTAAAGCTGCTTTTTGTGACGCATCTGTTACAAGGTTAACAAGTGCTTGCGCTGCATCGACTGCGGCTTGGTCTGTGGTACCTTTGATGTGGTTCGCAGGGTCATTAGAAATAAAGAGGTTGTTAGTAGCGTCTAGTGCTAGTTGATAATGTGATAATACGTTTACTGAATCGAAAGTTTTAGTTTGATCTCCTACGCGCGCGCCGCTAAGATTTGCTATCTGGACTGTTGTTACTCCAGTCAAAACAGAACCAGCCTTATTATAGCACACCCAACCTGTAGAATCGGTGCTGAATTTTCCTGTCGCATCAATGTTTACCGTTTTATCGGCGTACTTCTCTCCAGCTAAGTATAGTACTATTCTAGCCATTGTATTTGGTGTTCCTGTTCCAGTAATGGTGGTGTCATCCGTGAAAATCGGATTAAATTTCGCTGTTGTTACCCACTTGATGATGCTATCTGTTAGTTGTTGTTGTGCTTTGTCGATATCTTTTTGTAAGGCTGCTTTTTGTGACGCATCTGTTACAAGGTTAACAAGTGATTGTGCTGCATCGACTGCGGCTTGATCCGTTGTCGTTTTGATATTATTTACAGGGTCATTAGAAATAAAGAGGTTGTTAGTAGCATCCAGTGCTAGTTGATAATGTGATAATACGTTTACTGTATCATAGTAGGAAGGAGTACCGGGAGCACCTGCTACGCGCGCGCCTTTAAGATTTGCTATTTGGATGGTTGTTACTCCAGTCAAAACAGAACCATCCTTATTGTAGCGCACCCAACCTGTAGAGTCGGTGCTGAATTTTCCTGTCGCATCAATATTTACCATTTTATCGGCATATAGAACTCCAGTTAAGTCATATAATCTTACCATGGCCACTGTATCTGGTGTTCCTGTTCCGGTAATTGTGGTGTCATCCGTGAAAATCGGATTAAATTTCGCTGTCGTTGCCCACTTGATACTATCTGTTAGTTGTTGTTGTGCTTTGTCGATATCTTTTTGTAAGGCTGCTTTTTGTGACGCATCTGTTACAAGGTTAACAAGTGCTTGTGCTGCATCGACTGCGGCTTGATCCGTTGTCGTTTTAATATCATTTACAGGGTTGTTAGAAATAAAGAGGTTCTTAGTAGCATCTAGTGCTAGTTGGTAATGTGATACTACTGCTCTTAAATCGAGAGAAGGACCTGTAGATGATAGACCTACGTTGTAAATATCTGCCATCAGGATTGTTGTTACTCCAGTCAAAATAGAATTATCCGGATTGTAGCACACCCAACCTGTAGAATCGGCGCTGAATTTTCCTGCAGCGTCAATGGTTACCGTTTTTGTTGCATACTTAGCTCTATTTGCTACGTCAAATAGTGTTATTGTAACCGTTAAATTTGGTGTTCCTGTTCCAGTAATGGTGGTGTCATCCATGAAAATTGGATTTAATTTTGCTGTATCAGCTACTGCTGTTGTTTTTAATTTGTTTTCCGCGGCGTGTGTTTGTACCGGCGGTAGAGTTGTAATAATGGATGTTGCTAGTACATTGGCCACCAGAAGTGTTGTCGCGGCTTTTTTTTAAATGTTTATTCATATTTATAAAATCCTCCTGAAATTGTTGTTGATATTAGCTGTTTGCTAACTCACCTACTTAGTATATCGTCTTTGTTTAACAATAAAAACACTATATTTCCGCTTTTTTTTGATGTAGTTGTGAATACTTTGTTACATATTTCATATATTTTGGAAGTAGAACTCGTAATCTGAATAGTTTTCTTTCTGCTAGGTCTGAGGTAGAATTAATGGATGAGTAGAGTTAATGTAATGAAGGAGGCGTTTATTTTGAGGGAACATTATGATTATATAGCGATTGGTGGCGGAAGTGGTGGGATTTCATCCGTGAATCGAGCGGCTAGTTATGGGATGAAATGTGCGCTTGTAGAGCCGAAACATCTTGGGGGCACGTGCGTGAACGTCGGCTGTGTTCCGAAAAAGGTGATGTGGTACGGGGCGCAAATATCTGAGGCAATGCATAAGTATGCGCCAGATTATGGTTTTGATGTGAAGCAGGAACGGTTTGATTTTGCGAAATTGGTGGAGAATCGGGAGGCGTATATTGAGCGGATTCATGGTTCGTATCAGCGCGGACTTGATCATAATAAGGTCGATATTTTAAAAGGATATGCGTCGTTTGTGGATGAGCACACGATTGAGGTTGACGGAACGCGTTATACGGCGGATCATATTTTGATTGCGACTGGTGGGAAACCTGCTTGGCCAGACGTTCCTGGTGCGGAATTGGGGACGGATTCGGATGGCTTTTTTGAATGGACGGAGTTGCCGAAGCGCGTGGCGGTTGTCGGTGCGGGATACATTGCGGTGGAACTGGCGGGCGTTTTGCAGGGATTTGGTGTGGAGACGCATTTGTTTGTTCGCAAGCACGCGCCGTTGCGGAATTTTGACCCGTTGCTGGTGGATACGCTGGTGGAGGTTATGAAGGAGCAGGGGCCAAGGCTTCACACGGAGGCGATTCCAAAAGCGGTGACGGAAAATGAGGACGGTTCGGTGACGCTTCATTTGGAGGATGGTCGGACGCAGACGGTGGATAAATTGATTTGGGCGATTGGTCGGACGCCGGTTACGGAGACGCTGAACTTGGCGGCAACGGCGGTGGAGCTTGATAAAAAAGGCTACATTAAAGTGGACAAATACCAAAATACGGCGGTTCCGGGAATCTATGCGGTTGGGGACATTACAGGTCATATTGAATTGACACCAGTCGCGATTGCGGCGGGCAGACGTTTGTCGGAGCGCTTGTTTAATGGCAAATTAGACGAGCATTTGGATTATTCGCTAATTCCGACGGTTGTTTTTAGCCATCCTGCGATTGGGACGGTTGGTTTGACGGAACCGGAGGCGATTGAGAAGTACGGTGAGACGCAAGTTAAGGTGTACACTTCTTCGTTTACTTCTATGTATACGGCGATTACGGAACATCGCGAGCCGTGCCGTATGAAGCTCGTTTGTGCTGGTGACAATGAAAAAGTGGTGGGCTTACACGGGATTGGGACGGGCGTTGATGAAATGATTCAAGGCTTTGCGGTTGCTATGAAAATGGGCGCGACGAAAGCTGATTTTGATAACACGGTTGCGATTCATCCGACGGGTTCTGAGGAATTTGTGACGATGCGTTGATTTTAGAATTAGGAAACACTCCGTCTTATAACGGCGTACTTATTTGTGCGCGGGATAGGATGGGTGTTTTTTTAGTGCTTTGGGCAGCCTTGTGAACCGCTGTCTAAACGAATATTCAGATATGTCAAATAACCCTTTGCTTTATAGAAGGAAATTGCGTATAATAAGCAATAATTACATTGTTTTAGAACTGAGGAGGTTGGCGAGTGGAAGCGAAATTAGAAGTTGGGATTTTAGGATTTGGAACGGTTGGTAGTGGTGTCATTCACATTTTAGAGGAACATGCGGAGAAAATTAGTCAGATGACAGGCTATCAAATAAGTGTCAAAACGGTTCTTGTGCGCGACTTAGAGAAAAATCGTCGGTACGAAACGAAAGGATTTAGCTTGACCACGGAGCCAGCTGCTATTCTAAATGATCCGGATATTGCGGTTGTTGTGGAAGTAATGGGAAGTATCGAACCGGCGCGGGAATATGTTTTACAGGCGCTTAAGGCTGGGAAACATGTGGTGACGGCGAACAAGGACTTAATTGCGTTACATGGTGATGAATTGATTGCTGTGGCGCAAGCGAATAAATGTGATCTATTCTATGAAGCAAGTGTTGCTGGCGGCATCCCGATTTTACGGACGATTGTGAACGGGCTTGCGGCGGATAAGATGCAGAAGGTAATGGGAATCGTCAATGGAACGACGAACTTCATGTTGACGAAAATGAAAACGGAGAAGCGGAGTTATGAGAGTGTCTTGAAAGAGGCGCAGGACTTAGGTTTCGCGGAATCTGACCCGACGAATGATGTGGACGGGATTGATGCGGCTCGCAAAATGGTCATCTTGACGCGTTTGGCTTTTGGGATGAACGTGGACTTGGCGGACGTGGATACGGTTGGGATTCGTGGGATTGCGCCGCGTGATATGGAAGTCGCGGAACAATTGAAATACGTGATTAAATTGGTCGGTACGGCGGAGGAGCGAAATGGTTCGGTGGCAGTTAGTGTTGGACCGGTGCTCTTGCCGAAATATCATCCGATGGCGGGCGTGAACAACGAGAATAATGCGGTGTTTGTAACGGGTGCTGCGGCTGGTGAAACGATGTATTACGGGCCTGGTGCTGGGGAATTACCAACAGCGACGAGTGTTGTCAGCGATATTATCATGGTGGCGAAGAATAGTAAGTTAGGCATTAATGGAAACGCGTTTAATAGTTACAAGCATGATACAAAGCAGACGTTGCCAGATGAGATTTTCTCGAAGTATTATTTGCGAATTGTGATGGATGATAAGACGGGAACGTTCCTTAAGTTAACGCAGATTTTTGCGGAGGCGGGCGTCGGTTTTGATAAAATTTTGCAGGAACCGCTGGACGAATTTACGGCGACGGTTGTTGTGGTGACGCATGTGACGAGCAAAGCGCAACTGGAACAAGCGATTGAAAAAGTGGAGCTGGAACCGCAAATGCAAGTGGAAGCGAAATATAAAGTGGTGGAGGGATAAGGATGTACGAAGGATTATTGAAACGATATAAGGATTATTTACCGATTACGGATAAAACACCGATGATTGGCTTGGCGGAAGGGAATACGCCTTTGATTCCATTGCCGAATTTGTCGAAGGAACTTGGCGTGACGTTATATGGGAAATATGAAGGCTTGAATCCGACGGGGTCGTTTAAGGATCGCGGTATGGTGATGGCGGTTGCGAAGGCGAAGGAAGAGGGCGCGACGGCGGTCATTTGTGCTTCGACGGGAAATACGTCGGCAGCAGCTGCGGCGTACGCGACTCGTGCGGGAATGAAGGCATATGTCGTGATTCCAGATGGCAAAGTGGCGCTTGGTAAGTTGGCGCAGGCCGTGATGTATGGCGCGGATATTATCGCGATTCAGGGGAACTTTGATGAGGCTTTGGACGCGGTTCGTGAACTTGCGAAAACGGAGGCGGTAGCGCTGGTTAACTCGGTGAATCCGTACCGTTTGGAAGGCCAGAAGACAGCGGCGTTTGAGGTCTGTGAACAATTGGGTGGGAAAGCGCCAGACGTGCTTGCGATTCCGGTTGGGAACGCGGGGAACATTTCGGCGTATTGGAAAGGTTTTAAGGAATGGGACGGACATTTTGGCGTTGGTTTGCCGAGGATGCATGGTTTTGAAGCGGAAGGTGCAGCGGCGATCGTTCAAGGCGCGCCGATTAAGAATCCTGAGACGATTGCGACGGCGATTCGGATTGGTAACCCTGCGAGCTGGGAGTTAGCTGAGGCCGCGCGTGACGAGTCGAAGGGTTATATTCATTCGGTGACAGATGACGAGATTGTGAATGCCTACAAAAAAGTCGCGGCACAGGACGGTGTCTTCATTGAGCCTGGTTCTGCGGCATCACTTGCGGGCGTGATTCAACACGTGAAAAGTGGCGCAATCAAGCAAGGCGAGACGGTCGTTTGTGTGTTCACTGGAAACGGTTTGAAAGATCCAGATACGGCGATGAGCGTACATGAAGTTCCGATTTCGCATGTGGAAGGCGTGGACGCGATGCGTGACTACTTGCGCGGAGGCGTGACGAAATGATTCGCATCCAAGTTCCGGCTACAACAGCGAATCTTGGACCGGGTTTCGATTCGTGTGGCCTGGCATTATCGCTATATTTGACGTTAGAAGTTTTAGAACCAGCAAAAGAGTGGCATATCGCGCATGATTTAGGCGACGGAATCCCGATGGATGCGTCAAACGTCATCGTCGAAACCGCGCTTAGCATTGCGCCAAACCTCGAACCACATCATTTGAAAATGCTCTGCGATATCCCTGCGGCGCGCGGACTTGGAAGTAGTTCAGCGGCCGTGGTGGCGGGCATCGAACTTGCGAATATACTCGCGAATTTGGAGTTGACGCCAGAACGCAAAGTGGAGATTGCTGCGGAAATCGAAGGCCATCCTGATAATGTTGCGCCAGCTGTGCTCGGTAATTTTGTTGTTGGGGCGAAACTGGAGGGCGAAGATTTTTACGTACGGCATCTTTTTCCAGATTGTGCGCTACTCGCTTTTATTCCGCAAGAAGTACTGCTAACGAGTGAAAGTCGCGGCGTTTTACCAGATCAGCTTCCGTACAAAGAGGCGGTCAAAGCTAGCAGTATCGCCAATGTGATGATTGCAGCGCTTTTGCAAAATGATCTAAAACTGGCAGGTGACATGATGGAGCGCGATTTATGGCATGAAAAATATCGTGCGAAACTTGTGCCTCATTTGAAGCCATTGCGGGCATTGACGAAAGCGAATGGCGCTTATGCTGCATGTTTGAGCGGCGCGGGTCCAACGATTTTAGTATTCGCTCCAAAATCGGAAAGTGAAAACTTGATACATGTAATGAAGGAATTCGATCAAACAGCGAGTGTTCTTTCTCTTCATATAGAAGGAAACGGTTCAACGGTATTTTCATAAGGAAACTGCGAGTAAAGTATGAAATAGCGCTTTACTTGCGGTTTTTTAATGTGATGTCGGTGAATTAGGTTACATAAAATTAATCCCGAAAATGCGATTAGAATAGGCTTTACGAAAGGATTTGAGATAATACCTATTGTTCCCTATTCCGCGCTATGATAGAATGAAAAAGAGTTTTTAACATGGGAATGCGAGGTTTTGAGAGAATGGCACAGCTTTTCTTTAGGTATGGTTCAATGAATAGTGGTAAGACAATTGAAATTTTAAAAGTAGCGCATAATTATGAGGAACAGAATAAGCCGGTTATGATTTTCACATCAGGCATCGATGATCGCGAGCAGGTCGGCATTATTTCGAGCCGAATCGGGCTAAAACGCGAGGCAACACCAGTATTTTCCGCGACAAATCTCTATGAAGAAGTCGCAAAAATGGATCCAAAACCGTATTGCGTTTTACTGGATGAATCGCAGTTTTTGGAGAAAAAACATATTTTGCAGTTGGCAGAAATTGCAGATGGGCTAAACATCCCAGTTATCGCGTACGGCCTAAAAAACGATTTTCAAAATGAGCTTTTCGAAGGCTCCAAATATTTATTGTTATATGCAGACAAAATAGAAGAAATGAAGACGGTATGCTGGTTTTGCACGAAAAAGGCAACGATGGTTTTACGTGTCGACGAAGAGGGGAAACCAATGTATAAAGGCGACCAGATCATGATCGGTGGCAATGATCGTTACTATCCAGTTTGCCGAAAATGTCACGCCAACCCGAAAATTTAACTTTTTCACAACTAAAAAATGAGGTGAATCAAAATGTATGATCGTTTACAAGCAGTGGAAGATCGCTATGATGAATTAAACGAATTGCTGAGTGACCCGAATGTGGTTAGCGACGCGACAAAACTGCGAGACTATTCCAAAGAGCAGTCAAGTATTACAGAAACGGTTGAGGTATACCGCGAGTACAAAGAAGTGACCGCGGGGCTTGCTGAAACGCGCGAAATGATGAATGAAAAGCTCGACGACGACATGAAAGAAATGGTGAAGGAAGAATTTAGCGAACTAACGGATGCAAAAGCAAAACTGGAAGAGCGTTTGAAAATATTGCTCGTTCCAAAAGATCCGAACGACGATAAAAACGTTATTATGGAAATTCGTGGCGCGGCGGGTGGCGATGAAGCCGCTCTATTTGCGGGCGATTTATTCCGAATGTACTCTCGTTATGCGGACTCTCGCGGTTGGAAAACAGAAGTTATGGACGCAAACGCGACGGGAATCGGTGGTTATAAAGAAATTATTGTGATGATAAACGGGGCTGGTGCATACTCCCGCCTGAAATATGAGAATGGCGCGCACCGGGTTCAACGTGTTCCTGAGACCGAATCAGGTGGCCGGACGCATACATCGACGGCGACTGTTGCAATTTTGCCAGAAGCGGAAGACGTGGAAATCGACATTAAAGATAACGAAATTCGCACGGATACGTTTGCTTCAAGTGGCGCCGGTGGACAAAGTGTAAATACAACGATGTCCGCGGTACGTCTGACGCATATTCCGACGGGGATTGTTGTTTCGATGCAAGATGAGCGTTCCCAAATTAAGAATAAAGAAAAAGCGATGAAAATTTTGCGCGCCCGTATTTTTGATAAATTTGAACGTGAAGCGCGTGAGGAATATGATACACATCGGAAATCGGCGGTCGGTACTGGTGACCGTTCGGAGCGAATTCGGACGTATAATTATCCACAAAACCGTGTTACCGATCACCGCATTGGCTTGACGATTCAAAAACTCGATCAGATTATGGAAGGCAAATTAGATGAAATAATCGACGCGCTCATCATGGAAGACCAAACAAGCCGACTCGATCATCTAAGTGACGGTTTGTAAGATGACAATTGCCGAGATTTTAAATCAAGCAAAAGCCGAATTAGTCGCACGAGAATTAGACAACAATATCGCCGAAATCATCATCGAAACACGACTCGGTTTGACACGATCCGACTTGTGGATATCGACTGACCGCGAGTTGAGTTCGAGCGAACAGGCCCAGTTTGACAACGATTTCGCGCGCTATATAAACGGGGAGCCAGTTCAGTATATTTTAGAAGTGGCTCCTTTTTATGGTCGCGATTTTTACGTCAATCCAAGCGTCCTAATCCCTCGCCCTGAAACCGAAGAGCTCGTCTACGCCGCGGAAAAATTCATCGAAAAAAATCCTGATCGTGTTCGACGCGTGCTGGACGTGTGCACAGGAAGCGGCATTATCCCAATCAGCATCCAAGCGATGTTTCCAGAGCTAGCCGTCACAGGTTCCGATATTTCGAAACCCGCCCTTGAAGTCGCCGCCGAAAACAACACGCGATTAAAAACAGATGTCCGATTTATCCACAGTGATCTCGTGAACTACTTCCAAGAAACTGGCGAAAAATTCGATATGATTCTAGCTAATCCGCCTTATATAGCCGACTCAGAACGCGCAGAAATGTCCGATTACGTTCTAGATCACGAGCCGGAATTAGCTCTGTTCGCGCCACATGATGGTTTGGCAATTTACGAACAACTGATTGGGAGTTTACCGAACATTGTGGATAACTCCTTCTGGATTGGGATGGAAATCGGTTATACACAGGGTAAAAGCGTTAAAAAACCTTTTTCGAAAAAAGTTTTCCACAGGCAACGACAATTGTGCAGCAAGATATCAACGGCAAAGATCGGATGGTTATCTGCTCTAACCAACTGATATAGAAGCATTTCTATCATGGAGATGCTTTTTTATTGGCTATAATTATCCACAGCTCTGGGGATAAAACTTTGTGCAAAAAAATTTTTTAATCGAATCTTAATAAAGCAAACGTAGTTATCAACACACTTATGCACATTATCCACAGGTTCACAATTAGTTATCCACATTGACAAAGTTATTATCCACAGTTTGGGGATAACTTTGTGGATGAATCGCTAATTTTCGAATAAATCGATCTTACGCTGTAAAAAAAGCGTCAAAACCGTTAAAATAAGATTAAAGCAATGTAAAGGAGCAATTCCTGATGAAAACAAAGATTTGGCATATAACGAAAGAAAATGAAATCCAAACGTATATAGAAGCCTCAAAACTTTTACAGGCAGGAGAAGCCGTGGCCTTTCCGACTGAAACGGTGTATGGTATTGGCGCAGACGCGACGAATGAACAAGCTGTAGCTAAAATATATGAAGCGAAGGGCAGACCCTCGGATAACCCGCTGATCGTCCATATTGCAGATCAATCGCAAGTACATGAATTCGTTAAGGAGATCCCTGATAATGCGAAAAAATTGATGCGTACCTTTTGGCCGGGACCTTTGACGATTATTTTGCCGTTACGAGCTGGGAGACTTGCAAAAAACGTGACAGCAGGCTTGGACAGTGTCGGCGTTCGCATGCCAGAGCACCCAGTTGCGCTTGGACTTTTGGCAGTGGCGGGAATTCCGGTGGCTGCGCCGAGTGCGAACCAATCTGGAAAACCAAGTCCGACATCAGGAGAACATGTCGAAGAGGATTTATCAGGACGAATTGCGGGTATCGTTTTCGGTGGAAAAACAGGCGTTGGTCTGGAATCCACGGTGATTGACTGTACGCTTGAGGTTCCGGCGATTTTGCGACCAGGTGGTGTATCTCAGGAGGAGATTGAAGCTGTGATCGGACCTGTGATTTCTGAGGCAAAAGAAGTCGCGCAACAAGAAGCTCCGAAAGCTCCAGGCATGAAATACACGCATTACGCGCCAAAAGCCCCTGTGAGGATCGTTGAGGGCGATGCGGCATTTTTTCAACAGCAGATTGACACGGCAGAGAAACGTGGAGAAGTCGTGGGTGTGCTCGTTTCTGATGAGCTGGAAGAGCAGTTGCGGAAATCGGAGTACATGATGGTGCTCGGCAGTAAAGAGCGACCTGGAGAGATTGCCTATCGTTTTTACGACCGACTTCGCGAATTTGACCATACACCAGTAACGCTTATATACGCGGAACCTTTTGCAAAAAATGGTATCGGTGAAGCGGTAATGAATCGTCTCGATAAAGCAGCAGGCGGCCATTATATCAAGCAAAGCGAGGAAAGCTAGGATGAATATTTTATTTGTGTGCACTGGAAATACATGCCGAAGCCCAATGGCCGAAAAAATGTTACAGTGGTTCAAGCCAGAATGGGACATTACTTCGGCAGGACTCGCGGCACAGCACGGTTCTCCGATGTCCATGCAGTCCCAGTTGGTGTTACAAGAGCACGGTTTGCCAACATATCACCTAGCAAAATCACTGACAAAGGAGCTTGTGGATGCGGCGGATAAAATTTTTGTGATGACCGAGCAGCATCGGCGTTTGCTTTTGGATAAGTTTCCGAATAAGAAAACCGAGCTGATTTCGCCATATGATTTTGACGTGGCTGATCCTTATGGTGGGAGTAAGGCGGATTATGAGTACACGTTCGCGGAGTTGGAAGAGATGATTGCGAGGCGGTTTTTGTTCGATGCATAGAGGACTGGCGTATGGGGCAAAACTCATTGCGTTTACTCATGTTTCGCAATCACGTAAGCAGGAATACATGTTTTTTATGACGTATCCGAATTTCCAAATCTAGCATTCAACGGGCAACTCCCTGAAAATTTCACGCCCTCCATAAAAGCAAGAGCGTTTTTTTTCTGCGACCGCTCTTGTTTTTTGTTTTTTTTTGACTGTCTACTTGACAGGGAGCAGTTCAGCGCCTCCTCCAAACTTTTTTGGGTCTAACGGGCGTTTTCCGCTTTTCAACTTTGTGAATTACCTCACTATTTAGAATTAGATAATCTTGCGCGAAAATACTTGCAATTTAAGCCGAAATGGGAGATTATTAGAACATGTACGAAGCTTTACTAATCATTTGAGAAAAGGATGGGGATCCACACATGGTTTATCTACAAAAGCACGACAAGGCAGTTTTTGATGCAATTGAGTTAGAGTTAGGCAGACAGCGCAGTAATATCGAGTTAATCGCATCGGAGAATTTCGTGACGGAACAGGTCATGGAAGCGATGGGATCTGTTTTAACAAACAAATACGCAGAAGGTTACCCTGGCAAACGTTATTACGGCGGTTGTGAATATGTTGATATTGTAGAAAACTTAGCCCGTGATCGCGCGAAACAATTATTTGGCGCAGAATATGCTAACGTTCAACCTCACTCTGGTGCTCAAGCAAACATGGCGGTTTACCATGCGACGCTTAAACCGGGAGACGTTGTTCTTGGAATGAATTTATCTCATGGTGGACATTTAACACACGGTAGCCCAGCTAATTTTAGTGGTGAACTGTATCACTTCGTCGCTTATGGTGTGGATGAAGAGACAAAACAAATTGATTATGATAAAGTTCGTGAAATCGCTCTGGAACATAAGCCAAAAATGATCGTGGCTGGAGCAAGTGCTTATCCGCGTGCGATTGACTTTGCTAAATTCCGTGAAATTGCGGATGAAGTTGGAGCCTACTTAATGGTAGACATGGCACATATTGCTGGTCTTGTAGCAACGGGACATCACCAAAACCCAGTACCATACGCCGATTTCGTAACGACAACGACACATAAAACACTACGCGGTCCACGTGGCGGTATGATTTTAGCGAAAGCAGAATGGGAAGCGAAACTGAACAAAGCCATTTTTCCAGGAATTCAAGGTGGTCCATTAATGCACGTTATCGCGGCAAAAGCAGTCGCATTTGGCGAAGCGTTACAACCTGAATTCACAACATACAGTGAAAATATTTTGAAAAATTCCAAACAATTGGCGAAAACACTACAAGAAAATGATGTAGCTGTCCTAACTGGCGGCTCCGATAATCACCTGCTTCTAATCGATTTAAAACCACTTGGCTTAACAGGAAAAGCGGCAGAAGCAGTCCTTGACGATGTTGGACTTACTGTAAACAAAAATACAATTCCATTCGAAACCGAAAGTCCATTCGTGACGAGTGGGATTCGTGTCGGGGTTGCAGCAGTCACAACTCGCGGTTTTGATGAAGCAGCAATTGCAAAAGTCGGTCATCTTATCGCGAAAGTATTACACAATTTAGAAGATGAAGCAGTCCTTGCCGAAGTGAAACAAGAAGTAGCCAAAATCACGGCTGAATATCCACTATACCCATCTCTATAAGTAAAACACGGCCTTACTAGCGAACTAGGTTAGTAGGGCTTTTTTTTGTCTGGGATAAATTATACTTGCACAAGCGCGATTCTTTGATACAATAAGAGAAGGAAATTTACCTTAAAGGAGCGAAAATAATGGCAAAAGTACACGTAATTGACCACCCATTAGTTCAGCATAAATTAACAATTATCCGCGACAAGGATACAGGAACGAAAGCATTCCGCGAGTTAGTAAACGAGGTTGCCACATTAATGGCGTACGAAATTACACGCGATGTCGAGCTAGAAGACACGTTTGTAGAAACACCATTACAAAGAACGCCTGCCAAAACAATTGCTGGTAAAAAACTAGGTGTTGTTCCAATTCTTCGTGCAGGACTAGGCATGGCAGACGGAATCCTAACGCTAATCCCCGCTGCAAAAGTAGGGCATGTTGGTCTTTACCGCGATCACGACACATTAGAACCAGTCGAGTACTTCGTAAAATTGCCATCCGATGTGGAAGAACGTCTATTCATCGTTGTTGACCCGATGTTAGCAACAGGTGGTTCGGCAATCATGGCTATCGACTGCTTGAAGAAACGTGGCGCTAACAATATGAAATTTATGTGTTTAGTTGCTGCCCCAGAGGGAATTAAAGCACTACAAGAGGCACATCCAGACGTGGATATCTATGTAGCAGGTCTAGATGAGAAATTAGACGAACACGGCTACATTATTCCGGGCTTGGGCGATGCTGGTGACCGTTTGTTCGGTACAAAATAATAGTGTAACAAAGGCGGGGGAGCACAAGTTTCCTCGCTTTTTCAGAAAGGGATGATTGGAACTATGCGTAAAATTAAAGTAATGAGTGTTTTTGGAACAAGACCAGAAGCAATTAAAATGGCTCCGCTAGTTTTAGAATTTGAGAAACAGCCAGAATTTTTCGAGTCTCGCGTTGTGATTACTGCGCAACATCGAGAAATGCTCGACCAAGTGCTAGATATTTTTAATATAAAACCAGATGTCGATTTAAATATCATGCAAAAACAACAAACATTAACAGACATCACCACACGCGCAATGCAGGGATTGAGTGAAGTTATCGCTGAGGAAAAACCGGATATCGTCCTTGTTCATGGCGATACAACAACAAGTTTTGCGGCAGCACTAGCAGCTTTTTATAACCAAACAGCGATTGGGCATGTAGAAGCAGGTTTACGTACATGGAATAAATATTCGCCGTTCCCAGAAGAAATGAATCGCCAATTGACTGGTGTTATGGCTGATTTACACTTCTCGCCAACCTCACAATCAAAGCAGAATTTACTGGATGAAGGCAAGAATCCAGATACCATTTTTGTTACAGGTAACACTGCGATCGATGCCCTAAAAACGACCGTTCAAGACGACTACCATCATCCGATTTTGGATGGCTTGGGAGATAATCGTTTGGTACTGATGACCGCGCATCGCCGTGAGAACTTAGGCGCGCCAATGCAAGGGATATTCGAAGCAGTCCGTGAAATCGCAGAATCTCGCGAAGATGTCGAAATTGTCTATCCAATGCATATGAACCCAGCCGTTCGCGAAAAAGCAACTTCGATTCTTGGTGGGCACCCACGTATTCACCTTATCGAACCACTAGATGCCATCGATTTCCACAATTTCTTGAAAAAATCGTACCTTGTTTTCACAGATTCAGGTGGCGTTCAAGAAGAAGCACCCGGCATGGGCGTTCCCGTTCTAGTCCTGCGCGATACGACTGAACGTCCAGAAGGCGTCGAAGCTGGAACACTAAAACTAATCGGTACAGCCAAAGAAGACCTGAAAAAAGAAGCATTTGATCTGCTAGACAACAAAGAATCTTACTTGAAAATGGCCAATGCTAGTAATCCGTACGGTGATGGTGCAGCATCTGCGCGAATTCTAGAAGCGATTAAATACCACTTTGAAAAGACATCCGAGCGCCCATCGGACTATACTGTTTAAAAAAAAGACTATAATTCGTTCTAGAAATGGCGAGTTATAGTCTTTTTATTTACTGTGAATAATCCGTGTTTTTCCGTCTAAAAACCTATGAAAAAACAAGAAATCCCAATGGAAGCGCCTCATTGTTACAGATATATTACGCGATTAGTTTTTGCTAGAGGTTTAGGTTATATTGTGTTAAGATGAACAATGTTGTTACGAATGAACCAAAAGAATGAGCTGTTCATGAAATGCGTAGGGGATAATTGCTGCAAGTCAGCACTGTCTCAATCCCGCCGACGTCCGCAAGTCTGGGCGTGGACAGAATTGACCCAAGTGTGTCGGGTGATTATAACTTTATAGCCAAAACAATACATGTCTAGCCACTTTTTCGTTCTTTTTCACTGGAAGGAAGCTTTTGCAGTCACGTGTGCTGTCGAAAGTCTTTTACCAAACAATGGTGAGAGCTTTTTTTTGTACACTAATATGTGAAAACATCAACATAATTCGAATTTTCCAGTAAATATGGAGGTGTAGCGTAGAGAAAAATATACTTAAATTCGCTGAAAATAGTTTCTTTATCGACGAAGTATATAATTTTTCAAAAAAAATGTTAAAAATCAATTCGCATTATTTCCTTGAAGTAGTGTTATTGTGGTAGAATTGTTAGCAAGTAGGTACGGAATTTGTGAAAAGATATTGACTTTTTACTTTTGCCTATTGTATGCTAAAAAGTGACGCACTGATAAGGCTTACAGTTGTGTTCAGTTTTTTGTTAGCAAACGGGTAATGTGTAAAAAATCACAAACTCCAAGCTTACTTCTGTCTTAAAATCCGAGTCACATTTTACAGACGGGGAGCAAGAAATACCAATAACATTAAGAAAGGACATCTGCCGGAATGTTAGAATCACTAATAGGAATGTATCATCGTCATCAGAAATACATCATTGCTTTTGTTGGTATATGTGTAGCTGGATGGTTACTAACCCCGCATGTACATATTTTTTTGGGGCTAAAACTGGGGATTATTGTAGGTTGGTTTAACTACTGGCTGTTGATGAGACGTACACAGGCCATGACGAAGGCGATTGCCGAGAAGAGAACTTTCTATGGCATGGGTACAACAGCAAGAATGGGAAGCGTTCTACTTGCAACAATCATTGCGACACAAGTACCGGATTTCTTTCACGTTTATAGTATGGTGATTGGTTTGGGCATTGTTTATTCCGTGGTTTTCTTGGATTTTGTTATCTATTCCATCTACCGGAAGAAAAACGCTTAAAAAGAGAGAGGGGTGAACCAAATTGGAAGAGGAATTTCCAATATGGTACTTAGGGAAATTAGCATTTAACTTGTCTAATGTCCTGATGATTACAGTCACATGTGTTATCGTACTTTTTATTGCAATCTTTTGTACGAGAAAGCTACAAATGCGTCCCACAGGCAAACAGAACTTTATTGAATGGGTAATGGACTTTGTTAAAGGCATTATCAACAGTAACATGGACTGGAAAACTGGTGGGAGATTCCATGTATTAGGAATTACGTTGATATTCTTTATCTTCGTAGCTAATATGTTAGGATTGCCAATGCAGATAGCTGTCGGTGGCGAAGTATGGTGGCGTTCACCTACTGCCGATCCGATTGTAACACTAACCTTGGCCGTACTCATTATCGGGTTGACTCATTATTATGGAATCAAACTTAGAGGAGTCAAGCATTATGTTGTTGGAACTTACTTCAGCCCAATGAAATTTTTATTCCCATTGAAGCTAGTAGAGGAGTTCGCCAACACATTGACACTTGGTTTGCGTCTATACGGTAACATTTTTGCAGGGGAAGTATTGCTAAGCATTATCGCATTACAATTAGCACATATTAACCCAGTAGTTGGCGTATTTGCAATCATTCCAGCAGTAGTTTGGCAAGGTTTCTCCGTATTCATCGGTGCAATCCAAGCCTATCTATTCACCGTGTTGACCATGGTTTACATGTCGCACAAAATAAGTGACGAACACTAAGCAGCACTCGCCACATCTAAGTTAAGTCAGAGCTATGAGGAAAGACTCATAATCTTGTCATAAACAAAAATAAATTAGAAGATAATTCGAGGAGGATATTTATTATGTCATTAGGTGCAATTGCAGCGGCTATCGCCGTAGGTTTAGGAGCTCTAGGAGCAGGTATTGGTAACGGTCTTATCGTATCAAAAACAGTTGAAGGTGTTGCTCGTCAACCAGAAGCACGTTCAATGCTACAAACAATCATGTTCATTGGTGTTGGTTTGGTTGAGGCCCTTCCAATCATCGCTGTTGTTATCGCGTTCATGGTAATGAATAAGTAATTTAACACGTGGCGGGACAAACTCGCCATTCCTTTATGTGTGTCGTAAAAACATGAAACGATAATAAGCGAATGTATGGAAAGGAGTGAATCCAACGTGCCAGGATTTAATTTAGCACTAGGTTCAGCCGTTTTTACTGCCGGTGATTCTATTTTTACCGTCGTAGCATTCTGTATTTTGTTAGTTCTGATCCGTATCTACGCATGGAAACCTTTGATGAATATCATGAAGGCCCGCGAAGAGCATATCGCATCGGAAATAGACTCTGCAGAAGAAAGTCGTGTACAAGCAGAAGCCCTGTTAGCCGAACAAAAAGAAGTTCTTCAACAAGCTCGTTTAGAATCTCAAACAATGATTGAGAACGCTAAACAACTTGGTGAAAAAGAACGCGAAGAAATCATCAAAGTTGCGCGCGCTGAAAGTGAACGCATTAAAGAAGAAGCCAAAAGCGACATTACTCGCGAAAAAGAAGATGCTATCAAAGCGCTTCGTGAACAAGTCGGCTCCTTGTCTGTGCTAATCGCGTCCAAAGTTATTGAAAAGAACTTGGATGAAGAAGCTCAAACAGCACTTGTACAAGAGTATATCGGAAAGTTAGGCGATGACAAATGAGCAAAGATTTCGAAGTTGCGAATCGTTACGCCGTAGCACTTTTTGAAGTTGCAAAGGATGAGCAATTGATCGATCAGTTCGATACGGAGCTCGCGGTTGTGAAGGAATCGATAGAACAAAATACCGATTTCGCTACACTAATCGAAAATCCAACGCTCACAGATGATGCCAAGAAAGATATGATTGCAACTGTCTTTAGTGGCTTAACGCCAGTATTACAGGATTTTATTTTCCTTCTAATCGACCGTGGACGTGAAGATTATCTAGTAACTATCATTGATCGATATCTACAAAAAGTAAAAGACGCTCGTGGCATTGCCGACGCAGAAGTATATTCCGTCATCCCACTTTCCAAAGTAGAGGAAGCTGAATTGTCTAAAGCATTTGCCGCAAAAATGGCTAAAAACGAGTTAAATATTCACAATCATATCGATCCGTCCCTTCTTGGAGGCGTGCGGGTTGTTATTGGAAACCGTATCTATGACGGCAGTCTAAAATCTAAACTAAGAGACCTGGAGCGACAAATTAAATTGTAGGCTTTCAGTGTAACAAGGGGTGAATTTGATGAGCATAAAAGCTGAAGAGATTAGTTCTCTCATAAAGCAACAAATTGAAAATTATCAATCGGAGCTAAAAGTTAGTGATGTCGGAACAGTTACCTATATTGGTGATGGTATCGCACGTGCTCACGGATTAGATAACGCAATGGCTGGGGAGCTTCTTGAGTTCTCAAACGGCGTTATGGGTATGGCTCAAAACTTAGAGACCAATGATGTTGGTATCATTATTTTGGGACCTTATACTGAAATTCGTGAAGGCGATGAAGTTCGTCGTACAGGAAAAATCATGGAAGTTCCAGTTGGCGAAGCACTAATCGGTCGTGTGGTTAACGCACTTGGTCAACCAGTGGATGGTTTGGGGCCAATCGCATCGTCGGGTACACGCCCAATCGAAGCAATTGCACCAGGCGTTATGCAACGTCAATCCGTTAACGAACCACTTCAAACAGGAATTAAAGCTATCGATGCCTTAGTGCCAATCGGTCGTGGTCAACGTGAGCTAATCATCGGTGACCGTCAAACCGGTAAAACAACGGTTGCCATTGATACAATCCTAAACCAAGCAGATCAAGATATGATTTGTATCTACGTTGCTATTGGTCAAAAAGAATCCACAGTTCGTACAGCCGTGGAAACATTGCGTAAACACGGAGCGCTTGATTACACAATCGTTGTAACAGCGTCCGCATCACAGCCAGCCCCACTTCTATACTTAGCTCCATACGCTGGTGTTGCGATGGGGGAAGAATTCATGTATAACGGCAAACACGTTTTGATTATCTATGATGATTTGTCAAAGCAAGCTGCTGCATATCGTGAATTATCCTTGCTACTTCGTCGTCCTCCAGGTCGTGAAGCATATCCAGGGGATGTATTCTACTTGCACTCCCGCTTATTAGAACGTGCTGCAAAATTAAATGACGCATTAGGTGGCGGCTCAATCACAGCCCTACCATTCGTAGAAACGCAAGCCGGAGATATTTCTGCTTACATTCCTACAAACGTTATTTCGATAACAGATGGTCAAATTTTCTTGCAATCCGATCTATTCTTCTCTGGTGTTCGTCCCGCAATCAACGCCGGGTTATCCGTATCTCGTGTTGGTGGATCAGCACAAATCAAAGCCATGAAAAAAGTTGCCGGAACGCTTCGTTTAGACTTAGCATCTTACCGTGAGCTAGAATCTTTCTCACAATTCGGATCTGATCTTGACGCAGCAACACGCGCTAAACTAGAACGTGGTAAACGTACAGTAGAAGTTCTAAAACAAGATTTACACAAGCCACTAAAAGTTGAAAAACAAATCCTAATTCTATACACATTGGTTCATTCCTTCTTGGATGATGTTCCTGTAATAGATGTGTTGCGCTTCGAAAGCGAAATGAATACGTGGTTCGATCATAACCGTCCAGAATTATTGAAAACGATTCGTACAACGAAATCATTACCAGACGAAGCAGAGTTAGATGCTGCGATTAAAGAATTCAAAAATACATTTGTTCCTTCAGAAGCCTAAGCCGTTTTTGAGAAGCAAACGAAACAAAGGTGGTGAAAATCTTTGGCATCTTTAATAGATATTAAACAACGAATCACTTCTACAAAGAAAACAAGTCAAATTACAAAGGCAATGCAAATGGTTTCTGCATCCAAACTTGGTCGTGCAGAAGAAAAAGCCAGAGCCTACGCCCCATACGTAGAAAAAAATTCGAGATGTTGTAACCCATGTTGCTTCCGGTAACAGTGCAGATCATCCGATGCTAGTAACACGAGCAGTCCATAGAACGGGCTATATCGTAGTCACTTCGCATAAAGGTTTGGCAGGCGCTTATAACAGTAATGCTATCAAAGAAGTGTATAAACAAATTCAAGAAAAGCATACCTCAAGTGATGAATATGCAATTATCGCTTTAGGACGAGCTGGTGCAGACTTTTTTTAAAGCCCGCAGTATGAATGTTGTTTTAGAGGTACCAAGTATTTCGGATCATCCAATTTTTGCTGAAATTAAAGATGTTGCGCGCAATACGGTTCAAATGTTCGAAGATGGCGTTTTCGATGAAGTGTTCATCGTCTATAACCACCATGTAAACTCGATTTCTCAGTCTATAAGAAATGAGAAGTTGTTGCCACTTACAGAGTTTCATGAAAATGAGGCAGAGCATGATTTGACGACATATGAATTTGAGCCTTCTGAAGGTGAAATTTTAGAGGTATTGTTACCGCAATATGTTGAGAGTTTGATTTTTGGTGCCATTCTGGATGCCAAAGCCGCGGAACATGCTGCTCGTATGACGGCCATGAGAAGCGCGACTGACAATGCAACCGATATTATTGGTGACCTATCATTACAATATAACCGTGCTCGCCAAGCTGCGATTACGCAAGAAATAACCGAAATTATTGGTGGCGTAGCAGCTCTCGAATAAAAGTTTGAGAGTCCGCGCGCCCAACCGTTAAAGCTCCCGAGTGGAGAAAGCAAGTGAGGAGGAAAATCGCATGACTGAAGGACGAATAATCCAAGTTATGGGTCCTGTTGTAGACGTAAAGTTCGATAATCACTTACCTGAAATCTACAACGCGCTTAAAGTTGAATACAAAGCACTATCCGAAGAGGAAAAAAGTGTGGAACTAACACTTGAAGTAGCAATCCATTTAGGCGACAATGTTGTCCGTACTATTGCGATGGCTTCAACAGATGGAGTTCAAAGAGGCATGAAAGTTATTGATACTGAGAGCCCAATCACTGTTCCAGTAGGAAACATTACATTAGGACGAGTATTCAACGTACTTGGAGAAACAATTGATTTAGATGAGCCGATCGCAAGTGACGTTCAACGTAATAAAATTCACCGTTTAGCACCAACATTTGACGAGCTATCAACAACTACAGAAATCTTGGAAACAGGAATTAAAGTAGTAGACCTTTTAGCCCCATACGTTAAAGGTGGTAAAATTGGATTGTTCGGTGGTGCCGGTGTAGGTAAAACAGTACTTATTCAAGAGCTCATTCACAATATTGCCCAAGAACATGGTGGTATTTCGGTATTTGCCGGCGTAGGTGAACGTACTCGTGAGGGTAATGACCTTTACTTTGAAATGAAAGATTCAGGCGTTATCGAAAAAACAGCCATGGTATTTGGACAAATGAACGAGCCACCAGGCGCGCGTATGCGTGTTGCTTTAACAGGTTTGACCATTGCTGAATATTTCCGTGATGTAGAACATCAAGATGTGTTGCTATTCATCGATAACATTTTCCGATTTACACAAGCTGGTTCAGAGGTTTCTGCCTTGCTTGGTCGTATGCCATCTGCCGTAGGTTACCAACCAACATTGGCAACGGAAATGGGACAATTGCAAGAGCGTATCACATCCACAAACGTTGGCTCTGTTACTTCTATCCAAGCTATCTATGTTCCAGCTGATGATTACACCGATCCAGCACCAGCAACAACATTCGCCCATTTAGATGCAACAACTAACTTGGAGCGTAAATTAACAGAGCAAGGTATTTACCCAGCAGTAGATCCACTTGCGTCCACGTCACGTGCCCTTGCTCCAGATATCGTTGGAGAAGATCACTATGAAGTCGCAACACATGTACAGCAATTATTACAACGCTATAAAGAATTACAAGATATCATTGCGATTTTAGGTATGGATGAGTTGTCTGATGAGGATAAACAAGCCGTTGGACGTGCTCGTCGCGTACAATTCTTCTTGAGTCAAAACTTCCATGTTGCCGAGCAATTTACTGGTCAAAAAGGTTCGTATGTACCAGTAAAAGAAACGGTAAAAGGATTCCAAGATATTCTTGCAGGTAAATACGATCACCTTCCTGAGGATGCCTTCCGTTCATTGGGACGCATTGAAGAAGTTATCGAAAAAGCCAAAAGCATGGGTGTTGAAGTTTAATAAAAACAGGAGGAGATACACATGGGCATTCTAAATGTAAGTATTGTTACTCCAGATGGTCCTGTTTTCAGCGGTGAAGCGAGCATGGTTATCGCAAGAACAAAAGCCGGCGAATTAGGCATTTTACCTGGCCATGTTCCTTTAGTAGCCCCTCTCAAAATTGATGTAGTGCGTTTAAAGCACGATGGCAAAGAAGAATGGGTTGCAGTAAATGGCGGATTTATGGAAGTAAATGGTGAAGAAGTGAACATATTGGCAGATACTGCAGAGCGAGAAGAAGAAATTGACATCGTTCGTGCAGAAGCTGCTAGACAGCGTGCAGAAGATGAACTGAGAGAGGCAAAGAGCAAACAAGTAGATGAACTAAAAGCAGAGATAGCTCTCCAAAAAGCAGTCAATCGGATTCACGCATACAACAAAAAGTAAGGCAGAATGAGTTTGGAGTTGGCCATTTTAAAATGGCTACGACTCCAAACTCATTTACTACATTTTCTAAAATCAAATAATTAAAGCATATAAAATTGTTATTCGGCAATAATACTGGTAGAATGATAGAGGCTGATAAAATTTTTGGAGGTAGCGGATGTATACAGTTATTGGACAACAGGCAATTATTGTTATGGTTTCGCACTTACTTTTCATCGTTATTGCTTTTTGGGCACTCCAAGCACTGCACTTTGAAAAACTAATACGCCGTGATCATGTGATACAAGCAAGAGCGCTATATTTAATTATTGCTGTGGCCTTAGGAGTTACGATTAGTAATTTCTTTTTAGATTACTTTATCTCAGCAAGACAACTGGGCAATTTATTTGGAAATTGATTAAAAAAACTTATACATGTTCGAAATTGATATAACTCTCTTAAAATTAGTGTTGAAATGTAGTAAGCATTAATGGTAAAATGTTCAGAGTATGAGTAAACATAAGAATAAATTTCAAGATTAATTTTAAGTGATGTATATCAAATATGAATAGAGTAATTAATACGCGGAGGGGTTCGTTTTGGAAAAAATTATTGTCCATGGTGGAAATAAATTACAGGGAACGGTGAAAGTAGAAGGCGCGAAAAATGCTGTTTTACCTGTTATAGCCGCTACCTTACTAGCTAGCAAAGGAACAAGCACGTTAAGAAATGTACCACGTTTATCTGATGTCTATACAATTAATGAAGTTCTAAAATATTTAAAAAACGGATGTATCTTTTGAGGATGATGTGGTTACTGTAAATGCTACAGGCGATATCTTATCAGATACACCATTTGAATATGTCCGTAAAATGCGTGCTTCTATCGTTGTTATGGGGCCACTTTTAGCCCGTACAGGTTCAGCAAGAGTAGCGCTACCAGGCGGCTGTGCCATAGGTTCACGCCCGGTTGACTTGCATTTAAAAGGTTTCGAAGCGATGGGTGCCAATGTGAGAATTGAGAATGGCTACATTGAAGCAACTGCTGAAAAATTAGTAGGGGCTAAAATATACTTGGATTTCCCCAGCGTTGGAGCAACTCAGAATATCATGATGGCTGCCACATTAGCTGAGGGGACAACAGTTATTGAAAACGTAGCTAGAGAACCTGAGATTGTTGATTTAGCTAATTTCTTAAACCAAATGGGTGCTCGAGTTATTGGTGCAGGTACAGAAGTAATTCGTATAGAGGGCGTGAAAGAGCTCACTGCGACAGACCATTCTATTATCCCAGATAGAATTGAAGCTGGTACTTTTATGATTGCAGCGGCAATTACTGAGGGCAACGTATTTATTGAAGATATGGTACCAGAACACATCAGTTCGCTTATTGCCAAGTTGGAAGAAATGGGCGTTAAGATCATTGAAGAAAACAATGGTGTGCGAGTTATTGGTCCTAAACATTTGAAGGCTGTGGATGTGAAGACATTACCTCATCCAGGCTTTCCAACAGATATGCAATCTCAAATGATGGTTATTCAGATGTTGAGCACAGGCACAAGTGTCATGACCGAAACTGTTTTCGAAAATCGATTTATGCATGTTGAAGAGATGCGTAGAATGAACGCGGACATGAAAATTGAAGGGCATTCTGTTATCATTTCTGGACCAGCTAAACTCCAAGGTGCTGAAGTAGCTGCGACCGATTTACGTGCAGCAGCAGCGTTAGTTCTTGCTGGATTAGTTGCTGATGGATACACACAAGTGACAGAGCTTAAATATCTAGATCGTGGTTATCACAATTTCCATGTTAAACTTAAAGCTTTAGGTGCGAATATCGAACGTGTAGCTGATTCTGAAAAAGTGAGTTTAGATGTAACAACTAAATAAATGAAAGGACTAGGTCGTAAATGATCTAGTCTTTTGTTTAATAAAAATATTTTCTTGCTTAGCTTAGGGAAAAGATATATATGTTAAAAGAAATATGCTATAATGCAAAAGAGGTAGCTTGAAGCAATACATATGAAACAACACAGAAAGGGGTCATTGTAAATTATGGCGAAAGATGTTGGGATAGATTTAGGTACTGCAAATGTTCTTATTCATGTGAAAGGACAAGGTATTGTATTAAATGAACCATCTGTTGTAGCAATTAATAATATCACGAATGAAGTTTTAGCGGTGGGGACAGAAGCACGAAATATGGTAGGGAGAACTCCTGGAAATATAACTGCAATTAAACCTATGAAAGACGGCGTGATTGCTGATTTCGATATTGTTCAAGAAATGTTACGTTTCTTCTTACAAAAACTAGATTTAAAAGGATTTTTCTCTAAACCGAGAGTCTTAATCTGTTGTCCGACGAATATCACTTCCGTGGAGCAAAAAGCTATACGACAAGCTGCAGAACAAAGTGGTGGAAAACAGGTATTTATGGAAGAAGAGCCAAAAGTAGCGGCAATTGGTGCTGGTATGGATATTTTTCAACCAAGCGGGAATATGGTTATTGATATTGGTGGTGGTACGACGGATATAGCGGTTCTATCTATGGGTGATATTGTTACTAGTAAATCAGTGAAGCTTGCAGGCAATCAGCTGGATGGTGACATTTTACAGTATATTAAGCGACAATATAATCTGCTAATAGGTGAAAGAACATCCGAAGAATTAAAAATAAAATGTTGCAACCGCATATACAGGAACACGACACGAATCAATGGAGATTAGAGGGCGAGATTTGGTTACAGGCCTGCCTAAAACGGTGACAGTAACTAGTGAAGAAATCGAATTAGCATTAAGAGAATCTGTACATGTTATTGTTCAAGCGGCAAAACAAGTATTGGAGCAAACACCGCCAGAGCTTTCAGCAGATATCATTGATCGTGGAATTATTATGACAGGCGGAGGAGCATTGTTACATGGTCTAGATGAACTTTTAGCTGAAGAATTAAAAGTCCCTGTGTTACTTGCAGAGAACCCATTAGATGCTGTTGCGATTGGAACAGGAATACTCTTGGAGAATACATCACGTGCTAAGAAGAATAGGTTCTAGAAAGTAATTGAGGTGATAGTTTGTCACTCCGAATAGAGCTTGTGGACGAGTCGAATTGGCAAGATATTATTAATCTAACTGTAAATTCAAGTCAAGTGAATTTTATTGAATCAAATGCTTGTTCAGTAGTGGAATCGCATTACATAGCTGGTTGGCACCCCCTAGGTCTGTATTTTGGAGAAGTGTTAGTTGGCTTTGCTATGTATGGTTGCCATGAAGGAGATTCTATTTGGTTGGATCGTTTCATGATAGATAAGAAATATCAAGGACAAGGGTTTGGACGAAGCTTCTTAGTCTATTTGTTAGAACACATAGAGGCACAATTTAAAATCAGAAAAATACTGCTAAGCTTTACGCCAGAGAATGAATATGCTAGAAGTTTTTACGAAAGACATGGTTTTTCTAATACAAATGAAGTAGATTCAAAGAGTGAATTAATCTTCATGTACAATTGTTCGGAGGTATAAAATGTTAAATGTTAGTGAAATAAAAAAAAATATTACCGCACCGCTATCCTTTTCTGTTGGTAGACAAGGTAATTGAATTAGAGGCTAAGAAAGTAGTAGCTATCAAAAATGTTACAGCCAATGAAGAATTTTTTAATGGACATTTTCCAGAATATCCTGTTATGCCAGGTGTTCTGATTGTAGAAGCGCTGGCTCAGACAAGTGGAATTGCGATGATGCAAGCAGAAGGAAATGAAGGAAAGATTGGTTTGTTCGCAGGTATTGATGGGTGTAGATTCAAACGCCAAGTCATTCCAGGAGATCAACTACGCTTAGAAGCTGAGATTCTTCGTTTACGAGGATCTATTGCCAAAGCGCATGTTCGAGCAACAGTCGATGGAGAATTAGTTTGTGAAGCCGACATCATGTTTGCTTTAACCGATGTAGTCAAATAAGAAGAAATTAGCCGTATTGATAATAGTGCGGCTTTTTTTTATTCGTCTGCATAGATCTGTTGTTACTAGGTTGAGTTACAGAATAGCAGATTATTGATGTAAAATAAAGAGCATTAAAATATATCAAAACTTCGAAATTTGTTTTTTGAGTATAGTTTAGAGTGACAGTTTCGATTTTTCTGCTAGGATAAAAGTGCATTTTGAGCGGGTGAAAATCTTGAAATTTTTTTTTTTGTGGATTTTACAGAAAGTAAAGGAGGAGGTATGCTAGTGTGACTAAAAAAGAAAAGAGTGATAATATGATTAACCAAGTAACACTAGTTGGCAGATTGACTGAGGATCCTGAGGTGCGTTTCACATCAGAAGAAAAGGCGGTTACGAATGTTATTGTGGCCTTAAATCGATTTGGAAGAGGTAGTAGATTAGATAATGAAGCGGATTTCATTCCTTGTGTAATCTGGGGAAAGCAAGCAGAGAATACAGTAGAGTACTGTCGGAAAGGAACGCTAGTAGGGATAAATGGAGAATTACAAACAAGGAATTATGTTAATAGAGAGGATAAGAAAGTGTATGTTACAGAGGTATTGGTAGATAAAATAAGATTTTTGAGTAAAAATAAAGAGCAGGAAGTGGACAATATTGAAATGAATGAAGAAGAGGATAGCTGAAAACGGAGATAACAATTGTAATCTCCTGTTATATTTACCAACTGTTTCTTAGAAATCCATCCAAAAATACTACTATTTTCGACTAAATTAATCAAATGCCTATTATTTCAGAAATGTATAAATTAACCAAAAGTGTATATTGAAGTGAAAAAATTCTTCAAGTTAACTATGATGGAATAAAAGTGTATGCACAAATACGCATCTACTTATAACGTTTGGATGATATGAAGGCGCGAAATAAATCAATAAATAAATAATAAGAAAATTCGATCAAAAAAGTTTATTAACAAATATTACGCATAATGGGAGTATTTCAAGAAGCGTGTTACGTAGCCTTAATGATTTGGTAACCCAACGCAACTCCCCATATGATACGATTATTCTCGAAGTAATCAAGGAGGTAATTATTACATGAAGAAAACAGTAGCTACTATTGCAGCGGGTATCGTCCTAGCTGGCATTGGTTCGACTCAAGTTAGTGCGGCAGAATACAAGGTTCAATCAGGAGACTCACTATGGAAAATTTCAAATGAAAATAACATCTCCATAGATCAATTGAAGAAAAATAACAATTTAAGTTCGAATCTTATCTTTCCAAACCAAAAATTAGAAGTTGCAGCTGTCAAAACGCCAGCCACTGCTACAGGTACGTATAAAATTGTACCGGGAGATACGCTAAGTAAAATTGCTCAAACTCAAAATGTTACCGTTGCTCAATTAAAATCTTGGAATTCCCTATCATCCGATTTGATTATCGCAGGTGAGACTTTAAATATTGGCGGTGCCCAATCAGAGGCTAAAGCTTCTGAAACTGAGACACCAAAGCAAGAAACTAAATCGGACACGTCATCAGCACAAGAAAAAGCACCACAAAAACAAGAAACAGCAACTAGTGCACCAAGTAAACAAACACAAAGCTCAAATTCAAGCAAGAGCACATCTAAAAGTGTAGCTAAAACAGTAACGGTAACCGCAACAGCCTACAGCAAAGCAGAGCCTGGTATGGGCCATGTGACAGCTTCTGGGATTGATTTAAATGATAATCCACGAGTTATCGCTGTAGACCCATCTGTTATTCCACTAGGATCTAAAGTTTATGTGGAAGGATATGGAGAAGCTATCGCGGCTGATACTGGCGGTGCTATCAAAGGTAATAAAATTGATGTACATTTAGACAGCGTACAAGCTTGCTATAACTGGGGCGTTAAAACTGTAAAAGTACAAATCTTAAATTAATAAGAATTTGCAGAGATTCGTGATTGGTATTTTATCAATCGCGAATTTTTTGTGTTGTCATTCTAGTTACATAGATAAAGCATGAGAGAATATATAATTTTAACATAGGAAGAATCGGATATTTATGATAAACTTAGAGATATGAGAAATATAGGAGTGAACATATGAAACGGACAGTTGAGATTCTAGGTATTCCATTTTATAATGTTTCTCAGAATGCTTTTGTAGATGAATTAATGGACGCTGCTGTGAACAAAAAGCGTAGGTTTATTGTAACGGCCAATCCTGAGATAGTAATGCATGCACAACAAGATTCGGAATTTAATCAAGTGATTCGTCAAGCGGATTATGTTGTTGCGGATGGTATTGGAGTGGTTAAAGCTGCAAAGAGTATTGGGAAGCCGCTTAAGGGAAGAGTAACAGGCTATGATACGATGTTAGGGCTTCTTGAAAAAGCAAATGGAATGAAGATGAGAGTATATTTTATTGGCGCAAAACCAAATGTTATAGAAAAGTTAATCGAACATGTTCAACTACAGTATAGTAATATTGAAATCGTAGGGGCGCGTGATGGTTATTTCACGGCTTCTGATTCAGAGGAGATAGCGGAAAATATTTTAAAAAAGTCAAGCTGATTTTGTATTTTTAGCACTTGGATTTCCGCGGCAAGAAAAATGGATATCGGCATACTTAGAGAAATTTGAGGCAGGGATATTTATGGGTGTGGGTGGTAGTTTTGATGTTCTTTCCGGCTGTACCAAGAGAGCTCCTTATTTTTGGGTGAAGTTTAACCTAGAATGGCTATACCGCGTCTTATCGCAACCTAGTCGCTGGAAAAGGGCTTTGGCTATTCCTCGATTTATGTTAGCGATGAAAAAACAAAGAAGGCAAGGGTGATTCCTTATGTTTATCAAGCAAGCTACTCTATATCACCTCGTCATGCCTCTTAAAGAGACGTTTAAGACGGGTTATGGCGTCATGAAAGATAAACACCTATGTATCATTAAACTCGTCTCAAACGACGGTATAGAGGGTTATGGTGAGCTTGATGCGTTTTTAAATCCTTGGTACACAGAAGAAACGACAAAGACAGCAATTTTGATTATTAAAGATCATTTATTACCTATGATTAAGAGCGTTAATCTTGAAAATCCGACCCAAATTAATCAAATTTTTCAAGTTATCCGGGGAAATGAGATGGCGAAATCTGCTGTGGAGACGGCTGTTTGGGATGTTTTTGCAAAAATATCTGGACAACCACTGACGACTTATTTGGGTGGCGAATTAAGCGACATTTCTGTTGGTGTCAGCGTGGGTATAAAAGAAAATTCTGATGAGCTAGTGAAAGTTGTCCGTCGATATGTTAGTGAGGGGTATTCGCGAGTGAAACTTAAAATTAAGCCAGGGTTTGATGTGGAACAAGTGGATAAAATTAGGCGTAATTTCCCGAATTTATCATTGATGGTGGATGCTAATTCTTCATATAGAAAATCAGATATTGCAGTATTCAAGCAGTTAGATCAATATAGTTTAGCTATGATAGAGCAACCTTTTGGTGTAACGGATTTCGTAGATCACGCGTGGTTGCAAAAACAAATACAAACTCCGATTTGTCTAGACGAAAATATCCGATCGTTAGCAGATGTAAGGCAGGCATCGGAATTAAATAGTGCTAAGGCGATTAATGTTAAAATAGCACGTGTTGGTGGCTTAACTGAAGCGCTCAAGATAGCTACATTCTGCTCTGAAAATGGTATGATAGCTTGGTGTGGCGGTATGTTTGAAGCTGGTATTGGGCGTGCGCATAACATTGCTTTAGCGTCTCGAGCAGAGTTTACTTTTCCAGGAGATATATCGGCCTCCAATCGTTACTTTGAAAGAGACATCATAAAAGGCGAGTTCCGTATTAACAATGGGAAAATAACAACTCCAATGGGGTTGGGAATCGGTGTGGAGATAGACCGAGAAAGTCTAGATTTCTACTGTAAACGACGAGAAAATATCGTTTTAAACTGAAGGATGGAGCTGAAATTACGTTGCAAATATGGATTATGATTATTTGTTTTCTAATTGGAATTTTGATTATCCCGTTAGTTCGCAAATTTGCTTTTTATATCAATGCAGTTGATGAGCCTCGTGAACGGCATATTCATACAAAGATTACGCCAACGCTAGGTGGATTGGCAATTTTTGTAGCGTTTACTATAGGTATGTTATTGCTAGCTGTCGATAAAAGTGGTTTTTTACCAGTGTACATAGGGGCAGTGATTATTGTAGTGACTGGATTTGTTGACGATATCCTTGAATTATCACCTCGATGGAAGCTTGTTGGTCAAATTAGTGCGGCTCTTTGTGTCGTATTGTGGGGACAGATAACGATTGAATTTATCAATATCCCATTTGTAGGACCGCTATATTTTGGAGTATGGGCAATTCCTATTACGCTCATTTGGATTGTGGCGATTGTTAACGCGTTAAATCTTATTGATGGTTTAGACGGCTTGGCTGGAGGGGTTTCAATAATTGCGCTACTAACTATCGCTGGCATGGCTTTATTGCTTCAAGATGTATTTGTAGCGCCAGTAGCTTTTATGTTGATTGCTTGTATATTAGCTTTTCTCGTATATAACTTTCCACCAGCAACTATCTTTATGGGAGATACAGGTTCTTTATTTTTGGGATATATGATTGCAGTACTGTCATTAATGGGCTTTAAAAATGTGACATTCATCTCTATACTAGTGCCTTTAATTATTCTAGGCGTGCCGCTCTCTGATACTTTTTTTTGCGATTATACGAAGGCTAAAGGCAAAAACTCCGATTTCGATGGCAGACAGATCTCATATCCATCATCGGCTTATGGCGTTAGGTTTTTCGCAGAGACAAACCGTGTTGCTGATCTATTGTATGGCTATTTTATTTTCGATAACAGGTTTTGTATTCTCATTTTCGACCACATGGGGAGCTGTTATTCTATTAATATTGTTGGCATTCTGTATAGAAATCATCGTTGAGTTTATTGGTTTAATCGGAGAAAATTATCGTCCGATTTTGAATATACTAGCTAAGATAAGAAGGAAAAGGCCATAATAAAAAGACGCTAAGCTAGAAAATTTCTTCTAGTACTTAGTGTCTTTTTTGTGATTTAATCTTCTTCACTGTATGGCATGGCGTTAGGGAATGGCTTATTAACCCCTTGCAGTTGTCCCGCAAACTCGTTAGCCACGCTTTGTACAGAGTTCTCATCTAGCTGGTAGTAGTAAACACCATCTTGTGGCGCATCTGCACCTTTAAGTGCGAGAGACTTCATATCAATATCGTTCGTCATACCGTACTTAGCAATGGAAAGCATCTGTGAGAAGGTCATGTTTGTCTTCATATTGTCTCCGACTGCTTTAATAACATCTGAGTATTTATTTATGGAACCGATAGAGGTTGCTTTATCTATAATAGCTTTCATAACGAGTTGTTGTCGTTTGCCACGTTCAATATCATTATCAATGTGACGTGTTCTAGAAAGGGCCAATGCCTGCTCCCCATTTAGTTTTTGTGTTCCTTTTTTCAGAGTAATAGTACCCGCCTGGTCTTTTGAATTTTGTTCTGTAAAATCAACAGGAACATCCACTTCAATTCCATCAAGAGCATTGACTATTTCAAGGAAGGCATCAAAATTAAAGCGAACGTAGTAATCGACTGGGACTTGAAATAAATCTTCCACTGTTTTCATTGTTAGTTCAGGCCCACCATAGGCATGAGCAGCGTTTATTTTTGTGTACCTATCTGTCTTACCATCCTTGCTTTCTATGTGGACATAAGAATCCCGAGGTATACTCGTCATATCAAGTTTGTTATCTTTCACATTTAGCGTTGCTAAGATAAGTGCATCGCTACGAGGACTACCACCATTATTAGCTTGTCGCTTCGTACTATCGTCGACACCGATAATCAGAAAAGAAAAACTATCTTTGATTGGATCAACATCCTTATTACGCAGTGATGAAGCTTCTCCACTTCGAACATTATCATAGGAATTGTCTACAGCGAGCTTTGCCGAACTGAACAAATATGTAGCATATCCAGCACACGCCAGTACGATTAGCATCAAGGGAATCAAGACTGAAAAAAGTACCAACCGACGGCGTTTATACTTCGCGCTTCTTGGAGCTGGGCTTTTGTTTATAGGCATGAATTATTTTCTCCTTATAATTAAATTTCTAGCTAAATCCCGAAGTAAAGTAATTGCATATGCAATAGATGCAATTGTACCATGATAAGAAACTTGGTTTGTTACAGTAAATTTACGTTTGTTTTAAAGTTATAGTAAAGAACATTGCAAAACAAGTGCACTTTCTCCTATTATACATAAGAAGGTAGCAAAAGAACATCAAAATCATCAAAAATAAGACAAAATAAGTCGTATGTAATGCCAATTCAGTTAAATTATTCCTCGACTGTATTGTTTTACATTTTTTAGAGTTTTTGTGTGCATATCAAACTCAGATACCATTTTATTGCAGTTGAAACCTAATTTTTCTAATAATTTTATAGAAGCTAGATTTTCTGGATCCACTTTCGCTGTAAATTTAAGAATCCTATTCTCCGATAGAATTTCTTGTATGAATACTTGGAGAACCTCTGACATGATGCCTAACTCCCAATGACTTTTCTTCAATTCATATCCTATTTCAGCGGACATTGTGTCTAGACATAACTCGTTGATGCCGAAAGAGCCAATTAATTTGTCACTGATTTTATCAATAATAACATATCTGTTTGCTGTCTTTTCTTGCTGTATAGCGAGGATAATTTCGCGCGCTTGATCTATTGTAGTAAATGTCTCAATATTCATAAAGCGTGTCACATCATTATCTGACCATATTTTTAGCATTTGTTCAGCATCATCGCAAGTCATCATCCGATTTCGTGTACGCGCTGTTTCAAATTCCGTGGGCAGTTTTCGCAATATATCTACTAACATTTAGACGACATCCTTTTCACGGTATTTTAGCCCATTTTCAAGCATTTGAACTTGCCCATTGGTTAAGTTTGTAGCCCATTCTCGAAATAAATCTACATAGGAACTGTCAACATACACATTGAGAACAACCTTATCAGTGAACAAAGTGTCTGCAATTTGATAGCCTTCTTTTTCCAATGCACTCTCAAATTTTGCGTGGGATGGGTAATCGAGTGTGCATGAGATGATGATGGCGAGCGAGCGCTCCACAATGCCCAGTGTTTTACAAGTTTCACTGACAGCATTACTATACGCACGCACAAGTCCACCAGCCCCGAGTTTAACGCCTCCAAAATATCTTGTCACAACAACAGCGGTATCTTTCAATTGCTTTTTCTTTAAAACTTCAAGCATCGGGACACCTGCTGTACCGCTAGGCTCTCCGTCGTCATTTGCTTTTTGATATTGATCGCGTTCACCAATTAGGTAGGCGGAACAATTATGGCTAGCATTCCAATGTTTCTTCTTTACACTGAGAATGAATTCTTGTGCAGTTTTTTCATCTGTAGCTCGAATAATAGAGCAAATAAATCGAGACTTTTCAATAATCATTTCGTGTTGCCCAGCTACCCTGATTGTTAAATAGTTTTCTAGCATACAGGCCTCCAATAGTTAATTTAATCACCTTCCTTCACATTTTAACGGAAAAATGGAAGCGTGTATAGTTAGAAAATGAGTTTGTATCATATTTGAAAGATGAAGTGGGAGCAAATTCATGGTATAATGAATGTCATTGTTACTTTTGATAGAGAAAACTTCTATCGTCTAGGCATTTTTATGGGAAACTTGGAATGTATTAAGTTGATAATCTCTTATCCATTTTTAGAAAATGCTTAGTAATACCAACGTAGCAAATAACAATGGCTTCTAGAAAAACATGAAATGATACAGAGAAAAGCTATAGAAATATAGGCGATTGATTATTTTAAGTAGCCTTTAGAGCTATCAAAGGGATAAAAAATGGGTACGAATATGAAAATAACAATTTTAAAGGAGGATTTCTCATTATGACTGTAAAAATCATGATTGTAGACGATCATCAATTATTTCGTGAAGGTATAAAGCGTATCCTAGAGCTAGAAGATTCATTTGAAGTAGTTGCAGAGGCCGAAAATGGAAAAAATATTGTTGCTAAGGTGCGCGAGTATCGACCTGATATCGTGCTTATGGATATAAACATGCCTACCGTTAATGGTCTAGATGCAACAGAGATGCTAATCAGGCAATTTCCGAGTATAAAAGTAGTTGTTTTAACTATCCATGATACAGACGAATTTGTTACAGAGGCTTTGCGTGCCGGGGCAGTTGGCTATCTGCTGAAAGAAATGGACGCCAAGGACCTGGTAGATGCTATTAAGACAGTAGAGGATGGTGGAGCATACATCCATCCAAAAGCTGCAATTAAATTAGTTCGTGAATATCGTCATCTAGCGAGTACTAATAATGCACAGGGCGCTTATGGTTATCAGCAACCAGAAGTCAAGATGCCGTTACATATTCTCACGCATAGAGAATGTGAAGTGTTGCAACTTTTGACAGATGGCAAGAGTAATCGCGGTATTGGAGAAACACTGTTCATTAGTGAAAAGACTGTTAAGAACCATGTAAGTAGTATTTTACAAAAAATGAAAGTAAACGATCGTACGCAAGCTGTTGTGACGGCCATCAAAAATGGCTGGGTATTCATTAGATAATATCGTTAAATTTGAGGTGACTTTATGGGGGAGAAAATTGCTATCGTGACGGACAGTACTGCTTATTTACCCCAAGCAGTAATCGATAAGTTTGAGATTTATAGTGTGGCGCTTTCTGTGACAATTGACGGAAAGTCTTATGTGGAAAATAAGGATATTGATGAAAGCAACTTTTATAACATAGTGAAGGAAGCTAAATTTTTTTCCAACAACTTCTCAACCGGCGCCAGGCGATTTTGTTCTTTTGTATGAAAAATTACGCGATAAAGGTTTCGATACAATCATTAGCATCCACTTGAGCAGTGGTGTTAGTGGTACCTATCAAAATGCTGTATCAGCTGGAAAAATGGTGGAAGGGATTCATGTTGCTGCCTACGATTCAGAAATAGCTTGTATGGCCATGGGGATGTTAGTAGAAAAAGCCTCTGAATTAGTTGCAGCAGGAGCTGAATTGAAAACCATTTTGAAAGAGTTGGATGCTATGCGTGAAGCTATGGGTGCCTATTTCATTGTGGACGACTTAAATCACCTTGCAAGAGGCGGTAGGCTTTCTAATGCGCAAGCAATTATTGGAAGTGTTCTCCAAATCAAGCCGATTCTTCATTTTGAAGAAACAAAGATTGTTCTTTTTTGAAAAAAATTAGAACACAGAAAAAAGCTTTTCAAAGAATCGAAGGACTCTTAGCCGAGGCTGTAAAAAATGGTCAAGCGAAGCAAGCTTACATTGTTCATGGAAACTGCTATGAAAAGGCAGGAATCTGGCAGACTGAATTACAGAAAGCTCATCCTGGTGTGGACTTTAATATTAGTTATTTCGGTCCAGTTATTGCAACGCATCTGGGGGAAGGCTCACTAGCTCTTGTATGGACAATAAAATAAATGTTTCGAGCCTCCTTAGTTTAGGAGGTTTTTTTTAAGTATAGCCCAGACATAAGAAAAAAATAAAAAGTGCAAAAAAAGTTCAAACAGACCGAAAAAAAGTCTGAAAAATACTCTAAAAGATGAATATTATCCTGAAGTATGTATCGATAAAGATGAAATAAGGTATGAAAATCAGAATATAGCAATTGGTAATTATTTTTTATCTCGTGTATAAATGGATATATGAGGTGAGTATATTGCAGACAAACATAGAGGGAAGGCTATTTTCAAAAGAAGAAATCCCCGATACTAAAAATATGCAACAGGTCAAGGCTGTCGAAGTCAAGGAAAACAAGAAAATGTGTTTAAGATGTGGGAATAATCAAGAGGAATTATTCTTTAGAAGTCCTTGTAGTCACTGCGGTAGCGAGAACTGCTGGTATTGTAGGAATTGCATTATAATGGGGAAAATGACGGAGTGCGGCTCTCTATTCTATTTCCCCGGCAGGACTAGCATTTCGAGCCGAAAAAGTAATTATTTGGCTTGGAAAGGAGAATTATCACCTGGTCAGAAAATAGCATCTGCTAAAGTGCATCATGCTGTAGTGGAGAAAGAAAATTTACTTCTTTGGGCAGTTGCGGGATCTGGAAAGACGGAGATGATGTTTGAAGGAATGAATGAAGTATTGATAAATGGTGGGCGTCTATGTGTTGCGTCGCTAGAGTGGACGTTTGTTTAGAACTATTTCCACGTTTACAAGAAGTATTTCCAGATGTGGAGATGGTTTGTTTATACGGAGATTCGACAGATGTGTATAATGGGGAACGGTTTGTAGTAGCCACGACCCATCAGCTCGTGAGATTCTATGAAGCATTTGATGTTATTTTTATAGACGAAGTGGATGCGTTTCCATATGCAAAAGACCCTTTTTTGGAGTATGCCGTTCAAAAAGCACAGTTACGCACAGGATGTTCGATTTTCATCACAGCTACACCAGATAGAAAGTGGCAAAAAGAATGTAACAGTGGGAAACGTCATTTTGTGAAAATTCCAGCGAGGTATCATAGGAAATCACTCCCTGTGCCTCGAAAAGTATGGATAGGAGATTGGAAAAAAAGATTACAAAAACAAAAAAATTCCTGATTTGATACTCCAGTGGATGCGACAAAAGTTAGATGAAGGATGTCCTGTCTTATTATTTTTTCCGGAAATAAAAGTTATGTTAGAAGTAGCTGTTATTCTTGGTAAATTAGATTTCGAGCCACTTTTGACGGTTCATTCTTCCGATCCAGAAAGGAAGGAGAAAGTACAACAGATGCGGGATGGGACAATCCGATTATTACTCACAACAACCATTCTCGAGCGCGGAGTCACTTTTACAAACGTGCAAGTAGGTGTTTTTGGAAGCGAAGGAAGGATTTTTACAGAATCAGCACTTGTTCAAATATCTGGGCGTGCAGGTCGGAAATTTGATTATCCTAAAGGCGACGTATTATTTTTTCATAATGGCGTCTCAAAAAATATGGCATTAGCTATTTCGCAAATAAAAATGATGAATCAACTTGGAAAGCGTCAGGGATTGCTAGATGAAAAATAGGTGCCTGTTATGCAGAAAAGAGTTGATGGCTGAAATTTCTTGGAGTAGCCTGTTCAAGCTAGAAAAGAAACGTGTGATCTGCGCTGGCTGTGAATCTAAGTTGAATCGTATCGAGGGTATCACATGTAGCAAGTGCGGTAGGCTGATGGATGATTCTAATAAAGAAATAATCTGCGAGGACTGCAAAAGATGGGGGATGAAAGAGCCGCATGATTACTTGCAAAAAAATATTGCTTGCTATACATACAATGAGTTCGCTAAAGATTTAATGGCTCTGTATAAATATAGAGGTGATTATGCCATTGCAGGAGTCTTCGCACAACAATTGAAAGCGAAGTGGATAGAAATGAATAAAGAGGTCACGATACCGCTCCCGATTAGCTCAGAGCGGAGAAGGGAGCGCGGATTTAATCAGACAGAGGGATTGCTTCAATTAGCTGATATTTCATTCGAAACAGAACTCAAGAGAGAACATACTGAAAAACAATCTAAAAAAAACAACGTAAAGAAAGAATCGAGCAGGAGCAATTCTTTTTTGTGGAAAATAAAGAGGTTCTTGAATCCAAAGAAATATTGTTAGTAGATGATATTTATACAACAGGGGCAACGCTACATTTGGCAGCGGAAGCGCTTGTGAAAGCTGGTGCGAAAAGCGTAGTATCACTCACTGTTTTCCGTTAAAGCAAAATTTTCAATCATTTTAGGTTTGTTTTTGAAGATTTGTGGAATGAATAGAGTAACAGCATCATACTTACAGACTACGTAAACACTGGGAGTATAGTAATTTTGCTCCGTGTAAATGTTTGCAAAATGCTACATTATAACGTAGACTGTATCTAAGAAGTCATTCACTTCTTGTAAAGTATGATTTGTTTTATTTCAAAGGAGGAATTGCTATGCTAAAGTATAACATTCGTGGCGAAAACATTGAAGTAACGGAGCCAATTAGAGAGTATGTTGAAAAGAAAATCGACAAATTAGAGCGCTATTTCAGCGAGGCTCCAGACGCTAATGTTCATGTGAATCTTAAAGTTTATTCCGATAAGAACGCAAAGGTTGAAGTGACCATTCCTCTCAAAAATTTAGTGCTACGTGCTGAAGAAACGAGTGGGGATTTATATGCAAGTATTGATTTGATTGTAGATAAATTAGAAAGACAGATTCGTAAACATAAAACAAAAGTGAACCGTAAATTCCGTGACAAAGGTGCCGAGCATGATTACTTCGCTTTTTCAGAAGTGAATAGCAGTGCTACGTCAGGTGAATTTGAGAACGATAGTGAGCTAGACATTGTTCGTACAAAGGAATTTTCTTTGAAACCAATGGACAGTGAAGAAGCTGTACTTCAAATGAATTTATTAGGTCATAGTTTCTTTGTATACACGGATGCAGAATCAGACGGGACAAACATTGTGTACCGTCGTAAAGATGGCAAATACGGTTTGATTGAAACAAATTAACTTAGATTGTCTTCTAAAAGCCGGGATCCAAAACAAGGGGATCTCGGCTTTTGTTGTCAATACCCAATTAGAAATAAAAAAGTGAATGACGAAAAAATGAGCTCGAGAAGATATTTTTTATTTAAATAAAGCGCATAGCTTAGGCTTTTTTACAGAATCAAAGAAAATACGTCGAAATGTTCACAGGAAACAGGTTGTAAAAGACAGGCGAAAGATGGTAGAATTGTCTAGTGAGCCTATGATAAGGCAGTTGCGTCAGAAAGTGGGAAGAGCGCAACGATTTCAACTTCAGGGAAAGTATAGAAACAGGTAGAGGAGAATAAGATCATGGCAGGTTTATTAAAAAAGATATTTGAGTCTGGTAAAAAAGATGTTAAGTATCTAGAGAAGAAAGCAGATCAGATTGAAGCGCTAGCTGAAGAAACAGCAAAGCTTTCTGATGATGAGATTCGTGCGAAAACAGAGGCTTTTAAAGAACGATATCAGAATGGGGAAACATTGGATTCTCTTTTGGTTGAGGCTTTTGCAGTGGCGCGTGAAGGAGCAAAGCGTGCATTAGGCATGTTCCCGTTTCGCGTTCAATTAATGGGTGGCATTGTGCTACACGAAGGTAACATCGCAGAGATGAGAACTGGGGAAGGTAAAACTTTAACAGCGACACTACCAGTTTATTTAAATGCGCTCTCCGGAAATGGCGTTCATGTTGTTACAGTCAATGAGTATTTGTCGCAACGTGATGCGGAAGAGATGGGAGTTCTATATAATTTCCTTGGTTTATCAGTTGGACTAAATCTAAATGCTCTTTCCAGCGAAGAAAAACGGGAAGCATATGCTGCGGATATTACGTATAGCACAAATAATGAACTAGGGTTTGATTATTTACGTGATAACATGGTTGTGTATAAAGAGCAGATGGTTCAACGTCCACTTTCTTATGCTGTAATCGATGAGGTCGATTCAATTCTTGTCGATGAAGCAAGAACACCGTTGATTATTTCTGGTCAAGCAGAGAAATCGACTATTCTATACGTTCGTGCTAATTCATTCGTTGAGACATTGACAGTGGAGAAAGATTATACAGTTGATATTAAGACGAAATCAGTGTACATGACTGAAGAGGGTATGACAAAAGGTGAGAAGTATTTTGACGTCGAAAATTTGTTTGACATAGAAAGTTCCACTTTGCTCCATCATATTGCGCAAGCTTTAAAAGCAAACTATACGATGCATCTTGATGTTGATTATGTTGTGCAAGATGACGAAGTACTAATTGTAGATCAATTTACTGGTCGTATTATGAAAGGCCGTCGTTTCAGTGAAGGCTTGCACCAAGCGCTGGAAGCTAAAGAAGGCGTTACAATCCAAAATGAATCACAAACAATGGCAACTATCACATTCCAGAACTATTTCCGGATGTATAAGAAATTATCTGGTATGACAGGTACAGCTAAAACGGAAGAAGAAGAATTCCGTGATATTTATAATATGCGTGTTATCGAAATCCCAACGAATAAGCCAATCGTCCGTGATGACCGTGCTGATTTAATCTACACGTCAATTGATGCGAAATTTAATGCTGTGGTAGAAGACATTGCCGAACGTTACGCGAATGGACAGCCAGTATTGGTTGGTACCGTAGCGATTGAAACGTCTGAGGTTATCTCCCATAAATTAAAACGTAAAGGTGTACCACATAGTGTTTTGAATGCGAAACAACATGAAAAAGAAGCTGAAATTATCCAGTTCGCTGGGGAAAAAAGGCTCTGTAACTATTGCAACGAATATGGCCGGTCGTGGTACGGATATCAAACTTGGTGAAGGTACAATTGAAGCAGGCGGTTTAGCTGTTATCGGTACGGAACGCCATGAATCAAGACGTATTGATAATCAGTTGCGTGGTCGTGCAGGTCGTCAAGGAGATCCAGGTGTAACACAATTCTATCTTTCGATGGAAGATGAATTGATGAAACGTTTCGGTTCAGATAACATGAAATCAATGATGGAACGATTTGGTATGGACGACGAAGCTATCCAAAGTAAAATGGTTAGTCGTGCTGTTGAATCTGCTCAAAAACGTGTCGAAGGAAATAACTTTGATTCACGTAAACAAGTACTTCAATATGATGACGTGCTGCGTCAACAACGTGAAGTTATTTATAAACAACGTTACGCAGTTATTACCGCTGAAAATAACTTACGCTCTGTTATCGAACCAATGATTCAAAACGTCGTGAATTTTGTCGTGCAGTCCAATGCACCAAGACAAGAGGATCGCGAAGAATGGAATTTACAAGGAATTATCGATTTCGTGGAGGCTAACTTGCTACCAGAAGACGTAATCAGTGTAGATGACATTAAAAATATGGAAACGAAAGATATTCAAGATTTCATTTTAGAAAAAGTAAATGAAGCCTATAATGAAAAAGAAACAATGCTTCCAGAAGAAGAATTTAACGAGTTCCAAAAAGTAGTATTGCTACGTGTAGTAGATACGAAATGGGTAGATCATATCGATGCAATGGATCATTTACGTGATGGTATTCATTTACGTGCATACGGTCAAATCGATCCGCTACGTGAATATCAATCAGAAGGCTTTGAAATGTTTGAAGCGATGATTGGCTCCATTGATGAAGAGGTTGCTCGTTACATTATGAAAGCTGAAATTCGTCAAAACCTTGAGCGTGAACAAGTGGCTAAAGGTGATGCTATTGATCCGAATGAAGGCAAACCACTGGCTAAGAAGCAACCAGTTCACAAAGATCAACACATTGGTCGTAATGATCCATGTCCTTGTGGTAGTGGCGAAAAGTATAAGAATTGTCACGGAAAAGAGAAATAGCAAGGTGCAAAAAAACCAGGAGTTTTCCTGGTTTTTTTGTTTACACTTGGCCAACTAATCGCAGTTTCCAGCCAAGTATGCTATATTATTAAAAGTGCATTTATTTTATGCATGAAAATTGAAAAAGAGGTGTTGAGAATGGAATTAGCTGAAATTCGCAATGAACTAGAAAAGACAACCCAACAAATCAAAGACTTTAGGGGGTCTCTTTGACTTAGACAGCATAGAAGTTCGGATTGCTGAGTTAGAGGATCAAATGTTGGATCCAGAATTTTGGAATGACCAACAAGGGGCGCAAAAAGTCATCAATGAAGCGAACGGCTACAAAGAAACCTATAACGCGTTTCATGAATTAGAAGAAGAGCAAGAAAATCTAGAGCTTAGTTTGGAGCTTTTGCGCGAAGAGGCGGATGAAGAGTTGCAAACAGAACTAGAAACAGAATTAGAGAAATTTGTGGCGAAGTTAACGGATTTCGAATTGAAATTAATGTTAAGCGAGCCTTACGATAAAAATAACGCCATTTTAGAGCTGCACCCAGGAGCCGGCGGAACGGAATCACAAGATTGGGGCTCGATGTTACTACGCATGTACCAGCGCTGGGCCGATAAGAAGGATTTCAAAGTTGAGATGCTGGATTACCAAGCGGGAGACGAAGCGGGGATTAAGAGCGTGACATTGCTCATCAAAGGGCATAACGCATACGGCTACTTAAAAGCGGAAAAAGGCGTTCACCGTCTCGTCCGTATTTCGCCATTCGATTCCTCAGGACGCCGCCATACATCTTTTGTATCATGTGATGTCATGCCAGAAATGGATGACGATATCGAAATCGAAGTTCGTCCAGAAGATTTAAAAATTGACACGTATCGCGCGACCGGAGCAGGTGGTCAGCATATTAATACGACCGATTCAGCTGTACGGATGACACATATCCCATCCGGAATTGTCGTAACATGCCAATCCGAGCGCTCGCAGCTAAAAAACCGTGATCAAGCAATGAAGATGTTAAAAGCAAAATTATATCAAAAAGAACAAGAAGAAAAAGAGAAAGAGCTTGCGGAACTTCGCGGTGAACAAAAAGAAATTGGTTGGGGAAGTCAAATCCGATCTTACGTATTCCATCCGTATTCGATGGTAAAAGACCACCGTACAAGCGTTGAAACAGGAAATACACAAGCAGTCATGGATGGCGATATTGATGAATTCATCAATGGCTATCTACGTTCGCGGATTGATTAAGGTGGCAAGATGAAAGAAATGAAACCAGTCAAACGGCGTAAACTACCGCCTAAATTAGCGAAAGCGATGGAATACGTCTATGTCATTTTAGGCGCATTTATTATCGCTTTAGCATTCAATGTCTTGCTGTTACCGAATCATGTTGCTTCTGGTGGCGTGAGCGGGATCAGTACAATTATCAATTATTTAACAGGATGGACACCGGCTTACATTCAATGGGCATTCAATATCCCATTATTTTTTGCAGGGGTGTTCTTCCTAGGCTACCAATTCGGGATTAAAACTTTCGTAGGCACGATGATTATGCCACTATTTGTTTATTTGACATCTGATTGGACCGTTTGGACACATGAACCACTTGTTGCGGCCTTATTTGGTGGTGTACTTGTGGGGATGGGGCTCGGTATTGTCTTTCGGGGCAAAGCATCGACAGGTGGTACAGATGTCATCGCCCAAATTTTGCACAAATTCACGAATCTTTCGCTAGGCATTTGTGTGGCTTTGATTGACGGTTTTGTCGTTATCGCAGCGATGTTTGTCTTTGATATCGAGTCGGGTCTGTACGCGCTCATTGGCCTGTTCGCCACGAGTAAAACGATTGATCTCGTTCAAGTCGGGCTCAACCAGTCGAAAACCGTACTGATTATTTCAGAAAAACAAGACGAGATACGCCATGCCATTCTTTATAAAATTGATCGAGGTATTACACGTCTGTCGGCAAAAGGCGGTTATACAGAAGATGATAGACAGATTCTACTGTGTGTTATTGCTCAATCGGAATTTTCAAGGCTAAAAGGTGTTATAAAAGAAATTGACCCGAGCGCATTTGTCGTTGTTATGAGCGCAAGTGAGGTTATGGGAGAAGGCTTTAATATTTAAAATACAGCAAAAGGAGTAGCATTGACCAGTCACGTTGATGTTGCTTTTTTGTATAACAGTTGTGTAACAAGAAGTTCATTCAGAGTACCTAGGAAGGTATTTACTTAGCAGAAGTGGTCTATTCCAATTGATTTCACTGTAACTATTTTTAATATCCCTGTAATGTTAATTCACTGGAAAACGCGGTACAATAGGAGAGTAGTAAAACAGTGCAGTAATTCAGGCACGTTTTTTTTATGGCTTTTTTACAGAAAGAGAAGTATATGCGATTTTTAATGATGGAAATGAAAATATGTATATTGCAAATAAAATAAAACTTGTCATTGGTTGAAATATAACTGTAACCTAATTAACCTGAACCTGAAAGATTGAAGTGTTATAATGGAATCATGCGTTGTGACTTCAAGTACTTCAGCAAAAATGGTGAGCCTTGTTTGAGACTTCACTGCACAATTCGGGTTATCTTACATGTTATATCATTCCAACTTGATTTAAGAAAGGCATAGTTAGGTGATAAAATGATTGTTATGGAAGATGTCTACAAGAAATATCCCAATGGTATTACAGCTGCGAATGGGTTGAACATTAAGATTGACCAGGGAGAATTCGTTTATGTCGTAGGGCCGAGTGGTGCTGGTAAATCGACTTTTATTAAGATGATATACCGCGAAGAGCGAGCGACAAAAGGAACGATTAATGTTGGTAAATTTGATTTACTCAATATGAAGAATCGCGAAGTACCGTTTTTAAGAAGGCATGTCGGTGTTGTTTTTCAGGATTTCAAGTTGCTTCCGAGCAAAACCGTTTATGAAAACATTGCGTATGCGATGGAAGTAGTAGAGGAAGATCCGAAAGTCATCAAAGACCGTGTCATGGAAGTGCTAGACCTAGTTAATTTGAAACATAAAGTCAGAATGCTACCAGATGAGTTGTCTGGCGGGGAGCAACAACGGATTTCGATTGCTCGCTCGATAGCAAATATGCCACAGGTTTTAATTGCAGATGAACCGACTGGAAACCTCGATCCTGATACGTCATGGGAAATCATGAATATCCTTGAAGAAATTAGTAATCGCGGAACGACAATCGTGATGGCGACACACAATAAAGAGATTGTTAATACTCTGAAACACCGTGTAATCGCTATCGAAAACGGCAGAATCGTTCGTGATGAACAGCAAGGAGATTATGGCTATGAAATTTAGAACAGTAGGTAGACATTTTAAAGAGAGCTTTAAGAGTCTCTATCGTAACGGTTGGATGACATTCGCTGCAGCTAGTGCAGTAACAGTAACCTTGATTTTAGTCAGTGTGTTCTTCGCAATTATGATGAACATGAACAAGTTAGCAGATGATGTGGAGAATGACGTTGAAATTAACGCGCATATCCAACTTACTGCGACAAAAGATCAACAGGATGAATTAAAAGCCAATATCGGAGAGCTAAACGGCGTCGATAGTGTCACATTTTCTTCCAAGGATGAGCAAATGGAGAAGTTAGTCTCTACATATGGTAAGGATTTCGAGTTGTTCGAACAAGATAATCCACTTTACGATGTGTTCATTGTTCAAGCGAAGGAGCCGAGTGAAACGGCGAAGGTTGCATCTGAGATCGAGAAAATGAAATATGTCGCAAAAGTGAACTATGGTGAAAAAACAGTAGATAAATTGTTTAATGTCTTGAAATGGGGACGATATGCTGGTATAATATTAAGTGCTGGTCTTTTATTAACAGCCATGTTCCTGATCTCCAATACGATTAAGATTGCGATTTATTCGCGTAGAACTGAGATTGAGATTATGAAATTGGTAGGAGCGACAAACTGGTTTATCCGGTGGCCGTTCGTGTTAGAAGGGGCTTGGCTAGGTCTATTAGGATCTATCGTGCCAGTGATACTAACATTTGTAGGTTACATTAACACTTATAATCTTATCAATCCAAGACTTGGAGAAGGCACCAACCTTTCCTTATTATCGCCAACCCCATTCATGTATGAAATATCGGGGTTAATCATTGCTATCGGAGTATTGATTGGTATATGGGGAAGTGCAATATCCATCCGTAGATTCTTGAAAGTTTAACAATTAAATGCGTGTCAGACAAACGAACGCATTCTAAAAATAATAAAAAATTCAATGAAAGAAAAGCCTAGGGAGCTTTTTAGGAGGTAAAATCTTTTGAAAAAAAAATACTTTAATCGCTGCGTCAATGGCAGCTGTAATCAGTTTATCACCGGTTTTTACAACAAATGCATTTGCGGACGTTAACACAGACATCCAACAGAAAGATGCAAAGCTAAACGATCTTAAATCTAAGAAAGCTGATTTACAAGCTGATCTATCATCTTTAGTAACGAAACTAGAATCGGCGCAAGCAAAATCGAAAGAACTACAAGCGAGCTTCAACAAATCAGCAGAACAATTAAAGAAATTAAACGCTGATATCGCAGCAATCAATGCTCGCATTAAAGAGCGTGAAGGTGTTCTTAAAGAGCGTGCTCGTTCAATGCAAGTAAACTCAAATTCAAATGTTTATCTTGACGTAGTTCTAAGTGCAGATAACTTTGGCGATTTAGTAGACCGTGTATCTGCAGTAAACACAATTGTTGATTCTGATAAAGCGATTCTTGACGAACAACAAAAAGACGAAGATGCTTTGAAATCAAAATCTGCATCTGTTAAAAAAGAGCAAGAAAAACAACAAAAAGCAATCGCTAGTTATGAAGAACAACAAAATAAAATCGAAGCTCAAAAAGCTGAGAAAGAAGCTGTTGTAGCACAATTAGCAGCACAGCAAGCAACAACGCAACAAGAAAAATCTACTTTAATCGCGCAACGTGATAGAGAAGCAGCAGCAGCGGCGGCTCGTGCGGCGGCAGCGAAAGAAGCGACTACTGTTCAACCATTAGCGGCTACAGAAACGAAAACTGAGTCATCATCGAATTCAAGTTCGAATGAATCATCATCTACAGCATCATCTTCTAATGACAGCAGTTCTAAATCTGAAAGCACTACAACGAAAAAAGCATCATCAAATACTTCTAATTCAACAAATAATACAATCGCAACACCAACAGGTTCTGGTTACGATGCGATGATTTCAACCGCCTATGCGCAATTAGGTAAACCATACTCACTAGGAGCAACTGGACCAGGTTCATTTGACTGTTCTGGATTTACTTCTTACTCATTCCGTGCAGCTGGAATCTCTCTTCCAAGAACTTCTGGTGCTCAATATGCAGCATCTACTAAAATCAGTTCAAGCCAAGCAAAACCAGGTGATTTAGTATTCTTCAGCTATGGTAGCGGAATCGCTCACGTTGGTATCTATATTGGCGGAGGAAAAATGATTAACGCGCAAAATGACGGCGTTAAGATCGATAGCCTTTCAAGCGGCTTCTGGGCTCAATCTCTTGTAGGTTTTGGCCGCGTAGCTAACTTTTAATCGTAAAATATAACAAGCGTTTTTGAAAATAGAAAAGTACCTTTGTATGATTATCTACGAAGGTACTTTTTTTTCTAATCTAGCGAATGGGAAAAAAAGTAATATACGAATCTGATCTAGGAGGAATTAATAAATGACATATAAGAAATTACTCGTAAATAGCCTTGCAATAACTGTAGCAGTTGGGCTCTTTAGTGTAGTGCCAACTAATGTGAAGGCTGCTGACCTAAATGAATTACAAAAGCAACAACAAGCCATTCAGCAACAGCGTTCTACTATAGATAATCACATTGACGAGAAGGACCATGAAGTATCCGTTCTCGAAAGAAAGCAACAAACGACGGCTTCTGAACTGGAAAGTCTAGTGAAAAGCATTACGGAAACCAATAAAAAGTTGCAAAAACAACAACAAGAAGTAGCGGTAACGAATGCGGAAGTAAGCAAGCTGAAAAATGAAATCGTTGTGTTACAAAAAAGCATCGACGACCGCCTTAATTTATTGAAAGATCGTGCGCGCGCCATCCAAGTGAATGGAAACGGTCAAGAGTATATGAATGTTATTTTAGCATCTGATAATTTCAGTGATTTCATTGATCGTGCAACGATGGTATCTACGCTGGTCAATGCGGATAAAGATATTATGAGCGACCAGAAAAAAGATGAGGATGCGCTGAATTCTAAGCAAAAACAGACGGAAACGAAATTAGCGAGTTTAAAGAAATTATCTACAGAAATCGCGCTTTCAAAGAATAACTTAGAAAGCCAAAAAAAGTCAAAAAGATGAATTAATCTTGGCTATTGCGGCTGAAAAAGACTTAACGCAGCAACAAAAGAATGATTTATTAGCACAACAAGGTGAACTGGCAGTGAATGAACAAGCAATCGCTGGGAATATTCAAGCGGAGAAAAACCGCCAAGCACAGCAACAATTAGTGGCGGCGCGTAAAGCGAGTGAAGAACGGGCAGCAAAAGCAACAAGAGAAGCTGCTGCACAAGCAAAATCCAAGGTCGTTACGCGTACAGAAACAACCGCAGCTGCAACGACAACACAAGAAGAAGCACCAGCTGTTTCCATCCCTTCCATCCCGTCAATCAGTGCTGGTTCCCAAACAGGAATGTTCATTAAACCTGCAGCAGGAATCTTAACATCTGGATTTAGCGATAGAACGAATCCTGTCACTGGCCAACATGAATCACATAAAGGGCAAGATATTGCTGCGGGTGGAAGTGTTCCAATTTATGCAGCAGCAGGCGGAACAGTTGTTTTCTCTGGTTTCGGCGCTCCAGGTAGCGGTTATGGTGGCTACGGATATGTTGTTGAAATCGATCATGGAAATGGCTACCAAACGCTTTACGGTCATATGAAAGCGGGAAGTTTGCAAGTCGTTGCAGGGCAAAGCGTTTCTCAAGGCCAAGGCATCGGTATCATGGGCTCGACTGGGCAATCAACGGGGCAACATCTTCACTTCGAGATTCATAAAAATGGTGTTCCAGTAGATCCATCTCCTTATATTTAATATCAAACTCGGCTAACCGCTATTGGTAGCCGAGTTTTTGTGTGATACTAAGGCAATACTTAACTCCTGATTTATGATATGATAAAAAGGTAGCATTATTATTGGGAGGTACATTATGGGGATTATTGCGGGATTACTGATTGTTTTACTAGTAATCAATCTATTTTTTGCTGCTGTGATGGTGTTTTTAGAAAGACGAGACACATCAGCAACATGGGCTTGGTTGCTTGTACTGACGTTCATACCTGTTATTGGATTTATTATATATTTAATATTTGGCCGAAAGCTCTCTCATCGCAAAATTTTTGACTGGAAGGGACAGGAGAAAATTGGATTGCGAGAGTCGACGGATAATCAGATTAGTATGATTAGGCAACAGGAATTTCCATTCAGTGATCGAAATGTCGCGAAACATCGGGATTTGATTTATTTACTATTGGTGAACGATGGCGCGATTTTGACGCAGGATAATGAAGTGACTATTTTCACGGATGGGCATGAGAAGTTTGATGCGTTGATGCGAGATATTGAGATGGCGACGGATCATATTCATTTGATTTATTACATTATTCATTCGGATATGTTAGGGAATCGTTTGCAGAAAGCGCTGATAAAAAAAGGCGGAGGAAGGGCTCGATGTTCGTGTGATTTATGACGCAATGGGATGTCGGACCACGAAAAAGGCTTTTTGGAATGAACTGAAGCAAAATGGTGTCAAAGTATGGCCGTTTTTTCCTTCAAAATTGCCGTTGATAAATTTCCGATTGAACTATCGAAATCATCGTAAACTGGCGATTATTGATGGAGAAATTGGCTATATTGGTGGATTCAATGTTGGGGATGAATATCTAGGCCTGGATGATAGTTTTGGCTATTGGCGTGATACGCATCTGCGAGTTCGTGGAAAAGCGGTTTTTGCGATGCAGACGAGGTACATTATGGACTGGAATTCGGCGTCATCGGCTAGTCAGAAATTGGATTATCAAACGCGCTATTTTCCGAGTTTTCATGGTAAGGGACAGACGAGTATGCAGATTGTATCCAGTGGCCCGGATTCGGAATGGCAGCAAATTAAGAATGGCTATATCAAAATGATCAATTCGGCGAAGAAATCGATTTATTTACAGTCGCCGTATATTATTCCAGATGCGAGCTTGCTAGAAGCGCTTAAAATTGCGTCGTTGTCTGGTGTGGATGTACGCTTGATGATTCCAAACAAACCGGACCATGCTTTTGTTTACCGTGCAACAACGAGTTATTGCGGGGAATTGATTGAGAGTGGTGCAAAGGTTTATATTTACGATAATGGTTTTATTCATGCAAAAACGCTTGTTGTCGATGGGGAAATTGCTTCGGTGGGAACGGCTAATATGGATTTCCGCAGTTTTAGACTGAATTTTGAAGTCAACGCGTTTATGTATGAGAAAAAAATTGCGCAAAAATTGGAAGATATTTTTTTACAAGATATTTTGAAATCGTATCAATTAACGGAAGAATTATATGCGGAGCGGTCGTTTTGGATTAAAGTGAAAGAGGCGGTGTCGCGGTTACTTTCTCCGATATTATAAGAGGTGAATGGAATGGATACAATAATAGTAGAAATTGTCAAAGGGATTGGTAGTATATTGATGCAGCCGGCGCTATATGTTTCAATGCTAATTGCGATTATTGCTGGATTTAGCCGAATAAAATGGGAACGGAAATCATTTCATGTGCGGGTACACTCGCCTTGGCAGGAATTAAAAGGGTTCTTTGGTTTGGGAATTGTTTTTGGCGCGGTGATTTCGATTATCATGGTTTTTGTAGGTTTTACGTTGACGATTGGCTGGATTGCGATATTTAATGTCGTACTGATTGTGTTGTTGTTAGTCGGATTATTTAGGATGGCTTCGACGGCGTATACGATTGGAATTACCAGCCTTGTTTACTATGCCGCCTATTATTTCGATTGGCAGTTGGCGCCGTTTGAGGATCGGATGCTGCCAATTCGTGATTTGTATATTGATAATTTCATGATTGTCATTGTGTTTGTATTGGCATTATTACTTGCTGTGGAGGCGTTTTTGATTCAATTTACGGGCGCCAACCAAGCCTCACCCATGCTTCGAAAAAGTGGACGCGGAAAATGGGTCGGAGCATTCCAGTTACGTCGTTTATGGTTGTTACCGCTCGTATGCTTTATTCCAGGGCATGGTTTTGCAGCGTTGTTTGATTGGTGGCCGATTTTTCAAATTGGGAATCAGACGTTTTCCTTGATGGTATTACCGATTGTGATTGGTTTTCAGCAGCAAGTACAGTCCCAGCTGCCAGCACAAGCAACGCATAAAATTGCAGTTCGAGTGACCAGTTTATCGATTTTGATCGCACTTCTTGGCGTTGTTAGTATCGTGGTCCCAATTTTGAGCTTACTCGCGTTTATCGTAGCAATCGGTGGTCGGTTTTGGATTTCCTATCGTCATCGCAATGAGGAACAGAATGCAGCGTTTAAGTTTACACCACAAGCGGACGGCATTATGGTTCTGGGCGCGCGGGAAAATACGCCAGCCAGTCGAATGGAAATTTTAGCAGGAGAGGTCATCATGGAGGTAAACGGTGTGGCTGTTATGAATCGCGAAGATTTGTACGAGGCGCTAAACGAAAACCGAGCCTACTGCAAGCTAAAAGTCCGCGACAACAACGGCGAACCAAGAATCGTCCAAACCGCTATCCACGAAGAAGACTCATTCGAACTAGGCTTATTCATGGTAGAATCCAAATAAAAACGTGATGAACTGGGGTTACGACCAGTCACAAAAACGCGACTCAGGGCTGCGAGAACTGCCCAGGTTCTAGGCAAAAGCGAGTTAAGGACTACAGATTCACTGTGCTCCTCTGCATATTGAGGCTCTAATTCACGTTGTTTCAAAGTGCCACAACAAAGCGGAATGTACGACTGTACATGAGCATCGGAACGGAACTTTTAACGACGAAAATGGGTAGTTCTCGCAGCCCTGACTTTTAAGATTGTGTTAAGAGTGTCGGTTTTCTACCCGAAAAAGGTAAATTCATGCTATATTTTAGTGGAAGAATACATAACAAGTTGTGGCGGGGATGTAAAGGCTGCGCGTTATGAATGGGGAGGAAAGAGCATTGACCAAGATTTTAGTAGTAGATGATGAGTCTTCTATTGTAACTTTACTGCAATTTAACATTGAAAAGGCTGGCTTTGATGTAGTGACGGCGGAGGATGGTAGGACAGGGTACGAGCTTGCTTTGTCAGAAAAACCGGATTTGATTGTACTCGATTTGATGTTGCCTGAGATGGACGGGATTGAAGTGTGTAAGCAGTTACGCCAAGATAAGGTGGAGACGCCGATTTTGATGTTAACGGCAAAGGATGACGAATTGGATAAAATTATTGGTCTGGAGCTTGGTGCGGATGACTACTTGACGAAACCGTTTAGTCCGCGTGAGGTTGTGGCGCGAATCAAGGCTATTTTGCGGAGAAGTTCTGGGAAAGCGGCGGACGTGGAACTGGAAGTCGCGCAGAAAGAGAAGTCGCTGCATGTTGGTGAGTTGAAGATTCTGACGGAGAGTTATGAGGTATATTTGCAGGATGAGTTGCTGGATTTGACGCCGAAGGAATTCGAGTTGTTGGTATATTTAGCGAACCACCGGGGCAAGGTTTTTTCGCGAGATCAGTTGCTGGATGCGGTTTGGAATTATGATTATATTGGTGAAACGCGGATTGTGGATGTGCATGTGAGTCATTTGCGGGATAAGATTGAGGCGGATACGAAGAAACCGCAGTACATTAAGACGATTCGTGGTTTTGGCTATAAGATGGAGAACGTGAAATCATGAAAAAATTATGGCTGAAAATAGGACTGTCTTTTTTTATCTTATTTTTTATTGTCATGGTGATTGTGGGTTTCTTTTCGGGGGAACTGATGAAGAGCGTTTACTTGCACATGAAGGAAAACCAGCTGCAGGATGATGCGAAAATATTGCTGACCACGACGAAACTGGAAGATGTTGATTTGGATCAGAATGCGGATAAAATTCAGTCGGACTTAAAACCGCTTGAGGATAAGATTGATGCGCGAATTACGGTGATTGATCAAAGTGGGGACGTCATTGCCGATACGAAGGAAGATCCGCACAGTTTGGGCAGTCATATGAATCGCCCTGAGGTGCAGGAAGTCCTTGAGCAAGGGGAAGAGGTCGGGATTGCCACGCGAAAAAGCTCCACGCTTGGTTATAGTATGCTGTACGTAGCGGTTCCAATTACGCATAATGGTGTAACGGATGGCGTGTTGCGGATTTCGATTTCGCTAGAATCCGTGGAAAAAGCAGTCCATCAGTTATGGCTCAGCCTCACCTTGATTTTTGGGTTGGCGTTAATATTTATTGGCTTCATCAGTGCGGTCATTGCGCGACGGATTACGCGACCGGTCAACGAGATTATCGATGTGTCGATGGACTTGGCAAATCACCGTTATTACAGCAGAATTACAGGGAAAACGAACGGCGAATTGCAGGACTTATCGCTAAGCGTGAATCAACTGGCGCAAAGTTTAGAGAAGCAAATGCAGGAAATCGAGCTTAATCAACAGCGACTGAACGGAATCGTGCAGAACTTGGTCAGCGGTGTGATGTTGATTGATCAACGGAAGCTGATCGTGATGACAAACCCGATGATGGAGCAGATTATCGGCGAAAAAGGACTCACTGGAAAAGCATACTACGAGGTTCTAAAAAGTTTCGCCTTAACGCAGCTTGTCGATCAATGTTTAGAGAAAAAAACTTTTCAGCAAGAGGAAATCACGATTTATTTTCCAAGGGAGCTTATTTTAGACGCCAATGTTTCGCCAATTTTATCAAAAACGGGGAATATAACGGGCGTCATTTTGCTACTACATGATATTACGGAAATTAGACGACTCGAAAATGTGCGTTCGGAGTTTGTTGCAAATGTGTCGCATGAACTGAAAACACCAGTTACCGCGTTAAAAGGCTTTGCGGAAACACTGCTTGATGGCGCGATGTATGATGAAGCACTGCTCAAGAAGTTTCTCACCATTATAAAAGAGGAAAGCGATCGTTTACACCGATTAATCATGGACATTTTGGAATTGTCGCGAATTGAGCAGAAACATGTGTCGATGAATATGGAGCAGGTGGATGTGGAGGATGTAGTGATTACGACAATGGATACGGTTAGCTCAATGGCACTCGAAAAAAGGATTCAGCTTGTGCCACCGAATTTGGCATCGCCAGTTATTATTCAAGCAGAGCGTGATCGATTGCAACAAATCCTGATTAACCTCCTTTCAAACGCGATTGTGTATACGCCACAAGATGGGACAGTGTCGGTCGACGTGACGGAAAATGAGGCAAATGGTACGATAGCTATTACCGTAACAGATAATGGCATCGGAATACCGGTAAAAGACATTGACCGTATTTTTGAGCGTTTTTATCGTGTGGATCGCGCTCGCAGTCGACATTCCGGAGGTACAGGACTTGGACTTTCTATCGTGAAGCATATTGTTGAAAGTTGCGGCGGTCAGATTCAAGTTGAAAGCATCGAAGGATCTGGTACGACATTCACAGTGATACTTCCCAAATAAATACGTAACGCAGGTCGTGATTTGAGCGGCTTGCGTTTTTCTTTACATAAATTCAGTCTGAGACCGCCCAATCCGCGGTCTTTTTGTCATTTTACCTTAAATAAATTTACACAAATAGCATCTTTACATTCTCTTAACATTAGCTACACATCCCCTTAATCCAGAAGAGGTATAGTAGGTTTGTAAGTTAAATCGATAAAAAAGGTGGTTTACAATTCATGAAGAAGAGATTTTTAGGACTAGTAGCTGTTATTGCAGCGTTCACAATGATTATAGCAGGATGTGGAAATTCGAGTACATCATCAGATAAAGCAAACGGAACGGGAGATGGCAAAGAAGTTTCAGGTTCCATTACGGCGGTCGGCTCAACAGCGCTACAACCTCTTGTCGAAGCTGCTTCGAAACAATTTACAGCTGAAAATCCTAAAGCACAAATTAACGTGCAAGGTGGCGGATCTGGAACTGGCCTAACGCAAGTGCAACAAGGCGCAGTGGATATCGGCAACTCGGATGTTTTCGCTGAAGAAAAAGACGGCGTTGACGCTTCAAAATTAGTAGACCACAGAGTCGCAGTAGTCGGCATGGCACCAGTTGTTAATAAAGACGCTGGCGTGAAAAATATTTCGAAACAACAATTAATCGATATCTTCACTGGTAAAATCACAAACTGGAAAGAGGTTGGCGGTAAAAACGAAAAAATTACCATCATCAACCGTGCAGAAGGAAGCGGAACACGTGCTACTTTTGAAAAATGGGGCTTAGATGGCGCAACTCCAATTAAAGCGCAAGAACAAGATTCCTCAGGTACTGTTCGTAAAATCGTAAGCGAAACACCAGGTGCTATCAGTTACCTAGCCTTCTCTTACATTGACGATTCAATCCAAGGACTTTCCCTTGATAATGTAGAGCCGAAAGAAGCAAACGTAGCAACAAACGATTGGAAAATTTGGGCTTACGAGCATATGTACACAAATGGTGAAGCGACAGGACTTGCTAAAAAATTCCTAGCTTACATTACGAGCGAAGACGTTCAAAATGATTTGGTACCACAACTAGGTTACCAATCGATTCACTCGATGAAAGTAGAACGCGATGCTAAAGGAAATATCACAGAAGTTAAATAAAAAATATATTGGGGAAGGCGTCTACTTCTAACTATAGGAGTGGGCGCAAACCCGTTTGTTGAGTATAAAAATTGCACTCAGCACTCGGAAAGGAGTCTACGCAGTGGAAGCACGAGAAAAAGCATTAACGCAAACTTCCAAAAAAGGCCCGTCTTGAAAAAAGAGGGAAAATCATAACATTTATCTGCATCAGCATCATGGTGATTGCAGCGGCATCCATTCTTTTCTTTGTAATCTCGAAAGGACTGGCTACTTTTTTTGTCAATAATGTTTCGTTTGTTGACTTTATTACAGGAACAGATTGGAACCCTTCCAAAACAGATGCGGCTGGAAATCCACTCGTTGGCGCCTTGCCGATGATTCTTGGTTCTTTTGGTGTGACATTACTCGCAGCTTGCATTGCTGCACCGCTCGCGATTGGCGCTGCTATTTTTATGGTGGAAATATCGCCGAAGTTTGGTAAGAAAATTTTGCAACCTGTCATGGAGTTGCTCGTTGGGATTCCATCCGTTGTTTACGGGTTTATAGGGCTCAGCGTTGTCGTTCCGTTTATTCGGGAACATATTTCAGGAAGTGGTTTTGGGATTGCAGCGGCGACCGCGGTTTTGACCGTGATGATTTTGCCGACTGTAACTAGTTTGACAGTGGACGCGATTCAATCGGTACCACGTCATTATCGTGAGGCTTCGCTTGCGCTAGGTGCAACGCGGTGGCAGACGATTTGGAAAGTAATTTTGCGCAGTGCACGACCAGGCATTTTGACAGCTGTTGTTTTCGGAATGGCGCGTGCGTTTGGTGAAGCACTTGCTGTACAAATGGTTATTGGAAACTCCGTGGTTATCCCGACTTCGTTATTCGAACCGGCATCCACGTTGACAAGTATATTAACAATGGGAATGGGAAATACCGTCATGGGGACACTTGATAATAACGTGCTTTGGTCACTAGCGATGGTGCTACTAGCCATGTCATTGTTCTTTATCATTATGATCCGCTTCATCGGTCGTAGGAGGAAAGTCAAATGAATGTAAAAACAAAAGATAAGATCGCGACCTCCGTTTTCTATTTGATTGCGCTACTCATTGTCGTTATTTTGGCAGGGTTACTCGGCTATATCTTAGTTCGAGGCGTTCCTCATCTAAGCTGGCATTTCCTAACTTCTCCGCCAGAATCGTTCAAAGCGGGTGGCGGGATTGGGCCGGAAATTTGGAACTCCTTTTATATGCTATTCATCACGATGCTATTATCCGTTCCAATCGCACTCGGAGCAGGCATCTACATGGCAGAATACGCCCGCAAAAATTGGATTACAGACTTCATCCGGACAACGATTGAAGTCCTATCTTCCTTACCATCGATCGTGGTCGGTTTGTTCGGCTTCTTAATTTTCGTGTTACAGATGGGGTGGAGCTTCTCGGTTATTTCCGGGGCGCTGACACTAACCATCTTTAATCTACCGCTACTCATTCGCGTTATTGAGGAAGCGCTCAATGCTATCCCGAATACGCAACGAGAAGCAGGACTTGCACTAGGCTTGTCGCGCTGGGAAACCATAACACGGGTGCTAGTTCCAGCCGCGCTACCAGCAATCGTGACCGGCGTTATTTTAGCCGCAGGACGCGTATTTGGTGAAGCAGCCGCCTTAATCTACACTGCTGGACAAAGTACACCGACATTGAACTTCGGGGACTGGAATCCAATGAACCCGACGTCGCCGCTTAACATCTTCCGTCCAGCAGAAACACTTGCCGTACACATTTGGAAAATTAACGGAGAAGGAATCATGCCTGACGCCGCCGCAGTATCCGCAGGAGCGTCCGCCGTACTGATTCTTTCCGTGCTACTTTTCAATATTTTAGCCCGCATTCTAGGGAAATACGTATTTAAAAAGATGACGTCTTCCTGATTTGGCGGACAAAAGGAGTTTTGTGAAATGATGGCAACTACTAATATGTCGTTCGCGATAAACCAAGAGAAAGAAATTGTAACAGCAGGCGCACCCGCGATGGCGACCAATGATTTGCATGTCTATTACGGCGACAATCATGCGATTCAAGGTGTCGATTTAGAATTCCACGAAAACCAAGTGACGGCGCTCATCGGCCCATCTGGATGTGGGAAATCGACCTACCTCCGCGCGCTCAACCGAATGAATGACGAAATCGATGGCTGCCGAATGGAAGGCGAAATTTTATATAACGGAATCAATATCAACCGAAAAGAAGTGGATTTATACAACGTCCGCAAAGAAATCGGGATGGTATTCCAAAAGCCGAATCCATTCACAAAATCGATTTTTGAAAATATTGCTTTTAGTTTGAAGCGCCACGGCATGAAAAATAAGGCCGAGCTTGCAGAACGTGTCGAGAAAAGCTTGCGTAGCGCCGCACTTTGGGATGAAGTTAAAGATGATTTAGGCAAAAGCGCCTTATCGTTATCTGGCGGACAACAACAGCGCCTGTGTATTGCCCGCGCGATTGCGATGCAGCCAGAGGTTTTGCTACTCGATGAACCAGCCTCTGCGCTAGATCCGATTTCGACGAGTAAGATTGAAGATTTAATCCATGAACTGAAGAAAAAATACACGATTATTATTGTGACGCATAATATGCAACAAGCCGCGCGTGTATCCGATCATACCGCTTTTTTCTACCTAGGAAAAGTAGTAGAAGTGACCGATACAGGAACGCTGTTTACGAACCCATCTAATAAGCAGACGCAGGATTATATTTCGGGCAATTTTGGATAATGAAAAGAGGAAAGGAGCCACCCCAATGTCAACTACAATCGACACGGAATTCGTCATCGAAACAAGAGACGTAGACCTGTTTTACGGGCAAAAACAAGCACTAAATAAGATAAGTCTAAAACTTCAAAAAAAAATCGCGTAACAGCGCTTATAGGTCCGTCTGGATGTGGAAAATCTACTTTTCTTCGCACGTTGAATCGAATGAACGATCTGATTCCAAACGTCACAATCAAAGGCGAAATCAAAGTTGCCGATGAAAACATTCAGAGTTCCAAAATAGACACAGTCAACTTGCGTAAAAAAGTCGGGATGGTGTTCCAACAACCGAACCCGTTTCCATTTTCCATCTATGATAACGTCGCTTACGGCCCAAGAACACACGGCGTCAAAAACAAGAAAAAACTTGATGAAATCGTTGAACGAAGCTTGCGACAAGCTGCACTTTGGGATGAAGTCCATGATCGCTTGCACAAATCAGCACTTGGCATGTCAGGCGGACAACAACAACGGCTCTGCATCGCTCGTGTTCTAGCGGTCCAACCAGAAGTTATCCTGATGGATGAACCGACCTCCGCGCTCGATCCGATTTCTACAGCAAAAATGGAAAATCTGATTTTAGAGTTGAAAAAAAAATTACACCATCGTTATCGTGACGCATAATATGCAACAAGCATCGCGTATTTCTGATGAGACAGCCTTTTTCCTCAACGGAGAAATCATTGAATTCACTGATACAACAACCATTTTCACGAACCCAGCAGAGCAACAAACGCAAGACTATATCTCAGGACGATTTGGATAAGGAGCGAAGCATATGCCAGTTAGAAAAATTTTTAATGAGCAGTTAAACGAGCTACACCAACACTTACTCGAGATGGGAATGCTAGTCAATGAGGCGATTTACAAAGCCGTTAAATCACTTGTTAATCGAGACCATGAACTAGCAGAAAACGTCATCGTAAGCGATCGCTCCATCAATAATATGGAATTAGCGCTAGAACAAAGATCTTTTGAACTCATTGCGCTCCAACAACCAGTAGGCATCGACCTTCGCAAAATTGTCACAGTTTTAAAAGCAAGTTCCGATTTGGAGCGAATCGGTGATCACGCTGTCAGCATCGCTAAAACAACGATCTTAGTTGGCCGAACAAAAGTCGTGAAGCCAATTCCAGAAATTCAAGAGATGGGCGATATCGTCAAAATAATGGTACATGACGTTCTAAAAGCTTATCTGGCGGAAGATGAAGAAGCAGCGCGTGAAATAGCATCGCGAGATAATGAAGTCGATAAACTCCAACGCGTGATTTATACAAAATGTATCCATTTCATGCAGGAAGATCCTGATCATTTAGAAGAAATTTCGTACTTACTCCTTGTTGCCCAGTATTTGGAGCGGATTGGTGATTATGTAACGAACGTCTGCGAATGGATTGTGTATTTGAAGAGCGGCGAAATTGAAGAGTTGAATAACTAATATATAAAAAAACTCTGTCAGCGTGATGTGACAGAGTTTTTTGTATCAATTATTTAATTTCCGAGCTTGTTTCAATGTGAATTCAAGGGAATCCATAATAAATTCCGTCGTTTCTTCCTGTAAGTACTCCCCGTTTAAATGTTGATGTTCCTCATAACGCAAATCCTCAATTATTTTCTCAATTCGTTTTGCGATATCGTTCTTTTCTTTCGTTGTGACCGGTTTATATGAGGGTTCACTATTTTGACCAATTAAATAATCTACCGAAACATCAAATAACGTTGCAATATGGCGAACCGTATCCAAATCCGGTTCTCGAATACCATACTCCCAGTTACCGTATGTAGAAGGGGCCTTCAGTCCGAGTCTTCTTGCTGTTTCGGCTTTCGACCAGCCTTGCTTTTCCCTTAAAACTGTCAATCGTCCGCTTAAATCTGGCATGCTATCACTCCTTTGTGTAAATTATATCATGATTTTGCGGATTGAGCTCTTTATTTACATAAATAAACTCATTTTCTATATAACGAAAGAAATACTTGCAATTTTATCAAATATATATTAATATATGTGTATATAAACATATATTGAAAGTTGTACCATTTAAACCTTGCTAAGTTTCCTTTTTTGGTCTATTATATGTGTATATGAACATATATGAGAATCGGAGTGATAAGATATGGAACAAAGCAAACAACTATTAGGCGAAGAAACACTTTTTGGTGTGACGCAAATTTTTAAAGCACTGGCTGATCCGACACGCGTTCAAATTTTGAACCTCGTGCAAGATCAAGAGTATTCGGTGAACGATATTGCGCGGACGCTGGGCTTCAATCAGACGACAGTTTCTCATCAATTACGCTTTTTAAAAAAATTTACGCTTAGTAAAATCAAGACGCGAAGGTACAACGATTTATTATACGCAAGACGACAACCACGTTCTGGAATTGCTCTCGCAAGCGATTAGGCACGTGGAACACACAAATTGAGAAGGGACGAGGAGGACAATGGCAGAATTCAAATTAAGCGGGCTATCCTGTGCGCACTGTGCACAAGAGATGGAAGCCGAAATGAAGCAATTGAAGCACGGTAAGGATGCGAAAGTACTCTATAACTCGGGGAAAATGGTTATTTCAAATAAGATGACGATGCCGGATGTAGAAAAAATATTGAAAAAAGAAGGCGTTTCAATCGTGCCACCAGAGGGTGATCATGACCACGACCATAGCCATGGCGACACGAAGCTCATCGTTCAGATTGCCATTTCGACGTTGTTATTCTTCGTTGCCTTTTTCACAGATAAGTACATGCCAACGTGGGGATCGTTTAGTATTTATTTTGTTGCGGCGGCACTCAGCGGATATCAAACGTTTTTCAAAGGACTCAAGAATTTATTCCGTTTGAAGTTTAACATTGATACATTGATGACGGTTGCGCTAGTTGGTGCTTTTATTATTGGGGACTGGCGCGAAGGAACCGTTGTCGCGATATTATTCGGAGTGAATGAATATTTAGAAGGTTTCGGAATGCGGCAAGCACGCAAATCGATGGCAGAATTATTGAAAGTCGTGCCCAAAACGGCGAACCTTTTAAAAGATGGTGTTGCAACGGAAGTATCAATTAATGACTTGCAAATTGGCGATATTATTTTGATAAAAGCCGGCGGAAAAGTACCGTCTGACGCTGTGATTGTTGATGGGAAAAGTTCTGTGAATGAAGCCGCGATTACTGGTGAATCGATGCCGGTAGAAAAACAAATTGGTGACGCTTTGTTCGGTGGCTCGGTCAATAACGAAGGAACGTTAAAAGCTAAAATTACTGCGGTTTACGAGGATTCATCCTTAGCTAAAATTTTGCATTTAGTAGAAGAAGCGCAAGAAACGAAAACACCGACAGAATTATTCATCGATCGTTTTGCAAAATACTACACACCGATCATTATGATATTTGCCGTGCTAGTGACTATTGTGCCACCACTTTTCTTCGGAGGAGCCTGGAGTCATTGGGTTTATGAAGGACTCGCAGTATTAATTATCGGCTGTCCATGTGCGTTAATCCTTTCCTCACCAGTTGCGATTGTATCTGGAATTACGCGCAGCGCTAAGAACGGTGTATTGATTAAGGGCGGCGTTTTCCTAGAACAACTCGCCAAGACGAAACAAATCGCGTTCGATAAAACGGGCACACTGACAGAAGGAAAACCAGTTGTCGAGAAAGAAATCGTGTATGATGAAACGGACTTTTTTCGAATTTCCAGTATGATGGAACAGAGCTCAGGGCATCCAATCGCAGCGGCAATCATCGCTCGCATTGGTGCGGTTGATACAGAAATGGACAACTTAACAACGGTTGGTGGAAAAGGACTTGTCGGCACATTCGAAGGAACACAGTATTTCTTGGGTAACGAGCAACAAATCCCAGAATCGAGTTGGACAGACGCGGCTAGAACGGATGTTAAAGCGCTGAAAGAAGCAGGCTGTACAGTCGTTATTACCGCATCAGAAAGCGCAATACTCGGCATGTTTGGCATTCAAGATGCCTTGCGCAAAGAAAGTAAACAACTTGTTACCCAGCTTCATCAAGCCGGCATGACTAATATCGTTATGCTAACTGGCGACCACGAAAAAACCGCTGAAAAAGTAGCGAAAGAAATCGGCATCGACCACTATTACGCAAGTTTATTACCAGAAGACAAGTTGACAAAAATCGGCGACCTTCAAGCCAAAAACGGCAGTATTGCGATGGTTGGCGATGGTATCAACGACTCCCCAGCCCTCGCAACCGCAGACCTCGGCATCGCGATGGGCAAAGGAACAGACAGCGCAATTGAAGTGGCAGATATCGTACTCATGCAAGATCATTTAGGAAAATTACCAATTACCGTAAAAATTGCTAAAAAAGTACGATTCGTCGTAGGCTTCAATATTGCCTTCGCGTTAGGCCTCAAAATCGTAGCGTTATTACTAGCTATAACAGGCTATCTAACCCTATGGATGGCAATCATGGCAGATATGGGCGCAACCATCGTTGTAACCATCTTCGGACTCTCCATCTTGTTCCGAAGTAAAGCTGAAAAAGAAATCAAATAAGCGAACAAAAAACAAGGAGTAGCAATGCTTCTTGTTTTTGTTGAAATAAACCGATAAACCGCATACCATCAAGTGTTTTAGGTTGCTATCAACTCGCATCCTCGTTATACTAGTAAAAAAAAGAAAACCATTTGGGGGAAGAACATGAAGCAACTATCCAATAGCAAAAAAATAATCGTTATTTTAGGCATCATAGCCCTACTCGCCGTCTCTGTTGCAGCAGTGATGTTCAACGATGACTTAACGTCTGTCATCATTATTTCCGTCGTCCAATTCATTTTGATTCAAGCAGTTTGCTATGTCGGCATTTATTCCGTTATGAAAGTTGGAGTCACGCGTGGGCACAAGTTATTCACATGGGGAATTTTGACGACACTTATTTTTATGGGACTTATCTATATTTTTGCAGCAGACAATTTCAGACAATATTCGGCGGCTATTATCGCCTTACTTGGCTTCAGTTCAGCGTTAATCATGCGGGAAGTAGAAAACACGCACCCAGATAATAAAAAACAAGAAGAACAATAAGGAGTGAAGCAAAATGGGAATCCATCAATATTTTCGTAGTTTATCTGATTTAGAGAATATTTATCGTTGTCCAGGCAAGTTCAAATACCAAGAACATTCTGTCGCGGAACATTCATTCAAAGTTACCCAAGTCGCACAGTTTCTAGGTAATGTAGAAGAACAAGCTGGACAAACCGTCAATTGGCGCGCCTTATATGAAAAAGCACTGAACCACGATTATCCAGAACTGTTCATTGGGGATATCAAAACGCCCGTCAAATATGCAACCGCAGAACTTCGCGAAATGCTGTCAGAAGTAGAAGAAACGATGACGCGAAACTTCATTAACAAGGAGATTCCGAAAGAGTTTCAAGCTATTTATCACGTTTTACTTAAAGAAGGCAAAGACGATACGCTAGAAGGACAAATTTTGGCGGTGGCAGATAAAGTAGATCTGCTTTATGAATCATTCGGCGAAATCCAGAAAGGCAACCCAGAACCAACATTCACCAAAATATATAGCGAGGCGTTAGAAACCATCTATCAATTCCGTGAAATGGCGTGTGTTCAGTACTTCTTACGTGAAATACTACCAGATCTACTCGCCGAAAAAGGTATTGAAAAAACGGATTTACCAGCTTTAACAGATGAAATCAAAGCACGCGTCTTAAAAGCGGATAGTTAAAAAAGAGGGAGAGCAAAGCCTATGTGGGATCAGCTAATTTCGGCGTTAATTTTTCCAGGTTTGTTGGTTATTACATTATCTCGAATTACGTACCAACGCTTTGTAGGTTTAGGACTCACTGTGATTTTAATAGCTGTTTCCGCTCGAATGGGTTTCACGAATACATGGTGGCTTATATGTTTAGACGCGATTTCGATGACCATTGGTTTTTTCCTAGCAACACGAATGCTTGGTAGATTGCGTCAGGCAGATAAAGAAGCGTAATGATGAAAAGGCTTTGCTTAATGGGGAGCCTTTCGTGTTACATGAATGCGAAAATATGTTCGCTTTTTGCTAGCGGATTTGGCACAATTATGATAAAATGAATACAAGTGATGAGTCTGGGATTTGCCTAGACTCACTTTCGTTTTGCTAAAGGAGGAAAAAAAGGTGAAGGATACATTTCAACTAGTTTCGAAATACACGCCACAAGGGGATCAACCGAAAGCTATCGAGAAATTGGTTGCAGGCCTTAACGATGGTATAAAACATCAAACCTTACTTGGAGCAACGGGAACAGGGAAAACGTTTACAGTTTCTAATGTGATTCAAGAAGTCAATAAACCGACGCTTGTCATCGCTCATAATAAGACGTTGGCGGGACAATTATATAGTGAATTTAAAGAGTTTTTTCCGAATAATGCAGTAGAGTATTTTGTGAGTTACTATGATTACTATCAACCGGAGGCATATGTTCCGCAAACAGATACTTTTATAGAAAAGGATTCTAGTGTAAACGATGAAATTGATAAATTACGACATTCTGCGACAGCATCTTTATTTGAACGGCGCGATGTCATTATTATAGCCAGTGTTTCCTGTATTTATGGATTGGGTTCGCCAGAAGAATATGGTGCCATGCTTGTTTCCTTGCGACCTGGAATGGAGATTAGTCGCGATCAATTGTTACGCGATTTAGTAGAGATACAGTACGATCGCAATGATATTGATTTCCAGCGCGGTCGTTTTCGTGTCCGCGGAGATGTCGTTGAGATTTTTCCAGCGTCCCGTGATGAACACTGTATGCGTGTGGAATTTTTTGGTGATGAGATTGAGCGAATTCGTGAAGTAGATGCGCTAACGGGCGAAATTATTGGGGAACGAGAACATGTATCCATTTTTCCAGCATCCCATTTTGTCACACGTCCAGATATTATGAAGAAGGCGATCGTGAATATTAAGGCAGAGCTAGAGGACCGTTTGAAAGTATTGCGTGCTGATAATAAACTACTAGAGGCGCAACGTTTGGAGCAACGTACGAACTATGATATCGAGATGATGGAAGAGATGGGCTATTGTTCAGGCGTTGAGAACTATTCGCGCCATCTAGGATTGAGAGAAGCAGGTTCCACGCCATATACGCTACTAGACTTTTTCCCTGATGATTTCCAAATAGTGATTGATGAATCCCATGTAACGATGCCACAAATTCGTGGTATGTATAATGGGGACCAAGCGCGTAAACAGATGTTAGTAGAGCATGGTTTCAGACTCCCTTCTGCTTTGGATAATCGACCACTACGCTTAGAGGAATTTGAGAAGCATGTCAATCAGATTATGTATATCTCAGCTACACCAGGACCATATGAATTGGCTTTAAACCCAGATGTTATTCAACAAATCATTCGTCCTACTGGTCTGCTCGATCCAATTATCGAAATTCGACCAATCGAAGGACAAATTGATGATTTGATAGATGAAATAAATGAACGTATTAAGAAGAATGAACGTGTCTTGATTACAACACTGACGAAGAAAATGTCAGAGGATTTGACGGATTACTTGAAAGAAACAGGTATCAAAGTACAATATCTGCATTCAGAAGTGAAGACATTAGAACGGATTGAGATTATCCGAGACCTGCGTTTAGGGATCTATGATGTTCTTGTGGGAATCAACTTGCTCCGTGAAGGAATCGATATTCCAGAGGTTTCGCTAGTCACGATTCTTGATGCTGATAAAGAAGGTTTCCTTCGCTCAGAGCGCGCTCTCGTCCAAACAATCGGTCGTGCCGCGCGTAATCAGAACGGTAAAGTTATTATGTACGCCGATAAGATGACGGATTCCATGAAATTTGCGATTAGCGAAACATCGCGTCGTCGTGAGATACAAGAGGCATATAACTTAAAGCACGGTGTGACACCGCAAACAATTATTAAAGATGTTCGAGGGGTCATTGCTGCAACAACTGCTGCTGAAACAAGAGAAGCTGAGCGCTTGAAAGATCTTAGCAAGATGAATAAGAAAGAACGAATGGCATTTATTGAAGAATTAGAACATGAAATGAAAGATGCGGCAAAAGCACTCGACTTTGAGCGTGCAGCGCAACTTCGCGATACCTTACTCGAGTTAAAAGCGGAAGGATGATTAGAGTTGGAAAAAGATAAGATTGTTATACAAGGCGCTAGAGCAACAATTTAAAAAATATTGACGTCGAAATTCCACGAGATAAGCTTGTTGTCATGACTGGCTTATCTGGTTCGGGGAAATCGTCGCTAGCTTTTGATACGATTTATGCAGAAGGACAACGACGTTACGTAGAATCGTTATCTTCTTACGCACGCCAATTTTTAGGTCAAATGGACAAACCCGATGTAGACTTAATTGAAGGTCTATCACCAGCTATATCTATTGACCAAAAGACAACGAGTCGGAATCCGCGATCGACAGTAGGTACTGTAACGGAAATTCATGATTATTTGCGATTAATGTATGCACGTGTTGGGCATCCGGTTTGCCCCAATCACGGCATTGAGATTTCATCGCAAACGATTGAACAGATGGTGGATCGTGTTTTAGAATTACCAGATAAAACGCGGATTCAAATTTTAGCACCAATTGTTTCAGGCAAGAAGGGTGCACACAAGAAGACATTAGAAGGCATCAAAAAAGAGGGTTATGTGCGCGTTCGTATCGACGGAGACATGTATGATATCGGAGACGAAATTGAACTTGAAAAAAAATAAAAAAGCATTCGATTGATATCGTCATTGACCGCATCGTTGTAAAAGAAGGCGTTACCTCCCGCTTATTTGATTCTATTGAGTCGGCATTGAGATTAGCAGATGGTTATGCTGTTGTTGATGTCATTGGTGATAAAGAATTACTGTTTAGCGAACACTATGCTTGTCCATATTGTGGTTTTTCTGTCGGTGAGTTAGAGCCAAGAATGTTCTCATTTAACAGTCCATTTGGTGCTTGTCCAACATGTGATGGTCTTGGAACTAAACTAGAAGTAGACATTGATACAGTTATTCCAGATATGAGCCTATCCCTTAACGATGGGGCTATTATTCCGTGGAAGCCAATCAGCTCTCAATACTACCCGAAAATGCTGGCAGCGGCTTGTAAAGAGTTTGCTATTGATATGGATACGCCGCTAGAAGATTTACCGAAAGAGCAGCTAGATATTATTCTGAATGGCTCGAACGGTAAAGAATTCTATTTCGAATATAAAAACGATTTTGGAATGACACGCGAAACGAATATACCGTTTGAAGGTATTATTCCCAATGTGGAGCGTCGTTATCGCGAAACAAGTTCGGATTTCACTAGAGAACAAATGGCGCAATACATGACGGATTTACCGTGCCCATCTTGTAAAGGCTATCGACTTAAAGAAGAAGCACTAGCCGTCAAAATTAATAAGACGCATCTAGGTGATGTGAGCAACTTCTCTATTATTGAAGCGTTGAACTTTTTCGATGAAGTAACACTATCTGAAAAAGAAACGCAGATTGCGAAGCCAATTTTGAAAGAAGTAAAACAACGCTTAGGATTCTTGAAGAATGTAGGATTGGATTATTTGACATTGAGCCGCGCTGCTGGAACGCTTTCAGGTGGAGAAGCACAGCGGATTCGATTAGCGACACAGATTGGTTCACGCTTAACCGGCGTATTGTATATTTTGGATGAGCCTTCGATTGGGTTGCATCAACGCGATAATGATCGACTCATTCATACACTTAAAAGCATGCGTGATATTGGTAATACACTGATTGTTGTAGAACACGATGAGGACACCATGCTTGCGGCGGACTATCTAATTGATATCGGACCAGGAGCTGGCGAGCATGGTGGGGAAGTTGTGGCTGCCGGAACCCCAGAAGAAGTGCGAAATAATAAGAATTCTATCACGGGAGCCTATTTATCTGGGAAGAAATTCATTCCGATACCTTCTGAGCGTCGCAAAGGCAGTGGCAATAAGCTAGAAGTCATTGGCGCCAAAGCAAATAATCTCAAAAATGTGAGCGCGACATTCCCGTTAGGAACTTTTACATGCGTGACAGGAGTCTCTGGGTCAGGAAAAAGCTCGCTAGTCAATGAAGTGCTACGTAAAGCTTTATCCCGACATCTTAACCGGGCACACGCGAAACCAGGGGAGCACAAAGAAATCAAAGGTATGGAGAATCTAGAGAAGATTATCGACATTGATCAATCACCAATTGGACGAACACCTCGTTCTAATCCTGCTACCTACACAGGTGTATTTGACGATATCCGTGATTTATTTGCATCGACAAACGAAGCCAAAATTCGTGGCTACAAAAAAGGTCGCTTTAGCTTCAACGTAAAAGGCGGTCGTTGTGAAGCATGTAAAGGAGACGGCATCATCAAAATAGAGATGCATTTCTTGCCTGACGTTTACGTACCATGTGAAATTTGCCACGGTAAACGCTACAACAGTGAAACATTAGATATCCGTTTTAAAGGAAAAAATATCGCAGAAGTGTTAAATATGACGGTGGAAGAAGGTTTGGACTTCTTTAAAAATCTTCCACGCATAAGCCGCAAACTGCAAACGATTGTAGACGTAGGACTCGGATATATTCGTTTGGGGCAACCGGCAACGACGCTATCAGGTGGAGAAGCGCAACGTGTGAAACTAGCCTCAGAGTTGCACAAACGCAGTAATGGTAAGTCGTTCTATATTTTAGATGAGCCAACAACAGGTTTACATGCAGATGACATCGCGCGCTTGCTCAAAGTACTACAGCGTTTGGTAGATGAAAACGGAGATACCGTTCTAGTTATCGAGCACAACTTAGATGTTATAAAACAAGCAGATCACGTCATTGACTTAGGACCAGAAGGCGGAGATGGCGGCGGCCAAATCATTGCAAAAGGTACACCAGAACAAGTCGCAAAAGTAGCCAAATCCTACACTGGTAAGTACCTAAAGCCAATTTTAACTCGCGACAAAGCTAGAATGAAAGAAAAAATAGCAAGCAAAGCAGACTAATAAACTAGAGATAAACTTGAACTAATTCCAAATAAGCCGAAGAGCGCCAATCCCTTTTTTCGGGTAGGACGTAAACTTAGCTTTACACAAATCGAGCGAAAGCGTTTGTAATGCAGGCGTTTCGTGGAAGCCGGAAGCGGAACATACCCCCGCATGTGAGAACCGGAAGTCCATGAAACGCCCGCATTGCGAACACTTGCCGCCGATTTTTTTGCGTATACACATATTCCCAAGTGCCGAAAGTCTAAAGAAATAATCATACTCTGGTTGTATGACAGAAATGCTCTTGTCCGTCATAATAGAGTTATCAGTTAGAAAACAATCGTTTATTTTACAATACTTAATGGATATCGCTATATTTCCACGAGGAGGAAAAAAAACATGGAAAACGAACGCAAACGAATTTTAGAACTAGTAAAACAAGGTATCATTCTACGGAAGAAGCACTAACGTTACTTGAGAATACTTCTAAAAAAGAAGGAAAGAGTGCAGCAGCAGAGGATATTCGTTCTTCTGAAACAGTAGAAAGTGTGCAAGAAGAAGTCGTGGAAGAAGAATATGATTATTCGCAAGGCTGGAATACGAAAGGAAATCCTTACCGTGGTGGTGCTTCTTACAAGAAACGTCCACAGCCACAACCGAAACAAAAATCAGAAGCTGGTCAAGAGAAACAACAAGATACTGGTCGCCAAATCATGGATGAGCTTTCCCAAGCAGGAGAGAAGTTCGGTAAATTCTTGAACAGCGCTTTTGAGCAAGTGAAGGATATGCCGATTCCGTTCTTGACGTCTACGAAATTAGAACGTGATTTTGTTTATCACGATACGACTTTATCGATTTTAGAGTTTGAAATTGCGAATGGTAACGTGGAATTTAAGACATGGGACAGCAATGATGTGAAGGTACACGCGAATATCAAGCTTTTCAAAGAGTATCCAGAAGAGGAAGCACTACAAATCTTCTTTGACAAAACGACATTGCGTGTGGACGAAGAGACTTTACGTTTCCAGTCACCATCGAAACAAGTGGTAACAAACTTGACGGTGTACTTGCCAGAACGCGAATATGATTATGTATCTATCAAAATTTTGAATGGTAATCTTCATATTGAAGGTTTGACAGGCCGCGACATGTTTGCCAAAACAACGAATGGTAATATCAGCGTGGGCACGTTGAATACGACGCTAACAGAGATTGAATCTATCAATGGAAATGTTCGTGTAAATAGTGGTACGGTTCGTGATTTATCGCTAAAAACATTTCATGGCAACGTTTCTGCTAAAGGTGCATTCGATTCGACTAACCTACAAACGAAAACAGGAAATATTTCATTCACATTAACAAACCATGACTCTAGCTTCTTGAAAACAAAAACAGGTGTTGGTAACATCGACGTTCAAGTGCCGAGCGAGCTAGGTGTGGACGGTAAATTGCACACGAATCTAGGTAAGATTAATCTTGGAATCTCAGATGCTGACGTGCTTGATGAAACATCGGATTCTGTAAACAAAACCATTCTTTTTACAAAATTACCAAAGTCTAACGAAGCTGTTTTGAAAATCGAAGCAGAAGCAACGACTGGTAATGTGAGAGTAAAAGATGTGAAGTAAGAAAGATTCGCTATCGCTTGGGGATATCTCATTCGAAATATTCTCTTGAGATAGCGGTTTTTATTACATATTTATAAAGGAAAGGAAGGAACAATGATGGACAAAAAATTAAGGAGATCCAGATCAGATCGTAAAATAGGCGGGGTTTTCGGTGGATTATCCGAGTATCTCGGCATTGACGCTAACATTTTACGTATAATCTATGTCGTACTTATTATTATTTCTTGGAAAACGATGATCGGGGTTATTGCTTATATTATTGCCTTGTTTCTCATTCCTTCCGAAAATACGAGTTACGATGAAGTGATTGATCGCCACAATGAAAAGATGAAAGATAAATATGATCGCCACGAAAGAAAAATGCAGTCTAAGAGTGAGCGTATCAAACAAGCACAAGCGACGCATTCTGAACGCGCCAAAGAGATGCAACAACGCCATATCGAGCGTGCTAGAGAAATGCGCGGACGCCACGGACAGCACCGCCAAAACCGTATGAACACGGAGAATAATATTCATGGAAATCAAAAAACTGCGCGACCAAGACCAATTCGTGAATTTGAGTTTAATGACACGACTTTCCGCACGATGGAACTAAAAATTGCAACTGGTGACATCATTATTCGTGCTTGGGACAAAGAAGATGTGAAGATGCGTACAGTTCTTTCCGTTCATAACAAGGCTAGAGCAGTCCAACAACTCAGCGAAGAGAAGCTATGGGATTATTTCTTCAGCCAAACAACACTTGAAATGACTAATGACCGTTTTGTTTTTGAATCTAAAAATGATGCACTGAAAACAGATGTCGTGTTGACTATTCCAAAACGTACCTATGAGCAAGTGAGAATTCAATTGTTGAACGGGAACTTGAAGTACGATGATATGGAAGTCGATGATAGTACGCTTAAAGTGCGTCACGGTGATATTAGATCGACTGGTACCGCAGGGAAATTTCTCGTTGCTAGCACGGAAGACGGTGAAATTTTATTCAAGAGTGGCAAAGTCGAAAATATTGAATTGCACACGACTAAAGGCGATGTCTCTGTGACAGGAGATTTCCAAACAACTGTTGCCGTTGCCGAAAATGGCGATGTAGGTTATATTCTACAGAATGATCAAGCGACAGCCGCAGACTTGAAGGCACCACATGGTGATATCCGCATTCAAATTCCAGCAACTTGGAATGTAGACGGGACACTTGGAACGAAACGCGAAAAAATTTATTTTGATCTAAAAAATGCAAAAGTTTGGGATGAGTCTAATAAGTCCCTTGTGTTTACACAAAATTCAGAAGAGATGAGCGTTGCGACATTGCAAGCAGCAGTGGACAATGGCATCATTAAAATTACCGAATTAGAAGAAAAACAAGTATAATCTATTTTAGGAGGAACTAACATGAGAAAATTAACGAAATCATCATCACAAAAAATGCTAGCAGGTGTATGTGGCGGAATTGCTGAATACTTCGGATGGGATGCTACGTGGGTGCGTATCGCCTATGTTTTACTATCATTGATAAGCTTCGGAACTGGAATCCTGATCTACATTATTTTAGCCATTCTTATGCCAGCTAATTCAAGTTGGGAGTGATCCAAGTAAATGCGTTGGATAGCAGGAGTTTTAATTAATGCGATATTATTTGTCGCTCTATCTGGATTCTTCGACAGTTTCCATGTAGAAGGATTTACAGGTGCGGTTATTGCAAGTTTTGTATTGGCGATTTTAAATATGTTGGTGAGACCGATTCTCCTCATTTTGACATTGCCGATTAATATCTTCACACTGGGGTTATTTACTTTCGTTGTGAACGCGATGATGCTGGAATTAACATCGTTCTTCCTAGATGCCTACATTCAAATTGACGGATTTGGGACAGCGTTACTAATCGCGCTACTGATGTCGCTTGCTAACATGGTAATTAATTCAGTGCTTTGGAGCAAAGAACCAAGATAAAATGAGACCTCGAAATAGCAGGACTTCGCTAAATGAAGAATCGCTTACTTTCGGGGTTTCTTTTTGGTTGTACAAAAATAGGTAGCCTTAAAAATGAGAAAGTGCTAAAATGAGATATAGATTGCAGACAAAAAGGATTAGCGGGATGGGCTGTGTTTTGAGCTTTGTGCCTGTTAACTTAATGGAGGTACTTTCATGACAAAATCAGTAACGGTGAAAGATTTAATGGATCGTCTAAATTTGGAATTGATTTGTGGGGAAGAAGGATTGGAACGACCAATCTTGACGAGTGACTTATCACGCCCCGGCTTAGAATTAACTGGCTTCTTTTCTTATTACCCGGAGGATCGGGTGCAGCTTTTTGGAATGACGGAGATCTCTTTTTCGGAGGGGATGTCGAGTGATGAGTGTTTGAAACGATTCCGCCAAATGTGTACGAATCGGACGCCAGCATTTGTTGTGTCGCGCCATTTGGAAGCGCCGAAAGAGTTGGTGCAAGCGGCGACAGAAGCCAAAATACCTGTTTTGCGTTCGAAGCTTAAGACAACGCGTTTGTCGGTATATGTGACGAATTATTTGGAGAGTAGATTGGCGCCAGTGATTTCGATGCATGGTGTACTTGTCGATATTTATGGACTTGGTGTGATGATTATGGGATCGAGTGGTGTTGGTAAAAGTGAGACGGCGCTTGAACTTGTGAAGCGTGGACATCGACTTGTGGCCGATGATAATGTAGAGATTAGACAGGAAGATGAGTTGACACTTATTGGGCAGTCGCCGCCGATTATTGAGCATTTGCTGGAGATTCGTGGCTTGGGTATTATTAATGTGATGACGCTATTTGGTGCTGGGGCTGTAAGGTCTAGTAAGAAAATCACGATTGTTGTACATCTTGAAAGCTGGGATCCGGACAAGCATTATGACCGAGTTGGACTTGATGAAGAGAAGATTCGGATTTTTGATATTGATGTGCCAAAAATTACGGTGCCGGTTCGTCCAGGGCGTAACTTGGCGGTTATTATTGAAGTTGCGGCGATGAACTTCCGCTTGAAAAACATGGGTTACAATGCGGCGGAGCGCTTTACACAAGATTTAAATAACCTTATTGGTCAAAATAGTAGTATGACAGATTGAGGCTAGTCTGTTTTAGAAAGTAGGGGCATGATGAACTTGAATTTTGCGGCGCTGGATCCAGTGGCCATTCAATTAGGTGGAATATCGATACGCTGGTATGGCGTTATTATTGCGACGGCTGTTATTGTGGCGCTACTTATTGCGTTACAGGAAGCGACGAAACGCAATGTAGATAAAGAAATATTGGTGGATTTGCTCATCTGGGCGATTCCAATCGCGATTATCAGTGCACGCATTTATTATGTGTTATTTGAATGGAGCTACTACAAAGACCATTTGAACGAGATTATCAAAATTTGGCAAGGTGGGATTGCGATTCATGGGGCGCTGATTGGCTCTGTGTTGACCGCGATTATCTTTTCTCGCATTAAGAAAGTTTCGTTTTGGCAGTTAGCGGATATTGTGGCGCCAAGTTTGATTCTTGCGCAAGCGATTGGGCGTTGGGGCAATTTTATGAATCAAGAGGCTCATGGTGGGCCAACGACGCGTGCTTTTTTAGAGAGTTTGCATTTGCCCGATTTTATTATTAATCAGATGTATATTAATGGTATCTACTATCAGCCGACTTTTTTTGTATGAGTCGATTTGGAATGTGATTGGATTTATCATATTGCTTGTATTGCGTCGGATGCGAATTTTGCGTGGGGAGTTGTTCTTGTCTTATGTCATTTGGTATTCGATTGGACGTTATTTTATCGAAGGCTTGCGGACGGATAGCTTGATGTTGACGGATACGCTTCGGATGGCACAATTTATTTCGATTGTACTTGTGGCGCTTTCGGTAGGATTGATTGCTTATTTCCGCGTGAAAAAGGATCGTCCTTATTATTTGGAAGATAAATATGGCATCGCGAAGAAGAAATAGAGTTTTAGAGAGGGAGTACACATGACTAAGAAAATTACGACATTGTTGTTTGACTTAGACGGGACTTTGATTAATACGAATGAACTGATTATTAAAACGTTTCAGCACACGCTGGGGGTTTATTTCCCAGATCGGACTTTTGAACGGGAGGATATTTATCCGTTTATCGGGCCTTCGTTGATTGATACGTTTACATCGCTTGATCCGGCAAAAGCGCAGGAGATGGTGGATCATTATCGGGCGTTTAATAAAGAATACCATGATGAGCTAATTTTAGAATATGATGGTGTGTATGAGACGATTAGAGCGCTGTATGAGGAAGATTATAAATTAGCTATCGTTTCTACGAAGATGTACGATATGATTCTAAAGGGGCTTAAAACGACTGGTTTGGATAAGTATTTCCAAGTTGTGATTGGTTTGGATCAAGTTGCTTCGCCAAAACCAGATCCAGAAGGTATTAATATGGCGCTGAAATTGCTAAATTCGACAGCGGATGAGGCGATTATGGTTGGGGATAATTATCATGATATTGAAGCCGCACATAATGCGAACGTGAAAAGTGCTGGTGTTTCTTGGGCCATTCGTGGTGCGGATTATCTAAGAGATTACAATCCGACCTATATTTTGGAATCGATGGGTGATCTTTTGGATATCGTGAGGGAAGATTAATGCGCCGAACGAAACGGTTTGAGACAAATGATGGTGTTAATCCACTTTGGAATGTATATAAAACCGTGTCGTTTGGCCGTACATTGAAGAATACGCTTGTGATTGAATGCGGGCGTATTTTTCCTTTTATGCGGGGAAAACGTTGGCTTTATCGACATGGATTGGGAATGAAGATTGGGGAGAATACATCGATTGCTTATAAAGTGACGGTGGATCTTTTTTATCCAGAGAAAATTACGATTGGTCGGAACTCTGTGATTGGCTTTAACACGACGATTCTGACGCATGAGTATTTGATTCGGGAGTACCGGATTGGTGAAGTGGTTATTGGGAATGAGGTTATGATTGGTGCTAATGTGACGATTTTACCAGGTGTTAGCATTGGTGATGGCGCAATAGTTGGTGCAGGTACAGTTGTTTCAAAGGATATTCCTGCTAGTTGTTTTGCTCGGGGGAATCCGGTTGTTATTAGTGAATTAGAGAAGTAATAAGATTGTAGACGAACGCTGTTTTTTTTCGAAAGATATTTTTTCGTTTTATTGCTGTTATATATGGTATACTCTACTTACTTGGAAAATGCGCGGAGGTTAAAAATTTGAAGAATAGTAAAGAAGATAGTAACAAGATTTATCCGTTTAGACCGAATGGGGAGTTTTATTTTCAGCGGGGTATTGAGGCTTTTCGGAATCAGGAAATGCCAGAAGCGTTGCGGTATTTGGAGAGGGCAGCTTTTTTTGAGCCAGATGAACCTGTGATTATGTGTCAGTTGGCGATTTGTTATACGGAATTGGGTCAGTTTGATAAGTCTAATCAGATTTTGCGTCGTATTCTGGATGAGGCGGATGATATTCATTATTGTTATTATTTTATGGCGAACAATTATGCGTACATGAAGGACTTTAAACAGGCGTTGCAGTATGCGAATAAATATTTGGCGCTCGTTTCTGAAGGCGAATATGTGGAGGAAGCGAAAGATTTAATCCAGCTTATTATGGAAGAAGCGCCTCTTGCAAGCTTTGGTGTCAGTGATATGTCAGAAATCGAGAAAGCCTCTTTTTCGTTCAAAACAAAGGTAGATGAGCTTATTTCGGAAGACAAATTGGATGAAGTTAGCCAGTTTCTGATTGCTGAAATCGAGGAAAATCCAACTTTCTGGCAGGCGTATATGGAACTTGCAGGCATTCGTTTTAAAGAAGAGCGGTTTGCAGAAGGTCTTGCGATATTGGAAGATGTGTTGGCACGTGACCCTGGAAATTTCATGGCGCTGTGTGAGCTTTATTTGTATGCCTACTATCAGGCGGAATGGAAGCAAGCGGATGCTGTATTGAAGGAGCTTGGGAAAGTAGAGCCGTTTATGTCATCGCAACGTGAGAAATTGGCGCGAATTTATGCGATGTCTGGGGATTATGGGCACGCCAACCACTTATTTGCTAAAGTGGATCAGTTGGAAATTATGGATCGGTATGCATATTATTATTATCGAGCGGAGACGGCGTTCTTTTTGGGGCGACTGGATGAGGCACGGGACTTTTGGCAACATTTTAATCAAATTGATGGGGAAGAGTTAGATTTTCCATGGGAACATTCCGCTTTATTGGCGAATGATGAGCGGGCCGTTTTGGAGAAATTGGCGAGTGATGATCCGGCAGAGCACTTATTTGGTGTGTATCTATTGACGGTTTCGGATAAGCAACCGACGTTGATTATGTTTAATGATTACTTCGATATGACGGGTTGGGATTTTTTCGAGCATTTGATTTTCTCGGAATTCGAGTTTTTGCCGGATAGTCGAGATGCGGGTAATTGTAACGCTATTGTCGCGATATTGGGGCGTTTTGAAGAGCTTGATTTTCCGGCTAAAGTGGAGACGACTTCGATGTATTTGTTTGCCCTTGATTTTATGAAGCGTTCGATTGATCAGAAGTACGATTTACGAATGAAAAATTTAGACGGAGTGGCTGCGGCGATTTTGTATCGATATAAGTTTGGAACGCAGAAAGTGATTGCGGATTTATTTGATATTTCGGTGGCAATGCTTCGTAAATATACGCTTGAAATCGAGGGTTTTTGAGCAGATAAATGGACGGAAAACGTGGGAGGGTTTACGATAGTTCTAGAGTTGGATTGGAGGAATAACAGTGAGTGAAGAGAGAATTTATGACGTTATTATTATCGGTGCTGGGCCTGCAGGAATGACTGCGGCGATTTATACTTCCCGGGCTGACTTAGATACTTTAATGATCGAACGCGGTGTTCCAGGTGGTCAAATGGTAAACACAGCTGATATTGAGAATTATCCTGGTTTTGATAGCATTTTAGGGCCAGATTTATCGGAAAAAATGTTTTCTGGTGCGAAACAATTTGGTGCGGAGTATGCGTATGGAGATATTAAATCGGTTGAAAATGGCGAGGAATATAAGACGGTTGTCGCTGGTTCCAAAACGTATAAGGCGCGTGCTATTATTATCGCGACAGGAGCGGAACATCGTAAATTAGGCGCGGAAGGCGAAGATAAGTACAGTGGCCGTGGCGTTTCTTATTGTGCGGTATGTGATGGTGCATTCTTCAAAAATCGCGAGCTAATCGTTATCGGTGGCGGAGACTCTGCTGTAGAAGAAGGCGCGTATTTAACACGTTATGCAAGTAAAGTAACCGTTGTACATCGTCGTGATAAGCTTCGTGCGCAACAAATTTTGCAAGATCGTGCTTTCAAAAACGACAAAATGGCGTTTGTTTGGAATAGTACGGTGGAAGAAATTATTGGCGATGACATGAAGGTAACAGGTGCTCGACTTGTTTCTACGATTGATGGCTCTGTATCGGAGTTAAATGCGGATGGAACGTTTATCTATGTTGGGCTCGTACCGCTTACCAGTGCTTTTAAAGAACTAGATATCCTAGACGATGAAGGCTATGTTATTACAAATGAGGAAATGGAAACATCGATTCCTGGTATTTTTGCAGCCGGAGATGTTCGTGTTAAATCGCTGCGCCAAGTTGTTACAGCAGCCGGAGATGGTGGATTGGCTGGACAAAATGCGCAAAAATATGTGGAAGAATTAAAAGAGATTTTAGTGGGGAAACCACAAATATAAGGTTGGAAATATAAAGCAGCTGGCTAGATCTAGATTTTAGATTATGTTGGCTGTTTTTTTGGGATGATATAATGACTAAAAGTGAAAGAAGGAGTGGCGTTTGCAAGATGTAAACGATAATTGAAAACAGGGGCACGGAATCCAGGCTAATATGGATTCCATGCTCCTGTTTTATGTTGCTCTTTTTTTCGTGTGCAAGTAGCCATTCTTTGCGCGCGACACCGCCGCCGTAGCCACTTAACGCGCCATTACTGCCAATAACACGGTGCAGGGGACAAGGATAGAAATTTGGTTGGCGCCATTTGCTCTGGCTACAGCACGAAATGCTTTCGGATTACCAATTTGGCTGGCTAATTGAGCGTAGGAAATAGTAGACGCAATCGGAATTTTTTGTAGTGCTTGCCATACAGTTTGCTGAAATGGAGAACCAATATAGGCGACAGGTGTCTGGAAAACTTGAAGGGTACCACTAAAGTAGGCATCTAATTCGTGTGTTAATTGTTCGAAAATGGGACTCTCTCCCGGAATTATAGCAGCATGCCACTTTTTTCGTAAGGCTTCAATTTCTGTTTCAAGCCCACGCCGATCAACAAATTCTAGCAAAATTAAAGCATCATCATTTGCAATCGCAACCATCGAGCCGAGGGGCGTTTCTAGCCATTTGGAGACAAACTTATTCAATGATTTTGCTTTTTTAGGAATGCTCCCCATCGTTCTTGTAAAAGCATCGCGGAAACCATTTCCTGAATCGTAACCACCCTCTAGTTGTGCCTCGATAATTGGCGTACCGTTACGAATATGGTCGAAAGCGAAACCAAGTCGTCTAGCTCTGGCGTACTCAATGAAAGTCATGTCGAATTGTTTTTTGAATTGGCGTCTTGCTGTATTGGCGCTGATAGCTAGTTCATCAAAGTCTTTATCGGTCCACTTGCGTTCGGGATTTGCTTCGATTGCTTGGACGAGGAGTTTGACTTCAGCAGATAGTTTACTAGGATTATTCAATGGCTGGCATCTTTTACATGGACGATAGGATGCTAACAGGGCTTCTTGAGCTGTATCGAAAAACTCGCAATTTTCTTTGTTGGGCTTTTTCGCTGGGCAGGTAGGGCGGCAGAGAATGCCTGTTGTTTTCACGCCAACATAGAATATTCCTTCGTAGTTGGAGTCTTTTTTCACGAGCATTTCATAAAACGTATCGATCTTTGTTTGTTCGGTGATCATGAATTTCGCCTCATTTCGTTTGAGATGATTATTGGTAATGTATAGTATATTCGCGACTATCAGACATGGAAATGTTTCGTGTATAGATTCATTTTACCATCTCCTAACTAGTTTGTTAATGCTAGTATAACGAATGACGGAAAGGGAAATACCAAGAAAATTAACACCAATGTCGGTTGTTAATAAAAATATTTAGTAAAATTAGTTGATAAAGTTTACTAAATAAATTATAATGAAGCCAAGAGGTTATTTTGAATGTGGAGGTATAGGGATAATGGATTATTCAAAACTAAAAACGGATTTTTCGCGCGTTTTTGACCGGACGGATGGTGCGTTGTATTTTGCGCCGGGTCGTATTAATTTAATTGGGGAACACACGGATTATAATGGTGGACATGTTTTTCCGTGTTCGATTACGCTGGGGACTTATGCGGTGGCAGCGAAACGGGAGGATACACTGGTTCGTTTGATATCGCTTAACTTTGAGGATTTGGGAATCATTTCGTTTGATTTGGCGGATTTGGATTATCGAAAAAGCGATTATTGGACGAACTATCCGAAGGGCATGATGAAATATTTGAAAGAAGCGGGTCATACTATTCGTCAGGGAATGGATATTCTGTATTGGGGTAATATTCCAAATGGGGCTGGACTTTCTTCTTCGGCTTCGATTGAGTTGTTGACTGGTGTGATTTTAGAGGACTTATTTGGATTGGAATTGGCTGAATTGGAACTGATTTTGACGGGTAAACGGGTCGAAAATGAGTTTATCGGTGTGAATTCGGGGATTATGGATCAGTTTGCGATTGGGATGGGACAGAAGGATATGGCGATTTTGCTGGATTGTAATACGCTCGAGTATGAGATGGTTCCGGTAAAACTTGAGGGCTATACGATTGTGATAATGAACACAAATAAGCGGCGTGAGTTGGCGGATTCGAAATATAATGAGCGGCGTAGTGAATGTGAGCAGGCGTTGGCGGAGTTGCAGAAGGCGCTTTCGATCAAGTCGCTCGGTGAGTTGGATATGGAAACGTTCGAAAAGTATCGGCATTTGATTTCGAGCGAGACGTTGGTGAAGCGGGCGCGCCATGCTGTGAGTGAAAATCAGCGAACAATTTTAGCAACGAAAGCGCTTAAAGATGAAGATTTGGTGACGTTCGGTGAATTAATTAATCAATCTCACATGTCTTTACGTGACGATTATCATGTTACTGGTGTAGAATTAGATATGCTAGCAGAAACGGCTTGGAAGCAACCAGGCGTTTTAGGAGCGCGGATGACGGGTGCTGGTTTTGGCGGATGTGCGATTGCCATCGTGGAGACGGCCAGAGTTGATGCATTTATTAAGGAAGTTGGAGCGGCCTACTTGCAAAAAATTGGCTATCCAGCAGCGTTTTATATTGCAAATATTAGTGATGGAGCAAAGGCCATCAAGGAGGAATAGGAAATGAGTATTTTAGTATTAGGTGGCGCAGGTTATGTCGGTTCGCACGCGGTGGATCAATTGGTAGACAAGGGTTACAAGGTAGTTGTTGTCGATAATTTACAAACGGGTCACGCGGAGTCTTTACACAAGGACGCTGTATTTCATGAAGGTGATATTCGTGATAAAGCTTTCATGCAAGGTGTTTTCAAAAAGGAAACGATTGAGGGCGTGATTCATTTTGCGGCGAATTCTTTGGTGGGGGAATCGGTGGAAATGCCACTGGAATACTTTAATAATAACGTGTACGGGACGCAGGTTACGCTTGAAGTGATGGAAGAGTTTGGCGTGAAACATATCGTCTTTTCTTCATCGGCGGCAACTTACGGCGAACCGAAAGTGATTCCGATTACGGAAGATGCACCAACGAATCCGGAAAGCCCATATGGCGAAACGAAACTGATGATGGAAAAAATTCTGAAGTGGTGCGATAAGGCGTATGATACGCGTTTTGTAGCGTTGCGTTATTTCAATGTGGCGGGTGCGAAGTTTGATGGAAGCATCGGTGAGGATCATAATCCAGAATCGCATTTAGTTCCGATCATTTTACAAACGGCGCTTGGTCAACGTTCGGAACTCTCGATTTTTGGTGATGATTATCCGACCGAGGATGGGACATGCATTCGCGATTATGTCCATGTAGTTGATTTGATTGATGCGCATATTTTGGCATTGGAATATTTGAAGAACGGCGGAGAAAGTAATATTTTCAATTTGGGTAGTAGCCAGGGTTTTTCGGTGAAGGAAATGTTGGAGGCCGCTCGAAAAGTGACTGGAAAAGAGATTCCGGCGAAAATTGTGCCGAGACGTGCGGGTGATCCTAGTACGTTGATTGCTTCTAGTGATAAGGCGCAGGCAATTTTGAAGTGGAATCCGCAGTTTACAGATGTTACTAAAATTATTGAGGATGCTTGGAACTGGCACTCTAAGAATCCGGATGGTTATGCTAACTAAAAACGATGGGGTGCAAAATAATGATAGTAGATCAGTTTGTTGATATAGCGGTAAAAAGGGGCGAATTAGTGGAAGCGGATCGGGTTTATGTGACGAACCGCTTGCTGGATTTGCTAGGCTGGTCGGAAAAGCGTGCGGTGGCAGTGGATGTCGCCGCGGATCGCTTGGCAATGCTAGATCAGTTGACGGAATTAGCCGTGGCATCTGGCGTGATTAGTGAGGCGCTTGCGGAGCGAGAGATTTGGCAGAGTAAGGTGATGGACTTGTTTGTTCCTCGACCATCGGAATTGAATGCTGAATTTTGGGAATTATATGAACGGTCTCCTCGGGAAGCGACGGATTATTTTTATGAAATTAGTAAGGCGAGCGATTATATTAAGACGCGGAGTATTGCGAAGAATATTGAATATCGGGTGGAAACAATGTATGGGGAGCTGGAAATGACGATTAATTTGTCGAAGCCGGAGAAAGATCCGAAGCAGATTGCATTGGAGAAAGCTGTGAAAACGGTTGCTTATCCGTTGTGCCCACTGTGTTTGGAGAATGAAGGCTATGCGGGACGTGTTGATTTTCCGGCGCGGACGAATCACCGGATTGTGCGGTTGCGTGTTGGTGATGAGGGATGGGGATTGCAATATTCGCCGTATGCCTATTATGATGAGCATTGTATTTTTCTTTCGGCGGAGCATCGGCCAATGGTGATTGAGCGGGCGACGTTTGCGCGGTTAGTCGAAATCACGGCGCAGTTTCCGGATTATTTTGTGGGGTCGAATGCGGATTTACCGATCGTTGGTGGTTCGATTTTATCGCATGATCATTATCAGGGTGGTCGACATACCTTTGCGATGGCGAAAGCGCCTGTACATAACGATTTTCCGACTTATTCGTGGGGGGCTTTTCCGGATGTGACGGTGGAAATCGTGAAATGGCCGATGTCGGTGATTCGGTTGCGTGCGGCGAGTGGGACGGATATTGTAGCGGCTGCGGACGCGATTTTGCAGAAATGGAAAAGTTATTCGGATGCATCTGTCGGGATTTTGGCGTATAGTAATGAGGAACGGCATAATACGGTGACGCCGATTGCAAGTCGTTGTGTGGTGGACGGTGAGTCGTTGTTTGAGTTGGCGCTGGTGTTACGGAATAATCGGCGGACGGCGGAACACCCGGAGGGGCTTTTTCATCCGCATCAGGAGTTGCATCATATCAAGAAGGAGAATATTGGCTTGATTGAGGTGATGGGGCTTGCGGTGTTGCCGCCGCGTTTGAAGCCGGAGCTTGAGGAGGTTGCGCGTTATTTGTTGGATCAGCCAAACGCGATGGCGGATTATCACAAGGAATGGGCGGATCGATTGAAGCGGGATGGTGGCTTTGATGCGAGCTCGATGACGGACTTTGTGCAGCAGGAGGTTGGAAAGGTATTTGAGCAGGTGTTGACGGATGCTGGTGTTTTTAAGGATACGGAGGACGGAATACGCGCGTTTGATCGATTCATGAAATCAATGATGGAGACGGAGGAAATAGAGAATGAAGATAAGTGAGCGCAAGTTTGGGGAATTGGAAGGGCAAGTTGTGACGGAGTTTTGTTTGGAGAATGATCATGGTGTGCGGGTTCGGGCGCTGGATTATGGTGGGATTGTGACGGAGACGTGGGTGCCTGACGTAAAAGGTGATTTTGTGAATGTTTCGCTCGGTTTTGCGACGCTGGATGAGTATTTGGCGCATTCTCCGTATTTTGGTGCGCTTGTTGGACGGGTTGCTGGTCGGATTGGTGACGCGCGTTTTGAGTTGGACGGGAAGACATATCAACTGGAGAAAAATGAGGGCAAGAATATACTGCACGGTGGACCTGATAATTTTAGTAAGCGGATGTGGGATGCAAAGCGTTTGGAGACGGCGGATGAGATTGGGGTTGTTTTCTCGCTGACGTGTCCGGATGGGGATAATGGTTTTCCTGGGAATTTGGATGTGAGGGTGACGTATACGCTGAACAATGCGAATGAGTGGCGAATCAAATATGAGGCGAAATCGGACGCGGCGACGGTGTTTAATCCGACGAATCATGTGTACTTCAACTTGACGGGAGATGTCGAAAAGCTCGTTTTAGATCAGGAGTTGCAGATGAGGAGTAGCCAGTTTGTGGCTTTGGATTCTGAATCGATTCCGACGGGTGAATTGGTGGACGTGACGGGGACTGTTTTTGATTTTCGTGAGCCACGCGCGCTTCGAGATGGGGCAACGAGTGAACATCCGCAAAATGTGATTATCAAAAATGGCTATGATCACGCATTTGTATTGGAACATGAAGCGGGTGTGCCTGATGCGCGTTTGGTGGATCGGGATAGTGGGCGTGTGGTGGAAATGCGCACGGACTGCGATTCTGTTGTTGTTTACTCGGGAAACCAGTTGTCTGGAAAATTTGCGATAGATGGTGTGGCGGTTCCGAAATATGCGGGCGTAACGATGGAAACGCAAGGACTGCCAGACTCGATGAATCACGAAGGTTTCGGTTCGGCGGTGATTCAGAAGGACGAGCTTTTCGAATCGGAAACGGTATTTACTTTTAAGACATTATAGGCGTGTAGGCTAGGAATGTGATGTTCCCGGCCTTTTTCATGTAAAAAATAGACGTGATGCGATATTCCTGATAAAATAAAGGGGATGCTTCATGGAATGCGGACAAGAGGAGCGTGTTAGAAAATGGCAACGATTAAAGATATTGCGAAACAGGCTGGGGTTTCGATTGCTACGGTTTCGCGGGTGCTTAATTATGACGAGACGCTTTCCGTTGGTGATGATACGAAGAAACGTATTTTTGAGGCGGCAGAAAAGCTTTCTTATACGAAGCATAAGCGTAAACAGCAAAAAGAAAAAATGCAAAAATAGCAATTGTGCACTGGTATTCGGAAAAAGAAGAATTGAATGATTTGTATTATTTATCGATTCGTGTTGGTGCGGAGCGTAAGGCCGAAGAGGAAGGTTACCAAGTGTTGCGGGTATTTCAAGATATTCCGGAGCAGACGCTTGGCAATGTAGAGGGCATTATTGCGATTGGAAAGTTCAGTCAGGCACAAATCGTGGAGCTGACGAACTGGAATGCCAACATTTGTTTTGTGGATTTTGACCAATCGGTGCAGAAGTACGATTCGGTTGTCGTGGATTTTCAGCAGGCAACGGTGTCTGTTTTGGATCATTTTATCGAGAATGGTCACCGGAAAATTGGCTTTATCGCGGGCGAGGAGCAGTTTAGTGATGACTCAGCGAATATTATTGATGCGAGATGGCTTGCTTTTCGGGATTACATGAAGCGAATGGGACTTTATGAAAAGAAATATTGTTTTTCGGGTAAGTTTTCCGTCAAAACAGGGTATGAGTTAATGGTGAAGGCAATCGCGGAACTTGGTGAGGATTTACCAACAGCTTTTTTTTGCGGCGAATGATTCGATTGCGATTGGGTGTTTACGGGCGCTTCAGGAGCAAGGAATCGCAGTGCCAGAACGTGTGAGTGTGATTGGTCTCAATGACGTAAGTGTGTCAAAATATGTTTTCCCGCCGCTTAGCACGGTGAAAGTATATACAGAATTGATGGGCGAGACTGGCGTGGAACTTTTGCAAGAGCGTTTGCTTGCAGGTCGGTCGATTACGAAAAAAGTAACGCTATCCACGGATTTGGTGATTCGGGAAAGTAGTTTGTGAAAAGGGGCGAAAAATGATGCAGTGGAGAGATGAGTACGAGAAATGGTTGGCAAATGACGTGCTGGAGGCTAGTCTGAAAGCGAAATTGCATGTGGAGAAGGACGAGAAAGTACTGGAGGACAGCTTTTATCGGGATATGGAATTTGGTACGGCCGGGATGCGTGGCGTGTTGGGCGCTGGGACGAACCGGATGAATATTTATACGATTCGCAAGGCGTCGGAAGGTTTGGCGCGTTATGTTGCGGAAAATGGGGAAGAGGCGAAGAAGCGCGGCGTGGTGATTGCGTATGATTGCCGCCATATGTCGACGGAATTCGCGTATGAATCCGCGCGTGTGCTTGGTTATCACGGAATTAAGAGTTATGTGTTTGAGACGTTGCGTCCGACGCCTGAATTGTCTTATGCTGTGCGTTTTTTGAACACGTTTAGTGGTATTGTGATTACGGCGAGCCATAACCCTGCGGAGTACAATGGTTACAAGGTTTACGGGGAAGACGGTGGGCAAATGCCGCCTCATGGTGCGGATGCGGTGACGCGTTATATTGATGCGATTGATGATATTTTTGCGGTTCAGGTTGCGGATAAGGACGCGCTTATTGCGGACGGGATGCTGGATGTGATTAGCGAGAAGGTCGATACACCATACTTAGAAGATGTGAAAACGGTGATTGTAAACAATGATTTGGTTGAAAAACATGGCAAGGATTTGAAAATTGTTTTCACGCCGCTTCATGGAACTGGTGGCATGCTGGGCTTGAAGGCACTTAAGAGCGTTGGATTCACGAATGTGATTCAAGTTGCTGAACAGTTTGAGCCAGATCCGAATTTTACGACGGTGAAATCGCCGAATCCTGAAAATCGGGAAGCGTTTGAAGTCGCGATTGGTTACGGTGAGAAATATGATGCGGATTTACTCGTTGGGACAGACCCGGACGCGGATCGCCTGGGCGTTGTGATTCGGACGAAATCTGGAAAATACGATGTGCTTAGCGGGAATCAGATTGGCGCGCTAATTTTGCATTACTTATTGAAGCAAAAACAAGCACAAAATGAACTTCCGAAAAATGCAGCTGTGCTAAAATCGATTGTTACATCTGATTTGGGGACGCTGATTGCGAAGCATTTTGATGTGGAAATGATTGAAGTTTTGACGGGATTCAAGTTTATCGCGGAGCAAATTCACAACTTCGAAACGACCGGTTCGCATACGTATGAGTTTGGTTACGAGGAAAGTAATGGTTTCATGGTGAAGCCGTTTACGCGTGATAAAGATGCGATTCAAGCCTTGCTCGCGATTTGTGAAGTGACGCTTGATAGCAAGCAAGCTGGAAAAACGTTAGCGGAAGATCTAGAAGAAATTTATGAGCAGTTTGGTTATTTCAAAGAGGATTTAGTTTCCTTGACGATGAGTGGTAAAGATGGATCAGAGCAAATTAGTAACATTATGAAATCTTTCCGCGAATCGATGCCAGCAGAATTGGGCGGCGAAAAAATCGCGAAAGTGGAGGATTACCAACTAAGCGAGCGACATTATTTAGATAACGATAAGAAAGAGACAATCGATATGTCGAAATCAAACGTTATTAAATGTTTCTTGGAAGACGGTTCATGGTTCTGCTTGCGACCATCTGGAACGGAGCCGAAAATCAAATTTTATTTCAGTATTAAAGGCGAAACAGAGGCGGCTGCAACCGAGAAATTGGAACGCGTTCGTGAAGGCTTACTGAAAATCGTTGAAAAATAACGTGTTTAAATAAACAAAAACATCGCCTGGCCCGAAAATGGTTTGGCGATGTTTGTTATATGGGAGATAGTGAGATGATAACAATACACGAAATATATCAAAAATTACTAGATAGACAGGGGATACAGCGGTGGTGGCCGGCGGAGAGTGATTTTGAAATGATGCTTGGCGCGATTTTGGTGCAAAACACGAATTGGCGAAATGTGGAGAAGGCGCTCGCGAATCTAGTGACGTTTATTGAGCCAGAGAAAATTCGGGATATGCCGCTTGAGGAGTTGGCACAGCGCATTAGGCCAAGTGGGTTTTACAATCAGAAGGCGATGAAGATCAAGGCGTTTGTCGCGTGGTTTGGCGTGTATAATTTTGATGTGGCGGAGGTCAAGAAGCAGCCACTTGATGTGTTGCGCGCCGAATTAGTTGGGATTAAGGGGATTGGGCCAGAAACGGCGGATTGTATGTTGGCGTACACGTTTGATAAGCCAGTAGTTGTGGTGGACGCCTACACAAGACGTATTTTTGGGCGAGTTGGTTATGAGGTTCCTAAAAAGTATGACGACTTTCGGCGGATGTTAGAGGAAAGCCTACCAAGTGAGCTGGCGGTTGTGCAAACGTTCCACGGTTTGGTTTTGATGCATTGCAAAGAACATTGCTTGAAAAAGCCGATTTGTAGCGGTTGCCCATTAGAATCGGATTGTTTAAAAGTCGGTATGGCATAATATGATTATTAGCATATTTAGTACAGCAACTTTCTCCGTTTGGTGAGTTCGGCAGTGACGAATTGTTCGTCTAAATAAGAAGATAATTCTAAACTGAATTTGATTTTGCGGACGCCACTTTGTTTTCTGTCGGTTTGGATGAAGAGGACGCCGAGTTCGAAAAATAAATGGCTTAGCTGGAATGTACTGTTTTGTTTCTGGCAACAAGCGATGCCGAGGTGCACGTACTCGATGGCTGTTAGTTTTTCTGATTGTTGCGCATAGAAACGAGCGATATTGAGATAGATTGTGGGCATCAGTTTGGACGGTTCGACTTGTTTATGTAAAAAAAGGAGACATTGATTGAGGTGTTTCAAAGCGTGAATTTCATCGTTGTCTTCTGAATAAGCGAGCGTTAAGTAACTGCTGATTAAGACGTCATGGATTGTTAATGCGCTGGAACGAGGATTACTAAGCGAAAGTGCTTCTTCTAATGCTGTGATGGCGTTTTTCGTATTGTCTTTATAAAGTAGCTCGCAAACACCAAGGAAAAAATAGTAATGCGTTGCTTGGGAGTGGGTCTCAAACAAGGCGAGTGTTTTCTTATGTAGACTGGGATAAAGCGTTTCGAAATCATGCCGGAAAAAGAGCTCTTGTAGCTCTTTTTTTAATTGGATAAATGGGGAGTCAAGTTGGGAGGAGGACAAAAGGGAATCGACGGTAATACCGAGTTTCTGACAAATATTGTGGATAATCAGAACGCTAGGAATTTCCAAGCCTTTTTCGACGCGGCTAAGCAGACTTTGGGAACAGACGCCTTCTGCGAGTTGTTTTTGCGTTAGCTCCATGTTGGTTCGTAATTGTTTAATGCTTTTTCCGAGTTCTTTTGTCATCGTTCGTCACCTCATTGATCAATTTATGCGAATAGTCATTTGAAAGATAGCGCATTCTTCCTTAGTATAAGGGATAACGATTAAAATTCAAGCAGTATGCGTTTTTGAGAGGGGAAATGACGGTGGAACGGTGGTTGCTTCTGAATCAGGAAAAATTGGAACCGGCAGTGAATATGGCGATTGATGAGAAATTGACGGATTGGCACCGAGCTGGGCAAATTCCGCCGATTTTGCGATTCTATGGTTGGGCGCCAGCGGGACTCTCGGTTGGTTATTTTCAACGGACGAAGGGCAAGATTGATGTTGAGGCTGTGCAAAAGCATGGTTTTGAGATGGTTCGTAGGCCTACGGGAGGCCAGGCGGTGTTGCATGATGATGAGTTGACGTATAGTTTTGTTATTTCGGAGGAGCATGAAGCTATTCCAAAAACGATTAAAGCGGCGCACAAATTGATTTCTGAGGCGTTATTGGTAGGATTGGCTAAGCTCGATATTGAAGCGAGTTTTGCGATACCAGAGGAAAAGCAGACGGGAAGTGGGACTGCGATTTGTTTTGAGGAGCCGTCTTGGTATGAGATTACGATGCAGGATCGCAAAATTATTGGTAGCGCGCAAGGTCGGCATCAGGGGATTTTGTTGCAGCATGGATCGATTCCGTTACATATGAACGCGACAGAGTTATTTGACCTTTTTGTATTTGAAAATGCGCGGGTGAAAGAGCGGATGTTGCGCGCTTTTGGTGGGAAGGCGTCGGGAATTCTGGATTTGATTGGTAGAGAGATACCGCTTGATGAGATGAAGAAGGCTTTCCAAGATGGGTTTGCACAGGTTTTTGATGTGGCGTTTGAGGAATTTACGTTGTCGGATGCGCAGTGGGATGAGATTCATGCGCTGGCCGCGAATAAGTTCAGGCAGGAGAGTTATTTATTTTCGCGTTGAAAGGGGCAATGAATAGTGGAGAAAAAACAAGAGCATGTACGGAAACCGGATTGGTTGAAAACGAAGATTAGTAATAGTGAAGGTTTTAAGGCGATTAAGAATAATTTACGGGAAAATCGGTTGCATACGGTTTGCGAGGAGGCGAAATGCCCTAATATTCAAGAGTGTTTCGGTGATCGGAAAACGGCGACATTCATGATTTTAGGCGATATTTGTACGCGGGCTTGCCGATTTTGTGCGGTGACAACGGGGGCGCCGACGCATCTGGATTTGGGTGAGCCGAAACGTGTGGCGGATTCGGTCGCGGCGATGGGATTGCGTCATGTGGTGATAACGGCGGTGGCGCGTGATGATTTGGCGGATGGTGGTTCGCAGGTGTTCGCGAATACGGTGAATGCGATTCGGTATCGGATGCCGCAAACGACGGTTGAAGTTTTGCCATCGGATATGAAAGGTGATTATGAAAGTCTGAAAACGTTATTGGATGCGAAGCCTGATATTTTCAATCATAATATCGAAACGGTTCGGCGTCTGACGCCAAGTATACGGCATCGCGCGACATATGATCGGTCGCTTGAGTTGTTGCAGCGTGTTCGGGATATGGAACCTGAATTGCCAACGAAATCCAGCATCATGGTCGGACTTGGTGAAACGCGCGAGGAAATACTGGAAACGATGGATGATTTGTTAGCGCATGGCGTTGAAATTTTGACGATTGGGCAGTATTTGCAACCGTCTAAAAAGCATTTTCCAGTGGTGCGTTATTATGATCCACGAGAATTCCGGGAATTGAAACGGGTCGCTAGGAAGAAAGGCTTTATTCATTGTGAGTCTGGTCCGATGGTGCGCTCAAGTTACCATGCAGATGAGCAGGTGAATGCGGCTGCAAAAAGACGGCGAGAACAGGCCGGATTATAGTATGTAGAAAAAACCATCGCCCATGAAATCAAAACAGGGCGATGGTTTTAGTGTGTTCATGTTTATTTTACTGTCACATTGATACGTTTGATTTCTTTATATTCTTCATCGACAAATACGACTTCTACTTTGTCTGTATCATTTTTGATAAGTCCCTTGATTCCTTTTAGTGTATAGGAATTATTAGCGATATCTAGGTCTGCTTGTTTCGCAACGGTGCCATTAATCCAAAGTCGAACTTTAGAAGTGTTTTTTCCAAATGATCCGCTAAGTGTATTTTGACCGATTTCGTATGTTTCAGCGGTGAAGCTAGTTTCATCTAAGTCAGGTTTTGGTGCACTCACGGCGATGCGGTTGATTTCTTTGTATTTAGAATCGACTGCGACAAGTTCAATTTTGTCAAGTGGACTGTTAATGAACTGGCGGGCGTTACCGAATGTATATGTGCCATCACCATTCATATCTGCCTGTGTCACTACCTTATCATTCACCCAAAGGCGGACTTTAAAAACATCTTTTCCTACTTGGCCAGCCATTTGTTTCTCGCCATAGGTATAGGCGTTTACTGTTAATGCATTATCAAGAATAGGTGCGCCAGAAACGATGACTGCTTGACGATTGACTTCTACATATTTGCTGTCTACGGCAACGACTTCTATTTTATCACCAACTTTTTTTATGAAGTTTGCGGCTGATGGGAACTCGTAAGTGCCATCTGGATGGAGGTTACCTTGGACTGCAACGACGCCATTAACCCAAAGACGAACTTTAAAGACGTTTTTGCCGGCTGTTCCAGTTAAAATTGTATCCCCAATCTTGAATGAATTGCTAGTTAGGGAGTAGTCGATAGCTTCGGTTACATTTGTAGAGGCGCTAGCTGTTTTGCCATTGCTTACTTTTGTAACGGTTGCAGTGATTGTTGCGTTGGGTGCTTGTTTTTCGATATCAATTTCAAATGTTCCATCGGCGTTTACGGTACCAGTACCGATGACTGTATCACCGTTTTTGATGGATACTGATGCATTTGGTTCCCCCTTACCGATTGCTTTTGTAGAGTTGCTTGTTAAGGCTTCGATAGTTGTTGGGGCGATAGTGTTGAATGCTTCGATTGCTTTGTCGATATTAGCTTGCAGTGCTTCTTTTTGGGTTACATTCGAAAGAGCGCTAACTAATTCCTGTGCTGCATTGATAGCTGCTAGTGTTAGTGTTGGCTGGATTGCTTTCGATGTATCATTATCGATAAATAAGGATTGTACAGCTTTTTCAGCTTTTTGGAAGGCGATAGAAACAGTAGCAGAGGCTAGGGTATATTTTACATTATCCACCACTACATAAATGGATGCTATTTGGTCATCCTTCCATCCACCTTGTTGTGCGCCAGTTGCTGTTTTTGACAAGTAGTAGGCAGCACCGTTACTTATTAAATGTCCTGCATATTTTCCGTTTTTTTCAAGTGTGTAAGAAAATTTGTATCCTGCTGGTATTGATACGTCGAATTGCACAACGTAGTTATCTGTGATGTTTAACCTCTGGAAAGCATGGATAGCGGTGTAAGCATCTGTCGCTTTTTTGAGGTTTACTTGCAATGCAACTTTGTCTGTTTCATTTTCAATAGCGTCTATCAATGTTGCAGTGTTGTCGAGGTCTGCCTGAGATATGTTGATGTGGATACCTTTTGCGGTGTTACCATCAACGAATAAAGCATCCAATGCAGATTTAGCATCGTTTACCTGTTCGGCAGGTGTTTTTGTGGATACCTGACTTTCTGCTGCATGCGTCCCAAGCGGCAAGGTTGTTAATACCGTGCTTGCTAGTACGTTTGTTGCTAGAATGACTGTGGCTACTTTTTTGATATTCTTATTCATTTTTTATTAAACCCTCCATATTGTTTGGTATACTCTATCATACCGATTAATAATAGCATGGATGGATAGACGAAAAAATACAGGATTTCCGATAAATGGAAGATAGTTATGTATATTTTGTGACTTTTTTAGTATAAAATGAAACGCCCGGCTGATTTACTTTGTTAGGTTTTTGATTGGAGGTATGGTAAAATGGGGTTGTGTAACAGTATAGAAGGAAGTAGCTTGGAATAGCATAATGGGACTACTTTTTGAGATAGGAAAGGTTGGGCTATAGATGGCGACGAATCATTTGAAACTAGTGATTATTACGGGTATGAGTGGGGCAGGTAAGACTGTTGCAATGCAATCTTTGGAGGATCTAGGTTACTTTTGTGTGGATAATTTACCGCCTAGTTTATTGCCGAAGTTCTGGGAATTGATGAAGGAATCGGGCAAAATGAATAAAATTGCGCTTGTGATGGATTTGCGGGGACGCGAGTTTTTTGATTCGATTCAACCGGCGCTTGATGAGCTAGATAATACATCGTTTATTACGACGAAAATGTTGTTTTTGGATGCGGATGATCAGGTTTTGGTGTCTCGTTATAAGGAGACTCGTCGCCATCATCCATTGGAGCCGAATGGTTCTGTGTTGGAGGGGATTCGTCAGGAGCGCGAGTTGTTGGAGGACTTGAAAGGACGTTCGCAGCTTGTGATTAATACGTCGACATTGGCGCCACGTGAGCTTCGGGAACGGATGAATAATGAGTTTCAGACGAGTGAACGGGAAATTTTCAACGTGCAGGTGATGTCGTTTGGTTTTAAATATGGTTTGCCGATTGATGCCGACTTGGTTTTTGATGTACGGTTCTTGCCGAATCCGCATTATATTGATAAGATGCGTCCGCTGACTGGGCTTGATAAGGATGTTTATAATTATGTGATGAAATGGCCGGAGACGGAGACTTTCCTCAATAAAGTGATGGATATGTTGCTGTTCACGTTGCCGTTTTATAAGCGTGAAGGGAAGACGCAGTTGGTGATTGCGATTGGTTGTACTGGCGGGCAACATCGATCTGTGGCGCTTTCGGAGTATGTTGGGAATAACTTGAAAACGAAATATGAAACGCAAATCTCGCATCGTGATATGAAACGCAGAAAGGGAAAGTAAGATGACAGCGACGGAAAAGCCGAAAGTGGTCGTGATTGGCGGCGGGACAGGTCTGCCGGTCATACTGCGAGGCTTGAAAAAACAACCTATTGATTTGACTGCGATTGTCACGGTTGCTGATGATGGCGGAAGTTCGGGCAAGATTCGCGAACAAATGGATGTATTGCCACCTGGTGATATTAGAAACGTGATGGTGGCGCTGTCGAATACGGATCCGCGGATGGAAGCTCTGATGCAATATCGTTTTAAAGTGGAAGGTGATTTGTCGGGACACGTGATTGGAAACCTGATTTTGACGGCGTTATCGCAGTTGAATGATAGTTACGTGGAAGCGATTGAAGTACTTAGTAAGGCGATGCGGATTCGTGGAAAAGTGATTCCGGCGACGGATCGACCGCTGATTTTGAATGCGATTATGGAGGATGGCTCGCTTGTGCAAGGGGAGTCGGCGATTCCGATGCAAGGCCAGCCGATTGATCGCGTGTTTATTACGCCTGCGGATGTGAAGGCTTTGCCAGCCGCGATTGAGGCGATTCATGACGCGGATTTGATTGTGCTTGGGCCGGGAAGTCTTTATACGAGTATCTTGCCGAGTTTGTTGGTGCAGGATTTGCAGGATGCGATTTTTGAAAGTAAGGCGTATAAGGTGTATATCTGCAATATTTTGACGCAAGTTGGGGAAACGGATTTCTTCACGGACGCGGATCATGCCCAGGTGATTTTGAACCATGTGGGTCGGCCGATTATTGACGCGATGATGATTAATACCGCCGAAGTGCCGCGACATTTGATGTTTCCTGATGATGTGATGCAAGTCGAGCAGAATTTTGAGAAGGATCATGAGCTGAATATCAACGTCATTGCAGGTGATCTGCTTACCACAGAAGGCGGATTAGTAAGGCACGCAGCGGATAAAGTGACGAACACATTACTACAGATTCTAATGAATTTGAAAGAAAAGGAATGAGGGTCTATGTCCTTTGCCTCGGAAACAAAGAAAGAATTAACCAATTTAGATATTACAAAGACGGATGCAAAAGTGGAACTGTCGGCGTTTATCCGCATGAACGGTGCTGTGTCGTTTTCTAACCAAATGATGGTGGTGGATGTCCAGACGGAGAACGCAGCGATTGCGCGCCGAATGTACCGACTTTTGAAGGAATTGTACCAAGTGCCAATCGAATTATTGGTGCGCAAAAAAATGAAATTGAAGAAAAATAACGTCTATATTGTGCGTCTGAAGGCTAAGACGAAAGAGATTTTGGCTGATTTGGCGATTTTAAATGATGGTGTGTTTCAGAATGCGATTAATCCGGCGTTAATTAAGACGAAGAGTGCGCGCCGGGCCTATCTTCGCGGAGCATTTTTGGCGAGTGGGTCGGTGAATAATCCGGAGACGTCGTCGTATCATTTGGAGATTAACTCGGTGTATGAGGAGCACAATGACGCGATTTGTAGTTTGATGAACAGTTTCAAGCTCAATGCCCGGACGCTGGAACGCCGAAATGGCTATATTACGTACTTGAAAGAGGCGGAAAAGATTACGGAATTCCTGAATATTATCGGAGCAACTGGGGCGCTGCTTCATTTTGAAGACGTGCGGATTATGCGCGATATGCGGAATTCGGTGAATCGCCTCGTGAATTGTGAGACGGCAAACTTGAATAAAACGATAAACGCGGCGGTGCGGCAAATCGATAATATTAAATTTATCGCGGCGGCGGTGGGCTTAGAAGCATTACCTGAAAAGTTACGGGAAATCGCGGTATTGCGTGTTCAATATGAAGACGTGACACTGCAAGAACTTGGCGACATGCTCTCCAGCGGGCCAATCAGCAAATCAGGAATCAACCACCGTTTGCGGAAACTCGACCAAATCGCGGATCAACTGCGAAGCGGCGAATCCCCGTCACAGCTTGGACTTAGAATACCTTCTAAATAAATATAACTAAGAAAAGGATGCGATCAAACCATGTCAAAATTGTTTTCTACGTATAAAACGAAAGGTCTTACTTTGAAAAACCGTGTAGCGATGTCACCAATGTGTATGTATTCTGTAGAGACGGATGATGGAGTGGCGAACGATTTCCATTTTGCCCATTACGTTTCCCGCGCGGCAGGTCAAGTTGGCCTTATCATCTTGGAAGCAACAGCGGTACAGGCAGTTGGCCGGATTTCTCATGGCGATTTAGGATTGTGGGAAGACGCCCAAATTCCAGCCTTGAAGCGAATCGTTGACGGCGTGCATTACCATAAAGGCGCAGTCGGAATCCAGTTGGCACACGCTGGTCGGAAAGCCGTTTTAGACGTAGATCCAGTCGCACCAAGCCCAGTCGCATTTGATGATGAAAGCAAAAAACCGCACGAACTAACAGCGGTAGAAATAGAAGAAGTTGTTGCAGATTTCAAAAAAGCAGCCTTCCGCGCGAAAGAAGCTGGATTTGATGTGATTGAAATTCACGCAGCGCACGGCTATTTACTACACGAATTCCTATCACCGATTTCGAATTTACGCGAAGACCAATATGGCGGCCCAGCAGGGAACCGTTACCGCGTTTTAGGCGATGTGATTAAAGCCGTTCGTGAAGTTTGGGATGGCCCACTTTTCGTTCGTATTTCCGCGACCGATTACGCACACGGCGGTTTGACAGTAGACGATTACATTCCGTTTGCCAAGTGGATGAAAGCAGACGGCGCCGATTTACTAGATGTCAGCAGTGGAGCGCTAGTAAATACCGTTCCAAAAGTATATCCAGGCTATCAAGTACCATTCGCTGAGAAAATTCGCACAGGAGCAGGAATCGCGACCGGCGCAGTAGGCCTCATTACGACGGGCGTTCAAGCAGAAGAAATCCTGCAAAATGACCGCGCCGATTTGATTTTCCTAGGACGCGAATTGTTGCGTGACCCGTATTGGGCGAGAACCGCTGCGAAAGATGTTCGCGGGGAAGTAACACCGCCTGAGCAGTATTCGCGTGGTGGTTGGTAAGTAGATAGAAAAGGATAAGCAACAAGCACTCCAGATTGATTGGGGTGCTTGTTTTTGGTTATAAACCTATTCGTTAATACCATTATTTGGGTTCAGACGCTAATTTGGCATTTCGACTCAAAACGTGTTATTGTAAAGCTATCTTATAAAAAAGGGAGCGCTTATATGAAAAAAATGAGAATTATCATCCTATCACTGTGTTGTTTTGTTTTAGTTTCGTGTGGTGATGAAGATACTAACAGCAAACCCAGTGGAAGCAATGAGCTAAAAGCGAGCATCCATACATCAATCGAAGCTGTTACATATAATCAAGCAATCAAAGAATCTGATTTAATAGCAGAAGTCCAGATTGCAAAGAAAAGCGATACAATTTCAGGTGGGAATAATATTGTCCCAAAAACCAAATTTGAAAGTAAAATTAAAAAAGTCTACGCAGGAGATAAGAAGAATCAGGATATAATTGATATTCTCCAAGATGGCCAAGAAGGACTGGAGATTGAAAATTACCCATTATTCCAATCAGGTGAAACGTATATTTTAATGCTGATGGATTCAGGTGATGGTCAGACATTTTGGATTAAAGGTCAAGTAAATGGAACTTATTTAGTCGATGGAAATACAACACTGAAATTCGGAAATAGCGAGCTTGGTTTGCTTGACAGTAAAAATAATTTAAATTCAGCTGTCATTGAGAAGTTGGAGAATTTCAATAATAAAGTTCAGGTGTTAGACACGATAGATTTTCGTGAACGGCTAGATAAAGATTTAAAGAGAAAATAAAAATTTATTATAAACGCCTTTTTTTGTTCAATATTGAGAATAAAAGTAATTAATGATAGCGTTCAGGATCAATAAAAGACCTTCTAGGACAGATTTGGTTTTATTGATTCTTTTTGTGCTATCCTTAAATCTAATAAAAAAATAAAAAAGAAAAAAGGTGGAGAAAAAATGTTGAAAAAAAACAATTATATCTAGTTTATTGGTAGGAGTTATGGTATCATGGACAGCAAGTGCATCTGTTGCAGCGGCATCAACTGTACAAAATGAAAATGAGGCGACAATTACAACTGTAAGTGAGCTAGAGAAAAAAAATTAATAGCGTGGATTTAAATGATGAATCTAAATTAAACGCTGAGCGGGAAAACATTATTGAAAATACGGAACCAGAAATTTTAGAAGAATATAAAGAGGATTTACAAAATGAAGTTACTGAAGCGACGAACGAATTAGCGGATAGCTTAGAACTAACAACTGATGCTGAAAATCCAGAAAATCAGTATGCTAGTGCGACTACAACATTAGATGATGGTACGGTATTAGAAGTAAACGTATCTGACACCGCTGTTACAAATTTACTACGTGCAGCAACTACAGAAAAATTTGGAGCAAGAAGTTATAAAGTAGAGTCGCGTGTATATCATGTATTATATCCAGATGGTTGGATTTGTTTGCTAACTTTCTATAATGTCAATGGATCTGGGTTGACTGCGACAGGAACATCAGTTGGAGGCACTAGAGGCTTATTCCCGTTATCAATTAATGCTTCGAGTAAGATAACCGATAAAAGAGCTGAAAAAAAATGGATATGATATTAATGGACAAGGGGACTATACATTAAATTATGTAGGTACACATGGAATTGGCATATATGTAATGTATCGCACCCTAGTTAGTACAGTGAAATTAAACAAGTTGTATTCAGCTTCTGCAAGTGTTACTAAAAGCTTTAAACTGTATAAATAGAATTTAAAGAGGGGGTTATGAAGTAATGAGTCAATATATACCGATTACAATGGTCGCGGTGGTTGTAATTGTCATAGCTATTCTCACAGTTGTCATCAGAAAGTCTATAAAGAAAAATTAGTCTGGAAAAGCCTTCGAAAACTTAACTCGAAGGCTTTTCTACGCTCATATTGCTGATGAATAGGGGAGAAAAAATGAAGAAATATGATGTAATAGAATTTTTTTGTTATCGTACTCATTGTGTCTTTATGGTCTTATGTGGTATTTGTGATTAGAGTGGTACCAAATGCTATTGGCATCATACTTACAGCCGTTTTATCCATTTTAATCTATGTTGCAACAAGAAGGAGAAGAAGCTCATAGAACCAGCACTTAAAAAATCAGGTGCTGGTTCATTTTCTGTATTTAAAAATAAAACTAGCACTCAAAATAAAAAAAAGATTCAACAGAAATAATAACCGCAACCGAAAAACTCTCCCATAGCAAAAAATACCCAACTAAAAATAACATAATCGCTCCTGTAAAAACTCCCAATAAATAATCAACCGCTTCATTTCGCATCTACTATCCCGTCCTTTTGTGTTAAAATTCTAGCAAAAAATTGAAAAAGAATCGCGTTCAGGATGAAAAACCAAGCGTTCACGACAAATTTGGTTTTTCGTCTCTTTTTTGTGTTACTATAAAAAATGTATATTATACGGTTAGCTACTTTCATTTATTGAATAGAATTCGAGTGTCATTGCTCAGTTAAAATAATCATAGCATGAAAATATGCGCTGTGACCGGTTCTGTCCTGAATGACCTTATTTCCATCCTGAACGCCAATTCTTTGCATAAAAAAGTATTGCTAACCTGCCAATATACCTATATAATTAGGAGATTCGATGGTTGAAAAGGAGACTAACATGCAAGAGATTCAAACCTATTTTCTATCAGCAGTATTAGGTTGTAGCGTACAAATCATTTCTTTACTTATGGGAATTCAGATTTTCAGCAAGGGAATTTTCTCAAAATTATATTTGATTATCCTATTCTTAATTTTATTGATAAGTGGACTATTGTTGCTTTATTACGTGCAATATTATTCGTTGGTATTCACGATGTGCGTGTTGATATTCGCAATACGATATAAAAAAGGCACATGGCTATTGTCGCTGAGTTTGCCATTTATATGCTTAGTCTATCTCGTTGCAGTGGATTATGTCATAAATTCTTTGGCACTCATGCTATTTCGTTCAAATGTAGAAGAAAACATTTCTAACCCTGAAATTTACCTTACTATCTACATATCTGGGCTAATCGTGACTTACTTATTCTATAAAGGAAGCGCCAAAATAATATTTAACGAGAAAATCAGAGAAATAGCAACCAAAAATAAAGTAATGCTACTCATTACACTAATTATCACGATTCTTATTGTATATTTGCACATCTATTTAGAATCAACCTATCAATTTGCAAATGAAATTGTGTTCTCAAATGCCATCCTATTCCTCGTCTACTTCCTATCCATCACCATGATTTTTATGCTCATCCTTAAAACCAGCGAACGGCAGGCGGAGGCGGTGAGTCAGGCGTTAAAAAAACAGCAATTAGAGGAATATGTAGCATCGATGGAAAAGCTATACAGTGAAATGAATACGTTTCGGCATGATTATATTAACATTTTGGCGAGTTTGAATGGTTATATCGAACAGGGCGACCAAACCTTACTGCAGGTGTATTTTGAAGATACGATTTTGCCGTTATATATAAATAGAGAAACTGGAGGCAGCGAAGAATGATGAGTATTTTTAGTAGTAACAGTGTTTTGATTTGGGTCACGCTTATTGCGGTGGCGTGTGTGGTGCTATTTATCGGGATGATGTTCTTGATGAAGAAACGGGTGAGGATTTCCAAAACGCAACGATATTATATTTTTTTAGCGATTGGAATTATTATCGTGACCGCAGTGATTTTGCAGTTGACGCTCTACATGTCTAGTACATATCAGTTCCCGAAAACGATACTTTATCTGACGGAGATACTTTTCGCGGTGTATTTGGGAATTATTTGTTTGGTGTTGGTGAAGGTGTATCGCGCGAATTTGAAAGAGGCGCAAAAGCGGAATCAGGAGGAGCAAATGGTGCAGCTACAGCAGTACGTGGCGAATGTCGAGCAATTGCAGTCGGATGTTGTGCATTTCCAGCAGGACTATGTGGAAGTGTTGGCGAACTTGGAAACGCTGATTTCGAACGGTCAAATGGAGGAATTGGCGGCGTATTTTGACGCGAATATCATGCCGGTGAATAAGAGCATGGTGGATAATAAATACAAGTTATCGCAAATTAAAAAATATGCATGTTTTGGAGTTGAAAGGCTTACTAGCGGCTAAAATGATGCGTGCACAGGAGCTGAAAATCGACGCCCAGTTAGAAATCGTGGAACCGATTGAGACGATTTCAATGTATAAAGTGGAGTTGTGTCAGATTGTTGGAATCTTGCTCGATAATGCAATCGAGGCGAGTGAAGGGCAACCAGGCGCGTTTATGAAAGTGGCTTTCGTGAAGAATGAGAATACGGTGACGCTCTTGGTGCAGAACAGTTTGCCAGAAAACATGCCAGAGATTCATCAAATGTTTGAGAAAGGATTCTCGACAAAAGGGGAGAATCGGGGCTTGGGGCTTTCGATCGTGCGAGGAATTCTGAATAAAAATCCATCCGTTGTTTTAGATACACAAGTGCTGGAAGGCGAGGCGTTTATGCAAGGGTTGGTTATTAGGCAGTAGGGCTAGGTGATGTTAAATGGACTTAGAAAATGTATTTACTTTAATTCAAGCTACAGCAGCACAAACGATATGTGTCGTAATCACGATACACCTATTCGGGAAAAAGGTTTTTACAAAACTCGAAATGTTAATGATAGTGTTTATTTTATTCTTAGGTGGAGTGCCACTTCTCGGATATTATCAATACTTTTCAATTATATATATTGTTCTAGTATTGACGGGTGCATTGAGGTGGAAAAAGAAAGATTGGTTCCTATCAACTGCGGCTCCACTAATTGCGATTATCTTTATAGTGATGGTGAATTATATATTTGATGGGGTCTCCATCGTATTATTTGGTATTGGAAATAGTTATATAGAGGAGTATCTAAACACGGTCTATGATGTGTTTTTGCTCGTAGTCAATTACTTGATGTGCATTCCAGTGGCGAAATTATTAAATAAAGATGTTATTCAGAAGAGTCGCGCTGCAGATAAAATATTGATTGTGGCTACCTTGTTAACGACGGTGATCTTGTTGTATATGTTTATTTATATAGGTTCATTATATGATTTTTCGAATGAAATCATGGTGGTAAATGCGATATTGTTCACGGTTTATTCGGGTTTGTTATTTATTGTATTTACTATCATGCTAAAAATTAGTGAAAATAAGATAGCTGTAGATAATCAGAAAGAGAAGCTTATGCAACTCGAATCTTACACGGATAAATTGGAGAAGATTTATGGTGAAATGAATTTGTTTAAGCATGATTATATAAATATTTTAGCGAGCTTACAAGGCTATATAAACAACGCAAATCAACAAGAATTAGAGATATATTTTAAGGAAACGATAGCTCCATTAACACAAGAAATGGAGTCAAATAAAATACAAACATAAAAATAGATAGGAGAAACCAATGTACTCATCATTGTTTTTATGGATAGCCGGTACATACCAGTTATTTGGAATTGTACTGGTTACTAATGTGCTTGCTAGCAAAGTGTTATCAAGAAAAGATATGATTTTAGTGACGGTTATTATGACAATTGGGGGCTCTTTACTTCTAAACTTGGTGCAATACTTTGCAGAAGTATATACTATAGGTGTTCTAATTTTATTTTTAATCTGGAAGGGAGTTCAATGGGTAAAGTCTTTTATTTTTGTTATAGTAGGTCAAATATTATTTATTCTAAGTGATTATCTAATAGGAGTTTTTGTTGGTACGGCTTTAGGAGTATATAGTGGAGACTATCATACTACTCTCCTGGACGCATGGTTTATAATGGTGATTTTTGTCACTCCATGCTTAATAGTAGCGTATATATTTTCCCTTTGTGTTAGTTGGATATTGCGTAGAGGAAGATTTAAGAACGCCGTTAAATATAATGAATTTATGATCATATCTTTATTGATGTTAACTATCGCTATTATGTATTTTCTTATATATTTGGAAGATACTCTAGGTCTACCTATTGAGGTGGCCGAACTGTATATTGTTATATTTGCAACCTTAATCTTAGCAATCGGGATTGTATTTGCAATTGCTGCTAAAGTTGAAAAAACGCGAGCTGAACAAATGAAGCGAGAACAAGAATTGGCACAGTTGCGTGATTACACAGAGAAATTAGAGATGTTAAATGCTGGTATGAGTCTGTTTAAGCATGATTATATTAATATTTTAGCGAGTATCCATGGCTATATTGTAGCGGGAGATAAAGAAATATTGGAAGCATATTTCAAAACGACGATTCATCCGCTAATAAAGAAATCATGATTTATCAGCAGAACAACCAGCGTAATAAAGGTGGCAACAGCTAGACATCACTAATATATCATTTCAATAAAAACATTAAATTAATATGGAAATTTGAATCAAAAAAATAGGATAATGGTTGCTAATATTGGAGGAAGGTATATGGGGTTAGAGAGTTTTTTATTAACAATAATGCTAATTGTTTTCCAAATATATTGTATTGTAGTTTCTGTCAACATATTATCAAATAAAGTCTTTTCAAAGCGCTTTGTTTTTATAATGGGATTGTTACTAGGAGTATCGGGAACAACGTTATTTTTTTACGCAGAATATTATTCGTTAGTTTTTATAGCAGGAATCTTAATGTTAGCTCTTAGATGGAAAAAGAAGAGATGGTTTGTATGCATCGTAACACCACTGGTAACACTTTTTCTACTAGTTATAATAAGCTATCTTATGGATGCAGTACTCATAGGGGTATTCCAACTAAATAATATACTATGGAATAATGGCATAGTAACGAATATAGTATATTGTACTATTTTGCTGATACTAACGCATGTTATTTCAGCAGGAGTCAATCGCTTAATTCGAAGTAAACCCTACAAGACAACTATAAATAAAAATGTATATTTGTTTGCATCTATTCTGGTAATTACGGTTGTCATTATATATTCATTTATCTATATTGAGTCAATCTACCAATTTCCAAGTGAAATTATCTTTTTTAATGGCATCTTGTTTATGACTTTACTTTGCATGATTGCAGCAACAACATTCACCTTAGTAAAAATAAATCAAAGACACGTCGAAATTGAAAAGGAGAAAACAGAGAAGAGGCAACTAACAAAATACACATTAGCTCTTGAAAAACTTTCGAATGAGATGAGCGATTTCAACCACGACTACATTAATATTTTAGCGAGTTTGCACGGTTACATTGAAAAAGGCGATCAACTTCTCCTTAAAAATTACTTTCAAGAAACAATTCAGCCACTAAATCAAGCATTAATAAATAACAAAAACCAGCTTTCTGAATACACAAATAGAAAGGACTTAACCCAATGATTCCAATCTACATATGCGAAGATGATGAAATGCAGCGGAATAAAATCGTGGCGTATATCGAGGACTACATTACCATCGAACATCGAGATATGCGCGTTCTACTTGCAACGGAAAATCCCACGAAGCTGCTAGACGCCAGCAAGAAAAAGAAAGAACCAGGCCTGTATTTCCTAGATGTAGCCTTAAAAACTCAAACGATTAACGGTTTCGAACTGGCAAAAGAAATTAGAAAAAGCGATCCACGCGGCTTCATCGTATTCATCACGTCGCATTCTGAAATGAGCTACCTAACATTCACCTACAAAATCGAAGCGATGGATTATATCATCAAAGACGACTACGAGAATATCCGAAAGCGTATTGTCGAATGCATGGAAAGTGTAAGCAAGCGGATTAAGAATCATGGAAATAAAGGTAAATATTTAACGATAAAAATTGATGACCGGATTATGCATGAACCACTAGAAAATATCTTATTCATCGAAACTTCCCCGCGTCCGCATAAAGTGATTTTGCACGGTCGAAATCGCCAAATTGAGTTTTACGGAAAGTTAAGAGATATTGAATCCGAATTAGACAATCGATTTTACCGAACACATCGCGCTTTTCTGGTGAATAAAGATCATATTTTAGAGGTCGATACGAATAAAGGCGTCGCTTATATGGTCAATGGTGAAAAATGTATGGTCTCGACACGGAAAATAAAAGGATTAAAAAACTAAAAATCAGGATAAAACATTGGACGTACCTCCAATATTTTATCCTTTTTTGGGCTATAAAATTAATTAATGTTACATGCGTTACTCAAAAATGCCCCTTTTTTCGCGCTTACGAACGAAATCGCTACGTTCACGACAAAATGATAAAAAGAGTACTTTTCTGTCGTATAATTGGTTTATGGAAATAAGGCTTACCGAGATGAGCTTTTTGAACCACATTATTCGACGCTGAAAGGAGCAGATCACGAGATGATGAAACCGTTTATTCAAGCAAAAATGGCTAGCACACAACCATGCTTATTTTTCCAAAAGGAAATTGTTCGTGATTTGCAATTTTTTAGCCCCGTCTTGGCTAAAATTAATTTAGTAGACCGCAATAGTGAGGATTCAAAATGGGATTGTCTCATGTTGGCAGTATTTTCAAAGCTTGGACGTGACTATATAAATAAAGAAGACTACTTTTTAGATCGATTTCCAGTAGCTGGCCATCAACCAAAATATAAAATGTTGATTACATACCGTGGTTACATCTATTTTTTGGATAGCATCACAAGGCACGTTGGGATCAGTGATAATCGGTTTTTAGTAGGACTTAATCGCGACAAGCTGTACATGATTGTTTATCGGGATGAGGCACTGTATAGTAAGCCGCTGAGAGGGAAGCACAATCTTCTCTCTCAAGACGGAAGAGTGACACGAAATATAGAGAAAATATTGAATGAGAATGAAATACCAAATGATAGGGTAGAAATTGCAGAGTTTGTTAATTCGGACAGAGCTAGTGAAATTTCGCTAGTCTCTGTCTGGGAATTAGCACTCGATGAATAGGGAGGCGAATTGGAATGTTTAGTTTGACCGTCCCCAATATGGCAGCAAAGATTACCAGAACGATTTTCCGCGATAGGAAAGTTGATGAAGACAGATTTGCGATTGTAAAGTATGGTGTAGAAATATTTTTAGTGAACGTGACGAAGGGAATTACCGTATACCTCGCCGCTGCCTTGTTAGGGATGATTTGGCAGACGTTGGTTGTACATCTTTCTTACTTGATGATTCGTAGGCATTCGTTTGGTCTGCATGCGAAGACTAGTTTGGGGTGCACAATAACGAGTGTTGTGATGTTTGTGGTATTACCTTATTTTGTGAAGGATGTGCAATTGTCTGGATGGATGATTGTACTTATAAGCGCTTTAATTTTACTGAATATTGCGATATTTTCACCTTCGGATACTGAAAATATGCCGCTTTTTAATGCTCGGAAAAGACACAAATTGAGGTTAAAATCATTTTTCAACACATTAGTTGTTTTGTTTTTTGTACAAATAGTCTCGCATGAAGACATTAAAGTTATGATTTTATTGGGTGCCTGTTTACAAATGCTTTTGATTCATCCACTAACATACCGAATATTTAGAAGGAGATATAACAATTATGAAACTGTTCAAAAAGAGAGCCAGAGAAATGAGTAGTCGTATTTTAACACAAACAGAAAGGCGAGCAATTGAAATAGCGGATAGATCAACAAAATCTGCATGTAGTTTTTTTGTGTACGAGCCTAAAATACCAAATGCGCTACTAAATAAAATAAAGCAGTCTTAATCCATAGGGCGAAATTTGTAAATTAGAGTATTTTCATCTATAATTTAGATTAAGGACTTTAATTATGCAGGAGGGAAATATGGAAATAGACGTAAGATTAATAATTGGATGCCTTACACAGATAATTTGTCTAGTGATTGGCATCCAAGTGTTGGGGAGATTTAAATTCAGCTGGCTATTTACTATTATTTTATTGGCAATGATGGCCGTCATTGCTATACCAATGTATGCATTCTATACATACATATCTGTTATTTATATGATTGCAGTTTCTATATGGGCGCTAAATAGAGGGATTAAAAATATAAAACTATCTTTACTGTTTACGATTGTTACTTTTATTATAATGGTAATAGTAGATTATTTAGTGAGTTTGACTTTAATGATTTTGCCAAACATGGAATTCCATACAATAGAAGCTGGCGAACCTCAGGCCAATTTAATTTTTTTTACTGTATTTCTGTATAATTATCAGTTTGGTAGATATAGTTTTAAAGAGAATAGGTGGGAAGGTAGTTTTTAAGAATCGTTACCTAATGTTAACTTTAGTTATTAGTATACTTACCCTAGTTATGTTCTATTTCTATATCTGGCAAGGAAAAGAGCAAGGTTTTTCCGATACTGCCATTACCACAAATGCCGTAGCTTTTCTTGTGTATACAGTTATTATGATTGTGGTTTTAGCGATAATAGTAAAAAGCTCAGTCAAAAACGCCAAAGTCGAAGCTCAAGCTCTCCAAATGCGCCAACTCCGTGAATATGTCGGGGCACTCGAAGCGCTTCAAAAAGACATGCGGGTTTTTCGACATGATTACGTGAATATCTTATCTGGCATCAATGGTTTCATCACAAACTCGGACATGGATGGGCTCAGTGTTTATTTTCGGACGAAGGTGATTCCGATGAATTCGGATATGGAAGTCAATATTTCGAAGCTTTCGACGTTGCAGAATCTGGAGGTTATTGAACTGAAGGGACTGTTTGCTACGAAGATGATTCGGGCGCAGGAATGGGGCGTGGATGCGCAGGTGGAGGTTTATAAGCGAATTGATGAAATGAATATGGACAGTATTGATTTGTGTCGGGTAACGGGGATTTTATTGGATAATGCAATCGAGGCGGTCGTTGATACTGCTGATCCAACTGTTCGAGTTGCAATTATTCAGAAAAAAGAGGCGATTGTACTCATTTTTGCTAATAGTTTACCGGAGGATTCGCCGCCGATTCATCACTTTTTCGAGGAAGGATTTTCTACGAAGGGCGAGAACCGCGGGATTGGGCTTTCGACTTTGAAGAAGACGTTAAAGAAATATCCGAATGTATCTCTGGACACGAAGATCACGCAGCATGGTTTTGTGCAGGAACTGGAAATAGGCTAACTGGAGGGTGAGGAGATGATTGAGGTTTTTATCTGTGAGGACGAGGTTAATCAACGAAGCGAGCTTGTCAAACATGTTGAGAATTACATCATGATGGAGAATTTTGACATGGAGCTCGCTTTATCCACAGGTGATCCTGAAGAACTATTATCTTACGTCCAATTTGGTGGCGAAGGTATGGGTCTTTACTTTCTAGATGTTGACTTGAAGCATCCGCGGCTGGACGGTTTGGAGCTGGCGCAGAAGATTCGGGAATACGATCCTAGAGGGTTTATCGTTTTCATCACAACTCACGCAGAACTCAGTTACTTAACTTTTACATATAAAGTGGAGGCCATGGATTATATTATCAAGGACGATTTCGACAAAGTGCGCAATCGGATTTTTGATTGTATGAGAAGTGTTGAGGAAAGAGTTGGCAGGGAACGTAAAGAGGTCGGCAAGTTTTTTACTATGAAAACGGATGAAAAAGTGATTCACGAGCTCTATGATGATATCTTGTTTTTGAGTACGTTAAAAACGAAGGCGCGGAGGATTATTTTGCATGGGCAAGACCGCCAAATCGAGTTTTATGGTACGCTTAAGAGTTTGGAAGATAGTTTCGACGAGCGGTTTTATAAGACGCATCGGGCTTTCATTGTGAATACGGACAAAATTGAATCGGTGAATTATGTGAACGGTATTATCACGATGGTGAATCAAGAGGAATGCCTGCTTTCTACGAGATCGAGTAAGGATTTTCGCGATTTTATTCGTAGACGCCGTGGGAATATCGACTAACAACAAAACTCCCGAGTTATCTCTGAAAACGAGAATGGCTCGGGAGTTTTGTTTGGTTATTTTAGACCGGCTTTGTTGACTACGATGTCGTCGATTAGGCCGTATTCTTTGGCTTCCGCTGCAGTCATGAAGTTATCGCGATCTGTGTCGCGTGAAATAACTTCGATTGGTTGACCTGTGCGCTCAGCATGATTGTGTTCATGCGCTCTTTGATTTTTAAAATGTGGCGAGCTGCGATTTCGATTTCCGTTGCTTGGCCTTGTGCGCCGCCGAGTGGTTGGTGAATCATGATTTCAGCGTTTGGAAGTGCAAAACGTTTGCCGTCCGCGCCAGCTGTAAGTAGGAATGAACCCATCGATGCTGCCATACCCATCGCGATTGTTTGAACGTCCGCTTTTACGAAGTTCATTGTGTCATAAATCGCCATCCCAGCAGAAATACTGCCGCCTGGTGAGTTGATATAAAGGAAAATATCTTTCTCAGGGTCTTGCGCGTCTAAGAATAGCAATTGCGAAACGATTGAGTTGGCAACGTTATCGTCAATCGCACTGCCTAGCATAATAATCCGATCTTTAAGTAAGCGGGAATAGATGTCATAAGCGCGTTCCCCACGGCTAGTTTGCTCGATTACTGTTGGAATTAAATTCATAATAAAACCCTCCTGTTTAGGTATATTTCATTTAAAAAAGAAACTGAGACAAAATCGAAATAATGAAAAGATTGCCAAACCCTTTTACGGGTAAGATGAAGATAATGCTTTACACGAATCGAGCGAAAGCGTTTGTATTCCAATAATTTGGTGGAAGCCGGAAGCGGAGCATACTAGTGTATGTGATGACTGAAAGCAGGGAGAGGGTAGTTTCCTCGACCATGCAAGAAGTTAAGCGTAGCAAGTATTGCGTAGCAGAACCGGAAGTCCGCCGAATTATTGGAATGCAGGCGCTTGTCGCCGATTTATTTCGATTATGTTCCATTCTCCTCTTGATGCTTCTATATTACACGATTGGTCAAACTAGGTCAAACGAAAGGCTCGAATGAAATATTCATGTGAGATAAAGCTTGTGTAATTGGCAGTTTTCCGCTATAATTATTGATTGTGAGTGTATTAAAAATTCGTCCTCGTGGTGCAACGGATAGCACGTGAGCCTCCGAAGCTCAAAATATAGGTTCGATTCCTATCGAGGGCACTATTGAGTAAAAAAGAAGTCGTTAATCTGCGGATAACTTGTTGGTATGACAGGTCTGATATGCAGGATAACGGCTTTTTGTTTTGGAGTCATGTTGTAAAAAGTAGAAATGGGTTTTTTTTCCGAATCGTATATGGTATAATATTTCCATGAGTATTAGAATAAGGAAGGATTGAGTAACAAGTGGCAAAGAAAATACAGCTACCGAGTGGGAGATTATTGGAACATGCGACGGCGATTGGGAAGAATTCAGATGCTTTGGCGTTTAAACTAAGCCCGAATGTTGCTTATTCCACAGGCACGGCGCAAGAGTTAGTCCAGGATTGCATGGAAATAACACAATTTTTGCAAGCGTTTCCGAGTGCGTTTGTAAAAGATGGGCAGAACTTAAAGAATGTAGAGAAAGCTTTTGTAGCATCGGAAAAAGCACTGGGGCAAATGTTGCAATCTGGATTGGATTTTGTAGGTAAGAAATGATCATGAGGGGGCATAGGGAAGATGGAAAAAGAGAGAAAACGGCTAGAAAAACAATTAGAAGAAAGCGTCAATAAACGGAGAAAGTTAGAGGATATTCAAATAGGGTTGATTCAACTAAATCGGGATAAAGCGAATATTCTTGTGAATTTTAGTGAGGCGTGGCAAGGGAAGAAAGCTGATGAAACGATGAGTAAATTGGAAGACGCGGTGGAAGAAGAATGGCGTGAGACACGTCAATACGTGAATGCGTTAGAAGACGAAATCATCGAGGAAAAACGACAAATTCGCATCCAGTTGGAGAAGTTAAAGGAGAATGCGAAAAATGGCGCGCATTGATATTGCAGAAATACATAATTTTGTGTCGGTTTTTATCGCCGAATCTAAGCGAGTGCAACAAGAGTTAGAGCAACGAAAGACGGCGATTGGTAGTTTTTTATCCGATTCGGATATTCAAGGAGAAATCGGTGACCAAGCAAAGACGTATTACCGAGGCGTGTACTTTCCGCTCATTAAGGCTACGAAAAATAGCCTACAGGATGCCGAAGAACGCTTGAAAAAATACGTGTCGGATTTCTATTCACAAGTGGATTACTCGATGAATGCTAAGCTGGATTTGGCACGGATGTATGAGTTACAAGCCGACATGCGGAAGTATGAGAACAAAATAGAGGCATTGAAAGCAGATACCAACTCCGCAGCTAATAGTATGGCCTCCATTGGGAAAAATATTGGGTTACAATTAGGCATGGAAACGGCGATGGGACAATTTCGTAAAGAAGAAGAAATACTGGAGAAATACGAGCAATTTGAAGCAACACATAGGAATGTGCTATGTGATGTATTGACGGATTTACATCAAGTGAAGCAAAGTCTTGCGCAGATTGAAAGTGGTATTGCATTTAACGCTTCCTTCCACATGTTTCAGCCAACGAAAATAAAGCTAGGCGCATTAGCTCCGAAAAAAGAGAAGAAGACATTCAATTTCGATAAATACGAGAAGACCTTGCAGGGGAACTACTGGGTGTTGACGAAGAATGGGAAGACCAATGCTGACTGTGCAGAAGCGACAATTGCATATAATGGTGGTTTGAGGGACGGTTCCGTTAAAGAAGTGAGGACGGAGCAGGAAGATATCGATGCTAAGGTAATTAAAGCAGCAATGGAGGGACTGTATTATTTTACAGATGAACCAATTAGTAAAATGCAGAGTTTTTCCATTATAGCTGGGATGGCAACAAGTCTTGTGGCGATGCGTGCTCGCGGGCGTGTATTTTCCAAAGAAAAGTTAAACAGCGTAAAATCTGATTTGAAGATAAAAATGAACACGATTCCCCCAAATGTGCATACAACACAGTTTAATGTCATTAAAAAGGTCGAAAGTAGCAAAGTTAAGCTAGTGACAAACAAGCGTAAAGGCAACTATGGCGAGATGAAAATGGACGTTTATTTTGAGAGTACCACATATAAACGAATTAGTGGAGATCGAGTAACAGGGCTGAATGATAAAATTGTCAAAGGTATCGATGGAGTGTATGAAAACTCCAGCCCACCACCGAAGTACGTTATTGCGGAAGCGAAGTATGGGACTTCTCAGTTGGGCAAAACAAAAAGCGGCAAGCAAATGAGTGATAGCTGGGTTGAATCTAATACTAGACTGAGATCGTCGGTAGGAAAAGATAAGGCAAATGAAATTATGTTGGAAGGTATTCTTGATCCAACAAATGTAGAGAAGAAACTCATCAATATTAGTGATACTGGTGTAGTTGAGCAACATACACTTAATGTTGAAGGTAAGAAAATAAAGTAAGGAAGCAAGGAGTGGTCTATTTTGACTAGAGATACAAAGAAAGATAAACAATATTTTATTGATTTTATTCAATATGAGAACCAGAGTATTGAAAAATTTCAGAATGCGGTAAACAGCGTCATTGAAGCGAGAGGTAAGGATGATCAAGGAGTCAGTAGAGGATACAATTTCTTGTTTGGTCTACACTTTAGCAAATTAAATGCGCTATATTCAAGCGGCGCTCCACTAGAAGAAATCAAAGAATTTATACCAGAGATAATTGATATCACAGAAAAGGTTTGGAAGTCTGAGAGTGGTTATGTAGAGATGGTATGGCTGTTGTCAGTAGGTATTATGTTAGAGATTCCAGACGAGCAAATGAAAAGATTACATGACATCGTAAAATCAGATGGTGTAGAAGATTATTTACTAAACTACCTAATGAAAAAGGATGGCAGTAATTCAGCTTTGACAAGTCCCTTTTTGCATGAGGTTCCCTATAAATTCCTTCAATTGGTTATAGAGTCCAATGGTAAGGCTGCCATAAATTTATTAAAACAATATCTGAGTGACGAATGGTATGAAAGGCATGATGATATGGGATGGTACGACTCCGATAAAAGTAAAGAAAATATATATAGTGGGTACTGGAGTTTTGAAAGTGGAGCTATAGCTAAAATGATGGGATTAGATGACAGCTTTATAAAGGATAGTCCATTTTATCCCTATGATTTAGTTCATTATAAGGATTAAATGTCCAATAACTAAAAGAATTAATCGAATAGAGAATAATTGATTTGCGGCTTCGTATTTTGAAATTATAGAAGAATGCTATGAATTGGTTTAGTGAAAAATGATGTTGACAGCAAAAAAGTAGCAACATGTATAATACCTATTGTAAAAAAACAAGCAATTTCACAAACTAGATATAGCAATAGCAACGATTATAGAGCCTAATATCATTTTTCGTGACTCTTAATCAGCGGGTCGTGAGCTTGTGTCTCTCACGTTCTAATGTATTAATCACTGGAGATGATAATGAAATGTGGGAATGATCGTGGCAGATATTTTGAAAACCCTGCGTAGCAATAAATCTGTCCCACATATTAAACCCGTCGAAGGCACTAAGAAATTCGAAAGACATTGTTACTTAGAGTCAGAACCGTATGATAGCAACCTATTGGAGATTGTAGAAGATTTTCAATATTGGTTCGCTCATACGGTTGTTTTTTATAGTGAATTCACCGTGATTTATATTTGATAAATTACTACATTTTATGCTACAATTCATGTGACAGTAATTATTGATTTCTTTAAATTTCAGAACATTCTCACTAGTTTGTTTGATATTGAACATACTCAGAAATAGGGAGGAACACGAGGGTATTACGCGGGATAATATGTCGGGTGGAATAATTTAATGAGATGGGGGATTTATATGAATCCGGTTACAGCTTTTACGATTATCATGCTTATTTGGACTATTGGTGATTTTGTGGCTAAGAAAACGAAGTCGCTTATTTCTTCTTTACTTGTGGCGGCGATTATTTTTATTGTTGGTTTTAAAACGAATCTATTTCCGGAAGATTTGTTGACAAGTTCTTCTTTACTCGCGCTAGGTCAGACGGTTATCGGCATGCTGATTGTTCATATCGGGACGATGATTAGTATTGACGAATTGAAAAAACAGTGGAGAACGGTTCTTATCGGTGTTTCGGCGATCCTTGGCATTATCGTTTTTCTTTTCACGATTGGTTCTTTCTTTTTGGATCAAAACTTCATCATTTCGGCGATTGGTGCGATTAGTGGTACGACGGTTGCGGTTATCATTATTCAAGAAGCGGCTCTGGCATCTGGATTGGTGTTGGTTGCTGTTTTCGCTGTGTTGATTTCGGCTTTTCAAGGCTTGATCGGTTATCCGCTGACGTCGGTTATTTTGCGGAAAGAGGCGCAGCGTGTGCGGGGGGAATATCGGGCTGGCACGTTGAAAGTGAAGGCACCGGTCGAAAAAGAGATGAGTAAGGAACCGAGAACGATTTTGCCACAAGCGTTTCAAACGACGGCGGGGACTTTGTTTGTAGTCGGTGCGGTGGTCATGTTGGCTGGGTTTATTGCTGACATGACGAATGGAATTTTGAACCAATTTGTTGTGGCGTTATTGCTTGGTATTTTACTTCGTGCATTTGGTATTCTAAAACCGAACATTTTGACTGGTATTGATGCATACGGGTTGATGATGATTGGGATTTTGCTCATTATTTTTGGACCGCTTGCTACGTCTTCGGTGGACGATTTAATTGCGCTGATTGGTCCGCTTTGTATCGCATTTGCCATTGGGGTTACAGGAAGTATCGCATTTTCGGCCGTTTTGGGGAAACTTCTTGGGTATAGTATGGCAATGTCGATGGCGATTGGGTTAACGACGCTCTATGGTTTTCCTGGAACAATGATTTTGAGTCAAGAGGCCGCGAAAAGTGCTGGTGAGAACAAGGATGAAATCGCGGCGATTGAGGGAGAAATATTACCGAAAATGATTGTTGCTGGTTTTTCGACGGTTACTATCTTGTCGGTGGTGGTTACGAGTATTTTGGCAGGGTTTATACATTAGATAGAAGTTTCACTCGTTAAATACTATTGGTTAAAATTGAAACTGCTTGGTGTCAACGTTTTGGGAATTGTAAAAGATTTTCAGAAGCCGTTGTTTCAGGCAGTTTTTTTGTGGCTAATACTTCTTATTTGAAGTAACTATAATCTTGTTTATGAAATCGTTTTGCATTTTTTATTGTTTTTTTTTGTAACATTAGTACAACAGGAGGTGGTGAACACATGAGCAAGAGAATATTGGTAGTCATCATATTTTTATTTATTTGTGTAGGTGGATATTTTGTGTACAAATTAAGCTTTGGAAGTTCTAATTATAAATGGGAGGGACATAATAATGAGTGGAGCGCCAAGTTTGGTGTATCAAGGAACTCCGCGAAAGATATGTATTCAGGTACAGTGAATTGGACCGGGGATTCAGATGAGAAAGAACGGATATATATCAATCGCATGGAGACTTTTTTTGATGGGGGAAAAAAATTGACGCATCAGAAATAAAACATACATATTTTGATGAGTTACCCTTTGCTGAATTTCAACAAAATGTAAAAGAAAATACTAAAATAAAGATAATCATTTTTGGAGCAATAGATAAGAAGGAATTTTCTGAAGAGTTAACGTTGAGCAGAGAAGGGAGTGGCAACTGACTTGCGTGTGCTGCTGAATATATATGTCAAGAAACTTCTGATGAGTAGACACCTATTCGAGATATACAAGATATGACACTTCACGATGTTAAAGAAGAGATGGAAGGGAGGGGTAGAACATCGTTTGGGGTATAATATCTGGTATGATGGTTGCTTTTTTGCTATGATTGGGTGCGGAAGGGGTGTTATGATGAAATTAGGTTATGCGTGTATTAATATGTCGATGCCTTCGAAGTTTCGGACGTGCCGGTTGCGGACTGTTGAGGAGCAGGGGTTAGAAAAGGTGAAGGAGATTGCGGTACATAATTTGGCGGAGGTTATCCGGGTTTTGGAATGGAATATTGCGCACGAGATTTATTTTTTCCGGATGTCGAGTGATTTGATTCCTTTTGCGTCGCATCCGATTATGACGTGGGATTGGCAGCGGGATACGGATATTTTGGCGTTGACGGCTGAGATTAGTCGGCTGCGGGAGCTTCATGGGATGCGCTTGTCGATGCATCCTGGGCAGTACACGATTATTAATTCGCCGCGTGCGGATGTTGTGGAGAAGGCGATTGCGGAACTTTCGTATCATCAGCAGTTGTTGGATTTAGTCGGTGGCACGGATATGATTTTGCATATTGGCGGTGCTTACGGAGATAAGAAAACGGCAAGTGAGCGCTTTATTCATGCATATAACGGCTTATCGAATGATATTAAGCGGCTTTTACGGCTTGAAAATGATGATAAGACGTATACGGCGAATGATGTTTTGGGGGATTGCGAAGGCAACGGGTGCAACGGTTTGCTTTGATATTCATCATCATATTTGTAATCATGAGCCGGACGCGGATGTGGCGCAAATTGTGACGGATGTTTTTAAAACGTGGGAAACGACGCCAAAAATGCATATTAGTTCTGGGAAAACGGGTGCTACAGATCGGTCGCATCATGATTTGATTCATTTGGAGGATTTCCAGCGGTTGATGGGATTATTGGCTGGTCGGGACGTGGACATTATGTTTGAGGCAAAGCGCAAGGAGCAGTCTGTTTTGGTATTGCGGGAGAAGCTGTGAAAGAAGGTTTACGGATACGCCAAGTCATGATAAAATGATGATTAGTGAGTGATGGAGGCGAAATGCGATGAAGAAGCGGACTCGTGCGGAAGAATTGGTTTTTACACGTAATAAAATTTTAACGACGGCTCGCGATTTGTTTATGGAGAAGGGTTATCGAACGGTTTCTACGCGTGATATTGCGGCGCAGTGCCAGATGACGCAACCCGCGCTTTATCACCATTTTAAGGATAAGGAATCGCTTTATGTCGAGGTTGTTCGACAGCTAACGATTGAGATTCACACGGACATGATTCCGATTGAGCAGGCAAATGATTCGCCAAAAGTGCAGTTAAAGGCTATGCTAATGATGTTGATTGAGAATCATCCAACGAATATTTTGATGATGATTCATGATATATTGAATGAGTTGAAGAAGGAAAATCAGTTTTTGATGTTTCAGCTTTGGCAATCGACATATTTGGATCCATTTAAGCGTCTTTTTAAAAAGATGGCGGATGATGGAACTTTGCGTGAAGGAGTGACGAGTGAGACGGCGGCGCGTTATTGTTTGTCGACGATTAGCCCTGTTTTTGCTAGTGATAGCCCGTTTCGTACTGGTTCTATCTCGGATCGCCTTGATGAGCTGATTGATTTTATGATGTTTGGAATTTGTAAAAAAGAGGTATAGTTGGAATGTCTCTTTTTTTTATAAATAAATATTTATCACTTGATAAACGAAAATATTGATCGACTGATAAATGAAAAAATAAGGGGGAAGTTGAAATGAGTCATGGTATTTTTAGTAAGATCGCGAATGCGGTAGGAGGGAAGCGGGGGCGTTGGATTACGCTTGCTGTCTGGATTTTGATCGTGGTCGCCTTGCAGGTATTTTTGCCGAAATCGGAGGATTATAAGGATGATGCAGCGTCGGATTTGGCGGCAGCGGAGCCTTCTGTTGTAGCACAAAAGGTGATGGATGAGCAGTTTCCGACTGGGGAAGGTACGCCGGCTCTGATTACTTGGTTCCGGAGTACTGGACTGACAAATACTGATTTAGCGCAAATTCAGGAGTTTTCGAAGGAGTTGCAACAAAACCCGGTGGATCATCAGAAAACGGTGGTTCCATACGATAAAATGCCACTTCCGGTTTTGAAGCAGCAGGTTTCGAAGGATGGTACGACGTTTATCCAGACGGTTTTAATGGATTCGGAGGCGGCTTCGGATGAGTTGAAAACAAGTTTTGAGGAGTTGGAAAAAACGGCGAATGGTATTTTTGCGGATAAGCCGTTTGATCAGAAGGTTAGTAGTAAGGACACGTTGACGGCGCGCACGACTGGGCCTGCGGGGATTAGCGTGGATGCGACGGAGCTGTTTAGTGATGCGGATGTGTCGTTATTAATCGGGACGGTCTTGCTTGTTTTGATATTCTTGTTGGTGATTTACCGTTCACCGATTCTGGCATTTATTCCGCTTATTGCGGTCGGTTTTGCTTATCTGGCGGTGACGCCGATTATTGCGTTGCTTGGGAAAGAGGGCATTATTACGTACGGTTCGCAGGGGCTTTCGATTATGACGGTGCTTTTGTTCGGGGCTGGGACGGATTATTGTTTGTTCTTGATTGCGAGATTCCGCAGCCAGCTACACCATGATGAAAATCGCTATACGGCTTTTAAAAAAGGCGTTTAGCAATACGGCGGGCGCGATTGCGCTTAGCGGTTTCACGGTGATGGCGGCGCTACTTATTTTACTTGTTGCAAAATATGGTTCGATTCACAATTTTGCGGTGCCGTTTAGCTTGTCGATTTTGATTATGATGATTTCTTCGTTGACGCTAGTTCCGGCGTTGCTCGGCATTTTTGGTCGGATTTCGTTCTGGCCGTTCGTTCCGCGCACGGAGGAAATGGCAAAAGCGCATGCTGCTAAAAAAGGCAAAACGGTGAAACCTCATCGCGAAAACCGTTTTTGGCATCGTGTTGGTGAAATGTCAGCGCAACATCCGATTAAAACGTTTGTGATCACGATTTTGGTTTTGGGTGGTTGTGCGATTTTTGCGACGCAGGTGAAATATACGTATGACACGCTTTCGACATTCCCGAAAGATATGCCGTCGCGTGAAGGTTTTACATTGATTAGCGATCATTTTGGCGCTGGGCAGTTGGCGCCGGTGAATTTGATTGTGAAAACGGATGGTGAAAAGACGGATCTTCGGACTAATTTGCAGCAAGATGATGGTATTGCGAATGTTTCTGTGGGCGTTCCGAGCACGAAAAATCCGGATTATATGATGTATACGATTGAGCTTGCGGATAACCCGTATAGCAATGAGGCGATGGACATTATTCCAGATATTCGTGATACGGCAAAAACGACGCTGAGTGATGCTGGGATTTCGAAAGACAATATTTGGATTGCTGGACAAACGGCGACGCAATACGATTCGCGTGCTGTGACGAAACAGGATGAGGCGTTGATTATTCCGCTTGTTATCGGCTTGATTGCGTTGTTACTACTTGTTTATTTGCGTTCGGTGACAGCGATGATTTATCTCGTAGCGACGGTTCTGCTTTCGTTCTTCAGTGCACTTGGGCTAGGCTGGCTTATCATTCATTACGTGATGGGCGTCGAGGCAATAGCTGGTTTGATCCCGATTTATGCGTTTGTCTTTATTGTCGCGCTCGGCGAGGATTACAATATTTTCATGATTTCAAGCATCTGGAAAAAAAAGCCGGGAATTGCCTCTGCGTGAGGCGATTACAGAAGGTGTCGGGCAAACTGGTGGCGTTATTACATCGGCTGGTATTATTTTAGCTGGAACGTTTGCTGTTTTGACGACTTTACCGATTCAACTACTCGTCCAATTTGGCTTAATAACGGCGATTGGTGTCTTATTGGATACCTTCATCGTCCGTCCATTCTTAGTCCCGGCAATAACGATGATGCTTGGAAAGTGGGCATTCTGGCCAGCAAGCGCACCGAGAAAGAATCATCTGCGTCGTTAAAATCTCCGTTCCAGTGCTCGTGTACAAGTCGTACATTCCGCTCTGGTACTCGCTTTTGCCTAGCATCTAATCATTTCTCGGCGCGCTTGAATTTAGTGGCATGTTCTGGGTTATGAGAATAACGCTTGTTTCCCACCTCAAAAAGTATATAATAGAGATATTAAATGGGGGTGGGTGTAATGATGAACATCGTGGATATGCATTGTGACGCGCTTTACAAGCTACAGGCGGGTGCTGGGAAAGTCACGTTTCAGGATTCGGAGCAGTTGGACGTGAATTTTGAAAAAATGATTGCGGGCGGCATCAAAATGCAGGCTTTTGCGATTTTTTTAGAGCCGACAACACCTGTCGAACAGAAATGGAAGAAAGCGATTGAGCAGGTGAATATTTATAAGCAGCATGTTTTGCATCGAAATGGTGTGATTAAGCCGCTCAGACAGTGGTCCGATGTGGATCGTGTACCGGAGGAGAAAATCGCGGCGTTTCTGACTTTGGAGAGTGTGGAGCCGATTGGGACGGACTTACGCAAATTGGATCAAATGCTTGATTATGGCGTGCTTTCGGTCGGTTTGACTTGGAATAACGCGAATTTGGCGGCGGATGGAATTGAGGAGTCTCGCGGTGCTGGTTTGACGGATTTCGGTAAAGCGATTGTGGCGAAACTGAATGACCGGAAAGTTTTCACGGACGTGTCGCATTTGAGTGAGAAGGCATTCTGGGACGTGATGGAACTCGCGGATTATCCGATTGCTAGCCATTCTAACGCAAAAGCGATTTGTTCGCACCCTCGTAACTTGTCGGATGAGCAAATCAAAGCACTCCTTGAAAAAAACGCGATGATTCATCTGGTTTTCTATCCACTTTTTGTGAAAGAGACGGCGGACACGGTTTATATGGAAGATTTAATTGCGCATATCAAACATATTTGCGATCTTGGCGGTGTTAAGAATATTGGATTTGGTTCGGATTTTGATGGGATTCCTTATCATATTGAGGGCTTGGAGGATTGTTCGAAATATCCGGCGTTTATCGCGGAGCTCAGAAAGCATTTTACAGAACAGGAAATTAAGGGTTTTTGCTATGATAATTTCATCGAGCATTTGCCGAAATAGGACGATGCGCCTCCTAGCATGATTGGGAGGCGTTTTTATTTAGGTCTTATCGACTTGGGTGGGACGTGTTATAATAGAGAGGACGAGTATGAAATAGGAGGAGTTATCTCATGAGATTAGAGTCCAATTTTGTCCAGAAGCAGCAGCAGACGCAATCGATGAAGTTGATGATGACACAACAGTTGTCGCAATCTATCGCGATGTTGCAGTTTAACATGGAAGATTTGACGGCTTTTCTGGAAGATAAGGCACTGGAAAATCCTTTGATTGAGGTGATTCCGGGTGTGGATACGGCTCCTGATTATACAATGACGACGACGCGCAAAAAAGATAATCTTGCGGGAGCGGACGATACGGATTGGTTGGAGCAAATCGCGGATACGACGATGACACTCTCTGATGCTTTGAAGGAGCAGATGCAGTTTTTAGAGATGACGAGTCAGCAGAAGTTAGCGTTGTTGTTTTTGATTGAAAGCCTTGATAAAAATGGCTATTTGCAGACGGAGCTGGATGTTGTGGCTTCGGCGCTGCTTATTTCTGAGGACGATGTGCTAGACATGTTGGAGACGTTGCAGGGGTTTGAACCTGCTGGAGTCGGTGCGCGTGATGCGAAGGAATGTATTTTATTGCAAATCCAAAGGCATGAAAAAGCACCGGATAAGGCTTACGCGCTGATTCGTGATTATTTCGAGGATTTTGCGAACAAGCGCTGGAAAAAGATTGCGGATGGTTTGGGTATTGGGATGGTGGACATTCAGGCGATTTCGGATTTCATCATTACGCTCAACCCAAAACCAGGTGCGGAATTCGAATCGGAACGGGTGCAGTATGTTGTACCAGACCTTGTGTTGCAACGTGAAGGTGATGAGTTGCGCGTGAAGGTAGCCAAGCAATTTTTGCCGCGGATGAAGTTCCAAGAGGGTTATTTTAACATGATGCAGGCGACGCAGGAAAAAGATGTGGCGGCATTTTTGAAGGAAAAGGCTGGCGAATTCGATTGGCTAAAGAAGGGCTTGGAGCAACGAGAAAGTACGATTGGCCGTGTTGGCGAGGCGATTGTGAGGCACCAGCGGGAATTCTTTTTGCATGAGGAGAAGCGTTTACAGCCATTGACATTAAAGGAAATCGCGGAGGAAATTGATGTCCATGAATCGACGGTGAGCCGGGCAGTCAATGGAAAGTATATGGAAACGGTGCAAGGTGTGTATGAATTGAAGTATTTCTTTTCATCGAGCCTTACGAAAAAAGCGAGCGAAGAATCGGATGCTGGCGATGTTTCAAGTCAAAGCATTAAGAAGCTAGTCCAACAATTTGTGAACGAAGAAAATAAGTTAAAACCACTTTCTGATCAAAAAATTGTGGAGATGCTGGATGAGCAAAGCATTCAAGTTTCGCGCCGTGCGATTGCGAAGTATCGCGGTGAATTGAATATCCTGTCATCGTCCAAACGAAAAAGATTTACCTAGCCTCTTGTCTATACGATGAGAGGTTTTCTGCACGTTTTGAATTGTTCATGTTTTAACATAGTCGTTCCGTGGAATATGGTAGTGTGTGCTTATTATATAGTAGGAACACAGTGTTAATAAATCATGAATTTTTCTTTAAATGATAGCTTAATGCTTGAATTTTGACCTAATCACTGGTAGAATGAATGTTGTAGGGTAATAAAATAGCTACTTGCTTTATGGCAGGCGATTTACGAGAAGAGATGGGTTAGTTTAGAAACGAAAAGATGATTAGCGTTGCATTTTTATTGGGCGATGGTCACAATAGTTTACTAGCAAAGACTTAGTTCTCTTGTTTTTTTTAGTTTTATCGGGACATCTTATGGCTAAGCGGGTCAAGAAGAGTCCAAGGTGGTTAGGAGACTTTGAAATGTCAGACATTATTAACATTCAAAAGAAATTGTTACCCGACATGCTTCTAGTAATGCAGAAGCGCTATCAAATCTTGCGTTCGATTTATTTTGCGGAGCCGGTTGGTAGACGGACACTTGCCCAAATGTTGGGGATGAGTGAGCGGGTACTGCGCGGTGAGGTTGAATTTTTGAAAGCACAAGGGTTGATTGGCATTGCTCCTGCTGGGATGACAGTAACGAAGGATGGTCTGGTCGTGTTTCGCGAATTAGAATCCGTTATGAATCAATTGACGGGAATACATACAATGGAAGATAGACTGCGCGAGAAATTAAAGATCAAAGCTTGTTTTGTTGTTCAGGGCGATAGTGATGTGACGCCATGGGTTCTGGAAGAAATGGGACGTGTGGCGCTCGAACAACTGGATATATCACTCACGGAGAAGAAGAATACGATTGCCGTGATGGGTGGTTCTACAATGGCGACGCTAGCCGAAATGATGACACCCGATTTTGCAAATGGACGCGAACTACTTTTTGTCCCAGGGCGTGGTGGGCTTGGTGAGGATCTCAATAATCAAGCAAACACGATTTGTGACAGGATGGCAACGAAGACGAACGGCAAACACCGTATGTTTTATGTACCGGAACAGCTTGGCGAAGAAGCGTATCAATCATTGATGAAGGAGCCCGCGATTCAAGAAGGACTGCGACTCGTTCAATCTGCGAATGCGATATTACATGGCATTGGTGATGCGATGACGATGGCACAGCGCCGGCACACGAACGCCGAAACAATGCAGAAAATCATGGATAGACAAGCCGTGGGAGAAGCGTTTGGCTATTACTTCAATGAACAAGGAGAAGTCGTGTACAAAGTTCCAACATTTGGTTTACAATTTGAAGACCTACCTCGCATACCGAACATTATAGCGCTCGCAGGAGGCACTTCAAAGGCCAAAGCAATCAAGTCGTATATGAAAACTGCTCCGTCACATACGATTTTAGTAACAGACGAAGGAGCCGCAACCATGCTTTTAAAAGGGGAAAATACCCTTTTGAAATAAAAAATTTCATTATTTTCAAGGAGGAAATTGACTTATGACAGTTAAAGTTGGTATTAATGGTTTTGGACGTATCGGACGTCTAGCATTCCGTCGTATTCAAAATGTGGAAGGTATTGAAGTTGTTGCAATCAATGACTTAACAGACGCTAAAATGTTAGCTCACCTGTTGAAATATGATACTACTCAAGGTCGTTTTGATGGCGATGTTGAAGTACATGATGGTTATTTCAACGTGAACGGCAAAGAAGTGAAAGTTTTAGCTAATCGTAACCCTGAGGAATTACCATGGGGCGAACTAGGTGTAGATATCGTTCTTGAGTGTACTGGTTTCTTCACTGCAAAAGAAAAAGCTGAACTACACATCAAAGCTGGTGCTAAAAAAAGTTGTTATCTCAGCTCCTGCATCAGGCGATATGAAAACAATCGTATACAACGTGAACCATGATATTTTAGATGGAACTGAAACAGTTATCTCTGGTGCTTCATGTACTACTAACTGTCTTGCTCCAATGGCTAAAGTATTAGAAGACAAATTTGGTATTGAACAAGGTCTTATGACTACAATTCATGCTTATACAGGCGACCAAATGACGCTTGATGGTCCTCACCCAGGTGGAGACTTCCGTCGTGCGCGCGCTGCTGCAGAAAACATCGTTCCTAACACGACTGGTGCTGCTAAAGCAATCGGTCTTGTATTACCATCACTTGTTGGTAAATTAGACGGTGCTGCTCAACGTGTTCCAGTTGCAACTGGTTCATTAACTGAGCTTGTAACTGTTCTTAAGAAAGACGTTACTGTTGAAGAAGTGAACGCTGCAATGGAAGCTGCAAGTGATGCGGATACATTCGGTTACACAAATGATCCAATCGTTTCTTCTGATATCCAAGGAATCACTTACGGTTCTTTATTCGATGAAACACAAACAAAAGTCCTTTCAGTTGGCGGCAAACAATTAGTGAAAACTGTTGCTTGGTATGACAACGAAATGTCTTATACTGCACAATTAGTTCGTACACTTGAATATTTCGCTAAAATTGCTAAATAAGATTGCTAAGAACTAAATAATAAACAAATAAGCGGGAACAGGTCTTTTGTTTCCGCTTTTTATTTGAAAAGTATGGAGGAAAAGTATTATGGCTAAAAAAGTTGTGACCGATTTAGACTTAAACGACAAAAAAGTTCTAGTACGTGTTGATTTTAACGTTCCAATGAAAGACGGTAAAATCACCAATGATAATCGTATCGTAGCGGCACTTCCAACGATTCAATATATCCTTGAACAAAACGGGAAAGCAATTCTTTTCTCTCACTTAGGTAAAGTGAAGACAGAAGAAGACAAAGCGGACAAATCACTTCGCCCAGTTGCTGAACGTTTGAGCGAACTATTAGGTAAAAAAGTAAAATTCGTACCTGTCACTCGTGGACCAGAACTGGAAGGCGCAATTAACGAAATGAAGGACGGCGACGTTATCCTTTTCGAAAATACGCGTTTTGAAGATGTTGATGGTAAAAAAGAAAGTAAAAATGATCCAGAGCTAGGCAAGTATTGGGCTTCTCTAGGTGATGTTTTTGTGAATGACGCATTTGGTACAGCCCATCGCGCGCATGCTTCTAACGTTGGAATCGCTTCTAACTTAGACTCAGCAGCAGGCTTCCTAATGGAAAAAGAAATCAAATTCATCGGTGGCGTTGTGGATAACCCATCACGTCCACTTGTTGCAATCCTTGGTGGTGCGAAAGTTTCCGACAAAATTGGCGTTATCGAGAACTTAATCGAAAAAGCAGACAAATTACTTATCGGTGGCGGAATGGCATACACATTCTTTAAAGCGCAAGGTAAAGAAGTCGGCATTTCTCTTTTAGAAAAAGACAAAATCGATCTTGCGAAGAGCTTACTTGAAAAAGCAGGCGACAAAATCGTCCTTCCAATCGACAATGTTGTTTCGCATGAATTCAGCAACGACGCACCATTCCACACGGTTGATTCGAATCACATTCCAGCTGACGAAGAAGGTTTGGATATCGGTCCTGCGACAGTGGAACTTTTCACAAAAGAATTACAAGGCGCGAAAACAGTTGTTTGGAACGGTCCTATGGGCGTATTCGAAATGAGCAACTTTGCTAAAGGAACAATCGGCGTTTGTGAAGCAATAGCGAACCTTGAAGGTGCAACGACAATCATCGGCGGCGGCGACAGTGCAGCAGCAGCGATGGACCTAGGTTACGCTGACAAATTTACACATATTTCAACTGGTGGCGGAGCTTCTCTAGAATACCTAGAAGGCAAAAAACTACCAGGCGTCGAGTCTATTAGCGATAAATAATTAATTGAAACTGTTAACTTCTCGTATTTCGCAGAGCCAAGATAGAACCTGCGAACCTCAGCGTGTCGACAAATGCTTAGATTTTAGGCAAAGCTGAGTACCGAAGTGGAGCATACTTGGGTATGTTGACTGAAAACAGGGAGAGAGTAGTATCCTCGACCATGTGAGAAGTTATGCGTAACTCTTTTGTGTAGAAGAGCATCGGAACGGAAGTTTTAACGACAAAGATGAGCGTTTGTCGACACGCTGAAGAGAAAGGAAGTTTTATTATGCGTAAACCTATCATTGCAGGAAACTGGAAAATGAACAAAACGGCGGCGAAAGCTGGACAATTTGCTGAGGACGTGAAGCGTAAAGTTCCAAGTAAAGATGTTGTGGATTCCGTAATCGCAGCACCAGCCCTATTTTTAAAAGAATTAGTTCACTCAACAGAGGGTACTGATCTTCAAATCGCAGCGCAAAATACTTATTTCGAAGACGAAGGTGCTTTCACAGGCGAAATCAGCCCGTTTGCAGTCGCTGATTTAGGCGTTTCTTACGTTGTTATTGGTCACTCTGAGCGTCGTGAGTATTTCCACGAAACAGACGAAGATATCAACAAAAAAGCACACGCAATCTTCAAACACGGCATGACTCCAATCATCTGCTGTGGCGAAACTTTAGAACAACGTGAAGCTGGCCAAACGAACGAATGGGTTAGTGGACAAATCCGCGCGGCGCTTAAAGGCTTGACGGAAGCACAAGTTGCTAAATCTGTTATTGCTTATGAGCCAATCTGGGCAATCGGAACTGGTAAATCTTCAACAAGTAAAGATGCTAACGATACGTGTTCTGTTGTTCGTCAAACAGTTGCAGAGGTTGTTTCTAAAGAAGCGGCAGACGCTGTTCGTATTCAATACGGCGGCAGTGTAAAACCTGAGAACATTGCTGAATATATGGCACAATCCGACATTGATGGAGCTTTGGTTGGTGGCGCGAGTCTTGATCCAGCATCATTCCTAGCTTTATTGGAGGCAGTGAAATAAATGACTAAATCACCTGTAGCTATCATCATTCTTGATGGTTTCGGTTTACGTAACGAAACAGTTGGGAATGCTGTTGCCTTAGCTAATAAACCTAACTTTGACCGCTACTGGGAAACGTATCCGCATGGGCAACTGAAAGCAGCCGGCCTCGATGTCGGTCTTCCAGAAGGCCAAATGGGTAACTCAGAAGTTGGTCATACGAATATCGGTGCTGGACGTATTGTTTACCAAAGTTTGACGCGTATTGACAAAGCCATTGAAGAAGGCGAATTCGCGAAAAACGAAGCGTTAAATAATGCTTTCACACACACCAAAACGAACAATTCTGATCTTCACTTGTTCGGCTTGCTATCAGATGGTGGCGTGCATAGTCACATCAACCATTTAGTAGCCTTGCTTGAAACAGCGAAGAAAGAAGGCGTGAAAAACGTCTATATCCATGCTTTCCTTGATGGGCGTGACGTAGCACCACAATCCGCTGTAGGATATTTAGAAACGTTACAAAAAGCGATGGCTGATCTTAACTATGGCGAGATTGCAACGGTTTCTGGACGCTTCTACGCGATGGATCGTGATAAACGCTGGGAACGTGTCGAAAAAGCCTATAATACGATTGTTAAAGGTGAAGGCGCACAATTTGAAGATCCTGTGAAATTGGTGGAAGCTTCTTACGCAGACGGCAAAAATGACGAGTTCGTTATTCCTGCTGTTGTAGCAAAAGACGGTAAACCAGTGGCAACGGTAAAAGATAACGACGCTGTTATTTTCTTCAACTTCCGTCCTGACCGCGCGATCCAACTTTCGAATGCGTTCACGGATAAAGAGTGGGAACATTTTGACCGTGGCGACAAACATCCGAAAAATATCAAATTCGTAACGATGACACTTTTCAATCCTAGCATTGTGGCGGAGGTTGCTTTTGCACCGATGCCAATGACGAACGTGATCGGGGAAGTTTTATCGAATGAAGGCTTGTCGCAATTGCGTATTGCTGAAACAGAGAAATATCCTCACGTTACTTTCTTCATGAATGGTGGACGTAACGAAGAATTCCCTGGTGAAAGCCGGATTCTAATCGATTCGCCAAAAGTGGAAACATACGATTTGAAACCTGAAATGAGCGCCTATGAAGTAACGGACGCACTAGTGGAAGATATCAAAAACGATAAACACGATGCGATTATCTTAAACTTTGCGAATCCTGATATGGTAGGTCACTCAGGGATGGTTGAACCAACGATTAAAGCGATTGAAGCCGTGGATGAAAACCTTGGACGCGTTGTCGATGCAATTTTGGGAAAAGGCGGTTCTGCGATTATTTTCGCCGATCACGGTAACTCCGAAACGATGACAACACCAGAAGGCAATCCACATACAGCGCATACGACAGTTCCGGTTCCAGTAATCGTAACAAAAGCTGGTGCAACACTACGTGAAGGCGGACGCTTAGCCGATATTGCTCCAACAATGCTTGATCTTTTAGGCGTAGAAAAACCAGCCGAAATGACAGGTGAAAGTTTAATTCAGAAATAACGAGGTCTTGCTTTGCGTTTTTGCACAAACAAGGCTAAAATAAGAAGGTAAGCAACCGGTAATTCGGTCACTTCCTTACAAAATTCATTTTTAGAGGAGAGTATAAATTATGTCTATTATTACTGAAGTATACGCACGCGAAGTTCTTGATTCCCGTGGTAACCCAACTATCGAGGTAGAAGTTTACACAGAAACTGGCGCATTCGGTCGCGCATTAGTTCCAAGTGGTGCATCTACTGGTGAATATGAAGCAGTAGAATTACGCGACAACGACGCTAGCCGTTACATGGGTAAAGGTGTTTTGAAAGCTGTTGAAAACGTAAATGACATTATTGCAGACAAAATTATCGGTTTTGACGTAACAGACCAAATCGGTATTGACCAAGCGATGATCGAGCTTGACGGTACTGAAAACAAAGGTAAATTGGGCGCTAACGCAATTCTAGGTGTATCTTTAGCAGCAGCTCGTGCAGCAGCAGAAGAATTAGGCCTTGAGTTATACGAATACATTGGCGGAGTAAATGCTAAAGTATTGCCAGTTCCAATGATGAACATTGTTAATGGCGGCGAGCATGCTGACAATAACGTTGACATTCAAGAATTCATGGTTATGCCAGTTGGAGCTAAAACTTTCTCTGAAGCCCTACGTATGGGTACTGAAATCCTGCACAACCTTAAAACAGTTCTTAAAGGCAAAGGCCTTAACACTGGTGTTGGTGATGAAGGTGGATTCGCTCCTGACCTTAAATCTAATGAAGAAGCATTAGAAACAATCATCGAAGCAATCAAAAAAGCTGGTTACACGCCAGGCGAACAAGTTAAATTGGCTATGGATTCAGCAGCTTCTGAGTTCTACAACCGCGAAACTGGTAACTATGAACTTAAAGGCGAAGGCGTAACTCGTACTTCGGAAGAAATGGTTGCTTGGTACGAAGAGTTAGCAAACAAATACCCAATCATCTCTATTGAAGATGGTTTAGACGAAAACGACTGGAAAGGTCACAAACTATTGACTGAACGCCTAGGCGATCGCGTACAATTAGTTGGTGATGACTTGTTCGTTACAAACACGAAGAAATTGAAAGAAGGAATTGACAATGGCGTTGCTAACTCAATCCTTATCAAAGTAAACCAAATCGGTACGCTTACTGAAACATTAGACGCTATCGAAATGGCTAAACGCGCTGGTTATACAGCGGTTATTTCCCATCGTTCTGGTGAAACAGAAGACAGCACAATCGCTGACATCGCTGTTGCAACAAACGCTGGACAAATCAAAACAGGTGCTCCAACTCGTACAGACCGTGTTGCTAAATACAACCAATTGCTACGTATTGAAGACAACCTAGGTAACCTAGCACAATACCACGGCGAAGATACTTTCTATAACTTGAAAAAATAATCGCTTGTGAAAACAGTAAAGCCCCTAGAAAAAATTCTGGGGGCTTTACTGTGTTTGCTAATAGGTGTTTGTAAAGGAATGTCAGGGTGGGAAATTTGATGAATTAACTATATTGTTACTTCTGATTTTTTATATGAGCAGACCTGTTGGTATTTATAAATAAAGTTTTTATTAGTAGAAAGACCATTGCTAGTAAAAATAAAATATATATCCAGCTACCTGTACTAAAAATTCCATAAATAAAAATTAATGAAGCTATACAGTAGACGCATATTTGGACAATTTTCCATGTTTTTGCTGCCAATTAAATCAACTCCTACATCGCTTTAATAGCGCTTACATTTTATATGTGTTTATTGTAACATAATAATAGGAAGAATACAAAATAGAAATGAGGAGATTGGAAATGAGTTTCAAAAAATTATATCAGCGATTTCGTTAGGCTTTTTGATGTCATAGGCTACTTGTAAATCGGAGTCTAATTCTAAATAGCGCTGAACGAGAGTTCATTGTGCAGGGGCTAGACTATGTTTTCTTTTGTAAAAGAGCCCCTTCATGCCCTTACAGTGCTTCCGGTCATCTTTAATCTGATTAGTACGTACGGGTTTGGCAGTGAGGGCAGGCATGTTTCTTTCGTTTTTATTTTCTAAACCGATGAGTTGTATGATAAATTGGTCTGGCATGGTAATATCGCTCCTTTGGATTGGGTCACGGTACTTTTATCTTAAAGGATTTTGGTATTACTGTGTATTTTTTTGTCTTGAAATGGAACCCAGGAAATGTTGAGGCAGATTAATTTCTACTCCAATATTTATTATAGAACCTTTTTTTTACGCTGTGAAAGCTCAGTTCCTAGTCGTATGGAAAAAGTGTTTTTTCTGCTATAATTGTTTTACTAAGATTTCGTTACTAAAAGGTTTGGTGATGACGATGAAAGCACATGTGAACGGAATTGAACTTTCTTATCATATTTATGGCAGAGGCGAGCCGCTTGTTTTGTTGCATGGAAATGGGCAAAGCCACGGTGCGATGAAGCGCCAAATTGACTTTTTTCGAAAAAAATTATCAAGTGATTGCGGTGGATTCGCGTGGTCATGGAAAGTCAGAATTGGGTTTTCGGCCGCTTGATTTTCAGATTATGGCGCTGGATATCTTATGTTTATTAGATTATTTGAAAATCAATAGGTATCGCGTTATTGGATATAGTGATGGTGGAATTATTGCGCTGGAAATGGCGATATATCAGCCTAAACGGCAAAAGCAGATGGTTGTAATTGGGACGAATTATGACACGAGTCAGATTAAATGGTGGGCTAATATTTTTACTTTTGCTGGTTATTTATTTTCGCTTCTTCTGGCGCCATTCAGTTTCTTTTTTAGGCGTATTAAGGCGCAGATGGGATTGATGATTTTTCATCCGCATATTAAAGAAGAAAGTTTGGCGAGGATTTCGGCTCCAATGTTGGCGATTATTGGGGAATATGATGTGATTTCAAAGGCGGATACTCAGAAAATGGTGGGTTTGGTTCAGCGCGGGGATATAACTGTTATTCATCATGGTACGCATTTTTTTGACTCGGCAGAAACCGCGGGAGTTGCATCAGATTATTGTTTCTTTTTTTGACGAAGATGTGACGTAAATGTAGGGATAAAGTAGCTAAATTTTTTTTTTTCGATGGATTATGTGAGAATTAGATTGACAGTTCCTCCGTTTGGCGTTATCATATGTCTATTGTATAAATTACTTACCCCAAAAATAGAGATTGTGAATGGTGCTGAATCCTTTGATAGCAAGGGTTTTCGGGACTCGAATCAAAAACTAGCAATTGGCGCAAATATGGCGTACAATGAGGGCAAGTTAAGGAAGATGGAGGAGTGCAATTAATCATGAGTACGGATCGTAGCTTTCTTTTAAAAGCAGGCAATCGGGCTGTTCTATTACTGCATGGATTTGCGGGAACGACAGAGGATGTTAGAGAATTAGGTGAATATCTAGCGGAGAATGGTTATACAGTTTATGCACCAAATTATCGCGGTCATGGCGAGGAACCAGCCATTTTCCTAAAAACCACACCAGATATGTGGTATGAGGATGCGAAGGCGGGCTACAAGCATTTACAGGACCAAGGATATCACGAAATAGCAATAGTAGGCGCTGCAATGGGTGGTGTTTTTGCTCTGAAAATGGCGGAAACATTTGATCCGAAAGCAATCGCTCCATTATGCGCGAACGTGAACCGCAAAATGCGATATATTCCAGTGGAGAAGTATCTATTAAAGAGTATGAGTAGAGAAGGTATTGCAGATGAGGAAGCACAAGTAATGCTTACTAATTATGCACCTGAGATAAAAACAATGACAGACGCGCGTTCTGTGTTTTATAAAGCAGTGGCGAGCGATATCGAACGAATTGAAGTACCAACGATGATTGGCCAAGGTTGTCAGGATGAAGAAATTGCACCCGATGACGCGAACTATATTTTCAAAAATATTCACTCGGATGATAAGCAACTTTGTTTTTATGCGGGTTCGGGTCACGATATTACAACGGACTGTGAGAAGGATATTTTGGCCGAGGATTTAGTTTATTTCTTGGACGATTTGATGTGGGTAGAAGAAGTCGTGGTATAAGATTCGTGAGGAATGCCTGATTGTGGGGTGTTCCTTTTTTGATGGGGGGTTCGTTGATGGAGGAGTATCGGCGGTTATTGTTGACGGTTTCGTATCGGATTATTGGGGAGATGGCAGATGCGGAAGATGTTGTGCAGGAGACGTACATGGAGTGGGAGAAGCACAAGGATGAGGACATTCTAAATCGGAAGGCTTTTTTTGACGCGGATTGCAGTGAATAAGTCGATTAATTTGGCGAAGTCGGCTCGGAAAACGCGTGAGGAGTATTATGGACCTTGGATTCCGGAGCCGCTTTCGGAGGAACTGGAAGCGCAATTGGAGCGGAAGGAACAGGTTAATTACGCGATGATGGTTGTGTTTGAGCGGCTGGAACCGAAAGAGCGAGCGGTGTTTTTGCTGAAGGATGTGTTTGGGTATTCGCATCAGGAGATTTCGGATTTACTGGATATTTCGGTGTTGAATAGTCGGCAGGTTTTGACGCGGGCGAAGCGGATTATTGCCAAATCGGATGTGCAAACAGTTCGTGAGGTTGGTGCGGATAGGTCGATGATTGCGCTTTTTGTGAAGAGTATCGAGGATGGGAACATTGCGCCATTTATCGAGAAGCTTACGAGTGAAGCCACGATGCAAATCGATGGTGGAAAAAGGAGACAGGCGCCGTTGCGGGTTTTACATACGCCACTTCGAATTGGGGCTTTTTTACGTGGGGTGGCGGAGCATGATTTCTTTGGGGATTCGCGCGAGCTTCGGTTGATTGATGAGCAAATCTGTATTTTGATTAAGGAAAATGGTATTTTGGTGCGAATTATTTTTCTTAGTTTAAATGTAGAGGGGGACAAGGTTCAGAGCGTTTTTGTGGTGACGAATCCGGATAAATTGAAAAAAAATTTGAGGAATTGTGTCACGTTTTTGATGGCTGATTTGTCTTATTAGTGAGAGACGAGAGGAGAATGTAAAATGAGTGCACGTTTTAATTTGATGAAGGAAAATGCAGAGGTTTATGCAACATTAGGTAAGTTGGATACGTTAGGACGGGAGAGTAGTATCCCGAAAGATTTGCAGGAATTGATTAAGATTTATGCGTCTAGCTTGAACCATTGTGCGTTTTGTATTGATATGCATACGAAAGAGGCTTTGGAAAATGGCGAGACAGTGCAACGTGTGATGGGCGTGAATGCTTGGCGTGAGGCTCCGTTTTATACGGATAAAGAGCGCGTGGTGTTGGAGCTTGTTGAGGAAGTGACGTTTATTCATCAGCATGGTGTTTCCGACGCGGTTTATTCAGAGCTTGAGAAGCATTATGGTGAGAAGGAAATTGGTGAGTTGTACTTGTTGATTACGACGATTAATGCGTACAATCGATTGGGAGTTATGAGTCGTCTGCAACCTAAAGTGGATAAATAATAGATGGAGGGATTTACCGTTTTTTAATGGTGAATCCTCTTTTTTAGGCTTTACGTTTTATGCAAAATATGCTATCATAAAAGGTAGTCAAAAAGAGGACGGTTTTAGGAGGAAAGAGCATGAATACAGTGTTAACAATTTTATTAGTTATTGTATCGGTATTGTTAATCATCGTAGTTGTTCTTCAACCAGGTAAGAGTAACGGGTTATCCGGAGCTATCTCTGGTGGAGCAGAAGAACTATTTGGTAAACAAAAAGCAAGAGGACTTGAACGTATATTACATCGTACAACGATTGTTTTAGCGGTAATCTTCTTTGCAATATTGATTGCTTTAGGATTTTTCTTGTAATTTAGAAAAGTGATGAACTCCACCTGAATTTGTTTTCGGGTGGAGTTTTCTCATGTGTGGCGCAACGCTAGATTCTATCCAGAAAGATTTAGTCTGATGTATTTTCCGAGTGTATAGAGTAGCAAAATAATGATTAAGAAATATTGAAGATCTATCGTGTTAAGCGCAAAATTTCAATACCTTCTTTTTGAATTTTGTGTGTGGAGGCGGTACACTGGGTGTAGTGATATTTTTAGAATGAAGGGGATTTTTTGATATGAAGATGAAGGCGCCAGAGCCATTTTTATTTGAGACGGGGAAACGTGCGGTATTGTTATTGCATGGCTTTACGGGTAGTTCGGCGGATGTGCGGATGTTGGGCCGGTTTTTGCAGGATAATAATTATACGTGTTATGCGCCGCAGTATAAGGGGCATGGTGTGTCGCCTGACGTGCTGTTGACAACGGGGCCTGAGGATTGGTGGCAGGATGTGCTTACGGCTTACGATCGCTTGAAATCGCTTGGCTACGCGGAGATTGCGGTGGCTGGGCTTTCGCTTGGGGGACTTTTTTCGCTGAAGCTGGGGTATAATCGGCCGTTGAAGGGGATTGTTGCGATGAGCACGCCGACGCGGATGGATAGTTCTTCGCCGATTATTCAAGGTTTTTTGGATTATGTGCGGAATTATAAGAAGTATGAGGGCAAGACGCCGGACGAGATTGATGCGGAGATGTTGGCGTATAAGGATGCGCCGATGGACACGATTGCGAAATTGAAGGATGAGATTCAGGATGTTATGCCGCAAATTGATATGATTTATGCGCCGATTATGGTCGTTCAGGGAAAAAAAGATCAGATGGTAGATGTAAATGGAGCGGAATTGATTTATAATAAGGTAGAGTCAGATCAAAAGGAACTGAAATGGTACGAGAATTCTGGGCATGTTATTACGATTGATAAAGAAAAGGCGCAGTTGCAAGATGATATTTTGGCGTTTTTAGATACGCTGGATTGGCATGTTTAAGTTTTATGAAGAGAAAGGAGGGAAACAATGAAGAAAATAGAAGATAAGATTTTAGATTTTATGAAGGAATCGCCGAAAAAAACGTTTTCACTAGATGATTTAGAAGCGGAGATGGGTTTGCAAGATGCCGATGATTTTAAGGCGATGGTGAAATCGCTTGTGGCAATGGAGGATCGCGGGGATGTGATTCGGACGAAGAAGAACCGTTATGCGTTGCCGGAGGAACTGGATTTTGTGAAGGGGACTTTCCGGGCGCATGAGAAGGGCTTTGGATTTGTGCTTCCTGAGGACCAGGAGATGGATGATATTTTTATCCCGCCAACGCAAGTGAATAACGCGATGAATGGGGATATTGTTTTTGCGAATATCACGAAGATTAAAGGTGATAATTTAGCGGAGGGCACGATTCATAAAATTGTGGAACGGAAAACGTCGCAGGTTGTTGGGACGTATATGGAAGATTTGATGGGTGATCCGATTGTGATTCCTGATGATAAGCGGACTTTTGGTCAGGTGGAAATTGATCTTGCAAGTGGTTTGAAACCTGTGGATGGTCATAAGGTTATCGTGGAGTTGACGGAATATCCTGAGGGGCGTAACCGTGCGCGCGGGATTGTCAAAATGATTATTGGACATCGGAATGATCCTGGTGTTGATATTTTGTCGATTATTCATAAGCATGGGATTCCGATTGCGTTTCCGGATGATGTGATGGAGGAGGCTAACAAGGTTCCTGCTGAGATTGCGGAGAGTGAGATTGGCGCGCGTCGTGATTTGCGTGATCAGGTTATTATTACGATTGATGGTGCGGATGCGAAGGATTTGGATGATGCTGTAACGGTGTCGCAACTTCCGAACGGGAATCATAAACTGGGTGTACATATTGCGGATGTGAGTTCGTATGTGACGGAGGGCTCGGCGCTTGATCGTGAGGCGGCGGAGCGTGGCACAAGTGTATACTTGGTGGATCGGGTTATTCCGATGATTCCGCATCGTTTGTCAAACGGTATTTGTTCGCTGAATCCGCATGTGGATCGGTTTACGATGTCTTGTGAGATGGAGATTGATGCGTCGGGAGCGGTCGTTTCGCATGAGATTTTTGAGAGTGTGATTAATACGGCGGAACGGATGACGTATACGGATGTGAATGATATTTTAGTGGCGGAGGATGCGGATTTACGCGCGAAGTATGCGCCGATTGTACCGATGCTCGAGAATATGTACGCTTTGTCCAAAATTTTGAATAAGAAGCGGGATGCGCGTGGGGCGATTGATTTCGACTTTAAGGAAGCGCGTGTTGTCGTGGATGAAGAGGGGCGTCCGACGGGAGTTGTGACGCGGGAACGTTCGGCTGGTGAGCGCCTGATTGAGGAGTTCATGTTGGCGGCTAATGAATGTATCGCGGAGCATTTTTTTCTGGATGCAAGTACCGTTTATTTATCGTATTCATGAAGACCCAAAAGAAGAGAAGTTACAACGGTTTTTCGAATTTATTACGAACTTCGGCTTGGTTGTGAAAGGGACGGCGAATGATGTGCATCCGCGGGCTTTGCAGCAAGTTTTGGAAGAGGTTAAAGGTAAACCGGAAGAGATGGTTGTTTCGACGATTATGCTTCGTTCGATGCAACAGGCGAAATATGATACGGCGAATTTAGGGCATTTCGGATTGTCGACGGAATACTATACACATTTCACGTCGCCGATTCGTCGGTATCCGGATTTGATCGTACATCGCTTAATTCGCGAGTATTTGATTCATGGGGATATTGATGACGCAACGATGGCGAAATGGGCTGAGCGCCTTCCTGAGATCGCAGAGCATACGTCTAAAATGGAGCGCCGTGCTGTAGAGGCGGAACGTGAGACGGATGAGCTGAAGAAGACGGAATATATGGTGGATCATGTTGGTGAAATTTTTAAAGGGATTATTAGTTCGGTGACGAATTTCGGTCTGTTTATTGAGTTGCCAAATACGATTGAGGGCCTTGTGCATGTGAGTACGATGAAGGACGATTATTATCAATTCCATCAAAATCAGCTGGCTATGATCGGTGAACGTACTGGTCGTGTCTATCGAATTGGTGACGAGGTGGAGGTTGAGGTAACGAAGGTGGACGTGGATCACCGCGAAATCGATTTTGCGCTTCGTAGTCTTGGGAAAGAGACGCCTGGCTTTAAGCGTAATAAGAAACCACTCGAAGTTTCGAAGTCGTTTAAGAAAAAGAAAAACCGCCCGAGTGGTGATAAAAAACGGAAGGATAACGATTCCTCGTCGCGCAAAAAGGACAAGCAAGACGGTGAGCGATCCGACGAAACGAAGAAGAAAAAAGAAAAAAACCATTTTACCAAGGTGTGGCAAAGGGCACGAAGCCGAAGAAACCACGCCGTTAGAAGGGAAGATGTATCATGCCTAAAGGTGATGGACGTTTACTAGCGCAAAATAAGAAGGCGCGTCATGATTATGCGATTGAGGAGACTTTTGAAGCAGGAATTGTGCTTCAGGGAACGGAGATCAAGTCGGTTCGTAATGCGCGCGTGAATTTGAAGGATGCTTACGCGCGAATCGATCGTGGCGAAATTTTTCTTCATAATATGCATATTAGTCCGTATGAGCAGGGAAATCGTTATAATCATGATCCGCTTCGGACGCGTAAGTTATTGCTGCACAAGAAGCAGATTAGCAAGTTGATTGGTGAGACAAAGGAGGCGGGATACTCGATTATTCCGCTGAAAATGTATATCAAGGATGGCTATGCAAAAGTGCTGATTGGTGTGGCGAAAGGTAAGAAGAAATATGATAAGCGCCAAGATTTGAAGAATAAAGAAGCGAAACGTGATGTGGAGCGGGCGTTTAAAGAAAGACAGCGATAAGATTTGGAGACTTGCTTACGATTGGCTTTAATTTGCCATTTGTAAGCTGTTCGTGTATAATGTTAGATACTGTCACGTTTGGTGTTTCGTGAAAAGAAACATTTTTCTCGTGGTACGCTGATACTAACTCTAAACCATGCAGAATCCCGGAATCCCTCAATTGGGTAGAACGAAGATTATGCTTTAAACAAATTGAGCGAAAGCGTTTGTATTCAGCGAGTTTTGTAGAAGCCGGAAGCGGAGTGTACGACTGTACATGAGAACCGGAAGTCTGCAAAACTCGCTGAATGCGAGCGGTTGTCGCCAATTTACTAGGGTTAGGCTCTTGTTACACGGGGACGTTACGGATTCGACAGGGATAGTTCGAGCTTGGATTGCGAGTCGGGGGGATCGGCCTCGTTACAAACGTCAAAGCCAATAATAACTGGCAAAACTAATAATAACCTAGCTTTCGCTGCCTAAGAACAGTCGATAGCTGATCCTCCGTGCATCGCCCATGTGCTACGGTAAGGGTCTCAAATGAAGTGGGATACGATTCTAAGTCTCCGTCTGGGGCTTAGAAGAAGAGCTCAATCAGACTAGCTTTATGGAAGCCTGTTGTCGGGCTGATGTATATGCGAAATCCTAATACGACGACTACACTCGTAGAAGTCTAAGTGCCGTTATTTCTGGACGTGGGTTCGACTCCCACCGTCTCCATAAGACAAAGAAGCCGCTTGAAGCATTGATAAAATGTTTCAAGCGGTTTTTCATGGGAAAAGGCGTTGTTAAATGATAAGATTGATGGTATAATGGAGACAGAAGTTTATAGCGTGTCAATACGAAACCCCACAAGTCTTATCACCTTGTGGGGTTTCTTGTCGCCTAAAACCGATTCAGTAACCAATTGACGAGTGCAAGTACAATTCCAATAAATAAGGGGGTTATCAAGCCTCTAATGAAAAATTGTTCTCGTTCCCGTCGTCTTTTTTTATATCGTTTATAGCGTGTCATGTTCGCACCTCCTTCACGTTAAACACACGCGAAAAAAGTGAGATGGCGACATGATTAGTATAGTATGATTCGTATTTTTTGGAATCTATAGGAAAATCCATTTTCACTGTATTTACATCATTTTATAGAACAAAAAAGCATTGGAAAACGGTTTTTACACCAGTTTCCAATGCTTTTATTACTGTTATTCAGAAAAATGACCTTTTTTCTTTTTATAAAGGTAGATTGGTAGTCCAATTGCTGTTAGAACTAGTCCAATTCCGGCGTTCATCGGTTGTGTGAAGAGGGTGTTGAAGACGATGAAGGCACCACCTAGAATCGCAATGATTGGTATCACTGGATAGAGTGGAACTTTGTAAGGCCTTGCGAGTTCTGGTTCTCGTTTTCGCAGTACGAAGACGGCAATGAACGTGAGTGTGTAGAAAATCCAAATAACGAAGATAAGCATGTCGGTTAGCTGATTGAATTTTCCTGTGAAAATCATGATGATGGAGATAAGTAAGATGACAATTCCGCCGTTGTAAGGGACACTACTTTTCGCGCCAAGTTTCTTGAACCAGTTACTGAATGGTAGTTGATTATCAAGAGACATGGCATATGGAATACGGATTCCGGTCATCGTGTAGCCGTTAATCGTGCCGAATACAGAAATCAGAATACCAACAGTAATCAATTTACCGCCAATTGAACCGAAGATGATATTCGCAACGTCAGACGCTGGTGTTGCTGTAGAAGCTAGTGCAGCGGCTGGCATAACGAACAAGTAAGCGATATTGATCAATAAGTACACCAACATAACGCCCGTTAGCCCAAACACGATAGCTTTTGGCAGATCTTTTTTCGGGTTTTTCATTTCGCCGGCAATGTTACCAACGTGAATCCAGCCGTCATAAGCAAACATCGTTGCTACGAGACCAGAACCTAAGCTTGTCAAAAATGGGTGATCGGCAACGCTCATCGGGAATAACCGGAACGCAACGTCTCCTTGATGAAAGAGTCCAAAAATAATAATTAAGATGAGTGGTACTAGTTTACAAATTGTTGTGACTGCTTGGAATGATCCGGCTACTTTTGCACCGATAAAATTCATAAGCATAATGAACACTGCTGCAGCAATGGCAACTGGGACGATGATACCATCACCTGTTCCAAAAAGGTTCGCGACCTGTGTTGCAAAAATGATCGATAGTGCCGCGATATTTGCTGGGAAATAAATAACGGTTTGTGCCCAACCAAGTAAGTATGCGGTTAATTTGCCATATGTTTTTTGAAGGTACATCATCATTCCACCGGTTTGTGGGATGGCAGCGGAAAGTTCGGCTGCGGTTAGTCCTCCACAAATGGTGATGACACCGCCGAGAATCCAAGCTAACAGGCCAAGACTTGCAGTTCCTGTTGCGGAATAAACGGCCTCAGGTTTGAAGAATACGCCGGAACCGATAACAGTTCCCATAACAATGGTTAGTGCAGTAAAAAAGCCAATCTCTTTTTTTAGTTTCTGATTTTCCATGTGTTTTCCCCTCGCTTGTTGTCAGGAATGAGCGCTCCCTTTGAACACTCATTCCTAATCAACAGTTGTTTTATTAAAAATAGAAATTTATTAATGCCTTACTACTGTATCATTTTCTAGCTTTTTTGTCAGCTTTTCCAGCATATCTTTTGTCATGCGGTCTAGGTCATATTGCGGGTCAAAATCCCATTCGTTTCTAGCACAGCTTGCATCGAGCGAATCTGGCCATGAATCTGCAATCGCTTGGCGGGCAGGGTCAACGTCATATTTTATTTCGAAATCAGGGATAAATTTGCGAATGGAAGCGGCGATTTGTTCTGGTTCAAAGCTCATTGCCGTGATATTGAAGGCATTGCGATGAACCAAACGTTTTGGATCCGCTTTCATCAATTTGATAATGGCATCGATTGCGTCAGGCATATACATCATATCCATGTGTGTACCTTTGTCGATGAATGAGGTGTAGCTCTTATTTTTCAGTGCTTCGTAATAAATATCTACGGCATAATCGGTGGTTCCGCCGCCTGGAAGTGTTTTATAAGAAATGAGGCCTGGGAAGCGCACGCCGCGAGTGTCTACGCCGAATTTTTGGAAATAGTAGTCGCAAAGTAGTTCACCGCTTACTTTTGTGACACCGTACATGGTCGTTGGGCGTTGCAAGGTGTCCTGTGGCGTGTTATCTGCTGGTGTGCCAGGTCCGAACGAGCCAATCGAGCTTGGTGTGAAGAATTTCAATTTTAATTCGCGAGCGACTTCAAGTGCGTTAACAAGACCGCCCATATTGAGGCTCCACGCGAGTTGTGGCTTTTCTTCGGCTACGGCAGAAAGCAATGCGGCCAAATGAATAATCGTATCGACTTCATATTCACGCGCGATATCCATCATTCTATCTTTATCGGTCACGTCCAAAATTTCGAAGGGGCCGCTTTCAATGACTTCGTTGCCAGCGATACGGCGGATGTCTGTGGCAATAACGCTATCCGTGCCATTTTCAGCGCGCAAACGCATTGTTAATTCGGAACCAATTTGACCTAGACAACCAGTGATAAGTACTTTTTTCATTTAAAAAACCTCCATTGTATTAGAAATCGTATTTTTATATGTTCTATTGCTTTAGTGGTATAATTAAGTTTGGTGTTAGAAAGAGTAATCGGCTGGGTGAACATTGAGACGAATGTGCACTCAGTTGCTATTTTTTTGTTTTTTAAATCACACGTATTGAGTTGGTATTTTGTTTTGGAAGGGAATGAAAGTGCGTGCAAAATCACTTTCTCCCAGCCTATTTTTAGATGACTTTTAGTTCTTTTCCGACTTTTTCGTACGTTGCGAGTACTTCGTCGAGCATTTCTCTCGTGTGGGCAGCGGTTGGCATGTTACGAACGCGGCCGGTGCCTTTTGGAACGGTTGGGAAGACGATGGATTTCGCATAAACGCCTTCTTCTAGCAAGCGACGTGAGAATTGCTGTGTTAGGTTTTCGTCGCCGATGATGCAAGGCGTGATTGGTGTTTCGGAATGACCGATGTCAAAACCTAATTTCGCTAAGCCGGCTTTGAGATATGTGCCATTTTCCCATAGTTTTTCCATGCGCTCTGGATCGCTTTCCATGATATCGATAGCTTCAATACATGCTGCTGCAGCCCCTGGTGTTAAAGAGGTGGAGAATAGGAAAGGTCTAGCGCGAACTTTTAGCCAGTCGATGAGTTGTTGGGAACCTGCCACGTAGCCGCCGACAACGCCGATTGCTTTGGATAGGGTACCCATTTGAAAGTCTATTTTGTCTGACATTCCGAAATGTTTGACGGTCCCGGCACCTTTACCCATTACGCCTGAGCCATGTGCGTCATCTACATAAGTAATTAAGCCGAATTCTTCTGCGATAGCAACGATTTCAGGGATTTTGGCAACATCGCCATCCATGGAAAAAACGCCATCTGTGATGTACATAATTTTTTCATATAATCCGCTTTCTGTGGCTTCTTTGGCGACGCGGCGAAGATCGTCCATATCTTGATGCTTGGCGCGCAATACTTTGGCACCGGAGAGGCGACATCCGTCAATGATTGATGCGTGATTCAGTTCATCGGAAATGATCGCATCTTTTTTCGTCATGACAGCGGAAATCGCACCCATGTTACAGTTGAAACCGGATTGGAAAGCGATCGCAGCTTCGGTGTGCTTGAACTCTGCAAGTCGTGTTTCTAGTTCATTATGGATGGTCATGGTACCGTTAATCGTACGCACAGCCCCAGCGCCAACTCCATATTGTTCCGTTGCTTCGATGCATTTCTTTTTCAGGCGGTCGTCGTTTGAAAAGCCTAGATAGTTATTGGAAGAAAGGTTGATCAACTCAGCGCCGTTCACTTTGATTTTCGCGCCGTTTGGACCTTCAACGGTATCGATGGTGTTGTAAAGCCCTTGATCTCGTAATGCTTGTAATTGCGGTTCTAGAAAGTCGTTTAAAACTTTGTTCGTCATGTGAGAGTTCCTCCTAAAAATTTTTTTATATATTATCACGCGGTCGCTTTCACCGGATGGGGTTGGGAAAGGGGCGGCGCGGTAATGCCAAAGTAAAACTAGAAACCAAGCGATCGATCGGTCACCATATGGTTGATGTTTTTTTGTTCTAAAAACTCTTGAAGTATCGAGAGAATTAGATTTTTGCTTTTTTCTGGGTTGCCGGTTTCAATCATGGCAGTTGCGATTTCGTCTTCTGTCAACATCGTGATTAAGTAGGTGAAAATCTCGATTTCTTCACTTGACAAGGTGTTTGGAAGTAAGAAGACAAGGATATTCGTGATGTTGACTTTTCCTTCCGATGCGATGTGCATTTCTAAATTATGCTTGGAGCTGAAAACGTGAATCGAGGCAGTTTCAACCTCTGTATTAATAAGAAACATGGCCGTATTTGTTCCGCAGGCCAAGACTTTGCGCTGATTCTCGTGTTTGTTTAATTGTTCGTAAAGGTCGTCCGCTGCGAGACTGGTTTTCTGTGCAATTTCTTGACTGAAGCCGCGGAGGTTATCTTCTAAATTGCGGGTCATCACGCTACTTGCTGTGAAATGGGTCGCCTTAATGAGTGAGATAATTAAATGATAATAGGTTTGCATCGCAGTCAAACTCGATAAAGCCGTCTCGAAATCGGTTGTTGTAACAGCGTCCATTGGGAAGGTCTCGTTTTGCTTACGATTCGCGATTTTTTCCAGTTTTTTATTGATGGCGTTGATTTCATTATCTGTGAAAAAAATACTGATAAATTGATAATCATGGGTGAAATTCTCTAAGTGTGATGTCGAAAGGATCATATCGTATTTTTCTAGATTTGTTTCTTTCATAAGGTCGATTGGCGTGATGAACTTCATTTTTTTTAGTTTAGGTAAGCGCTTCCTAAATCTTGCTTGTAGCCAAGTATTGATGCCACTGCTGCGTGAAGTCACGATTAGTGCGCTATATGGTCGCATATTCTCAGAATGAATAATCGCGGCTTCGAAATGAAGGACGATGAACCCAGTTTCTTCTTCGGGAATCTGTTTAAAGGGATAGACGTCACATGCTGCTCGGTGCACGATATCAAACAAATCTGGGAACTCGGCTTTGATCATTTCGAGTAGTGGATTACTCATCGGCATTTTTTTCTTCAATCGGATGATGGAATACTGGATGTGTTCGGTGAGCCCTTTTAAAACATTGATTTGCGATAGTGGTGTATCAATTTCTTTTGCGACACGGGAAATCAGCTTTTTCGCGATTCGAATGGCTTGTACTTTCTCGTTGCGGTAAAAAACGTCTTGACCGCGGCGAATTTCTGATTCGAGTACAAGCATCGTTAGTTCTGCGATTTCACTATCGGGGATTTCGACCATATCTGGTAAACAGTCACGCAAAATCCGTTCGGCGATGTCGTATTCAGGATATTCTTGCAGGAAGACATGATTGCCGTCCCTCCTAGCGATGATTTTCCCTTTTGGAATTTGTTGAATCGTTATCATGAGGTACGTCAGCACGTTTATGTAGGAATCATTGCTTATTTCATAGGAAAGCTTTTTCATCCATTTAGTGATGATTGGATCGCACATGTGCAAAAGGGATAGGTCGACGAAATCCGCGATACGCTCATCGATTTGGGCCTCGTTATCGTCTAGGAGGTCACTGAACATTTGATAGAGCTTGATTTTCGGAACCGTCATTAAGAGTAGTTCCCCAAGCAGTTCGCGTTTTTCTAAGACAGAAGATTCTAATTCGACGCCGATGCCACGCTTTCGTTTAATGTGGATTTTGCCGTTCCAGTCTTCTTCCAGCCGCGTTAAATCACTGCTCACAGTGGCGACGGTGACCGATAGTTCGTTGGCAAGCGCAATCAATTTCACTGGCTCGGACTCATTTAAAAGTACCCGCAAAATGATTTGTTGTCTCTCGAAAGGCGTAAACTCATTATTGACGAGTTCCAATATGTTTTTTTGAATGCGATCGCGATGGGCAGACGCGCCTGTGACGGTGAGCCGACTTCCGTGTTTGACTAAGGTTAATTTGAAATCTTGCAATGTTTCGCCGACTTCTTTTAAATCGCGACGTACGGTTCGTTCGCTAACATCGAGATAAGAAGCGAGCTGCGCAATCGAAATATCGCCGGGTACCGATAGGATTTTTTCTAAAATGATTCGTGATCGTGCAGATAGGTACATTGTGTTTCTTCCTTTCGCAGAAATTTTCCCTATGAAAGCTGCGTATGCGTTTCATTTTCTTTCGCTGCTAAAGATTCACCTTACACCCTTATACTATGACTCCGCTTGCATATAAGCAATACAAACATATTGCTAATTTGTCCAGTTTTGAAATTGAAAAGTTGGACAAAGTTATATCAAGCCACGAAATGAGTGATTTTCCTAGTGTTTTCAGGTGTTGGCGCGCAATGCTTTTCGGGATTTAATCGCTATTTTATATTGTGAAATATTTATCAAACTCAATTTGACAGCGTTTACGTCAGGGTGCTATCCTGTACTCGCAAAGACAATCTAAAAGAAGGACGTGAACGAAGATGAAAATTAGTGTCGTAAAAGAAATCAAGGCAGGCGAGGCACGTGTTGGAATGACGCCTGAAAACGCGGCGAAATTGGTAAGTCAAGGGAACGTTGTATTAGTAGAACAAGATGCTGGGATTGGTTCTGGTTATACAAATCAAGAATATGTGGACGCTGGTGCAATGCTTGTAGATCAAGCGGAAGCATGGATGGCGGACATGGTCGTGAAAGTGAAAGAACCGCAGCCTTCTGAGTATCCGTTTTTCAAGCAGGGTCAAATTATCTGGGGATTTCTTCATCTGGCGGCTTCTAAACCGTGTGTGGAAGCCCTTCTAAAAGCAGGTGCGACTGCGATTGGCGGCGAAACAATTGAAAAAGATGACGTGCTTACGTTGCTAAAACCAATGAGCGCGATTGCAGGACGTCGAGCGATTTTTATGGGTGCGTACTATTTGGAAAAACAACATCAAGGCGCAGGAATCTTGCTATCTGGAATTGAAAATATCCCGGCTGGCGAAGTGGTCATTCTTGGTGGGGGAAATGCAGCTATCAACGCGTGCGACATGGCGATTGGAATTGGCTGTAGCGTGACGATTTTAGAGTTGAATCCAGAACGAATCGCGTATTTAACAGAACATTACGCAGGACAATCGGTTGTTATTTTGCCATCTACAACGGAAAACCTTGAGCGGGAAATCCAGAAGGCGGACGTCTTCATTTCGACAATCCTCATTCCAGGTGCGAAACCGCCAAAAATCGTCAAGGAATACATGGTGAAATCGATGAAACCAGGTAGCGTCATTGTGGATATTGCTATTGATCAAGGTGGAACCGTGGAAACTATTGAGCATTATACGACGCATGATGATCCGATTTTTATCAAGCATGGTGTCCTTCATTATGCCGTTCCAAACATGCCTGGTGCAACGCCTAGAACCTCAACAATGGCATTGGCAACTGGCAATCTCACGTATTTGCAAGCCATCGCTGAAAAAGGACTGGAACAAGCCCTACTCGCAGATGTTTCTTTAGCAAGTGGACTGAATATTCATCAAGGCAGAATCATGTCAAAAAGCCTCGCCGACACGTTGGAAATGGAATATAGTGAGGTACTCCAATGATGAAAACCGACGAATATGTTACTATTTGGGACATTAATAAAGCGAAGGAAGTACTTCAAGATAACGCCCGCAAAACACCGCTTGTAAAATCATTCTACTTAACAAGCGTGGCAGAAGCAAACGTTTACCTAAAGTTAGAAAACATGCAATTAACAGGTTCTTTCAAATTCCGAGGTGCGTACAACAAAATTGCGGCCTTGACGACGACTGAAAAAGAGCACGGTGTCATCGCTTGTTCGGCAGGAAATCATGCGCAAGGTGTTGCTCTGTCGTCCAAACTGCTCGGAATCAACAGCAAAATCGTAATGCCAGAAACGGCACCCCAAGCTAAAATTGATGCAACGAGAGGCTATGGTTCCGATGTTGTTTTGTATGGGCAAACGTTTGATGAAGCTAAAGAAAAATGCATTGAAATCGCTGAGAAAACAGGACGTACTTTTTTGCATCCATATGATGATCCGGCAGTGATTGCTGGGCAAGGAACGATCGGTTTGGAGATTTTGGACAACATATGGGATGTTGATACGGTCATCGCGCCAATTGGTGGCGGTGGTTTAATATCTGGCATCGCGATTGCGCTTAAATCGTTTAATCCAAATATCCGCATTATCGGCGTGCAAGCTGAAAATGTGCACGGGATGAAGTCGTCGTTTGATGCTGGAGAAATAACGCCACATTACGAAGCGCCAACGATGGCAGATGGCTGTGCGGTGAAAGTTCCTGGTGATATAACGTTTTCGATTGTGAAAGAATTGGTAGATGAGATTATCACAGTTTCAGAAGACGAGTTAGAACAAGCAATGAAAGACTTGCTACAGCGCGGAAAAGCAGTCGTAGAAGGCGCTGGGGCACTCAGCACGGCCGCCCTTGTTTCCGATAAAATAACAGGCTATGTGAAAGGAAAAAAATGTTGTTTGCATCATTTCTGGTGGGAATGTTGATTTAGAACGGATTTCTCAAGTTTGCGAGCATTTCTTTTCCAGTGAAATCGTAAAATAATAATAGTCATTTTCATTGTAACTATGCGCCAAAGTGGTATACTTGAAAAAACAGTATTATCAATAGAAGGAGTGAGTGCAATGAAGGTACAATGGCAAGTGATTGTTGGGATTATTATCGCTATTTTGATTCTTGTGTTTGGAACGACGAATATGGGAACTGTAGATGTGAAATTATTATTCTGGACGGTGCAATGGCCGCTTATTATCGTGATTTTAGGCTCGGTTGTAGCAGGTATGATAATGCTACTTTGCTTTAATTATTACACGGCAAGAAAGAAGAAAAAAGGCACGAAAGTTCAAGCGAAATAGGAATAGGTACAAAAAATCTCCAAAGGCTGTTCCTAAACCTTTGGAGATTAGCATTTTATTTTAGAATTTTTCGGTGGAACTGTTGATGGGAGTCCTGTACTTGTTGATGCGGTTTCCCATGTAAATTTTCGGCAAATGGCTTTTTCTCTTTATCCTTTGGAAGAGCGTCACTGATTTTCGGTGTGTGAATCGCTTGCGAGGTCTGACTTTTTTTAGAATTGGTCATTTTTTAAAACCTCCTTTGTTGTTCCTTACCCTGAGGCCGGGAAATTTAAACACAAATTTTTGATGGGAAGTGTCTCTTGGATAGAGGCTTTTTTTTATTGCTCATATGAAAACATGGTCTTGACAAGCAGAACTGTTTCTATTAGAATAGGTTCTGTAAACGATAATGAAAATCATTCTCAATTATAAAGGTGGGTGATTACTTGAAGAGAGCGATACTTATTGTTGTTTTTCTATTGTTAGCACTGCTTTCGGTATTCGTTGGCGTGCAGAAGATTTCTATTGTACATATTTTTGAATTGACGCGGGAACAATGGGATATTATTTGGATAAGTCGGATTCCTAGGCTGATTAGTATTATCTTGGCGGGAGCTGGGATTAGTATTTGTGGGATGATTATGCAGAGTTTGACGCAGAATAAGTTTGTTTCACCAACAACGGCGGGGACGATGGATGCTGCGAGGTTAGGGATATTGGTGTCGTTACTTGTCTTTACAACGGCGAGTCCCTTGGTGAAAATGGGTGTGGCTTTCTTGTTTGCGCTCCTCGGAACATTTATATTTATGCAAATTTTGGAGCGAATTCCGTTTAAAGATACGATTTTTATCCCACTTGTTGGGTTGATGTTCGGCGGGATTCTCAGTTCGATTACGACGTTTTTTGCGTATAAGTTTGATTTAATTCAAAATATTTCTTCGTGGCTTCAAGGGGATTTTTCGATGGTGCTAAAAGGGCGTTATGAGTTGCTCTATGTCGCGGTTCCGCTGATTGTGATTGCGTATTTGTATGCGAATCAGTTCACGGTTGCTGGGATGGGAGAGACGTTTTCGCGGAATTTAGGATTGTCGTATAAGGCGATTATGCGGATTGGGTTGGTGATAGTCGCGTTCATTACGGCGTCTGTGGTTCTGACGGTTGGTATGATACCTTTTCTCGGTTTGATTGTACCGAATATTGTGTCGATTTATCGCGGAGATAATATTAAGAAAACCTTGTTTGATACGGCAGTTTTTGGCGCGACTTTCTTGCTATTTTGTGACGTGCTTGGTCGGGTGATTATTTATCCGTACGAAATTTCGATTAGTTTGATGGTTGGGATTATTGGGAGCGCGATTTTTATTTATCTGCTAATGAGGAGAAAAGCCTATGCGTAAAAATTGGATTTTAGCAGGTATTGTTGTGGTTTTGATGGCGGGTTATTTGTTTTTGTTTATGGGTGGAAGTCCTGCTTTTGCGCTGGAGCTTAGATCGACGAAATTGATCGCGATTGTGTTTACGGGGATTGCGATTGCGGTTTCGACGGTGGTTTTCCAGACGATTACGCAGAATAAAATATTGACGCCTTCGATTATGGGGCTGGATTCGTTATACATGTTATTGCAGACGTCGCTCGTGTTTATTTTCGGGTCTCAAGCGTTGATGCGGGCGGGGAGTGGGCGCTGGAACTTCTTTTTATCGGTCGTTTTGATGATGGGATTTGCGCTTGTTTTATACTGGTTGATGTTTAAGCGGAATGGACGGAATATTTATTTCTTGTTGCTTGTCGGGATTGTTTGTGGAACGTTTTTCTCTAGTTTTTCATCGTTTATGGAGATGCTAATTGATCCGAATGAGTTCCAGATTGTGCAAGATAAGATGTTTGCGAGCTTTAACAATGTGAATACGTCGATTTTGGTGATTGCGATTGTGATTTTTGTGGCGGCGATGCTTTATTTATTGCGATTTGTGAAGTATTTGGATGTGTTGGCGCTGGGCAAGGACCATGCGGTGAATTTGGGTGTTCCGTATAACCGGATTGTGAAGCAGTTGTTGCTCATTATTGTGGTGCTGGTCTCGGTTGCGACGGCGCTGGTTGGACCGATTACATTTTTAGGATTGATTGTGGCGAATGTGGCGTATCAATTTTTGAAAACGCATCAGCATGTGATGTTGCTTGTTGGGGCAAGCTTGATAAGTTTGGTGGCGCTCGTTGGTGGGCAGTTGTTGGCGGAGCGGGTGTTCCATTTCGATACGCCGATAAGTGTGATTATTAATCTGTGCGGCGGCGTGTATTTCTTGTATTTGCTTTTGAGAGGGGCGAAATTATGATTGAAGTGCGGAATCTGGGGAAAAAAATATGGTGCAAAAAATGTGCTTCAAGCGGTTGATTTGACGATTACTGAGAAGCAGATCGTGTCATTTATTGGGGCAAATGGTGCTGGAAAAAGTACATTGTTGTCGATTATTGCGCGGTTGATGAAGTCCGATAGTGGCGAGGTTTTGGTGGATGGCGTGGCGCTGGGTGATTGGAAGTCGGATGATTTGGCGAAGCGGTTGTCTATTTTGAAGCAGAGCAATCATGTCACGATGCGTTTGACGGTGCGGGATTTGGTGGCGTTTGGACGTTTTCCACATTCGAAAGGGCGCTTGCAAAAGGATGATGAGGCGTTTATCGAGATGGCGCTAGATTATATGGAGCTGCGGGATTTGGCGTCGCGTTATTTGGATGAGCTTAGCGGTGGTCAACAGCAGCGTGCTTATATTGCGATGATCATTGCGCAGAATACGGATTATATTTTGCTGGATGAACCGCTCAATAATTTGGATATGAAGCATTCGGTGCAAATTATGCAGCTGTTGCGGCGTTTGGTGGATGAACTTGGCAAGACGGTGTTGTTGGTTTTGCATGATATTAATTTTGCGTCATGTTACTCGGATTCGGTTGTAGCGCTTAAAGATGGCGCGGTGGTGGCGAATGGTAGCACGGCGGAGATGATTCAGGAAGATGTGTTGGCACAGGTTTTTGATATGCATATTCCGATTTCGTTGATTAATAATGACCGGATTGGCGTGTATTTTAAATAAAGGAGGTGAGGGCGCGAAACGGTTGGTATGACACGGAATAATAGCTTCAAAAATAGATAAATAAGGGTGGTTAAAGTAGATGAAGAAATTAGTAATGGTCATGATGTTGATGCTTTTGGCGGTGTTTACGGTTGCTTGTGGGACGGATGAAAAGACGAATGCAGACGCGGAAAAAACAGCGAAGGAATTGACGATTAAGCACGAACTTGGAGAAACGAAAGTGAAGCAAAACCCTGGGAAAGTGGTTGTTTTTGATTTCGGGACGTTGGATACGTTGCAAGCGCTAGGCTTATCTAAAAATGTGGCCGGTTTGCCGAAACAATCCTTGCCGAAATACTTAGATGATTTCGCGAGCGATAAATACGCGGATCTTGGCGGTTTGAAAGAACCTGATTTTGAGAAAATAAACGAGGCGGCACCTGATTTGAACATTATCTCTGGTCGCCAATCCGATTCTTATGATAAATTTTCCGATATTGCACCAACGATTTATCAAGGTGTGGATACGAAGGATTACATGAAGTCATTCCAAGCGAATGTGAACACGGTTGCTGGTCTTTTTGGGAAAGAGGATGAGGCCAAGAAGCAACTAGATGCGATTGACAAGCAAGTTGCAGATGTAAAGGCAAGCGTGCCAGCTGGTAAAACGGGATTAATTATCTTGGCGAACGATGGGAAAATGAGTGCGTATGGACCTGGTTCGCGCTTTGGATTGATTCATGATGTGCTTGGTGTGACGCCGGCGGATCCGAAAATTGAAGCGTCCACGCATGGCCAAAGTATTTCTTCGGAGTACGTTGCGGAAAAGAATCCGGATTACTTGTACGTGATTGACCGTGGTGCAGCGATTGGCGGGGAATCTTCCGCGAAATCTGTCGTTGAGAATGACCTAGTGAAGAAGACGAATGCTTATAAAAATGGCAATATTGTTTACTTGAATCCAGAGTATTGGTACTTGTCAGGAGGCGGGCTAGAGTCTGTTTCGGAGATGGTGAAGGAGGTTGGAGATAGCCTGAAATAGTGAAAAACTGCTCAGCGAAATGTGTCGCTGAGCAGTTTTATTTGGCGCTGTATTCTTCTTTTAAAATAGCGTAATAAGCATCGTCTACGAATTCTTCTTTGACGTAGCGGCTTTTTCGAAGTGTGCCTTCATAGCTCATGCCTAAGCGTTGCATGACTTTTCCTGAGGTGGGGTTGCGGACGTCGTGCATGGCGTAGACGCGTTCTAGTTGTAGTGTTTGGAAAGCAAGATCGAGGATAGCGCGCGCAGCTTCGACCATGTAGCCTTGGCCCCAGTAATCTCGATTTAGGACGTAACCGAGGCAGCCGCTCCGGTTCATCGGATCGATGCGAATATCGATGGTACCGATAAATTTGCCAGTTTCGGCGAGTTCTATTCCGTATTTTCCAATGGGAGACGCGACGAAATATTCGGCAATTTTTTGGCGAGTGACCTCGATGGATGGATGTGTATCAAAAACAAAGCGTGTATTCTCTTCATCAGAGGCGTATTCGAACATGCCTTTTGCGTCGGCAAGCGTAATCGGGCGTAGGATGAGTCGTTCGGTGCGAATGATTTGATGTTCCACTAACAAGTAAGTAAAGCTTTCCATTTTCGTTCCCTCCTTTTTGGGTATTGTTGCTTATTTTAGCATATTTATAGCGGCGATTAAAGTCTATATTGAAAGTTTTTTTATAATGTGCTATGATGAAGTTATTATATGACTAGGGAGGCTTTTCCATGTTAAAAGAAAAACTTGAAAAATTGGTAGCACCTGAAATTGTAAATCGGATTCTTGCGACGGAAAAAGAACGGGTTTTGTTGTCTTGTGAAGCTGAAGGGGAGTTAGGTTTAGCCGATAGTAAGGCGGGCGGACGTGGTTATGTGCCTAAGTCTATGGAATATCCACGGAATAAAGACGGAGGCCCTCTTAGCTTGTTGGCACAGATAAATTGTTCGGAGATGCCTCATTTAGAAGATTTTCCGAAAACGGGATTGTTAGCGTTTTATATTGATTACTTCGATGATTTGACGGGACTTGATTTTGATGATCAGACGGGTCAACATGGTTTTCGAGTTTTGTATTTTGAAACAATGGATGAGGCTAGTTATTCGGCTGAGGAACAGGATAAGTTGTTTGAGTCGGTGCATGCGGACTTTTATCCAATTGTGGATGGTGAATTTCGTTTAAGTGGGGAAATCACGAAACAAGTGACTTTGAAAGAAAGTTATGATTTTGAGCAAGCGTATGGCGGTGAGTTTTATGATGTGCTAGATGCGTGGACTGGTGAGGATGAGGCGAAGGTGGACGCGTTATTTGAATTGGATAGTAGCAGTAGTCAGCTTGGAGGTTATCCTTTTTTCACGCAACAAGATCCTCGGCTGGGTGATGAGAAGGCGCACCACGACACATTATTATTTCAGCTGGATTCAGGTGATGATATTATGTGGGGTGATATGGGCGTCGGCAACTTCTTTATAAACCGGGAAGATTTGAAGCGAAAAGATTTCTCGAATGTGCTTTATAATTGGGATTGTTACTGATTTGAAGGAAGTTTAGGAGCGTACGTTGTTTCTATGCTTCCTTTTTTTTTCTGTAAAACCTTAACATTTCTTTAAAAAGTTTTTAGTAAGCCTTGAATGTTAGATGGTATGCTAGGAACTAGTAAGGAAGATGAGGAGGAGATAGGATGAAAAAGTTAACGATTTGGACGGTTTTACCAGTGCTATCCCTTTGTGCGGCGGTTATGATGTACTATTTTTGGTTTCAAGGATGGTTACAATTTTATTTGAGAGATGTGATGCAAGCGGTGAATCACATGGGATATATAACAGTTGGTGTGACGGCATTGATGCTTTATCTTTGCGCGGTGCAGTTGGTCAATTGGAAAATTAATAAGACGTTGCTTGTTTTGACGTATCTGATTTATTTTGGCATCATGATTGGACTTCTTTTTGGAAAAGCATCTGGTGCGCAAGGGGTTTCGACGGATACGTTCGGTTTTGTGGATACCTTTATTTCGGGGAACTTGCGGGTGATTACGATTGGAAACGTGCTTGCTTTTGTACCGATTGGTTTTTTGTTGAAGAAATTATCACCCCTGATGGCGTTGTTTTCAGCGGGAATCATGATTTTTATCGTGGAAGGGTTGCAATATGCGCTACATGTAGGGTATTTTGATACGGGAGACGTCTTTTTGAATGTTTCTGGTATTATGATTGGGTACGTTATGATTCGTATTTTTTCAAGTTCGCATAAACATATAATAGAGCAGAAATGAGTGGACAGAAATGAAAATGTGGAAAAAAGTGATTTTAGCATTAGTTGGAATTGGTGTTGTGTACGTTGGTGTCGTGCTCGGCTTTATGTATAGCGGGGCGCGAGCGGTACCAACGCCAAACCCGGATACGATTCTTATTTTAGGTTCAAAAGTAATCGATGATCCGGCGCGGCCAATGCCAGTTTTGCGGGAACGATTAGATGCGGCGATTCGGTTTATTGAGAAGCACAACTCGGCGAAAGTGGTCGTGTCGGGTGGTCAAGGCGAGGATGAGTCCGCATCTGAGGCAAGTGTGATGAAGGACTACCTAGTAGCGCACGGCATTGCAGCATCAAGGATTGAAGTAGAGGATACATCGATGCGCACCGAGGAAAACCTAGCAAATAGTAAAGCGGAATTTGAGCTTGGTAAAACGGTCATCGTGACGAGTGATTATCATTTGTACCGCGCGCTCATGCTAGCAGGACGGCAAAATATTGATGCGACAGGATTACCTGCAACAACGCAGACGGGGGCCCTTTTTAAAGGTGTGCCTCGCGAGATTTTATCGATTAGTTATGCGTGGGTTTTTGATCGGTAGAATTTTTTTGGAAAAGTTATTGACATTCACGTTACGTCAAGGTGTAAAGTAGAGTTATCAAGGAGGCGAGAGACGCATGGAATATACGGTTCAAAAGCTAGGACAGCTTGCGGGAGTTAGCACGAGGACGCTGCGGTATTATGATGAAATTGGGATTCTGAAGCCGGCGAGAATTAATACATCAGGTTACCGGATTTATGGTCAAACCGAGGTCGACCGATTGCAGCAAATCATGTTTTACCGGGAAATGAATGTGAGCTTGGAAAAAATCAAGGCGATTCTAGAACAACCTGATTTTGACGAGGCGGAAGCACTTAGAAAACATCGCGTCGAACTGCTTGATAAACGAAAACAATTAGACGACCTGATTCGCAATGTGGAGAAATCCATCGCGCATTCAGAAAGGAGAATGACAATGACAGATCAAGAAAAATTCGAAGGTTTTAAGCAAAAAATGATAGATGATAATGAGGAGAAATATGGCGCTGAAATTCGTGGGAAGTATGGCGATGAGAAAATCGACCGGTCGAACGCGAAGCTTAAAGGTATGAGCGAGGCTGAGTTGGAACGGATTGATGAGTTGGCTGGAACTATTTTGGCCGACTTGCAGGTAGCGTTTGAAACGGGTGATCCAGCTGGTGAGAAGGCACAAGCGGTTGCGGCGATGCATAAAGAGTGGCTATCGGCGTATTGGGACACATACAGCAAAGAGGCGCACGCCGGACTTGCCCAAATGTATGTGGACGATGAACGATTTACGGCTTACTACGATAAAAATCAACCTGGTTTAGCGGCATTTTTACGCGATGCGATTGTCATTTTCACTAGTAAGTAATATAATGAAGGGAGCTTCCAAGCACAGTGATGCGGAGGCTCTTTTTCATTTGGAGGGATTTTTGAGATGATTGAAACAGAACGACTTATTTTTCGTGAATTGGATCAATTGGATTTTGCGGATTTGTGTGAAATATTGCAAGATGATATAGTGATGACGGCTTATGAGGGCGCTTTTACGGATGAGGAAGTGCAGCGTTGGCTTGCGAAACAGTTGGATAATTATGAGCGCTGGGGCTTTGGTTTGTGGGCGGTGATTAAGAAGGATACTGGCGAATTTGTCGGGCAAGTTGGTTTGACAATGCAGCGTGTGGAGGAAGAGGAAGTGCTAGAGATTGGCTACTTGCTGAAGCAGAAATTTTGGCATCAGGGGTTTGCAACGGAGGCTGCGCTTGGTTGTAAGAAGTATGCGCTGGAAACGCTTGGCGCGGAATTGGTGACATGTACAATTCGCGATTCGAACTTAGCCTCTCAAAAAGTTGCAGAACGTATCGGTATGAAACGTCATAAGCGGTACGTGAAATATTACAAAGGCGTGGAGATGCCGCATTATTTGTATTACTGAAAGAAGAGCGAGACATTGCGCCCGATTTTTAGTACAATAGAAGGGAGCGTGAAAAGGAGGAAAGCATGAAAAAAAATTCTATGTATAAGTCTATTTTCATTACTTCTCGTTTTAATGGCGGCATGCGGACCTAAGGAGATTGGTTCTTCTGGAAACACTAGTGAAAAAACTAGCAAACAAAAGGTATCCGAGGAGGCAGCTGTTTTAACGATTACTGATATGGCGGGCAGAACCGTCCATTTTGCAAAGAAACCGGAACGAATAATTACACTTACCAATTCTGATATGGGAATTGTTTACGCGCTTGGAGGCTCGGTTATCGGGCGCCAAACGATGGATGCCAGTGGCGTGGAACCAAGTGCGGCGTTAAAAGCAACAGAAGTCGGCAATACGCATGATTTGAACTTGGAGAAAATTGCATCCTTGACACCAGACGTTATCATCGCGAGCTCCGAGCAGAATTTGAAAGACGTGCCAGCCCTTGAAGGGATTGGCGCGCAGGTCGTTTTGACAGGGGCCAATTCCATCGATGAAATTAAGAAACAAGAAGCGATTTTGGCTCAATTACTCGGAAAAGATGCGACTAATTTACAAAAAGAAATCGATCAGAAAGTCGCTGAAATAAAGCAAGAACAAACAGGAAAGGCAGTTCGTGCGTTACTCATACTCGGCGCGCCGGGCAGTAATTACGCAGCATTGCCGAATTCGCTTAGCGGGGATATCCTCGAAAAAGCTGGCGGCGTCAATGTAGCGAAGGATTTTAAAGGGGTCGAGAATTTTCCACAATATGCATCTTTGAATATTGAAAAAATCGTCGAATCAGATCCAGAGGTCATTTTCTTGATGATCCATGGTGGCGATGAAAAGGAAACTGAGCTCGCGTTCCAAAAAGAAATGAAGCAAAACGATGCGTGGAACTCCACGACTGCTGTGAAAAAAAACAATATCGTCGTGCTTCCTGCTGATCTTTTCGGTACAAATCCTGGTATCCGTATTACAAAAGCGCTCGATTACATGGCAAATGAACTGAATCAGGTTAGTAAATAATGCATGATCCACGTAAAAAAAGAAGAATCATCACATTTATCGTCACGATTCTACTGCTCGTCGTCGTGTTCTTTTATGGCTTAACGACTGGTTCAGTGAAAGTGAGCTACGCTGAGGTTTGGCAAACATTAATGGGGCATGGCGATGACCTTTCCACGCAGCTCATTTGGAATCTACGTTTGCCGCGGATGTTCCTCGCGTTTCTTGTTGGGGCCGCACTCGCGATTGCAGGCTGCTTACTACAAGGCGTGATGCGAAACCCACTCGCTGATCCAGGCGTTATCGGCGTCTCGGCTGGTGGTGGGCTTGTCGCTATCATCCTTACTATCGTGTTACCGTCCCTGAGCCAATTCGTCCCATTAGGCGCGTTTCTCGGCGCATTCGGTACCGCGTTACTTATTTATGCTGTCGCCTGGGATAAAGGCGTAGCACCATTACGCGTTATTTTATCAGGTGTCGCTATCAATGCTTTCATCGGTGCAATGACATCAGGCATCATGGTCCTTTACAGCAACCGCGTCCAAAGCATCATTTCCTGGATGACCGGTACGCTATCCGGAAAAAGCTGGTACCATCTCAATCTGATTTTGCCATATATGCTCGTCGGATTCGCACTCAGCATCTTCGCGATTCGCTCGTCCAATGTCCTACTACTAGGTGACGACGCGGCAAAACTACTCGGGTATTCCGTCGAGAAACACCGATTTTTCATCATCATGTTGGCGGCATTCCTAAGCGGCGTCGCAGTCAGCGTTGCAGGTCTCATCGGCTTTGTCGGACTCGTCGTCCCGCACATTTTCCGACTCATTATCGGCAATGACTATCGCTACTTACTGCCAATGTCAGCAATCGGCGGCGCTTTACTCGTCGGGTTCGCAGACACGGCCGCGCGCAGCTGGTTCGGCTCCATCGAACTACCCGTCGGCATCCTGCTAGCCATGATCGGCGCACCGTTCTTCCTATTCCTACTACAAAGAGGGAGGGTTGCATCATGACTGCCATCACAACGCTACAAAACGTCACTTTCATTCGCAAGCGTTCCTTCGAGATCCAGAACCTCGAGCTTGAAATCCCAGAAGGCAAAATAACCACGATTATCGGTCCAAATGGCTCAGGTAAATCCACCATTTTACGTTTGATCATGCGCCTCCTAGCACCGAACGAAGGTAAAATCATGCTTCATGGTACCGATATCGACGCCATCAGTGCGAAAAAATTAGCACGCGAAATGACGATGCTTTCCCAGTCACCGGACGGCTTAATCGATGTCGTCGTTCGCGATCTCGTCAGCTATGGCCGGATGCCGTATAAATCATGGCTTGGCACGATGGAAAAAGAGGACGAACTTGCTGTCGATTGGGCGATGAATGTTTGCAACCTAGAAGAACTTGCGTATCGACCACTACACACGCTCTCAGGCGGCGAAAAACAACGCGCTTGGCTTGCGATGGCACTCGCACAAAAAACACCAATTCTGCTGTTAGACGAACCGACAACGTATCTCGATATTTCGCATCAACTCGAATTACTGGACCTTTTAAAGCAACTAAATCAAGATTTCAACATGTCGATCATTCTCGTCCTGCACGATCTAAACCAAGCAGCAGGATACAGCGATCATGTGATTGTGTGCGAAGAAGGCGCCATCAAAAAAACAGGCACACCCGAAGAAGTTTTCACGAAACCCCTGTTACGCGATATTTTCAAAATCGAAGCAGAGATCCATCCGACCGAGCGCGGATTACGCGTTTTGCCAATCGCCTCGACGAAATTTCATTCATAAAGTTAAAGATAATTTAAAGATTTATAAAGCCGGTTCTAGGAAACCAAGACAGCACCTTGTTTTGTTCTCTGGAGCCGTTTTTTTTTCCTGTTAGAATTTGATGAAAAAGCTTCCTATCTCGCTTGAAATTTTATATAATAGAAGGGTTGACTTAGACAGAATAGGACTTAGATGATTTTATTTTCACAATTATCGGCGGGGACTTCGGCTTTGTTGGTGCATGCGTCTTAATTGTGTTATACTTCTTATTAGTTTACCAAATTATTCGTGTCGCTTTGGATGTGGGAATTCCTTTTTATTCCTATATTTGTACAGGCGTCGTAGCGATGATTTTCTTTCATGTGTTACAAAATATTGGGATGACAATCGGTATGTTGCCGATTACGGGGATTCCGCTGTTATTTGTTAGTTATGGCGGGAGTGCCATTTTGGGGAGTTTAATGGCGATTGGCCTTGTATTATCTGTACGTTACAATGCGCCAAAAGCAATGGATTTATAAATTTTAGAACTGTATGGAAAGTAACAGAGGTTTGGAAAAAATAACTTATTCCATCCAGTAAGGAGCGTTAAGAATGAATTCGCAAAACAAAATATCTGCGAGAATCGATTATGGTATTGTGTTATCACTCATGTTATTATGCGTTATCAGTATGATTTCGATTTATAGCGCGCAGTTAACAAATGAACAATACAACGCCAACTTCGTCATGAAACAAGCTGTGTGGTTTGTAGTCAGTGGCTTTGCTATTTTCGTTATTATGCAATTGGATTATGAACGGTTGACCAAATGGGCCTACTATTTTTATGGAATCGGTCTTTTAATGTTAGTTTTCGTATTATTCTTCGGAAAAGAAATAAACGGCGCAAAAAGTTGGATTATCATTCCGTTTTTAGGAAGCCTTCAACCATCGGAAGTCGTGAAAGTTATCCTTATTATCACCCTCGCAAAAGTAATTTGGGATCATAATCGGAAATATAAGATGCATACAGTGAAATTTGATTTCCTATTATTGGTGAAAATGGGAATCATCACGATTATCCCCATTGGTTTAATTATGCTGCAACCCGATTTAGGAACAGGCCTTGTTTTCATCGCGATTATGTCTGGGATGATTCTCGTATCAGGTATCACGTGGAAACTAATTGTGCCAATCTACGGCTCGATTGTTGCTGTTGGCGGCACACTACTATACTTAGTGCTCTATCATGAGAGCTGGCTCGTAAAATTAGGTTTTAAATCCTATCAATTTGAGCGAATTCATACGTGGATTAATCCGGAATCAGATCCTCAAGGCGGCGGTTATCAAGTATTGCGAGCGATGACAGCCATTGGTTCTGGCCAAATTGGCGGAAACGGCGCGGGTTACAATGCCATCGCAATTCCGGAAAACCATAATGATTTTATTTTCACAGTCATTGGTGGCGATTTTGGATTCATTGGTGCTAGTATTTTGCTAGCGATTTATTTCTTGTTGATTTACCAAATTATTCGTGTGGCGCTCGATATTGGGATTCCGTTTTATTCGTATATTTGTACAGGCGTTGTCATGATGATTATGTTCCACGTTTTCGAGAATGTGGGGATGAACATCGGACTGCTACCAATTACAGGTATTCCATTGCCGTTTATTAGTTACGGAGGAAGTGCGCTGCTGGGGAATATGATGGCGATTGGTCTGGTTCTAGGGATTAGATACAATTACCAGAAATCGATGTTTACGGTGAAAGAAGAGAAGCTCGCGGAATAGAATAGATTACCTTGTCTGGAAGATTCGGATTAGGTAATTTTTTTTATGTATTTTTCAGGGAATTATTTGTTATTGCAATCGAAATCCATTATGATAAGGGGAGCACTACAAATTTGGGAGGGAAAAACAAATATGATTACTTTTTACTGGTATCCGAAATGTTCGACATGCAAGAAAGCAAAACAGTGGCTAGATGAGAACGATGTGGCTTATAATCAAGTAGACATGATTGAAACACCACCGAAAAAAGAGGAATTACAAAAATGGTTTAAAAATAGTGACCTAGGAATTCGCCGTTTCTTCAATACAAGTGGCATTTTGTATCGCGAAATGGGCTTAAAAGATAAAGTAGAGCAAATGACAGAGGATGAAGCGTTTACATTACTGGCTACAGATGGTAAACTAATTAAGAGACCAATCGTTACAGATGGCAAAAAAGTGACACTTGGTTTCAAGGAAAGCGAATTTGTAGAAAACTGGAAGTAAATATGGACTTGAAGGGGGATTTATTAAGATGAGTTTACCAAAAGATTTACGTTATTCAGAAGAGCACGAATGGGTGAAAGATGATGCGGGAAATTTCGTTATCGGGATTACAGACTTTGCGCAAGATCAACTAGGCGACATCGTTTTCGTTGAGTTACCAGAAGTGGGCGACACGATTACACAAGGCGATTCGATTGGAAGTATTGAATCTGTTAAAACAGTATCTGATTTTTACGCGCCAATTACTGGTAAAGTGGTGGCAGTAAACGCGGAATTAGAGGATGCGCCAGAACTACTTAACTCAGCACCGTATGATGCGGGTTGGTTGTTGAAAGTGGAAGATGCGGACGCGGCTCAAGTTGCGGCATTACTTTCGGCGGAAGATTACGAAAAAACATTAGACTAATGGTGATACATAGAAGACCCTGCTTGCATTATGCGACGGGGTTTTCTTCTTGGAGGGATTGGATTTGGTAGATATTTGGAATAAGCAGCAGTTGATGGCGAGACTGGATACTCGGGAAAATTTTGCGGTGTATTTCTTCACGCCGATGTGTTTAGGGTGTCAGCAAGCGATGAAATTGGTGGACTTGGCGGATGAGGCGATACCAGAGCTTACAATTGGCAAAATGGATTTGAACTATGTTCCGGAGTTGGCGGAGCGTTGGGCGATTACGAATGTGCCGGTGTTGCTAGTGTTTAGGGACGGGGAACTCGCGGGGACGAGTTATCGAATGGGAAATATGATGGAGGTTTATGATTTTTTGAAGGAGTGAGGGAACTTAGGAGTGGGAGCTTCTGAGTTTTTTTTGTCTCGAATTTTTTACTTTTTTTGTTTAAATATTGTATACTTAAGAAGAATGAGGGCGCGGAGGTGGAGAAGATGGCGATAAGAGAGATTTTGTTGGATGAATATGGTTATAATGAACCGATTGTGACGACGAATATGAGTAAGCAGAATTTTGGATTGAAGCCGGATAGCTTGCGCAGAAATATTAATCGGTTAGTGGAGAAAAAGGAGATAGCGCGTTTTTGTGATGGCGTTTATTATTTTCCGAAATGGAACGAAATGTTGCAGCAGAACACGCAAGTTAGTGAGCGAGTCGTGATTGAAAGGAAATATATTCAAGATAAAACGGAGCGGTATGGTTATTTTTCGGGGCTTGCATTGGCGAATGAATTGCATCTAACGACACAAGTTCCTGTTGTGCTTGAAATTGTAACGGAAAATAATGCGAGTAAAAAAAGAACGGTGACGTTGAAAAATACGCAGTTAACGTTGAAAAAGGCGCGTGTTCCAATTACGTTTGAGAATTATAAAGTCCTGCAAGTGTTTGATTTATTGACAGATAAGGTTTCCTACAATGAAGTACCGAAAGAAATCATGATAGAGCGACTTAAAGCTTATTTAGGGGACGTCACTTTATCGGAAGCCGAGATTATTGAAATTATTGTTAAGTATCCCAGTAAAACATCGAAAGAATTAATTGAAAAGGGGTTATATCATGCACTTATTCGAGGACAAAGAGACATTTGAGCAACTTATCATTGCGACGGGTGCGGCTATAAATCGTTATCAGAAGCTATTGTAGAGAAAGATTATTATGTGTCGATGCTATTGAGAGAGTTGAGCGAACGGTTGCCAGATATTGTTTTTAAAGGTGGCACGTCATTATCGAAAGCGTACCATGTGATAGATCGGTTTTCTGAGGATATTGATCTTACGTTTGTGGCCAGGTTGAAGAATACGGAATTGAAGCGGAGTAAGGAATGTATTATAGCGATGATTGCTGATTTGGGCTTAGAGTTAGCTAATCCGGATAGGGTTATGTCGCGGAGACGGTTTAATTGTTACGAGATTTATTTTGATAATTTGCGGCCCAATCATGCATTAAAGGAACATCTTCTGATTGAGACTTTTGCGCATTATGTGCCTTATCCTGTTGTGGAAAAGCGGATTTCTAATTATATTTTTGAATATCTGGAATCTATAGATAGAATCGATTTAGCAGAGGTATTTCCTGAGTTGAAACCATTTTCAATGAAAGTCCAGTCGATAGAGCGAACCTATATCGATAAAGTTTTTGCTGTGATGGATCATTATGTGAAATGTAATAGCATGGGGCTATCGAGGCATTTGTACGATTTGCATAAGATAGCCGAGCATGTAGATTTAAAAAGTGAGACGATGCGCTCGCTTTTTTTAGATGTGCAAAAAGAGCTTGCTGTTGATGTGGAACAGAATCCTTCTGCGGAGATTGGCTTTGCATGCCAGAAGGTGCTTATATCATTGTTGGAATCGGATTACTATAAAGCGGATTATGAGTCGATTACAGCGCAACTTATTCAAGATAATATGTCGTATGAGGCGGTTAAATTATTCTTATTGGCCACGTTTGAGAACATGTTTTTCCCCGAAAATGAACATGTGTGATTGTTTCGCCTGTCCAACAAAGTTTCACACCCGATATAGAAATGAGCTACCTAAAAAAGATTGCTATAGACCCACAAGAAAGAGGTGTGGTACTATACTTTAGGTAGTTATTTATGTTAACGGGGGTAAATGATGAGTAATTCTAATTTGACTATTCTATCGGTAATAAGTAATTTTGTTATCGTTATTTTGAAATTTATTGTGGGGTTTTTGACGGGCTCGGTTGCGGTTATTTCGGAGGCGGTGCATTCGTCGATGGATTTGTTTGCGTCGGTGATTACTTTTTTCTCGATTCGGATTTCGAACCGGCCGGCAGATGATGATCATCCATATGGGCATGGGAAGGCAGAGAATATCGCTGGGACGATTGAGACGTTGCTTATTTTTGTTGCGGGTATTTGGATTATTTATGAGTCGATGAATAAATTTTTGAATCCGCATGAGATTCGGTTTCCAGGGCTTGGTATTGCTGTGATGTTGTTTGGGGCAGCGGTGAATATTGTGGTTTCTAGGGTGATTAAGAAGGCGGCGGATAAGGAGAATTCAGTGGCGATGAAGTCGAACGCGCTCCATTTGTATACGGATGTGTTTACGTCGCTTGGGATTGCGTTTAGTTTGTTGCTCGTTCATTTAACGGGCTGGTTATGGCTGGATCCGGTGATCGCGATTTTGACGGCGTTTTATATTATGTATGAGGCTGGGAAGTTGTTGAAAGAGTCGTTCCCGCCGCTCATGGATAAGCGTTTGTCGCCGAGTGAGGAAGCGGAGATTAAGCGGATTATTATGACGCATCAGGCGGATTTTATTGAGTTCCATGATTTTCGGTCGCGTCGTGCTGGTGCGCAGGAATATATTGATTTTCATTTGGTTGTGGCGAATAACCAGACAATCGAACAGGCGCATTCGCTTTGTGATGTGATTGAGAAGGAGATTTATGATTTTTATGCGAAGGCGCAGGTGTTGATTCATTTGGAGCCGGAGCAAGAGCGAATTTTAACGAAATGATGTGAGCCTTTATGTTACAATACGTGTATGTGAAACGAAAAGTGAGGTGGCGAGAGAATGACATCGATTTTAATCGCGGATGATGATAAGGAAATTGTAGATTTAGTGAAATTATATCTTCAGAATGAGGGCTATACGATTCATTATGCGTACGATGGTGCGCAGGTATGGGAAACGGTGCAAAAAGAGCAACTGGACTTGGTTGTACTGGATATTATGATGCCAAAAATGGATGGCTTAGAGGTTTGCCGTTTAATGCGCCAGGAGGGTATTACGACGCCGATTTTGATGCTGAGTGCGAAGGCCGAGGATAATGATAAAATTATGGGACTCTTGACTGGTGCGGATGATTATATGGTGAAGCCGTTTAATCCGCTAGAGTTGTCGGTGCGTGTGAAGGCGATTTTGCGACGAGTGCAGTTGATGAAGCAGGGAAATGTGGGTGGTACGCCGCTGAATCAGCTTATTTTAGGACCAATTGTGATTGATCGAGAATTGCATACAGTGATGGTGAACGACAAGGACTTACACTTGACGACATCGGAATTTGATATTTTATTTTTGCTGGCGAATGAGCCGGGTCGTGTTTTTAGTTCCGAGCTGATTTTTGAGCGACTTTGGCACGAGAAGGCGCTAGGTGCGAGTAAGACGGTTATGGTGCATATCAGTAATTTGCGCGATAAGTTGAAGGAAGCGATGGACGGAGAAAATGTGATCAAAACCATTTGGGGAGTAGGTTATAAAATTGAAGTTTAAGCAGCTAGTGTGGCGAATTTGGCGGCAATTGCACCCACTGCAAATCATTATTTTAGCGGTGCTTTCTTGGTTTGCTAGTTTTGTGGCATTGCGGAGTATCGGTTTGTGGCTTGTTTCGGTAACACAAGATTCGGTTGTATTGACTGGAACAACGAAGAGTTTTATTTATTTATTCGGCTACGGTCGCTATGACAAATTACTGAATTCACCATGGCTTATCATGTTGAAATATCTCGGTATGATTGGTGTGGCGCTCGTATTTTTTCTTTTTTTTTTCTATTGGCTTTTTAAGCAGAATTTACTTAGAAAACAGTTGCGGCAGATTAATATGGCGATTCTTCAAGATCAGCCGATGGAGCAGGAGAGTTTGATTCCTGAGATTGTGCAGTTGGAGGAAAGTATCGAAAAAATGCGTGGTCATCAGGCGGAACTTATCAAGCAGGAGCAAGAGGCGCAGCAGGCAAAAAATGATTTGATTACGAATGTGTCGCATGATTTACGTACGCCGTTGACTTCCATATTGGGTTATTTGAGCTATATTCATGAGGATCGGTATCGTGATGAAGTGGAATTGCGTCATTACACGGAATTAGTGTATGGCAAGGCACTGCGATTGCATAAACTTATCGATGACTTGTTTGATTATACACGGCTTGAGAGTCCAGAATTTCAGATTAAAGAGGATACGCTTGACATGGTGGAATTACTTCGTCAGCTTGTTTCGGAGTATGAGCGTTCTGCTGCCGAACAAGAGGTGCGGATTGTTGAAATGTATACCGTAGAGAACTTGAAAATCATGGGTGATGGTATGCAAATCATGCGTTTATTTGAGAATTTGTTTTCGAATGCGCTCCAATATGGTGCGTCTGGGAAGAAAATGGATATCAGCGCGAAAAAAGAAGCGGGTATGGCGATTATTGAGGTTTCCAATTATGGTGCGGAGATTCCGGCTGGTGATTTACCACAATTGTTTGAACGTTTTTATAAAATCGATAAAAATCGTACAACAACGGGCACTGGACTTGGTTTAGCGATTGCGAAGTCGATTGTCGAGCGGCACGGCGGGCATATTTTCGCTACGAGTAGAAAAGGGAAAACGACATTTACTGTGAAATTACCAATTAGTGAGAGCTAATGAATGGTGTTTTCGTATGTGATATAATAGTATATTTTTGAGATTCAGCGCGTGACGGCTAGTTTTCTTACAAAACTGTCATTTTATGCGCTGAATCTTAAGCTTTTCTTTCTAATTTCTTACTCTCCATTTTATCATTTTTAGATAAGATGTAAGCAGGAGGGGAAATTATGAAAAAACAGACATTGATCTTAATTCTTGCTTGTTTGACGATAGTTGCTATTTTAGTTTTTGTTTTAGTAGGAAGAGACATTCGTGCTACGCCATCGATTGGGGCTACAAACGCACTTGTTATGAATACGAAACAGGAGAAGGAACTTTTTGCGAAAGATGCGAGTCGGGCAGTTCCAATTGCTAGCATAACGAAATTAATGACGACTTATTTAGTTTTAGAGGCGATACATACAAAGGTCCTTTCTTGGGATGAGATGTTGCCGCTGGGACGATTGGATGATCCGCAGGCGGTGAGCCTATATGCGAAGACGGGAACGAAATATTATACGGTACAGGATTTATTTTCGGCGATGTTGATTATGTCGGCAAATGATGCGGCCGAGACTTTAGCTGAGCGAGTTGCCCCGGAGAATTTCACGGAGAAAATGAACGCGAGGGCAAAACAGTTTGGCATGTCCAAGAAGACGCATTTTAGCAGTGCAAGTGGCTTGGATAAAGATGGTGAGATGTCGGTATCAACGGCGGCGGATTTGATGATTTTGACGAAGAAATTGTTGAATGATTATCCGGAGGTGCTGGATACGACATCGCGAACGGATTATGTGACAAAAAAAAGGAGATACGATTCATACGACGAACGGAGTGCTGCAAGAAGATGAGATAAGCGGGATGGACGGTTTGAAAACTGGATATACAGATCAAGCTGGCTATTGTCTTGTGGGAACGGCGGTTCAAAATGGAGAGCGGGTAATCTCGATTACACTCGGTAGTGAAACGGATGATAAACGAACAACAGATGCTAAAAAAATGATGGAGTTAGGCTTTTCAAAATAAAATCGAGACTGAATCTTGACAAATCCGACTAAAAACATGTAATATTAATAAACACAAGGCGCGTAAGTGAATGCGTCTAAAAAATAATCTTATCAAGAGTGGTGGAGGGATATGCCCGAAGAAACCCGGCAACCTAAGTGGATGACTGATTTTATCCATTGCAAGGTGCTAAATCATGCAGAGTGTCAGACTCTGAGAGATGAGAGAAAAGCGTAAATTATGCATGTAATTACACCTTTCTTCGCTCAAGTGGCAAGAGAGGTTTTTTTGTTTTTTAGAAAAAGATTGAGGGTGGAGTTTACTTTGATAAGGCTTAAAAGTGTTGCGAAGGATTATAAGACTCGGAAAAACAATGTGAGAGCAGTGGATGATGTTAATTTGGACATCGCAGAAGGTGAAATCTTTGGTGTCGTTGGGTATTCTGGCGCTGGGAAAAGTACGCTGATTCGGATGTTTAATGGCTTGGAGTTGCCAACAGAAGGCACGGTGGAAGTGGATGATTTGTTTATTTCCCAAATTAGAGGGAGTAAATTGCGTAAGGCGCGTCAGCAAATCGGGATGATTTTTCAACATTTTAATTTGCTTTGGTCGCGTACGGTGTATGATAATATCGCGTTTCCACTGGAGATTGCGGGAGTGCGTGGCGAGAAGCGGCGTTTTCGGGTGAATGAATTGATTCGGCTTGTTGGTTTGGAAGGGAAGGAAGATGCGTATCCGTCTGAGCTAAGTGGTGGTCAGAAGCAGCGTGTTGGGATTGCACGGGCGCTTGCGAATAATCCGAAAGTATTGCTTTGTGATGAGGCGACATCTGCGCTTGATCCGCAAACGACGGATGAAGTGTTGGAGCTACTGCTAGACATTAATCGCCGTCTGAACTTGACGATTATTGTGATTACGCACGAAATGCACGTTATTCGCAAAATTTGTAATCGTGTGGCGGTCATGGAAGCGGGTCGTGTGGTCGAACTGGGGGATGTTATTGAAGTATTCCAACATCCGAAAGAATCGGTGACAAAACGATTTGTGCGCCAAGTAACCGAATCGGATGAGACGGAAGAATTGATTCACTTGTTGCTGGAAAACTATTCGGAAGGTAAGCTTGTGAAGTTACTTTTTGTTGGTGGGCAAGCGACGCAACCAATTATTTCACAAGTAGCGCAAGATAATAAGGTGCTACTAAATATTTTACACGGGAACCTGACGCAAACACAAAATGGGGCGTACGGGACTTTATATATTCAAATTCAAGGTGAGGAATCGCAAGTTGATGCCACAATCACCCGGTTACGCGAGCTTGAGATAGAAACGGAAGTGATTGAAGGATGAACGATTCTACAGGGTATTTTGCAAATGTAGATTGGGACATGATGAAAACAGCCACGGAGGAAACGCTTTACATGACGATTATTTCGCTGTTCGCTGTCTTTTTCCTAGGTTTGGCGTTGGGGCTCGTTTTATTCTTGACGAATCGTAAAAAGGACGCGGGATCGCGGACGGCTTATTGGATAACGGCGATTTTGGTTAACATATTCCGATCGATTCCGTTCATTATTTTAATCGTGTTACTACTTCCGATGACAAAAACGCTTGTTGGTACGATTATCGGACCTAAAGCGGCGCTACCAGCCTTGATTATTTCAGCGGCTCCATTTTATGCACGAATGGTGGAAATCGCGTTTCGTGAGGTGGATAAGGGCGTTATTGAGGCAGCAAAAGCGATGGGTGCGAACCTATTCACGATTATTGGTAAGGTATTGATTCCAGAAGCACTACCAGCAATCATTTCAGGAATTACCGTGACGGCGATTTCACTGGTTGGCTTTACGGCTATGGCGGGTGTTATCGGTGCAGGTGGACTCGGAAACGCGGCTTATTTAGAAGGTTTCCAACGGGCCCAACCAGCTGTCACATTAGTTGCAACTATTATTATTTTAATTATAGTATTTGTTTTCCAGTTCATTGGGGACATCTTGACCAAATGGGTCGACAAACGATAAGAAAAGGGGAGTTAACGGATGAAAAAAGTTTTATTAGGATTATTTACACTAACATTGGTATTAGTTTTAGCGGCTTGTGGCGGAGGTTCGAAAGATGATGCGAGTGGCGACAAAGAAACAACGCTTGTTATTGGTGCATCTAACTCACCGCATGCTGTCATTTTAGAAAAAGCGAAACCTATTTTAGCGAAAAAAAGGTATTAATTTAGATATTAAAAAGTACACGGACTATGTAATGCCGAATGTGGCGTTAGATGAAGGTGACTTGGATGCGAACTATTTCCAAACGATTCCTTACATGGAGTTAGAAATGAAGGAAAAAGACTACAAATTCGTGAACATGGGCGGAATTCATATCGAGCCAATGGGCCTTTATTCTAAGAAGATTGATTCGTTAGACGACCTACCGAAAAATGCGCAAGTTATCATGTCTAATAGTAAATCGGATTGGCCGCGTGTGCTAGGTATTTTAGCAGACAATGGCGTGATTAAACTAAAAGACGGCGTGAAGCGTCAAGATGTGACTTTTGATGATATCGTTGAAAATCCAAAGAATGTTAAATTTAAATACGATGTGGATGCTGGTTATCTGATGACGGCGTATAACAATGAAGAGGGCGATATTGTGGCGATCAACTCGAACTTTGTAGTAGATCAAGGCATGAACCCTAAGAATGACGCGATTGCGATTGAGAAAACAGATTCTCCTTACGTGAATATCGTTGCAGCACAAGAGAAGAATAAAGATAATAAGGATATTAAAGAATTGGTGAAAGTTTTACAGTCTAAAGAAATTCAAGATTTCATCACAAAAGAATGGAAGGGTGCAGTCGTACCTGTTTCTAACTAATAAGCGTCGAGTCGTCCTACCTGAATTTGGGTGGGCGATTTTTTTTGTGAGTGGAAATGTGCTATATTTGCTTTATAAAATGGACTGGATTAAAATTGTCATGCTGATTTAGAAATTATTTTTGGCATAATGGAAATGAGGGAATGTCATGAAAATCGTGGAGATTGAGCAGTTAACGAAGAAGTTTGATAAGAATATTGCCGTTGATAATCTGGATTTGACGATAAGAAAGGGGCAGATTTTTGGTTTGCTTGGGCCTAATGGTGCTGGGAAAAGTACGACGATTAGTGTTTTATGTGGGCTTTTGAAGAAGGATAGCGGACAGATTCGTTTGTTTGGGGAGGAGCAGGAGACGCATAGTTTGGAAATTAAGCAGCGGATTGGCTTGGTACCTCAGGATATTGCGCTTTATAGTGATTTGTCGGCGTTTGAGAATGTGCGCTTTTTTGCTGGGCTTTATGGGCTTCGTGGAAAGGAATTGGATGCGGCTGCGAACATGGCGTTGGAGTTTGTTGGTTTGGCGGATAAGACGAAGGATAAGCCTGGGACTTTTTCGGGCGGCATGAAGCGGCGCCTCAATATTGCGTGTGCAATTGCGCATAAACCGGAGCTGATTATTATGGATGAGCCGACTGTTGGAATAGATCCGCAGTCTAGGAATTATATTTTGAAGTCGATTAAGAAGTTGAATGCGTCGGGTTGTACGATTATTTACACAAGTCATTATATGGAAGAAGTCGAGGAGTTGTGTGATTATATTTCGATTATTGACCATGGAAAAGTGATCGCGGAAGGCACGAAGGAGCAGTTGGTGAGCCTTGTTTCGGATCGGAAAGAGATGCGTTTAGTTGTGGATGATGCGTCGAAAATTGATTTGGATGCGTTGCGGGCTATTTCCGGGATTTTGGTGGTGGATGTGATGGAGGGCAATGTGCTTAGCATCACGTCTAACAGTGAAGTAAACAATTTGAACGCAGTTTTAGAGGCGCTGATTGGACAGTCGGTAGAAGTGATGGAGATGAACCAGCAAACGCTGAATTTGGAAACGGTCTTTTTGAATTTGACGGGCCGAAAATTACGGGATTAGAGAGGAAGTTGAGCTTGTGATGATGATTTTTCATATAATGTTGAAGGCAATCAAGCTGACGCTGCGTGACAAGGGCTATTTTCTCTATATGATGATTTTCCCGTTGGCGTTGATTTTGGTGTTGGGAAGTGTGTTGCAGGATGCCTTTAGTAGCGATGTGGAGCTAGATAAGATGACGGTGGAATACACGGTGCAAAAGGATAGTCCGGTTGGCAAGGCGTTCGGTGAGTTTGCGACGGAGGCTAGTGGGAAGCAGGTGACGTTTAAGGAAGCGGACAGTGCGAAGGCTGGCAAAGATGCGGTGGCGAATGGGGATGCTGTTGGTTTTGTGGACGTGAAGGATGATTTGACGGTAACGACGAATTCTCCGAGTCAGATTGAGATGAGCGTGCTGGATGGCTATTTGGATGGCTTTACGTCGCAGTATCGATTGGCGAGCACAATTATAAAAGTAGACCCGATGCAGGCTAGCGTTTTGCAGAACCCTCCAAAAGCCTCGGATTCGGCGATTCAAGTGGAGAAATTGGCTTCGGGGAATAATATTAGTGCTTTTGAATATTATGCGATTGCCATGATTGCGATGGTGATGATGTTTGGAATTAATAGCGGGATTAATGTGTTCCGTGAGGAGAAGGTGCGGCATACGGATGTGAGGCTTTTTATTGCGCCGATTAAGAAGTCCACCGCGATTATTGGGAATTTTCTAGGCGCGATTTTTATGCAAACGGTGTCACTCATTTTACTGATGGTGATTTCGGATTTGTTTTTCGGGGTTCATTGGGGTAAGTACGCGCTTGTTATTTTTGTGATTTATTTTAGTTTATTGTTCTTGTCGGTGGCGATTGGTATGGCGGTCGACGTGTTTAGTAATGGGAATCCGGCGGCGAATGGTGCTGCGACTATTTTGATACAAGTATTTGCCTTTTTGGGTGGTGCGTATTTCCCGACTGGCGATGGCTTGATGTCGAAATTATCGCCGATTGGCTGGGTTCGGATTGGTGTCAGGGATGTATTGTATAATCATGATGTAGCAGCGGCGGTATTTCCGATAGGCGTGAACCTGTTGATAACAGCGGTTCTTGTTGTCGGAATGAGCCTGTGGATTAGACGAAAGGAAGTGTATTAAGATGCGGCAAGTTGGTTGGATATTCAGGCATAATTTAAAAAATCTCACGCAAAACAAGGCGAAATTAATCATGATTATAGGTTTGCCAATCTTGAGTATTTTGATCTATTTTCTTTCGTATGGGGCGCAATCAGGGACGACAGCGCTGAAAATTGGTTTGGTAAATGAGGACCCAGGCGTTTATACGAGCCAAATGGTGACGTGGATGAAACAGGATAGCGACACCGTGCAGTCTGTTTCGAAGGCGGCTGGAGATAAGAAGCTGACCGGCGGACAATTGGATGCGCTGGTGATTTTTGAGAAAGGCTCAGAAAAAAGTATCGCGGCACTGGATCCGCAACAAATTAAGGTGAAATCGATGCAGGGCGATGCGGTGAATAACACAGTGAAGCGAGCGGTTGATGCCTCGCTCAGTAATATAATGACGATGATTCAGGCGAGTGAAAAAGGTGGGCAAGATTTTGCGAAGTATGCCACGACTTTTGATCAGTCAGAAATCAGTGTGACGCAAAAAAACGACGAGTAATCAACACGATGTTGTGCTAATGATGTCGACGCAAATCCTCGGTTTTCTATGTATGATGTTGTTATATGCAGCGGGAAATCTGGGAGAACTCATTTTACAGGAGAAGGAAGATGGCACATTTTATCGGTTGATGTCAACACCGCTCAGTAGCAAAGCGTATCTCTTCGGAAATGCCTTGTTCGCGCTTGCCGTCGTTGTGACGGAGGTCGTGATTTGCTTAACGGCAATGCGATTTGTGTTTGATATCGATCCAGGCGTATCCTACTTCGCACTATTCGGTGTGTTGTTCGTGTTCTCAATCATGGCGGTCTTGTTATCATTGGCACTCGGATTCACAGCGACGAGCAGAAAAAGTGTCAGCGGATTACAAATGATTCTATTTACACTAACGAGTCTACTTTCCGGCGCGCTTATCCCGGTTCAAATCATGCCCGCTTTCATGCGAAAAATCGCGGAATTCCTGCCACAATATTGGGTGATGAACGCGATTACGACATTACAACAAAATGGCGACTTGGCTTCGATTAGCTTGAACATCGCGATTATACTGGGCTACGCCTTGCTGTTCTTCTGCATTGCGAGTTACAAATTCACGAAAAATAATCGAGTGAATTCCTTCGTATAGAAAAATTCGGCGATGCCTCGTTAATGACGCGTCGCCGAATTTTTATTTTGGTATTATCGGTTTACTAAATTACGAAAGGCATGATCATATTCTTCTAAAACTTCTTTGATCAGGTGCATAGAGTTATCTGTGTTTTTTATAGACTCTAATTTTGACAGTGTTCCAATGAATTTATATTCAGATGTTGGCGTGAATCTTTTTAAGACAAATAGCATTGTTATCACCTCTCCTTCATAATTAGATATTCTCCTTATGTTCGCGAAAACGCCGAATACTATGGTTCAAAACCTCTGAAAGTACCAATCCTGCAGCAATTGCACCCGCAACTAAAGCAACACGAACAGAGAATGAGATGGCCTCGAGATAATCCCCAAGTACAAAATTTCGAACAGCTTGGTAGGCGAGACCACCAGGCACAAGCGGAACAATGCCTGGAACGTTAAAAATCGTGACAGGTAACCTTTTTGATTTTGCAAAGAAGAAGCTAGCAATGGCGACGACAAAAGCCCCAGCGAGTGTACTCATCGTTGTGCCAGCGTCGAGATGCATTAAAGTCCAATAGGTCATCCAGCCAAATGTACCCGTTAGACCACAAGCAATGAGCGATCGGCGGGGAACATTGGTGATGATAGCGAATGCAAGTGTGGCCAGAAAACTGAAAGCCAGTTGCATGATTATAGTCCAAAACATTTGATTTTACCTCCTTAATTTCTATTTGCGACCGCTCCAGTTTTTGTCGGAGCAGAGCGGGCCGTTTCAGCACTTCGTTATCCAAAAAACCGAAATACAACGGCGATCCCAATTCCAATCGTCCCTGCTGTTATCAACGCTTCTGTCCCGCGTGCCATTCCAGATAATAAATGTCCCGCAAGCAAATCGCGCACCGCGTTCGTAATCGGAACCCCTGGCACGAGCGGCATCACACCACCGATAATCATCTTATCCAAACTAACGCCCCAGCCAATCGAAATCGTCAAAACGGCTAACAACCCAACCGTAAATGCAGCTAAAAACTCCGCTAAAAACTTTACCTTGAAAAATTCCGTCCCATAATAAAAAATCACAAAGCCGATCGCCCCGATAATACAGGCCGTAATCAAGTCCTTCCAAACACCACCAAAAATCATCATCAACGTTCCACTTACAACCGCGGCAGCCACAATCTGTAACCAAATTGGGAAGAATTTCACATCTTTGTCGAGCGAACGTAATCTTGTATAAAATTGCCCTAATGAAATCTTTTTCATGGTGAACTCACGAGACAAATCATTGACCTTAGAAACCTTCTCCAAATTAATTGTCCGCGTTGGAATCTGCTCCATTTTCACGGCAGTCCCACCTTGCAAAGCCATAAAAATACCAGTCGGCGTCACAAAACTAATCCCTTTCGACTCCGAGCCAGCCTCTGCAATCCGACTCATCGTATCTTCCACGCGGTACATCTCCGCACCGCTTTCCATCATAATTTTTCCCGCCAATAAACATGTATCTAGCAAAAAATCTTGAGGAGTCTCTTCCATCATCCAACCTCCGTTCTATCTAGTCTCTAATCCCATCCTAACGCAACCACGGCAATTTTTCTAGTTAAAATAAAAAGATTTTTGGGAAATACGATTCTGCGAGGCGATTTGAGGGTAAATATCTGTTAGTATGAACTATGGGGCATTATTTAATAAAGGAGTTTTGGCAGATGAGCAGTATTGAATATGAAATCGTAGAACATATTGGTGTTTTGTCGGAGAATTCGAAAGGGTGGCGAAGAGAGGTCAATCTGATTAGTTGGAACGGTCGCGCGCCGAAATACGATATTCGTGATTGGTCACCAGGCAATGAAAAAATGGGCAAAGGCATTACGCTCACGGAGGAAGAGTTTAAAAAAAATCGCTGAATTAGCGAAGTAACGGGGGAATTGTTTTATGTTTGCATATGATATTTATGAGCCAATTGATCGGAAGGTGGAGGATACGTTTCCAACCATCTTTACACTTCATGGAGCAGGCGCAGACGAGCTAGACATACCAGGCATTTTAGAGTCGGTGATGGACCGATTTGTCATTGTAGGCATTCGTGGCAACGTACAGCAAGGTCCAGGATATTCCTACTATAAAATGGTGGCAGAAGGGGAACCTAGTGAGAAGGCGATTACATATGCAGCAAACAGCATTCACGAATTTATCGAAACGATTGTGAAACAGTACCCATCGATTGACCGCAAAAAAAATGTATTTACTTGGCTTTGATCAAGGAAGTATTGTTGCTATGACTGAGTTTGTTCAGAACGGTGGCATGTATCATGGCGGTGTTTTCCTAAGCGGGAGAATCCCAGCCTTTTTGGAAACCGCACCGAAAAATTTATTATTAAAACCTAAACGCATTTTTGTCGGGCATGGAGTTAATGATGCCGTTTTTTCCGTTCAGGAAGGCGAAAAAATCGCGCGGTATTTTAAAGAATTAAGCGATGACGTGACGCTGCGAACTTTTTATGTCATGCACAATGTGAATGCAGCCGAAGAGGACGAAATTATTGACTGGCTCACGGCAGAAGAAGAAAAATAAGCAGGCTGTGCACGAAAAACATGGCTGAAACAGACAGATCGGGAGGTTTTACAGGATGAAAGCATTAGGTTTTACAAAGTTTGGCGATCCAGAAGTATTTGAAGAATTAGAGTTACCAAAACCAAAAGCAAGTGAAAAAGGACTAGTAATCAAGGTTTTAGCGGCAGGGGTAAACCCTTATGACGGCTTACTACGAGCAGGCACGATGCAAAAAATGCGCCCACTCGAGTTTCCGATTGTTCCAGGAAGTGACATTGTCGGCAAAATTACCGAAATAGGTTCCAAAGTGAAGAATTACGCGGTTGGGGATATCGTTATTGGCCATCCAGCAATTGGCGGTTACGGCGAATATGTCGCGACTCCGAGCTACAACGTCGTGAAAAAACCGAAAGAGATGAGTATCGAGGAAGCCGCTGGACTAGCATCAGTCGGAATTACAGCTTATTACGCACTTCAAGTTGCCAAACTGAAAAAAGGCGAAAAACTGATCATTCTCGGCGCGTCAGGAGCAGTTGGTTCGATAGCTGTCCAAATCGCGAAAGAACAAGGACACAAAGTGATTGGTGTTGCGAGCAGTAAAAATGCGGATTACGTGAGTGCATTAGGCGCTGACCACGTTTTTTCTTATGATCAGGATGATTTATCCCAAGTGTTGCATAACAAAGCGAACGTTGTGCTGGACATGAGTTTTGGCGGTAAAGGTTCAGCAGAAGGACTACACTACGTGAAAAGAGGCGGACGCTATGTTTCGCTAACCAGTTTGCCAGAAAATGCAGACGAGAAGAAAGTGAAAGCTATCCGTATGAAGCGTTCGAAAGACATGAAGGACAAAGAAGCTTTAGGATACTTGGCTGATTTGTACCGCGCGCATAAATTACAACTAAAAACAGCGGAAGTGCTGACATTCGATCTACGCGGCGTGATTGGCGCGCATCAGTTGATTGATAAAAAGCAAGTGGCTGGGAAGTTGATTTTGAAGTAATAGACGGAGACACCTGAGAAATTGGGTGTTTTTTTTGAGGAAAGGTCAGAATAAAGGTAGTGCATTCATGGAGCGAAAAGCCGTGAATGCACTACCTTTTTTAGCGTAGAATTTCGCCTAAATATAGCCCACTGCAAGCTGCGTGTGACAGTGAATGCGTGGCGCCTGAGCAATCACCTATAAAGTAGAGGTTAGGGATATCAGATTCGAAATCAATATTGGTATGTATCTCCGGCCCGAAATCCTTCGTGTCGTAGCAATATAATAAGGTATTTCCATCTATTTTAGACTGCATACTACGTTCTAAGTGATGAAAAAAAGCGATCGTTTCTTTCAATAAGTCCTCTAAAATAATGTCAGCCGAGAAGTCCGATTCATATGTTACCGTGCCTTGGATTTCCTTGTCCGGTTCAAATTCTCTGGACAACGAAGAAAGCGGATAACCAATTATTCTATCTTGATTTTGGTTGATTTTAGAGAATAGAGAATCGAGAAAAGCGTTCATTTCTATCTCGTTATCAAAATAATAAGGACGGAAAAGTGTGAAGTTTAGGTTCTTGCTTGGTTTATCCTCTCTAGCATTCTGCCCCTCAGGCGTCACGCGACCATGCAGATTACGTTTTATGACCCGCCCAAATTTGTTCATGCAGTAGCTGTATAGATTGCCACTTCGCATTTTGACTTCCAGATTGTTTTGAAGTATGGCATCAAATGTTTCACTTAACATTTCGATACGGAAACCGATGTCGACTCTCTTTTTCTGATATGTAAGCCCTAATTTTGCAAAACTATTGTTCAGGAGTGGATTCTTTTTTGAACCGGTGGCAACAATGACTTTTTTTGCGTGGAAAATATGATTTTCTGATGTTGTGACGCGGAATGTATCGTCGGTTTTCTCCATATTGGTTACTGCATTGTTAAAAAGGAATTCTATTTTAGTAGATAAGTGTGAAAATATATTGTTATACACTTCTTTCGAAAGCTCGGTGCCTAGGTGCTTTGTTGGGCAATCTAAGAATTGGATGGAGGAATCATTTTGGATATCTGCATGGGATTGGTAGGTTAATGCTGATTGGCCACCAAACGTATTGATGATATCTTCCACTTCTGATAAATACTGAGTTACCAAGTTTTCTCCGATTTTGCTACTTAAATTGCCACCTAAGTCGGGGGAAAAATTATACTTTCCTTCCGATAAACCTAAACCGCCAAAACCGGTGGTGGAAGGTTTTACAAGGCGGTCTTCTATGCTAGGTCCTGCATCAATGGCGAGGATTTTTTTTGTTAGTGTCTAGTTTTAGCATGGTGAAGATACTGCTGACGCCAGAGCCGATGATTATGATATCGTACATTTTTTTGGCTCCTTTCTAAAAGGTTTTTGTAAACTCGTTTTAATAACAGGTTAACATCATAGGCGTGGAATTGCAATTGATTTTTTTTGAAATAATGTAGATGTGATTTTCGTGAACAGATTAAAAAATTATGGGAGAGTAACTCTTTGATTAGATCCAAGCATGTATCAATGTTTTCTATGATAGAATTGTTAAATATATTTGCGCGTACCGGTCGATTGAGAAGAATATGGCTGGGAAACTTATTTTGACGTAAGCAATAAATACTACTGTTTAAAGAATCAGTTTTTTTCATAAAGAGGTGCCTATTAAAAGAAAATGGACAAATCGATTAAACCAGTATAGAATGGGTTAGTGTGTTTAATTTAAGTAATTTGTAATGTGAATATGTAATTAAGCACTTTGATTTGCATTTTAATCTATTTCATTTTGAAGAGGCTGATTCAGCTTCTAAAGAAAAAAGACTGAAAAATTAGTTTTTTAAAAGATGCAAGCTTATTTTAATAGAAATATTTTTACCATAAACTACTTGTCTTATTTTTACTTACGTGTTAAGATAAATCCATCATATGTGATATATGAAAAGATAACTTTGATATAATCAAAGTTTCTTAATTACATAGGATTATTTATTTGAGAAGGTGGTGAAAAAATGTTAGAGCGAGGATTAGGAGCTATGATTATTATCGTTTGCTATAGGATGATCGTGTGGATTGAAACAAACGTAAGTGGAGTAAAAGATAGTAGGGTAGGTAGTAGACGACCCACCCCAAATCTGATTAGGATTCTAGTATTAGTTGTATTCCTTCTAATACTTTACATCATGCTAAAAGTTCAGGTAGAGTAGATGATAGTGGTATAGATTCTGTTGATTTGTTGGGAGTAGATGCTACAACATCACTTCCAACAAAAGTGTCAACAAAAATGTATAAATATACTACCAATAAATTCATTTTAACACAAATGTGGATTGAAATAAAAGTAAGGAGGTGAAAAACATGAGGTTAAAAATAGTTTGCCAATTGACTAATGAAATTATGCCATTAGATTATAGAAGTAAAATATTAATGATTATGAAAAAAGGTTTATCAAAAACACATCCAGATATCTTTAAATATCTCTATGAAGCAAATAAACAAAAAGATTTTACATTCTCGGTGTATTTTAAAAATGCACGATTTACTAATAAAGAGATTATAGTTTCTGGAAAGGAATTAATTATTAATTTCTCTACAGGTAATGTACGACTAGCGATTCCTTTTTATAATGCATTTACAAGTTTGAAATGGCAAAAAATAAAAATGTCTGATCAAAGCCATTTACAAATTCAAAAAGTAGACGTGTTACCGGAAAAAGAAATTGTAGGATCGAGCGTTGTTCTGAGAACGCTCTCTCCGATAGTTTGTAGAGATCATAATCAAGAAACATATAAGGATTGGTTTTATGATTACACCGATGACGAATTCGAAAGTCTGCTAAAAAGAAATATCTATTCTAAGCTTAAAAATCGATATGGCGATTTTTTATCTGAAGACATGGGTAAAATGAGTATAAAACCTATTGATATGAAAAAGACTGTAGTTCTACATTACGATTTGTACGTTGCATGCTCTATAGGCCTTTTAGAAATAGAAGCCCCAAAATATATGCTAGATCACATTGTTAGTGATGGCCTTGGTTCGCTTACTGGTATTGGATTTGGGATGTTGGAACAAGCATAGGGAGGTGAAAAGATGAGAGAAATAGAATGTCGAGCGAGTGATTGGCTATTTAATTCAGGCATGGTAGGTTTTATTAATATCGTTGGGCGTGAAAATATAAGACTGGAAGGACGAAGTATCTTTTTTGACGAAGGTTTGTTTGATGCTTTTGAAGATAAGTATTTTGCATATTTTATCAAGGAGTACGAAAAGATGTTATCTTGGTATAAGATTGTATCTTTCAAAGAAGAAATCAAACGGTATCAAAAAGATGATTTTTTGAGTTTTGATGAGGATGCTTTGGAGCGACTCAACGATTATATCGCGAATGTAGCGAAGCGTTATCTAAAAAGTGCCAGTTATATCAGTGTTTATCCCCTTATTGACGTTACGGCAGCTCCTCTCAGTTGGGAGAAGGGTCTTACAAAGGTTGGAGTATTGAAAAAGAAAGAAACATTCGATGAAAAGCGCACCGATATTATTCAAGAAGTGAAGCAAGTATATCTGAAGTTAGAGCAAATTATCTCATTTTGTGATAGTGAGAAGGGTAAAAAATATTTAGCGGCTAAAAATGTTATCTATACTGTTATAAAAAATGGATGGAATGGTGTTTCATTTCTAAATCCGCAGACTAAAGAGAAGGATGTTTATGAGGATTATCGAAAAACCTTTATAGCACCAGCCCAAGAATATTTTGAAATAGACAAGGTGGATTCTGAATATAAGTGTTCAGCATGTAATAAACCTATCAAGAAAGAAAAATATAATTTTAGTTTTTTGAATTATGCAGGGTTTGATATTGCGAAGAAATCATCTCATGTGTGGGATTTTTACAATGACATAGAGATATGTGCTGTATGCAAATTAATTTATTCGTGCGTTCCAGCTGGATTTACGTATGCTTTTGGTAATGGTATTTTCATTGATGATTCATTTAGTATTGATACATTATACGAGGTCAATGAAAAAATACGATTTGCGATTCTGCACGATCCGGCGCAAACTTTAGCACAAGCGAGCCCTTATCGCGCTTTGGTTGAAGCTACCACGAATCAAGTCGAGGGCAATCGGCATTATGAGTTGGCAGATATTCAGGTTGTCCGTTACGAAAACGAGACTTACCGCTTTAACATCTTGTCCAAACGAGCACTAAACATTTTCCGAGAGTCAAAAAATGCGTTAAAAGCGATTCAAAGATGCGGTTTCAAAGAAGGCAATCTGAGCGTTAACTTTTATCAAGAAACGGTTCGGCGTCTGATGAATAACGAGAATTTGTTTACGTTTATCCACAAAACGATGTATTTAAAAGTGACGAATGTGAGCAATACTTACTATCACATCGGGCATATCGGCAGCTTGCTCGAGATAAATACGAATTTTTTAAAGGAGATAGAGGCGATGACAGAGATTTCGAAAGGTCGGATTTGGCATATTAATAAGTGCGGAAATGAGTTCAAAAAAGCGTATCCAGAGCATAAGCGTGCTGGTTTTAACTACAAAGTTTTGAATGCGCTGAAAACAAATAATCGGGATGCGTTTATGGACATTATTTTAAACAGTTACTCATATTTAGGCAAGGTGATTCCTGATTTCTTCTTGGAATCTTTTACAAGTGATGAGACATTTAAAACAGTTGGCTATGCGTTTATGGTCGGCGTCAATGGTGCTATAGAGCAAGATGACAAAGATAAAGATGGAGGAAATAACGATGAAAAGTAAAGGACTGGCAATGACGATTGTTTTTCAGGCAGAAAGTGCGAACTACGGGGAAAGCTTGGGAAATATTTCGGCACTTAAAAAGATATCTCGCAACAATGGCGACCAGTATACATATATTTCTCGCCAAGCGATTCGGTACAACATGATGGAGCAAATTGGTGAGAAAGAAGCACCAGTTAAAGCGGAAGGTAGCGGTGATAAGAAGGTGATTCAGTTCTTGAGTGAAGCGACGATCACTGATTTTCCAGAGCTGGACTTTTTCGGATATTTAAAAACGGAGAAAGGGACGCAAGGGCAAAAACGTTCTGCTAAAGTTCGACTTTCCAACGCGATTTCATTAGAGACTTTTAAAGCTGATCTGGATTTCTTAACAAATAAAGGACAGGCGGATAAAGTTGGCGAAAACATGAACATCGCGCAAGCTGAGATTCATCGTTCTTATTATCGCTACACGGTGACGATTGACTTGGACCAAATCGGGATTGATGGGCAAATTCAGATTGATAATAAAGAAAAAAGCCGTCGCGTGCAAAAGCTAATGGATACTATTTCGTTCCTATATCGCGATATTCGTGGGCGTCGTGAAGACTTGAAGCCACTTTTCGTGATTGGTGGGGTTTACGATGTGAAAAATCCAGTATTCCAAAACGTAGTAGACATTAAGGATAATAAAGTCCTTGTCGAGAGTATCCTTGGCATTCTGGATTATAGCGGTATCAAAGAAAACACGAAATGTGGCGTTATTAAAAATCAGTTTGATAACACTTCTGAGATTGAAAAAGAGTTAAACGCCGAATCGGTTCCTGCTTTTTTCAATGATCTTAAAGAAAAGATTGATGCGTATTATGAAAGCAATTAGGATTAAACTCTGGCAGGATTTGGTGAATTATAAGAAACCGACGAGCTTTCAATTGAAGGAAACGTACCCGCTGCCACCATATTCGACGGTGATTGGAATGGTGCATACAATGTGCGGATTTACGAGTTACCACCCGATGGAAATTAGCATTCAAGGCAAGTATTTTTCCAAGGTGAATGATTTATATACGCGCTATGAATTCAAAAATGGGATGAGGTATGATGAGAAACGCCACCAGCTAAAAGTCGGTGATTATGGCGTTGGGCGCGGGATTGCGACGGCGGAGTTGCTCGTGGATGTGGAGCTACTTTTGCATGTGATTCCGGAAGATCAGGCTTGGTGGAACAGATTGCCGATGCGTTTCAGACTCCTGTGGAATACCCATCGCTTGGCCGACGTGAAGATATCGCGACGATTCAAGAGGTGAAGGTGGTTGCTTTTGAAAGGAATATAAAGTTTGATAAAAATATATCAGTAGATACTGGTTATGGGGCTTATATACCTTCCAAGGATGTGGAAAACAAAGCTGTTATTTTTGGTCAGGATGTAAACATAGGACGCCGTAATAATTTAGGAACAAGGTATCTTTTGACAAGTACCTACGAATTGGTGAATAGAGGCACGGCTAAAGCTCCTAAGATGTTTAGAAATTGGCTGAAAAAAGATGTTTTTTATGCAACTGATGTTACGGTATCAGCGAGCAGAAGTTATTCTAAAGATGAGGACGACAAATTGATGTTTGTAAGGGTGGAAGAGTAAAATTTTACTTGGATGGATATCATGTGATTGCTATGTAAAAGATTTGCAGGGCTACACGGGATTAATGTATCTGTCCAAGTTTTTGGAGTGAGCAAAATGAATCAATTTTTGGCTAAATCTAATCCAAGGGAGACTATACAGGAACACACGGATAACCTTTTAGAAAATTTTCACGTTCTAAAAGCAAAATACCCAAGAATTACCGTGGATTGGAAATTGTTATGGCTAGCTTGTTTAATACATGATTTAGGGAAGATGAATTTAGTATTTCAGCAAAAAGTATCTGGTGGTGGTTCTGCGTTTAAAACAAATGAGATTCCGCATGGTTATTTATCTGTAGCATTTGTCCCATTTGAGAGGTTGGAAGATGAAGGCTATTTAGAGTATGAAATTAGAGTGCTTTTTCAGGCTATAGCAAGGCATCATGAGAGAAAATTTCATCGGTCAAAAGATGCTTGGAAAGAAGAAATCTCGAAATTAGAAATAGAATGGGATCATTTTGAATATGGTACATTAAAAAATAGTCTAGAGTACCATACGGCTGATTACATACCAGAGATATATTTTCATATTAACGATCAAATTTTTGAGGATGACGATGTCTCATTTGATACTTTTCGTAAATACGTCCTGTTAAAAGGCCTCCTAAACCGGATTGATTTCGCGGCTAGTGCGGGGATTGGTGTGGAGAAGCCGAATGATTTTTTGGAGTTGGCGATGACGGAACAGCTGGCTGGATTCCGAACGAAAAATCCTGACGCCGATTGGAAACCCTTACAAAAATATATGCACGCGCATCAGGATGAGAATGTTATTGTTGTCGCGGAGACTGGGATGGGAAAAACGGAAGCGGGGCTACTTTGGCTGGGCGATCATAAAGGTTTTTTCACGTTGCCTTTGCGGACGGCGATTAATGCGATTTATAGCCGTTTAATTGATAGTGAAACGGGGATTATCAAGGAGTTTCAGACGGATCGTGTTGGCTTGTTGCATTCGGAAACTTACGGGCAATACTTGACGCACGAATCTCATTTTGATATGGATATCGATGAATATTATACGAAAACGCGTCAGATGTCGCTGCCAATAACGGTGTGCACGTTGGATCAACTTTTTGATTTTGTGTTTCGGTATGCTGGATTTGAGCCGAAGCTTGCGACGCTTTCTTATTCTAAAGTCATTATCGACGAAGTGCAGATGTATTCGCCGGACTTGTTGGCGTACCTCATTGTTGGACTTTCTTATATTCAAAAAGTCGGTGGGAAATTCACGATTTTAACGGCGACGTTGCCGGGGATTATTCCTGATTTACTAGCTGAAAATGGTGTTTCGTTCACGCGAGCGGAGGAGGATTTCATATCAAATCGAGTTCGCCATAGTGTGCAGGTGGTGCATGAGGCGATAACGAGCGATTTTATTCAGGATTTTTATGATGGCAATCGGATTTTGGTTATTTGTAATACGGTTCGTGTGGCAAAAACGTTGTACGAGGAATTAGTTGCTATGTATGGTGATGCAGAAGTGAGATTGCTGCACAGCCAGTTTATTAAGCGCGATCGTTCGGTGAAAGAGGAAGCGATTTTGTTGGATGGTCATAAAAATAGCGACAGGCCTTGTATTTGGATTGCGACGCAGGTTGTGGAGGCGTCTTTGGATATCGATTTTGATGTGCTGTTCACGGAGCTTTCGGATTTGAATGGACTTTTTCAGCGGATGGGGCGTTGTTATCGGAATCGTGCGCTGGATGTCGCGACGAATGTGTATGTTTTTGATGAGGATTGTTCGGGTGTAGCGCCGCGTGGCTTTATTGATGAGCAGATCCATGATAATTCGAAGGCTGTGTTGCAAAATTGCGATGGTCCGATTTCTGAGGCGGAGAAGCTTTCGATGATTGATCAGGTTTATTCGACGGAGGCGCTAGAGGGTAGCAAGTATTATGACGAAGTGAAGGGCATGATTGGCTACGTGAAATCGTTTAAGACGTATGAATTAGATAAAAAAGAGGTGCAGAAGCGATTCCGCAATATTAATTCTGTTGCTGCCATTCCAGAAAGTATTTATAGGGAGAATAAGGTGCAAATTACTGGATACATGGAGACTATCAAAACGGGGGCGACTCGTAAAGATAAAATGCGTGCAAGGACAAAGCTTTCGGCGTTTATGCTCGACGTGCCTGGTTATATTTATGAAGAGGGGAGTAGTAGGAAAATCGAGATTAATAAGTATGAGCAAGTGATTATTTTTGACTGTCACTATGATGAAGGGCTAGGCTTAACGCCAAAAGAAAAGGAGCAGGAAAATCCATTTTTCTAGGAGTGAGCGGTGGAATGAGAATTAGCGGGACGCATGTTTATTATTATTTTGTGTGTAAGCGGAAATTGTGGTGTTTCTCGAAGTCGATTCGGATGGAGCATTTGGATGAGAATGTGCAGCTCGGTAAATTGCTGGATGAGTCGAGTTACAATCGTGATTCGGGTCAGGTGATGATCGATGAGACGGTAAATATTGATTTTATTCGTGATTGGAAAGTGCTTCATGAGGTGAAAAAAAGCCGTGCCATCGAAGAAGCGGGAATTTGGCAGTTGAAGTATTATATTTATTTTTTACGGGAAAAAGGGATTGCAATTGAGAATGGTGTGATTGATTATCCGAAATTGCGGCGGCGGGAAGAGGTGGAGCTAACTGAGGAAGATGAGCAAACATTGATGCGGATTTTGGCGGATATTGAGGAGATTTGTTCCCAAGAAAAAGCGCCAAATGTTATAGAAAAGCCAATCTGTAAAAAAATGTGCGTACTTTGAGTATTGCTATATTTGAGAGGTGAATTAGATGGAAAGTTATTATTTGTTTTCGAATGGCGAGTTGAAGCGGAAGGATAATGTGGTGAGATTGACGGCGCCGGATGGGAATTTTAAAGATTTGAAAGTCGAGATGACGCGTGAAATTTTTCTGTTTGGCGAAGTGAGTTTGAATACGAAATGCTTGAATTATATTGGACAGCTCGGGATTCCGGTGCATATTTTTAATTATTACGGATTTTATAGTGGGAGTTATTATCCGCGGGAATCGAATGTTTCCGGAGAGTTGCTCGTTGCTCAGGTTTCGCATTATGCGGATGAGAAAAAGCGTCATGATGTTGCGATACAATTTGTTGAGAGTGCATCGTTCAATATTTTGCGGAATTTAAGGTATTATCGGCAACGTGGAAAAGATGTGGATGCGGCGATGGATGAAATCAAGTCATTGCGCAGGAAGATTACAAAAACGGACAATATTCAAGAGTTGATGGGGATTGAGGGCAATATTCGCAAGGTTTACTATCGGGCTTGGCAGTCGATTATTAATCAAGAAATTGACTTTGAGAAAAGGGTGAAGCGCCCACCGGATAACATGATAAATACACTGATTTCCTATGTGAATTCGCTGGTGTACTCGAGCTGTTTGACGGAGATATACAAGACGCAGCTAAATCCGGCTATCAGTTATTTGCACAGTGCGGGTGAACGGCGATTCTCGTTATGTCTGGACATTTCGGAGGTTTTCAAGCCGTTGATTGCGGATCGTTTGATTTTTAGTATGCTGAATAAAAATATCATTACAGAAAAAGATTTTGAAAAAGAGGCTAATTTTTGCTATATGAAAAAAGAAGCGCGGCAGAAAATTTTGCAGGCGTATGATATTCGGATGAAAGAGACGGTGAAACATCGAGATTTGGGTCGCAATGTGTCATACCGTCATTTGATTCGGTTGGAATGCTATAAATTAATTAAGCATTTGATGAATGACAAGAGCTATGAAGGATTTAAGATTTGGTGGTGAGTGAGGCATGTATATCATCTTGATTTATGATATTGCGCAAGATAATGGAGGCGCGAAAGTATCACGAAATATCTTTAAAATTTGTAAAAAATATTTGACGCACGTTCAAAAATCGGTTTTTGAAGGAGAAATTACTCCGGCTTTATTGGTAAAATTGCGGATGGAATTGGATAAATATATTCGCGATGAAGAAGACTCTGTGATTGTGTTTTCGAGTAGGCAAGAACGCTGGCTGGAGAAGGAGTTCTGGGGCGTAGCTGATGAAAAAACGTCTAATTTTTTCTGATGGTTAAAAAATCTGTCGACCTCCGGTAGTGTCAAATCTATGGGAGGTCGACAGATTTTGGTTGAGCGCTGGGGGAGAATGGGTTGAGGCGATTTGAAGGGGTAAGGGATGTTAAAGTTAGGTGGAAATACTGATTTTTTCTGGCGGTCGACAGATTTGGGGTAATGAGGTATTATGGGAGTAGGGCTGAAATTGGACGGGTTTTTATCTAAGTAATGTGAAATGTAAATTTGGTGGAGCAATTTCTGGAGCTAGGTACTAAGGATGTTTTTATCTAAGTAATGTGAAATGTAAATTTTCCAGTTCCAATCATGACACACAATAAATGATAGTTTTTATCTAAGTAATGTGAAATGTAAATGTAACTAAAGCATCGACAACAGCTTTCGCATCAACGTTTTTATCTAAGTAATGTGAAATGTAAATAATCCACTTGTAACTGGCTTCAAGGTTGCGGCAATCTGTTTTTATCTAAGTAATGTGAAATGTAAATATGCTCATGAAGCCATCACCATATAAGCGAGCGTCGTTTTTATCTAAGTAATGTGAAATGTAAATAAATAACTGGGAATGACGGCAATTTCGTAACAATCGTTTTTATCTAAGTAATGTGAAATGTAAATTACTCAACAATGTTTTTTGGTAAACAAGTCCTTTTTGTTTTTATCTAAGTAATGTGAAATGTAAATCCGCGTTGATAATCAGATACTTAATGCCTTCTTTCAGTTTTTATCTAAGTAATGTGAAATGTAAATTCGAAAAGTAGTTGTTTCGCCTCGTCTTCTTCGACGTTTTTATCTAAGTAATGTGAAATGTAAATACGGTATTCTAAGGTTTTAGGCCCAGAAAAGAAACGGTTTTTTATCTAAGTAATGTGAAATGTAAATTCCGAGGGATACCTAACCCGTCGACCTGCTTACGTAGTTTTTATCTAAGTAATGTGAAATGTAAATTCCATTGAATGATGCTGTTCGCAAAATCAACAAGGTTTTTATCTAAGTAATGTGAAATGTAAATATTGAAAACTTCCCAATACCACGCATACGCTCATGTTTTTATCTAAGTAATGTGAAATGTAAATTCGGGTTGTTTGATTTGGAAAAATAAATTTCTGTCGGTTTTTATCTAAGTAATGTGAAATGTAAATTGGGCTCTTTGCAATTCTCACTTGTTGTAACTCTAGTTTTTATCTAAGTAATGTGAAATGTAAATATATGAATTACTTCCGATCTGCCTTCGGTCGTCAGTTTTTATCTAAGTAATGTGAAATGTAAATCCCGTTGCATCTGGATTTTCTCCCTTAGGTGGATTGGGTTTTTATCTAAGTAATGTGAAATGTAAATGTAGGGGACAGAGTAAGTATAAGTTAGCATCTCTGTTTTTATCTAAGTAATGTGAAATGTAAATCACAGTACATGCTGCTTACTCATAGCATCTTGAAGTTTTTATCTAAGTAATGTGAAATGTAAATACGACAGGGGATAGAAGCATGGATTTACTCGTGTTGTGGTTTTTATCTAAGTAATGTGAAATGTAAATTTAGTAAAAATAAATCCTATCGATAGTCACGGGGCGGGTTTTTATCTAAGTAATGTGAAATGTAAATTGCATACCGTTGTGTGTACTTTCGTAAGTCGTGACGGTTTTTATCTAAGTAATGTGAAATGTAAATTACATTCTCCCGCTAGCTCCTCTAACTCCGATTCACGTTTTTATCTAAGTAATGTGAAATGTAAATAGTGCAAGTAAGCCAAGGCCCACACCCAACACGATAGTTTTTATCTAAGTGAACCAATTTCATAACTCCTTTTTTATTTGCGGAGGAATAATATCCCTTTCTAATTTAGAATGGCGTTCCTAATAGTTTTGTAGGTTCCTGTTATTGTATTTTTATGGAAAATGAGCAGAAATTAACGTTATTACTGGGGAGGTAGCGTTCTGTAAACCATTGGGCTGCAACGCTTTTGAATTATGAAATTGGTTCAAGTAATCTGGAAGGAATGAATAACCTAAACCGCACCGCAATTGTTTACAAAAAGTTCGGAATATATTACCGTTTTATTAAGGGGAACTTACAGCTAAAGTAAGTTTTTTATAGAGAACGCATTTATATGACATAAAGTGGAGGTGTAAGATACGTAAAAAATACGTATGGTTGATTTTGATTGTTGTAGTTGTCGTTATTATTTTGACAGGAGGTAGAATGTATATGAACAATTTCGATAAACAAGCAGCTGGGAGTAATAAGGAAGCGCAAAAATAATGAAAACGGAAGAATATATGGCACTATATTTAGTTCGCCATTATGAAGATGTTCGGAGTATTGAATTTCACCCAAAAAATGAGAATCTGATTACTTTTTCTGGGTCAAAAATGACCTGTTTTAAAACTTATTTATGGTACATAGCTGAAGATGCTCCTCACTGAACACCGTGACAAGCATCTTCTTTTTTATTTAGCGTTATTTTCCTAACACAAGAAAGTGTCCTATAAGTTGACGTAACAAAATAATTTTCTGGAAAATACTAGTTTTTATAAAAAATTTGATAACATAAGGGTATGCCAAGGAAAATAAGCCAAAGTAATCTTGAAAATTAATTAGCATTTTAGCAATTACCTCCGTACTAGGGACAAGTATTATAACTCCCCTCCAGATTATTTTCACAGAGGTGCCGACAAGATAGGCGAAATTAAGCTTTGTAACTAATCTTATACTTTAGCGCTCTCACATTCACAAAAAACAAAAAACAACGAATGACACAATTTGAGCTCGGCCACAGAAACCGTCCAATAAGCACCCTAAAAATAAAATTTGAAAGAGGTTATTCATTTGAAAATCAAAAAAATATTTACTACGCTGGCATTAACATCTATTGTAGGAACCAGTTTTGTGACACCATTTCAGGCCTTATTGGTGGAAGCTTCTGAGGAGAACGCCAACACGATAGCTATGGAACCCACGTCAAGCTATGTTAATAAGCCCATTGGAGCCAATCTTATAAGCCAAGATTTCAACATGGTGAATAACAAGTTCAAAGATTATCAGATTAGTGAGACTGGTGTTATAACAGTACCTGATCCTGAAAAAACGCCAACACTGACTAATGATAGCGGTTGGTTACGTACAAGTCTAAACCCCAATCAAGCAATTTCAGCATCTAATCCATTTAGTTTCTCTACACGTGATTTCGGAAAAAGTGCACAAAATTATACGTATATTGCGACAACCATTACAACGGAACCTGGAAAGTTATATCAATTTAAATATGACACGAAGTTATATAATCTAGGCGGTTTTGCTTCAAGTCCACAAAATAGTGTCATCGGAATGAGTGCACGCGTAGCAACACACGGTAGTAATGTAACTTATAAAAGTAATTCGTATAGTTTAGCTGGAACCTCCGCGGAAACCGTGACGAACAAGGATGAAATTATTGAATTTAGAGCGACTTCCGATAAAACCGTTATTTCTGCTGAAATGTCCTACATGAACTTGGACGCTGTTGGCGGTTATCATTTTGCTGCTATGAGTAATTATTCTATAAAAGAAATCGATGAAGCTACCAACCAAGAGGCACGGGAAACTATTGCTAGCCTATTTGTCGATAATGATGTTACTGGTACTATCAATAGTACGACAGATCAAGTCGCGATCGATACCGCCCAAAATTTAGTGACTGCTATCATCTCAGATAGCGTGAAAGCAGAATTACAACATCAATTAAATGAAGCTCAAAATCAGCTAGATGCACGTCTCGCAGAAGCTGCTGTCAACGCTTTAACGGACGATCAAAATATCATCCTTTCAACCACGGATCAAACATCTATCGATAAGGCACAAGCACTAATAGACAACATGCCTGACTCTCCACAAAAAACAGCACTTCAAGAGCAACTAAAGGATGTACAAGCACAATTAGACAGCAACAATGCTACACTCCAAGCCGAAAAAGACCGTCAAGATGCAGCTTCTGATGCCGTCAAAGACTTATTCACAAATAACAACACGTCTAGCGATACCATCAAAGACACCACCGATCAAGCTACCATTGATGCCGCAAAAGCATTAGTAGACGTTGTCACTGAACCAACAGTCAAAGCAGATTTAGAACAAAATATCGCCAAAGCGCAAAGCGCACTTGATGCGAAAAATGAGGCTACTCAAGCCGAAACAAATCGCCAAAATGTTGCTACAGACGCTGTCAAAGATTTATTCACAAACAATGACACGTCTAGCGATACCATCAAAGACACCACCGATCAAGCTGCCATTGATGCCGCACAAGCATTAGTAGACGCTGTCACTGATCCAATGGTCAAAGCAGATTTAGAACAAAATATCGCCAAAGCGCAAAGCGCACTTGAAGCGAAAAATGAGGCTACTCAAGCTGAAACAGATCGCCAAAATGCTGCTACAGACGCTGTCAAAGATTTATTCACAAGCAATGACACATCTAGCGATACCATCAAAGACACCACCAATCAAGCTACTATTGATGCCGCACAAGCATTAGTAGATGCTGTCACTGATCCAATGGTCAAAGCAGATTTAGAACAAGATATCGCCAAAGCGCAAAGCGCACTTGAAGCGAAAAATGAGGCTACTCAAGCTGAAACAGATCGCCAAAATGCTGCTACAGACGCTGTCAAAGATTTATTCACAAACAATGACATATCTAGCGATACCATCAAAGGCACCACCGATCAAGCTACCATTGATGCCGCACAAGCATTAGTAGACGTTGTCACTGATCCAACAGTCAAAGCAGATTTAGAACAAAATATCGCCAAAGCGCAAAGCGCACTTGAAGCGAAAAATGAGGCTACTCAAGCCGAAACAAATCGCCAAAATGCTGCTACAGACGCTGTCAAAGATTTATTCACAAACAATGACACGTCTAGCGATACCACCAAAGACACCACCGACCAAGTTGCCATTGAAGCCACACAAAAACTAATCGACGCAGTCACAGACCCAGTTGGTAAAAGCAACTTACAAAAAGACCTAGACCGTGCCCAATCGTTACTGAACGAACGCTTAGCAACAATCGGTACCATTACACCAGCTGATTTCCTCATCGGTGGCGACAAATATGTCACAGGAACATTCACAGGAAGCGTAGCGAAAATCTCTCTATCCATCAACGATAAAGAGTATACAGGTGGCACAGTCAAAGCAGACGGTACGTTCACGTTCTATACCAATGACAAAAACATCAAGAACACAGACAAGGTGCTCGCGATTGCATATGATAAATATGGCAAAAAACTAGCAGAACAACAAATAACATTTGTCGAGCTAACTAAAGGGAAAATCACACCAGCGACGTACAACCTATCCACAGATAAAAACATCACGGGAACATACACGAACGATGTAACAAAAGTAACCGTAACCGTAGGTGATAAAGAATACAAAGGCGGTACAGTAGCCAACGGAGCCTTCATTTTCTATGCCTTCGACAAAATCAAGAACGTAACTGATGTTGTCACTGTAAAAGCCTATGATACAACAGGAAAACTATTAGACACGAAAACACTGAACGTCATAACAGGCGCAGCCGTTGTCACAAAAGGAAGCATTGCCGTCAACGACATGTTAGTGCCTGGCGATAAGAACATCACTGGAACATATACAGATGACGTGCATTATGTGGTCGTGACAGTAGACGGTACCGAGTACAAAGGCGGTACATTTACAGATGACGCATTCAAGTTCTATGCTTTCGATAAAATCAGCAATGCAGAAAGCAACGTAACGATGCAAGCCTTCGACAAAGCTGGCAAACTACTAGACACGAAAACAGTAAAACTAGCAGGACCCGCAAAAGTAAGCATAGGTAAGGTGCAACCAGACATCTTTACACTTGGCACAGATAAAAATATCACAGGAACGTACACAGATGATGTACACTATGCAATCGTGACCGTAGATGGTACTGAGTATAAAGGCGGTACGTTTGTAGATGGCGCATTCAAGTTCTATGCTTTTGATAAAATCAGCAGCGTAGGCAGCAACGTAACGATGCAAGCCTTCGATAAAGCCGGCAAACTACTGGATACGAAAGTGATTGAAGTTGTAAGTCAGTAATATTTAAAAAGAGCCGTACCCTGATATGCTCCCTATAAAGTAGTGGAAAAACAAAAATTCCAAATCTACTTTAAAAGGGGGCTTTTTGTATGTCAAAGCGCACACGTTTTTCAATAGAGGAAAAAATATAACGCTGTAAAACAGTGTTTACAAGAGGAAATATTTATTCATGGTATGTCCAAAAGTTGGGAATCTAGTTAGGAAACGTCAAGATATTGGATAGGTTATACTAAACTGTACAGAAAAGATAAGGTATATACAATAAAAGAAAAGCACACTGGAGGAATGTATCATGACAAAAAAAATGAAGCGAACATTTACATCCGAATTCAAAAAACAAATAGTGGCATTATATGAATCAGGAAGGCCACGTAAAGCAATTATTGATAACACTTCGGCACTTGATAAATGGATACATCAGAGTCGAACAACGGGTTCTTTTCAGGCGAAAGACAATCTACCATCGGAACAAAAAGTGATGCAAGAACTACGTAATCGAAATACGCAATTAGAGATGGAGAATGATATTTTAAAGCAGGCGGCGCTGATATTCGGACGAAAATCCAAGTAATGCAACAAAACAAACATATCGAGTATTCCAATGACCATTATTGGCGTTCGAAAAATGAAAAATGGACAGCTGGAAAATTATTTTGTACATCGTATGGTAAGTGGACGAATATGGCGCGATATTAAGGATAAGAACACAGTTACCGTTTTGAGCGATAAAGTGCAGCGCCTTTTGATTACATCCTATATTTTTTCTATGATAGGGATTTTGATTATGCTCATATGGATTGCATGTACAAATTTTGGAAATGGGTATCTCTGGCCCAGCATTGTTTTCTTTATTTTTCTCGCCATAGCTATCGTATTTCAGACACTGGCGAACAAGGCATTTAAACAGGAGTGTTCGAATCGCAATATATAATAAAAACCTCTAATCAAGGCATTTCGACACGCCGTGACTAGAGGTTCTTCCTTATTTCACTTCCAAAAACAATACTTTCAAATAATCGCCTTCTTTAAAACTACTCCGCGTCGCAAAATCTGCGGGTAGCGTAAACTGCTCGACAATTCGATATTTCCGTCCCTGATTCTTAAACGCTTCTTGCACGACCTGCTTAAACTTATCCATGCCATATCCAGCGTAGTTCGTTGAGGCCACGATAATCCCGTTCGGATTCGTAATCGCAATACTTTCCTCTAACAACTTTCCGTAATCCTTCGCGACGCTGAATGTTGTTTTTTTCGTGCGGGCGAAGCTTGGTGGGTCTAGGATGACCATATCAAACGCTAATGCTTTACGATTCGCGTATTTGAAATATTGGAAAACGTCTTCGGCCATGATGGTGTGTGCGGCTGGATCGAGTTCGTTCACGGTGAACTGCTCGCGTGTCTTTGGAATGCTACGATTGGCCACATCAACATTGGTTGTATGCGAGGCGCCTCCGAATGCTGCGGCGACAGAAAATGCGCCGGTGTAGGAGAACGTGTTCAAAACGGTTCGTCCAGCGGCGTATGTGTCGCAAATCGTTTTACGTACGTCGCGCTGATCGAGGAAAATGCCGGTCATCGCGCCGTCGTTTAGGTACACCGCGTAATTGATGCCATTCTCCTTGACGATAAGCGGTTCTGGGGCAGTGTCACCCTCTAAGAAGTCATCGCTTTCTACATACTGACCTTTTGCGTCGAAGCGTCGTTTTTCGTAGATGCCTCGCGTTGTAATCACCGTTTTGATAGCGGCAAGGATCGTCGATTTCCATTGATAAATTCCGTGGCTATACCATTGCAAGACGAGAAAACCGTCATAATAATCGATCGTTAAACCGCCTAAACCGTCTCCTTCGCCATTAAAAATTCGAAATGCGGTTGTGGCATCGTCGTTGAAAAAAACTTGACGTTTGGCAAAAGCTTCTTCAAAAAGCGTGATGAAAAAAGCTTGATTAAGTGTTTGTTTTTCATCATAGGTTAGTATCCAGCCGATGCCTTTATTCTGATTGCCATGATAGCCTTTTGCGAGAAAGCGACCAGATTCGTCAACTAAGCGCAGAATCGTTCCTTCTTCCATGGCTGGCATTGTTACAAGCGCCTCTTTTGTCAGTAATGGGTAGCCTTTTATGTAACTTTGAGCTGATTTTTTCTTTATTTTAACGGTTATTTCATTCACAATTTTCATCCTCATTTATAAAGTAGTAACTCCACTATATCATAAAACAATCGGAAACGAAATTGTGACAGAACGTTCATATCTATCGAGCTTTTAACGGAAATATTTAACTTTTTAGATAGCGAGTTGTGCTATGATTTTAGTTGAGGGGGCTATTTTAGAGAGGAGGAGTAATGACGCACGGATCTTCAGGAGAGTGGCATGATATCCAAAAAATAGGAAGGATGTTTTGTTTGAAGAAGTTACTGTTTTTATTGATAGTTGTTGTTTTTTGTACTGTTGGTCATCAGAGGATTCAGGCAGAAACGAACGAATTAGATATGAGTGAATATGTAACCGCTAACAACAAGGGACTTGCTGATCAGAATGCTTACAACTTGAATGATCTTATGCGTAAATTGGATAGTTCCAAGCCTACCACAATCTATGTGCCAAAAGGAGATTTTTATTTTAGTCAAACGCTGGCGATACCGTCAAATGTCACGATTATAGGGGAAGAGAATCGTGACGCTGCGTTCATCTTTACAAAAGTGGTGACGGGAATCACGAATCGTTTTCCAGCGAATGAGATGCGTGCAAGTGCGATTCGCCTGGAAAATTTGAAAATTAGTTATATGGACGATGCGGTGGATCAGAAGGCATCTAGTCTTGTTAGTTTTGGAACGGCGTATGATGAGACAAACTATGAGGATTATCAGGTTATTGATACGCTTACCATCAAAAATTGTGTTATCGATGCGAAGAAGAAGGGGAGTTCTGCGCTTTATCTTGGCAGGGTTGCGAATGCGACGGTTAGCGGGAATACGATTCAAAATTCTGGTTTGCAAAATGGGATTGGATTGGAATTTTGCAAGAATATTCGGATTTACGATAATGAGCTGACGAATCTTGGACGCTCAGGTATTCAGATGTATCGCTTTAATGGCGGGGAAAATGAGCCGATTCTGATTGAGAATAATCGGATTACGAATTGGATGCAGCGCTACGGTTATGAGCATTTTAAGATGAAATATGAGGCGGGAATTCCGGTCGATGTTATGAATGATGCGGGGATTGATAGTTATGGCCCGAAAAACGAGAATTTGATTATCAAGAATAATATTTTGACGGCGGGTAGGGTCAATAGTTACAATCCGAATAATACGAAGATTATAGCTGATTATGGGGAAGAAATTTATAAGGAGCACGTCATTTTTTTCACAGGAATTCGGTTGTGTGGTGTAAAGGACGTGGTTGTGACGGGGAACGAGGTCGATTTGAAGGGGCGCGATATTTTCACGTTGGTGTACATTAATAGTCGTGAAAAGGAGAAGGACGGTGCGCCGATTGTGACGAAGCCGGGCAATATTACGTTGGAGCAAAATACGTTTCGAGCGGAGGGCAATATTCGCTATCCTGTTCGGATTTTTGAAGGGGAGAAAACAGGTATAACGTTTACAAATAATCAATTCGGAGTGGATGGGAAGCTAGTTGATAACGGCTATTTCGCTTTTTTTACTGTCAGTTCGACGACGGAAAAACTGCATCTGATTGGGAATAAAATTGATATGACCACACGATTGGATTATCTTGTTTCGGTAAGTGATAATGAATATGGCGGACAAAAAGTGAAATTGGCAGAACTCGGGATGACATTGAATACGTGGAACGGAGATTTGATACAGGCAGTTCGGGGTAATATTGAATCGTTGGATAACACATTTTTTTTTGCAGGATAAACCACTCTACACTAACACGAATTTATATGAGGGACGGTATCGGGAGCCGGTTTGGAAGGTTAGATTAGTGAAAGATGGCTTGGTTATCAAACAAGCAGACACAGATACGACGACCAAAAGCTACACATTCCGAGGATTGGAAGGCCTTGTAAAAGAAGATGGCGCAAAATATGAACTTCTCGGTGTGGACAAGGCGTATAAAGAAGTGCTGCGGATTCCGCTGAAAGTCTTGCCAATACTAGATGTTCCAGTGTATATCACCGGTACCAATGATTATAAAGGTCATTTTGGAGGCGCTATCACGAAGGTTCGTCTTTTGAAAAATAATCAGGTGTTGAAACAAGCGGATACGCTCGGGGCGGATTATAGTTTCAAGGAAATGAGAAGTCTCATTCAAGATGATGGCAGTAAATATGATATGGTCGGTGTGGATAAAAACTATCAAGAGGTTATTCGGATCCCGTTGGAAAGACGGTCGATTTTAACTGTGGCGGACTATACGGTTGGGGATCGGGAATTGACGGGGAATTTTCAGGATAATATCTGTTTCGTACGACTTTTTAAAGATGGGAAAGCTGTAAAGCATGCGGATATTGCAGCGGATAAATACACGCTGAAAGGTTTGGAGAATATCATAGAGAAGGATGGAAGCAAGTATGAAGTCGTCGGTTTGGATGCAGGATATAAAGACGTGGTCCGCATCGATTTAAAGGTGAACGCGCTACAGGTGAGCTTGACGCCTAATCTCTATACGTTGGGAACAATGGAGAATCGAGGAGTATTCGATGGCCCAGTCGTACGTGTCCGTTTATTTAAAAATGATGTCGTCGTGAAACAAGCGGATGTGGATGTGTTAGCCAAAACATATGTATTAAAAGGCCTGGGTGATATCGTTCAAAAGGATGGAAGTAAGTACGAACTCGTCGGCGTCGATCCGTTTTTTAAAGAGATTATTAGAGTAGATTTTAGAATAGCGAATTAGCGCAAAATAAAGAAGCAGAATGATCATCCGATTTTGGACAATCGTTCCGCTTCTTTTTATTATTTAGAAATTAGCAACTTTGCCGTATCCTACAAGATACTTAGCCCAGTAGCCAGATGTTACGTTGTCAATTTTCACGCCATCATTTTGTGCGTTGATCATTTGGCCGCCACCGATGTAGATACCAACATGTGCAATGCCGCTACCATAATCAAAGAATACAAGGTCGCCGGGTTGTGCTTGGCTCGCGCTGATTTTTGTGGAAGCTGCGTATTGAGATCCAGATGTACGTGGAATCGAAATGCCTTGTTTTGCAAAGACGTATTTCGTATAGCCAGAACAATCGAATGATGATGGACCATTACCGCCCCATGAATAAGGTTTTCCAAGGTGTTTCTGCGCTTCGTTCATTAGTGCGCTGAAACTAGCAGTGCCAGACGATGAGTTGCTATTGCCACTGTTGGAATTGTTATTGGAGTTGGAATTCGAATTGCTGTTATTATTGTTTGACGTTGATGGTTTGTTAACGTTTGAAGCTGTTCCTTTTACTTTCAATACATCGCCAACTTGTAGGCTGTTACTTGACGCATTGTTGAGTGCTTTCAAGTTAGTTACCGTTGTGCCAAATTTTTGCGCGATTGTGAAGTACGAATCGCCACTTTGGACAGTGTAGTTAGATGTATTAGAAGTGTTGATAGCTGGTTTATTCGGCTTGCTAGGTTTGTTAACATTTGTTGTCGTGTTTGTATCTGGTTTCGATACTTCTGGTGTTACGGCTGGTTTCTCCGTGTCAGGTTTGTTCACCGTTTCTTTCACCGTTTCTTTCACCGGTGCGGAGCCTTTCACTTTTAAAACGTCGCCGACAACAATGTTATCGTCAGTTAGGCTGTTGATTGCTTGCAGGTTTGCTACGCTTGTGCCAAAAAGTGTCGCAATTTTAGAAAGCGAGTCGCCAGATTGGACGCTGTATGTAGATGCGTTTGTATCTACTTGAACGACTGGAGCTTCGTTTTGTTCCAATTTCGGTGGTGCAACTGGAGCAGGTGTTTCTTCTTTGACCTCTTCTTGAACTTCTTCTTTCGCTGGTGGTGCAGTTTCTGTAACGGTTTCTGGTGCTTCTTCTTTCACAACAGGAGCTGTTACTTCTTCTTTTTCAGGTGCAGGCGCGGGAGCTTGTGCTTCGCTTTGATTGACTGCAAGTGTTTGACCAACGTAGATGGAAGAGGAAGATAGGTTATTCCATGCGATCAAGTTTTGAACGGATACGCCGTATTTGGTTGATAATGCCCAAAGTGTGTCGCCGCTTTTTACTTTATGTGTTGTCGCGTTTGCTGTTACTTCTTGTTCTGGGGCAGGTTGTGTTACTTCTGCCTCCGCTTTTGGTGCGACTGGTGTTTCGGTTTGTTGTTCGGTTACTTCTTCTTTTACGGGTGTGCTTGGCGCTACTGGTTCTACAACAGGAGCTACAGCAGTGACGTCAGATAGGTATTTGCCATTGACATAACCTGATTTTCCGTCTGCGTATACGACTTTATTCCAGCCGTTTGCTTCCGTTGTTTCGACAGTGACTTGGGTGCCACCTTTGATAGAAGTGATAATATTGTTGTCAGCGCTTGGTCCTTGACGAACGTTTAACCATGTTGCGTTGACTGATTTCTTTGCTTCTTCGGCCACTTTTGCTACCTCTAATTTTTGACCGGGATGAATTGTATCGGAAGTTAGTTTATTGGCTTTTTTAATAGAATCAACATCTGTACCTGCTTTTTGAGCGATTCCCCATAGTGTGTCGCCTGCTTGTACGATGACCGTGCTTGCTGATGCGATAGTTGGTGCTGCGAAGGCTGTTACTGCGATTCCAGCAGTTGCCGTTGCGATTGCCGCCTTTTTCATATTTATAAAACTCCTCTCTTACTTTTTGTTCTAGGTTTTTTTCTTTATATACATACTCAATATAATACCCATTCTACGGGGAATTAAATTAAATTACAAATGGAGAAATCAGGATTTAGAGCTATTTCATGAACACGCGGTTGTTTCTGTAACATGGTTGTAAAGAAGAGAAATCAGAACGCATGTTTTACCTAGTCATAGAACGCATGAGCTTGGGAAAAAGGGCGTTATATTAATGTACAATAGCTTTAACAGACTTGCGCGACACGAAACCTAATGGTAAGCAACAACAGAAAAATTTAATCAAACTGTAACAATTGAATTCGAGTTGTTTTTAGCAATCATGAGGTAATGTGAAAATCATTCCGTAATTTCCTTGGTTTTGCAAGGGTTTCTAGGTTATAATAGGGGAGGATTAGGAGGCATAAAAAATGGCACAAACTTATGATGATCGTAAAATAGTAAAAGCATATCGGGATTTGGCTCGCGAGGTAGTAAAGCGGGAAGATTTATATAGATTGATGGATCAGTCGGCGTTAAAGGAACAGACGCAACACTGGCTACAAAAGTTTCAGGAACGGGAGATTACGGAGCGTGACCGGATTTATATTTTTGCGCTTGTGCGGGAGGCTGCGCGGCGCACGGTCGGTCTGGAGGCTGTGATGGTGCAGTTGATTGGGGCTTTCGTGCTTGGTGATGGGAAAATCGCGGAGATGAAGACAGGGGAAGGGAAGACACTCGTTTCTTTGTTTGTCATGTACATAGAGATTCTGCGGGGAAATAAGGTGCATCTCGTGACGGCGAATGAGTACTTGGCTAAGCGTGATCGTGAGGAAATTGGACGCGTATTGGAGTACCTGGGTTTGTCTGTGGGCTTGAATGTTTCTGGGCTTGATAAGGAGCAGAAGCAGGCGATTTACAAAGCGGACGTTATTTATGGAACGGCGGCGGAGTTTGGTTTTGATTATTTGCGGGACAATATGGTGCGTCAGGTGGAAGACAAAGTGCAGACGAGCCTTGATTTCGTGTTGATTGATGAGGCGGATTCGATCTTGATTGATGAGGCGCGGACGCCGCTTTTGATTTCGGATCGTAAGGAAGAGGACTTGACGCTGTACGGTGTGGCGGATACGCTCGTTCGGACGATGTTGACGGATGATTATGAGGTCGAGGAGAAGAAACGTTTCGTGTGGTTACATGACGCGGGAATCGAGAAAGCCCAGCGTTTTTGGGGTATTGATTCTTTGTATGCGGAGGAACATCAGCCGCTCCACCGGATTACGACGCTACTTTTACGGGCGCATTTTTTGATGCATAAGGATAAGGATTATGTCGTGTTGGACGGGGAAGTCTTGATTATTGATCCGCATACGGGACGGGCTTTGCCGGGACGGCGTTTTAATGATGGATTGCACCAAGCGATCGAGGCAAAAGAAGGCGTGGAGGTACGTGAGGAATCGCGGACGTTAGCTACGATCACGGTGCAGAATTATTTTCGGATGTACAAGAAGCTTTCGGGCATGACGGGGACGGCGAAAACGGAGGAAGAGGAACTCCGTCAAATTTATAATATGGATGTTGTGGTGATTCCGACGCATTTACGTGTGAACCGGATGGATAATGCGGATGAAGTTTTCTATACGCGGGAGCAAAAAGGGGAAGCGATTGTGTACGAGGTTTCGTGGCGTTATGAACGTGGGCAGCCGATTTTGATTGGGACGTCTTCGATTAAGAGCAATGAGTGGGTCAGTGGGCTGCTTTCAAAAGCCGGGATTCCGCATCAAGTGTTGAACGCGAAAAATCATGAACAAGAGGCGGAAATTATTGCGCGTGCTGGAAAACGTGGCATGGTGACGCTGGCAACGAATATGGCGGGGCGCGGAACGGATATCAAGCTGGATAAAGGCGTCTACACGTTGGGCGGTCTTGCTGTGATTGGGACGGAGCGCCATGAAAGTCGCCGCATTGATTTGCAGTTAATGGGACGCTCTGGCCGTCGTGGTGACCCTGGTTTTAGTAAGTTTATTTTGTCGCTGGATGATGAATTGGTCGATCACTTCGATAACAAACGTTGGGAGAGTTATGTTCGCCGTATGAAGCGGAAATATAATTTTGACGATAAGCCTGTGCATTCGCGAAAAGTACATCAGTTGGTGATTGAGGCGCAGAAACGTTTAGAGGGCTCGAACTATGACATTCGGAAGGACTTGATCGCGTACGATGAGGTCATTGATATCCAACGCAAAAAAGTATATGAAGAGCGAGACCGCCTGCTTGGCATCGATAAATTGGGCGCTTTTTCCGAGCGAATTTTGCGGGAAGTGGCGGAAGATGTATTCTCAGAACGCGAACCAGATTTAGACGTGCGCTACGCAAAAATGGGCGAGCTACTCGGTGGAACGAAATTTCCGTATTCGTTTGACCAAGTCACGTTGATGTCGCAAGAAGAAGCCGAGGAAGCCTCATTTTCTGGCATCGGAAACAACGAACGAAATTCCCAATAGGAACGATAAATCAGATCGAAAAAGAGGTTTATCTGAACTTGCTGGATCAAATGTGGGTGATGCATTTGGATCAAATGGTGCAACTCCGCGAAGGAATTCATTTACGCGCTTACGGGCAACAAGATCCACTCGTGATGTACCAAAAAGAAGGCGCAGAGCTATTTACAAATTTCCAAGACCGCTATCATTTCTATTTTGCGCATGCCTTATTGGAACTCAATCCAGAAGGGCTCGTATTAGGCTAGAATAAAAATACGTGATATTTTAAGGGATAACTTGTATAATAGTTCCCGAATGCGTTTAAAATAAAGGGAAAGAAGGTTGGGAGAATGAAAGAGTCCATTTCGAAATTCAAACAGTTTATCACAGAAAATAAATTTGTACTCGCTCTGCTAATTTTCTTATTAGTGGCGCTGGACATTTATGTTTTAACGAAGATATCATTTATTTTTGACCCGATTATGGTCATTATAGCCACGATTGCAGCGCCGATTATTTTGGCTGGAATCGCCTACTATCTATTTAACCCGCTGATTGATTGGTTGGAAGGAAAGGGCTGGAAACGCGGTTGGTCGATTGCCTTACTGTATGTGATTATCACCGGCGTTATCGTGTTGATTTTCAGTTTTATCGTGCCAGCTGTGAAAGATCAAATTGTGAGTTTGGTGAAAACTTTCCCTTCTTACTGGGATAAAGTCGTCGCGAAGTTCAATGAGTTCTCAGAGTCACCACTTTTCGATCAAGTAAAAGACAAAGTGCAAGGGAATCTGAGTGAGATTACAAAAACAATCTCTGAAAAAGGCGGAAGTGTTGTAAGTAGCGCGGTCGATAGTATCGGAAACGTCGTTGGAACCGTGACAGAAGTCGTACTCGCAATCGTAACAACGCCTCTAGTCCTGTTTTATCTATTAAAAGATGGCAAGAAATTACCAGACTACCTATTAAAAATTGTTGCCAGTCAACTCACGCGCACACACACGCCAAGTATTACACGAATCTAACGGTCAAATCAGTTCGTATATCCGCGGTCAGATTATTGTTAGTTTTTGTATCGGTATTTTGCTATTCATCGGCTACCTCATTATCGGTTTGCCGTACGCACTGACACTCGCAATCATTGCGGCATGTACGAGCATTGTGCCATACTTAGGACCCGTTATCGCGATTACACCAGCGCTTATTATAGCACTCGTGACATCTCCATGGTTACTTTTAAAACTGATTATCGTTTGGGTAGTCGTGCAATTATTAGAAGGTAAATTCATTTCCCCGCAAGTTATGGGTAAAACGCTAAAAGTACATCCGATTACGATACTATTCGTGATTTTAGTATCCGGAAAACTATTCGGCATACTCGGCGTTATTTTCGCGGTACCAGGCTATGCGGTGCTTAAAGTCATTGTGACACATATGTTCACATGGTTTAAACGCGTATCCGGATTGTACGGTGAACAACCAGAAAGCGATTATTTAGAAGAAGACAAGCCGAGAAAATAAAATCCAATGAAATTCTCATAAAGAACACAAGAGAATTTCATTGAACCCCTGTAATATAGAGAATGTAAACAAGGACAGCAGTTAGTTTCCCCCCTTTTTCTAACTGGGAACCTTGAGAACTCCTTTTTTTGACCAGCCCCCCCCCTTGGCTGGTCATTTTTTTTTTTGGTACTGTCGGAACAAAGTGACTTACAGTACCAACATAAGGATGAGCAAAGCGTATATCACATTCACAACACGCGATGCAGCCTACATGGGCGCGAGAAGTACGATGTATAAAGATTGGCAAAATGTACAAGTAAAAGCGCAAAATCAGACCGCGGATCGTGTGAAGTATTCCCTGGAAATGTGGACGAAATACGGCATGACGCATACGTTGCAAGGCGTGAAAATCCTAGCAAACGGTGTGGGTGTGGAGTTAGAAAACCCCAACGCTGGAACAGACATTTACTACACAACAGACGGCAGCGATCCAATGGGTGCAAATGGTGTTGTTTCAAGTACGGCAACGAAATATGAAGCTGGAACAACACTTGATGCGAACGCAAAACTGACCGTACGTGCTTTCACAACGAACAATTGGGGACCGATAACAAAATAATAGTCTTGGAAAAGCTTTTTATCTCATGTATACTGTGAGGTAAAAGGCTTTTATGGTGGGAGAGTTAAAAATGAGTGCTGGAAAAATTATAATTGGCGTTGTTGGACTGATTTATGTGGTGATCTTGGTTAATATTATGTATTATATGGTGCAGACGAAGGCCGGGCTGGCATTTCCGGTTTGGATTCAAATTGTGCTTGGTGTTTGTTTCTTGTTTGTCTCGGTATCTAATTTGAAGGCAAAACACTATATTTTCGGGAGTCTTTTTGCCAGCGCAGTGATTTTGATTGCGGCAAGTGTGATTGTGACTAGCGTGTTCGGATGATGGAATGGTATGAAATAGAGCATTGGCGCGCGGTGGACGATAAGTTTTGTGCGCAATATAACTTTCGGCCGTCTTGCTCGATTTTTGCGAAGGCGATTGAACCGCGGGATTCGAATGTGGTTTTTAAGGAATATAAGATTGTTGCAAATAGATATACGGGAAATGATGATTTGGAAAAAACGTATTTTGACGGGGAAAAGTGGACAAAAGATTTGTTTTTACGGTTTTTCGGGGAGGAGATGTATGCGCTGGACTGGTATAATGAAAATTATCGCTTTTTGGTGGATACAGAATATCCTCGTGGTGAATATGATGAGTGGTACGTGCCATATTTACCGGACGGTGACTATTATTTCTTTTTGAACATGGATATGAGTTTAGCGTGGTTAGGGCATCCGTGGCGGAATACAGTGACAGTTGTTGGCGCTGAGCTGGTGGCGTACATTGAGGAAAATGGTTGTCCGTTTTTAGAATGAAAATAGGATATTGGACAGAACTCTGAACAAGACAAAATCGTCTACCCAATTAATATGGGTAGACGAAAATTATGCTGGCTCCAGATTTATTAGCTTATACGCCTCGTTCTAAAAGAATCTACGAATGATCGTTTTTAGCGGAGGCATCTTGCTGAAACGGTGGTCTTCTAGGACGGAGCGGATTTCGAATTTTGTGTAGCCGAGCGCTTCGTCCATCACGATTTTGCCTGGAAGTGGCGCGGCGTTGCTGTCCACTACCACGTCGATAATTGCTGGAAGTTCGGCTTTGCGAGCGGCTTCGAAGGCGATTTCGAGGTCTTCGAATTCTTCTACACGGAAGCCAAGTCCACCGCAGCTTTCCGCGAAATCCGCGTAGTTGATGTCGGGAAGGTCAATAGCATAATTTAGCTCGCCAGCGGATTGTTGCTCGTATTTGATGAAGGAAAGCTCCTTATTATTCAGCACGACGATAATCATTGGGAGTTTGTAATGCACGGCTGTGACAAAATCTTGCATCACCATTGAAAAACCGCCGTCTCCTGCAAGCGCGATGACTTGGCGATTAGGGAAAGCATACTTTGCGGCGATGGCTCCTGGTAGCGCGCAACCCATGGTTCCAAGCCAAGCGGAAATGAGAAAATCGTTGTGGTGATCGAGTTGCAAATAACGCGTACTCCAAACGGTTGATGTACCGACGTCGATAGAGAAGATAGCGTCTTTTTCAGCGATTTTTTGAATCTGAGCCATAACGGCTTCGGGAGCAATCGGTGTGCCTGTCTTTTCCTGATCTTCGCGGAGCCATTTCCACCAGTTGGCCATGTTTTCCTGAGAGGCTTCGAGAAATTCGCGCTTCGCTATGTAATCTGTCATTTCGATTAGAGCGGTAAGTGCTTCTTTGGCGTCGCCGACAATACCGACTGTTGCTGGAAAACGATGCCCAATTTTGGATGGATCGATATCGATTTGAATGCATGTCACGTCATGTTGCGGCAAGTAGTCTGTATACGGATAATCATTGCCAATCATGAGCAATAAATCCGCTTCTTGCATCGCTTCATAGGCTGGTTTCGTGCCGATTTTACCAAGGTTACCAAGAAAATTCGGATGTGTGTCTGGCATGACTCCTTTGGCTGGCAGGGAGATGATGACGGGCGTTTTTGTATGCTCGGAAAATTGGACAAGCGCTTCTTTGGCGTGTTTGGTGCCAACGCCTGCTAGGATAACCGGATTTTTCGCGGAATTGATAAGGTCTGCTGCGCGAGCGATGGTTTCTGTCGCGATTTCCGGTTTGCTTTGCTGGTAAACTTCGTGTTTTGGCTTGACGATGTTTTTGATTTCAGTCAGTGGAATGTTGTTTGGAATTGTTAAAACGGCAACTCCTTTTTTTTTCGTAAGCGGTGCGAATGGCTTCGTCTACAATATCTGGCAAGGTTTCCGCGCTTTCGATTTGTTTGTTGAAAACGGCGACGTCGGTAAATAAGGTTGGTAAGTCGACTTCTTGGAAATATTTCGTGTTGGCGACGCTGGTTGGGACTTGGCCAGCTAGAACGAGCATTGGCACATTATCCATTTTGGCGTCATACATACCGTTTAGCATGTGAATCGCGCCGGGGCCACCAATTGACAGGGCCACTCCGATTTTTCCAGTAAGTTTGCTGTAAGAGGAAGCGGCGAGTGTGGCGACTTCTTCATGACGGACGTGGATGAACTGAATGGACTCTTGCTCGGCACGGAGCGCATCGACAATCGTATCAATCGAGTCACCCGGAATCCCATAGACATGGTCGATATCCCAGTTTTTTAGCGTGTTCACGAGAGCTGTACTTGCTTTGATTTTTGACATGTGTTCGTCCTCCTTCGTAGTGATTGGTCTTATAGTGTTGTCTACCCTACTTGCGTGGAGGAAAACTTTTTTACTATTGAAGAAATTTGGAAAAATGGGTATGATGGAGGTTAGAATATTGCGAAATGGATCACAGGAGGAATTGATATGGAACGTTATGTAGCGATGAGCACCACGCAAAAGAAAGGTGTAATACTAACAGATTTGGCGAAGTTGGAGCAGGAGCTGGGGATTCGTTTTGGCCCGGAGTATCGAGAACTGGTGCAATTGTTGAACGCACCAGAGTTTGGTGAATGGCTGTTCTATCCTGTGAAAGATATGAGGAATTTGAAAAAAAACATTTGATGATGTGGCAAGGAATACGAAATTAGCGCGTGAAAATGGACTATCGGATGCATTTATTGCAATTGCGGAAGATGGGACAGGTGATTTGCTGTGTTTACGAATAGGCGATTCAGCGGAACTACTGAGAGAAGTATATGTGTGGCTTCATGAGACTTGTGAGTGTGAGCAGATATATCGCGATTTAGGCGAGATGATTAGAATGCAAGAATGAGGAGGGTGAAAAATGAAACACTGGTATGGTTGGGAAAAAATGAATAGTGAGGTTGAGAATTTCAAGCTTTGGCGCTTAAATACCATAAAGAAATTTACGCATGAGCTTCTCGAGCTTCCGCCATATTTTGAGCAAAAGCCGTGTTTAACGACGCAGTTTTTGTATTGGACGAAGGAGCGGAAGGCTTATGATTTGGAGATACGCTTTATTGGTGTAAGCAGTATGAAATTGGATATGTTTGGTGAGGGATACGCTGGGGATATTCGTATTCAGCCAGAGTCGATTGAGGATATTCAGTTTTATGTGGAGGATTATGAAGATGGTTCGATTTCGTTCTATTGTGAGGCGATTGAATATTTAGGGATGCAGGAGAATATCGAGGAGAACTTTAAGCATGTGTTGCGTGAATGGAATAGGCTTGCCGGAATGTTGGAGCCTGCGCATGCGGAATTAGATGAAACGCTTGAAATTTTGGTAGATTTCATCGATCGTCCAGTTGTCGCTAATATTTTACTTGAAGGCGTGACGCATGAAAATTCGGATATTCGGGATAGCGCGTATGAGTATTTATGGTATTTGGATGATCCGCGAGCGTTTGATATTGCGTGTGCTGGTCTGAAAAATGAGGATGTTTTGCGGCGGATTAATTGTTTGGAATATTTGGGACGGTGGGGCAACACGACGATTATTCCACAAATTCTTGATATGTTAGAAAATGATGAAGACCCGCTAGTTCGTTGCTATGCCGCGGAAGTGATTGGCTATAATGAGGATGAGAAAATGATTCCTATTTTGCAGCGTTTATTGCAGGCGGAACAAGATGATGTCGCGCGAATTGGGATACTTTACGCTTTGGAGCTTTCAGGGCACCCAGAATTGGAGCGAATTTTTGATAGCTTGAAAAATGAGTACTATATCGTCAGGATTCGTGCCGTGCTATATTTGACGGGAATCGCGTGGAATAATCCAGCCGTATTTGATTCTATCGTGACAATTTTGCAGGAATATCGGGAATTGGAAGAAACAGTTGCCGCTCGTGAGGCGTTCGATCATGCATTGGAGGAATTAGTTGGGTAATTTTCTCCCGACGAAGGTTGAAGTAGTCCGAAAATTATGCTAAAATCGTGTATAGGAACGGAGGAGTTTGATGAAAAACAACAATTCATTTTTCAGAAAAAAGAAATTTCATTTAGAAACGGGTGGAGAACACCACTTGAACAAGACGCTCGGTGCATTTGATTTAACGATGCTAGGCGTTGGGGCAGTAGTTGGGGCAGGTATTTTTATTTTGCCAGGACAAATTGCGTCAATCACTGCAGGGCCAGGAATTATTATTTCATTTATTATTGCAGGATTGGCTTGTTGTTTGGCGGCACTTTGTTATTCAGAATTTGCCTCTAAATTGCCGATTGCGGGTAGTGCGTATACATATAGTTACCATGTGTTCGGCGAAGGAATTGCATGGATACTAGGATGGTCGTTATTACTTGAGTACGGGCTCGCAGTTGCAGCAGTTGCAAGTGGTTGGGCGGCTTATGTGAAAAGTTTGCTGGCTGGATTTAGTCTTCATATTCCAACAGCGATATCTGGTTCTTACAATCCGGATCAAGGTACTTATTTTGACCTGTTGGCATTCATTATTATTATTGTGATAGGTATTTTACTGAGTCTAGGAATTAAAGAATCTACGCGTGTCAATAATATCATGGTACTTATCAAGGTTGCCGTTGTTGTCTTATTTATTGTTGTTGGTGTTTTCTATGTAAAACCAGACAATTGGACACCGTTCTTGCCGTTTGGATTTAGTGGTGTTATCACAGGAGCATCGATGGTATTCTTCGCTTATATCGGTTTTGATGCTGTTTCGACAGCATCAGAAGAAGTGAAAAATCCACAACGCAATATGCCAATCGGGATTATTGCTTCCCTCGCGATTTGTACGTTATTGTACATCTTGTTGTCCGGCGTTTTGACAGGGATCGTCCCTTATGCTGATTTAGAAGGGGTTAGTGCTCCTGTAGCCTTTGCACTTCAAGCTATCGGGCAAAATTGGTTCGCAGGTCTCTTGTCACTTGGCGCGATTGTCGGGATGACAACCGTTATCCTTGTTATGTCTTATGGTGGAACACGTTTGTTGTTCGCAATGGGGCGTGACGGATTGTTGCCAGAAAGTTTTTCTAAGTTAGGAAAACGTAATACACCAGTCCGTAACACACTTATTTTTGCGATTGCAATGGGGCTTGTGTCCGGTGTAGTGCCACTAGCGCAACTAGCTGAACTGATTAACATCGGAACATTGTTCGCATTCTCGATGGTTTCACTCGGAATTTTCTTCTTGCGTAAAAACAAAGATTTACCGACAGAAGGCTTCAAAACACCGTTATATCCAGTTGTACCAGCATTATCATTCCTATTATGTGTTTACTTGATCTTAAATCTTTCCGTGATTACTTGGATTTCATTTGCTATCTGGTTCGTGGTTGGATTGGCTGTGTACTTCGTTTATGGAAAAAGACATTCTAATTTGAACGTATAATGTAAAACGGAGAATCCTTGAAAGATAGGGTTCTCTTTTTTCATGCTCTCATTGACAAATATAATAAAAAATGTTTTAATTAAACCGTTAGTTCAATTATTTGTCAGGAGGTCATTTATTCATGGGGCGAAGAAAAAAGGAACCAAAAAGGGTACATCGAGAAAATATTGCTTCCGCAGCTTCCATACTTTTTATGGAAAATGGTATCTCTGCAACTTCTATGGATGATATTGCAAAGGCGGCTGGATATAGTAAGGCAACATTATACGTATACTTTGAAAATAAGGAAGAAATCATTAGCATTTTGGTATTGGAAAGTATGCAGAAGCTTTATAAGTATATAGCTTCCTCATTAGAGCAGCATGACACGGCAAGGGCAAGGTATGATTTAATTTGTCAGGGGTTAGTGCAATATCAAGAAGAATTTCCTTTTTATTTCAAAATGGTATTAGATAAAATAAATATTGATTTTGAAAGTCGCGATTATTTGCCGGAAGAGAAAGAAACATATCAAGTTGGAGAAGATATTAACGATAAGATAAAAGATTTTTTAATAGCTGGTATGGAGAAGGGTGAATTACGACATGATTTGGATATTTTATCAGTTATATTTACTTTTTGGGGGATGCTATCTGGTTTTATTCAGCTCAGCTCAAATAAAGAAGCGTATATAGAGAGCGCTATGAACTTGTCTAAAAAGAAATTTTTGGAAAACGGCTTTCATATGCTGTATCTCTCCATCGCAAATACAGAAATATGAAATTATAGGTCTATTATCTCTGGGAATACAATCGAAATAACAAAAATTTTCTTTAGAGAAGAGGGGACGTGCTGAAAATGAAATCACTTAGAAAAAGAAGAATCCTTTCTATTCTTGTTTTGGTTATCCTTGTTAGTCTAGTTTGTTTAGCCGTGTATTTAAAAAATGTAGCAGATTATAAACAGGCGGTTCAAGAAATTTCTGTTGGCGACATGAAGATATCAGATATTGCTGATGGCGTTTATTCTGGAGAATGTAATGTGAATTATATACAAGCTAAAGTTAAAGTGACCATAAAAAACAAAGAAATAGTGAATATTGATATTTTAGAGCATAAAAATGAGCGTGGTAAACCTGGAGAAGCGGTTATTAATGAAATAGTGGATGAACAAAAATTAGACGTGGACACGATATCAGGCGCGACAAATTCAAGTAAAGTTATTAAAAAAGCGGTTGAAAATGCAGTAGAAAAAGGCATGTAGATTGATATAATCAGATGTTTTTTGTATCATTTCTCTTCTTTACAGTGCGTTCAGGATCAAAATCCGTACGTTTAGGACAAATTTGGTTTCTCGGGTCATTTGTATGGTACGCTAAGTGTAAAAAGATAAGGGAGTTTCACGTCATGAGGAGAATTATTGCGGCGGGCCTGGTTTTGGTAGCGTTGATTTTGATTGGGGTTGCGTGTTACAGTTATTCAAAAAAGGAAGAGATTATCGATCGGGGACATCATATGCGAAAGGATTTTTATCGGACATTGTATGATGAAAGATGGTTTGAGCGGTTTCCGATACAACGATTACATAGGGGAGAATAATATGTTTTTTCATTTAGTGAAGAGAAAAGGGTTCATATTCGATCGGTATATGCGCGTTTATACGGATAGTGGAAGATTGTATTTTATTCAAGTTGGCGGGGATTTCTACAATAAGAAAGCTTTTCATGCGAGTATGGCAGGTAATGTTATTGGAATGGTGTTGTTTTATGCTCCTTATTATTTTGCTAAGAAAAGGCAAGGAAAGAGGGAACAAGAATGTGACGAACTTGCTAATAAAAAAAGCTTTTCTACCGCTAGTACAAAAATCTGCAAATTTTAAATTAGAGTTAAGGAAAATAACAAAAGTAGAACTGGAATCTAAACGTTTTTGGGGGCAAATTTTTCTCTAATCATAGTGAAGGTATGCGTATAGAAATGTCTTGTGGTAAGAATTATCGAATGGATATTCCGTTTGGAGAAAGTGTAGATAATATCATTTTTCAGTTGGAAAGTGCAGGTGTAAAAATAAAAAATCAGATATTGGAGTAATTTATGAATGGTTATTTTGAAATTAATTTTTTATCTTGTTTGCGCGTTTACACTGGCGGGATTGGCGGACTTCCGGTTCGGCTACGCAATATTGCTACGCTTAACTTCTTACATGGTCGAGGAAACTACCCTCTCCCTGTTTCCAGTCATCACATACACCAGTATGCGCAGCTCTCCGGCTTCCATCAAATTCCCTGAATACAAACGCTTTCGCTCGATTTGTGTAAAGCATTATTTTCGTCTTACCTCAAAATAAAGGGGCAGCGATTTTATCTTGTTTGGAGTTATGTCCTAGACTCATCGCTTTTTTATATCTTATCAAACGAACTATGATACAAATCCTCGGCCCAATCACACCATGCGAGTTCTTGCATGCACAGCTCATCACGGCGTTTTACAATCAAATACCGTCCAAATGAATTGCGCCATTCTACTTTTCGCGCTGGATCGTTCTGCAGTATTTCCAGTTCCTCAAGCTTCGGTTTATTAATCGTGGCTCTTTTTTTGTAGTGTCTGCGGCGGTCGTTGAAAAGCTGGGCTACCGTACTTTTGTCCATGAGTGCGATCACGTAAATTTTAGCGAGGAATTCATCGCGGCTAATCGGTTCGGCAGTTTCTTCTAACACCCATTTGCTAACGCTTGGACGCCTTTTTCGGTTAGTGAGTAAATTTTTTTTCGTGGTATCAGGATCAGCCTCAAATTGGACGTAGCCTTCTGTTTCCATTTTGCCAAGAACGGTGTAGATTTGGCTGTGGTGTGCTTGCCAAAATAGTTCCATATACTGCTTTAACTCATAGCCCGTGCAGGATTTGCGCGCGAGCATGCAGAGCAGGACGTAACTCAATGTATTCAATTCGAACCCCTCCAACGCAACGTTTATTTGTTCAGTATACCATATCTTATTCTAAAATTTAATGTAAAAATAAACATGTCAATATTGACATAATAGTCGAATTAGGAGTATACTTTAAAACAGATTAATAAACAAACAGGAGTGGTAAACGTGGTAGAAGGAAAAGTAGCATTAAAAAAAGAGGATGGCATATTGAAAAGTTTACTGCATCAGCCTAAATCGGCGTTAGCAGTAGCTTTTTCATGTGTGGTCGCTTTTATGGGAATCGGACTTGTCGATCCTATCTTAAAATCAATTTCGGAGCAGCTGCATGCGACACCGGCACAAACATCGTTATTATTTACGAGTTATATGTTGGTAACGGGCATTGTGATGCTGTTTACTGGATTTATATCGAGCCGAATCGGGGCGAAAAAGACATTGCTTATCGGGCTCGTCATTATTATTATTTTTGCAGGGCTTGGCGGATTATCGCAATCTGTTGGGCAATTAGTCGGGCTTCGCGCTGGTTGGGGGCTCGGGAACGCGCTCTTTATTTCGACGGCGCTGGCAACGATTATTGCGGTTAGTTCGGGCGCAACGGAAAAAGCGATTATCATGTATGAAGCGGCGATGGGACTTGGTATGTCGGTCGGCCCACTGGTTGGTGGTTTGCTCGGCAGCATCACGTGGCGCGCACCATTTTTTCGGGGGTAGCGGTTTTAATGGCGATTGGATTTGTGGCGATTGTCATGCTTCTTGATCCGATACCAAAGCCAAAAGTGAAGTCGAAATTTTGGGATTCGCTCCGAGCTTTGCGTCACAAAGGCTTACTGGTAACAGGTTTAACGGCATTATTTTATAACTTCGGATTCTTCACATTACTTGCTTATTCGCCATTTTTGATGGTTGGATATAGCGCGATTCAAGTCGGATTGGTATTCTTCGGCTGGGGTCTGATGCTCGCGATTTCTTCGGTTTTTGTGGCGCCGCGATTGGAAGAAATGTGGGGGACAAAATTAGTGATGATCGGCGCACTGGCATTTTTTGCGATTGTCTTAGTCGTGATGGGCGTTGGCGCGAATTCGAGTACGGTCATTTCGGTTTGCATCGTGATTGCTGGATTTTTCCAAGGGATTAACAATACGTTGATTACGTCGGCTGTGATGGTCGTTTCGCCAGTGGAACGTGCGACGGCGTCCTCGGCCTACAGCTTTATCCGATTCACGGGTGGTGCGATTGCGCCGTGGTTGGCTGGAAGTTTGGCCGTTTGGTTCAATCCGCATGTGACGTTTTATGTAGCAGGATTTGCCGTACTTATCGGGATTATTATTTTGCTAGCAGGCAGAAAAGCGTTGAGCGCACTTGATTAATGGAGGGATTAGGATGAAATTAGCAGTATTAATTGCAGACGATCAACTATCTAAAAAAATCGTGACAAAAACGGTGGCGTTGTGCCAAGAATTCGCAGAGGTACCGGAAATCACGCTGATTCATGTCGTGAATGACAAAGCGATTGCGGAGGACGTGGAGGTTGGTGTAGATATTTCGGAAAGTTTAGAGGAAGATGCGCAGAAAATGCTTGCCGAAAAAGGCACGATGTTCGTCGAGGCAGGACTGATGTATAACACGGTAATCTTGAGCGGTTTTCCAGCTAAAGAAGTGACGAAATACGCGGGGGAAGCGGGCTTAGATATGCTGATTATGGGGCATCACGATTTGTCGCTCGTTCAAAAAATGACGATTGGCAGTGTCGCGAAGAAAGTCGTCCAGCACGCGGAATGCCCAGTATTATTGATTAAATAAAAGCTAGTAGGAAAGCTCACGTCAAGGCGTCGTGATTTTCCTACTAGCTTTTTTTTATTTGTATTCTTCTAAGAAACGTAACGCCTGCTTGTAGGCCGGCAAACCATCGACAATGTTGGAATCAAAATCATGCTCCAAATTTTGCACGGTGAAAAGTTCATTTTGGAAGGTCGTCTGGGCTATTTTTTCAGCTTCGTTGTATGGCACGTCTTTGTCAGTCGTACTATGCGCGATGAATACGGGTGGCAAAAAGCTGAAATCGCGCATGTCTTCGAGGGAAAATGCGTCGATATCGGTGTGTTGATGCGGTCCGAAAACTTCATCGAGCCACTGCCCGGTTTGGCGACAGTATATGTACAAGGCGTAACGCTTTTCGATGTATCCTTCTGTGAGCTCGGTTTTGCCAGTCAAAGCGGTTTTTAAATCGGCTGGAATCGTTGGGAGTTTCGCATAATGCGGACTCGGATTTTGATACCAGGAACCACCAATGGAGGTATAGCCGTAGAAGGATAGCACAGCGTCGGCAGTTGGAAGCGTGGCATCAGCTGCGGCTTGGAGCGCGAGGTAAGCACCGGCGGAACGTCCGAATAAGATGAACGCATTCGCAACGCCAAACTCCGCACGGGCGTTGGCTTCAAACCAGGAAATCGCGTCTTGCACATCTTCGTATATTGCGGGAAGTTTGGTTTCTGGCGCCAATCGATAATCGACCGCAAAAAAATGATACCCAGCTTCGAGGAAAAGATTGCGGTACGCTTCTGGAAGGTCGTTGCGAAGTCCCCAAATGAGGCCGCCACCATGAAAATAAATAATCGTTTTAGCTGCATCAGGACGCGGACTTGGATAGAAATCGCCTTTTAGCGCCAAGCCATTTTTTTTCAGCAAAAATAATGGTTTGCAATGGGATCATCTCCTTTGTTTTCATGAAAAAAGCGTAACATAGGTTTGCAAAAACTACAACGGAAGTAAATATAATTGATTGAGCGTGACAGCTAACAAACGGATAATGTATAAAAGCGTAGTATGATGGATTTTCACCATACTAGGCTTTTTGAGTTAATGAAAAACTATATTCAATAAGCTCTAAAATTTCAGAAAGGGGAACTTGTCCTTCAAGAGAAATCGAGATCCAATTTTCTTTATTCATATGATAGGCTGGGAAAAAACCTTTCTTAAACCTTAAAACTTCTATCTCATTTTTTGGTAGTTTAATATCTATAATATCAATTTCATTTTCGGATGATAATCCTAACTTACTTGATGGGACATTCATAATCAATCCATACCACTTCTTGTTATCCATATGTCTTAAAACGGCATACTTTGGATATTTTTTGAAAGTGTATTCAGGTGAAGTATTATATTTATTTTTTGAAAAGTTGAATATTTCTTCTCTATAGGACATAAGTGGATTCCTTCTTTCAAAATGGTATCTGAACCGATTTCATAACTCAAAAGCGTTGCAGCCCAATGATTTTCATGAAAAAAGAAATCTATTTTAAGCCGTTTTCGAGTTATAAAATTGATTCACCTATATTATAACATAAGCAGAATGAGAACCCTATAGCTTGCTTGTTGGATGCTTCACTTTGTCGAAGATAGACGACATAGCTATTATAGCTTGGTTCTGTTGGAGTAGGAAATGCTTTTAGTTCTTGGATTCAGCATACATGGAAACCTCTTATCTAGAATAGGAAGTTTTTTGTTATATAATCACTATCAACAATTTCAACACCTTAATTAGTTATAATGAACAAAAGGTGAACAGGTTTTTTATCACTTTTAAACGATGCAATCAAAACTTGAAACGCTTACACTTTAAAGAGTAGAGAACAAGAAGGACAAATCAGATGAAGGGTGGACTTTGAACGATGGATAAAATTTTTCAAGATGTAGCGGATAGTGTGGCTTGGCTTTCGGGAATTGGCGCGGATCCGACTGGGGGAACGACTCGTTTGCTTTACTCGGATTATTGGGTGGAGGCGCAGCAGGGCGTGAAGAAGAAAATGGATGATGCGGGTTTCACGACGTATTTTGATGATATCGGCAATCTTTTTGGTCGCGTGGAAGGGTCTACATATAAGGATGAGACGATTATGTCGGGTTCTCATATTGATACGGTGGTAAATGGCGGGAAGTTGGATGGTCAGTTCGGTGTTCTAGCAGCATATCTAGCGATTAAGTATTTGAAGGAAAAGCATGGCCAGCCGCTCCGGAACCTAGAAGTGATTTCGATGGCGGAAGAAGAGGGGAGCCGTTTTCCGTATGTTTTCTGGGGAAGTAAGAACTTCTTTGGAATCGCGAATAAGGATGAAATGGCGGACGTTGCGGATTTTGAAGGTGTGAAATTCGTTGATGCGATGCGTGGCGCTGGGTTTGATTTCCGTGATGAAACGAAACCGCTGCGTGAGGATATTAAGGCGTTCGTTGAGATCCATATCGAGCAAGGAAAAGTGTTGGAGAACGAGGGCAAAGCGGTTGGTGTGGTGAATAGTATTGCTGGTCAACGCCGCTATACAATCGTGCTAAACGGCGAATCGAACCATGCGGGAACGACACCTATGGGTTACCGAAAAGACACAGTTTATGCGTTTAGTAAAATCGTGTCGCAATCGATTGATAAAGCGAAAAAGATTGGCGATCCACTCGTACTTACATTCGGAAAAGTAGAGCCGAAGCCAAATACGGTGAATGTGGTTCCTGGTGAGACGCTGTTCACGATGGATTGCCGTCATACAGATGAGGCAGAATTGCACAGCTTCACGAAAGAAATGGAGCAAGATATGAAAACAATTTGTGCGGAAATGGGCATCGATATCTCGATTGATTTATGGATGGACGAAGCGCCAGTGCCGATGGATCCACATATCGTGTCTGTGCTAGAAGACGTTTGCAAAAAAGAAGAGCTCAATTACCGCGTGATGCATAGTGGCGCAGGTCATGATTCTCAAATTTTTGCACCGCGTGTACCAACGGCGATGTTCTTCGTGCCGAGTATTGGCGGTATCAGCCATAACCCGGCAGAGGACACGAAAACGGAAGACTTGGTTGAAGGTGTGAAAGCATTGACTGAGGCATTATACGAATTAGCATATAAATAAACAGGGAGTGAATCAAAAATGGAAAACGAAGCAGCAACAATGAAAAAGGGGCTCCAATATTGGCAGCAAATTATTATTATTTTATGTTTAGGTTGGGTAGTTATCTGGATTTACCGCAGTGTCTTGACACCGATTTTTCCGGAAATTCAACAAACGATTGGGCAGCATTCCGATGCGCAAATGGGCTTGATCGCGAGTTTCTACTTCTTTGCTTACACAGGGATGCAGATTCCAGCGGGGATTTTAGTCGATAAGTTTGGGAAGAAAGTCGTTCTTATTCCTGGTTTCTCACTATTTGCCATCGCAGCACTTGTGATTGGTACAGCGCAAAGCTTGGAAATGATTTATCTTGGTAGTTTACTTGCGGGTCTTGGTTGTGGATCTTACTACGGTGCGGCCTACTCGCTGTCCTCTGAGAATATCCCAGCAGAAAAACGTGGACTATCAACGGCTATAATCAACAGTGGATCCGCGCTCGGTATGGGTATTGGCTTGATTGCTTCTAGTCTGCTCGTTAAATCGGTCGGTATGAACTGGCAAATCATGCTTTTCATTATCGCTGGTTTGATTGTTGTGATGATTTTTGTTTTTGCAAGTGTGATTAAAAGTTCACCAAAAGTGGATCGTTCCGCGGTGGCGAAAGAAAAAGCAGCACCAAAAGAGAAAGCGCCGATCAAAAATTTGTTTACAGGTCGGATGATTGCGTCGTATATTCTTTATTTTGCAACGTGTTACGGATATTACATGGTCGTGACGTGGTTACCATCTTTCTTACAACAAGAACGTGGATTCCAAGGCGTAGCTATCGGATTTTCCGCCGCACTTGTAGCTTTTTCCGCGATTCCAGGGGCATTGTTTTTCAGTAGAATGTCAGATAAATTCAGCACGAAAAAAAGTTCGCTTCATCGTTAGCTTGACGATTGCAGCGGCGTTAATGTTAATGCTTACAGTACTTGCACCAACTTCGGGTATCTTGCTAGTCGGCCTGATTTTATACGGCTTGTTAGGAAAACTTGCAGTAGAGCCAATTCTGATTTCTTACGTGGCAGATAGCGCACCGAAAAAAGGATACGGAACGTCGTTTGGCGTATTCAACTTCTTTGGAATGAGTTCGTCGGTTATCGCACCGTTTTTGACGGGGGTTATCTCTGACTCGACAGGATCGAAAGTAATGGGCTTCTATATTTCCGCTATTATCTTAGTTATCGGAGCAACGGTATTTTTGATTGCGAATATTAAAAGCAAAAAAGTAGCTTAAAGAATGATGGAATCGGTGTTTTCGAGCGCTGATTCCAATTATAATTTGGAAAAGAGAGGTTTTTAAGATGGGTTACAGAAATAAGAATACGGGTTATGTGAGTGATATTCTGGCTTCGAGATCGGTGATTAAGCGTGGCAACTACGCGATTATTCCGCCGAATGGCTTGGTGAATAATTCGATTCCTGGTTTTGAGAACTGCGAATTGTCGATTCTAGCAACGCCGAAATTGGGCGCTTCCTTTGTGGATTATATTATCACGTTGCTAGATGGTGGCCAAAATAACGCTGGTTTCGGCGCACCTGGCGTGGAGACTTTCTTCTATTGCTTAGAGGGGAAAATAACAGTTTGGGCGGATGACGCGAAACATAGTCTTTCAGCTGGTGGCTATATTTATTGCCCAGCAGGCGTGATTTTGACGTTCGAGAATAATAATGGTGGCGCGAATAGTGAGGCGTTCCTTTATAAGAAGACATATGAGGCGGTAGCGGGTTACGAGGCGCATGTTATTGTGAATAATGTGGCGAACTTGGAGAAAATCGCGTACGAAGGTATGGAAGATGTGATTTTGCAAAACTTATTACCGGCGGATCTTGACTTTGACATGAATTTCCATATTTTAAGTTTTGAACCGGGCGCGTGTCACGGATATATTGAAACGCATTATCAAGAACATGGCGCGTATATGCTATCTGGAGAAGGCGTTTACAATTTGGATAACGAATGGGTACCAGTGAAAAAAGGTGATTATTTATTCATGGGTGCGTATGTGCCACAAGCGACGTATGCGGTAGGACGCGGCGAAGCATTCAGTTATCTGTATTCGAAAGACTGTAATCGCGATCCACAATTATAAGAAAGTAGGGAATTGGTGTGAAAGAGCCACAAATGATTCGAGTAAGGAAACATGATTTACATGATTTAATTCAAAAAAAATTAGAAGCAGCGGGACTTTCGGAAGAGCATGCGGATGGTGTCGCGGATTCCTTAGCATTCGCTGACGCGCGCGGAATTCACTCACATGGTGCGGTTCGCGTGGATTATTATGCGGAACGAATTGCAAAAGGTGGAACGACGATCGAGCCTAATTTCCGATTCAATAAAACGGGACCGAGTTCTGGGGTTTTTGAGGCGGATAATGGCGTCGGACATGTGGCGGCACGCAAGGCGATGGATGAAGCGATTGGCTTGGCGCAGGAAACGGGCGTCGGGATTGTCGGTGTGCATGAAATGGGACATAGCGGGGCGCTAGCTTATTTTGTGAAGCAGGCGGCGGATAAAGATATGGTCGCGATTTCTGTTTGTCAGTCGGATCCGATGGTGGTACCGTTTGGTGGGGCTGAGCCTTATTTTGGAACAAATCCGATCGCGTTTGCAGCGCCTCGCATGGATGGTGAGCCGGTTATTTTTGATATGGCGACGACGGTTCAGGCATGGGGCAAAATTTTAGATGCGCGTTCAAAGGGTGCGGATATTCCGCCAACATGGGCTGTGGATGCGAACGGTGAACCAACGACGGACCCGCATCAAGTCAACGCTTTGCTTCCTGTTGCTGGACCAAAAGGATACGGCTTGATGATGATGGTCGATATTTTATCGGGAATTTTGCTAGGATTGCCATTCGGAAAACGAGTGTCTTCGATGTACACGGATTTGACGAAAGGGCGCAACTTGGGGCAACTGCATATCGTGATTAACCCAGCTTTCTTCACGTCTTTGAAGGAGTTTAAGCAAAATATCGCACAAATGGTGGATGAACTGCATGCGACGAAAGCGGCACCAGGATTCAGTCAAGTGTTGTATCCAGGTGAGTTAGCGGAAATCGTGGAGACAGATTACGCGGATGCAGGAATTCCGATTGTGAAAGATGTGTATGATTATTTGATTAGTGACACGGTTCATTATGATCAATACGATCACGCGGGGTTATTCGCGGAACAAGACTAGAAAGGTGGCAGGCAGAATGCGAGTTTCAAAGGAAGATTTGCACCAGCTGATTCAAACAAAAATAGAGCGGGCTGGTTTGACGGAAGAACACGCCGATATTGTTGCTGATGTGTTGGCGTTTGCGGATGCGCGCGGGATTCATTCGCATGGTGCGGTTCGTGTCGAGTATTATTCAGAGCGGATTGCTAAAGGTGGCATTACGAATCGACCGGATTTCCGGTTTGAGCAGACGGGGCCAACGAGTGGTATTTTCCACGGGGATAATGGTTCTGGGCACGTGGCGGCGAAACGGGCGATGGAAGAGGCGATCCGGATTGCTGGCAAAAATGGTGTCGCGGTTGTAGGCGTGAAAAATATGTCGCACAGCGGTGCCTTGGCTTATTTTGTGGAACAAGCGGCGAGTTGCGATTTTGTAGCGCTTTCTGTGTGCCAGTCGGACCCGATGGTGGTGCCATTTGGTGGCGCGGAAGATTATTTCGGTACGAATCCGATTGCGTTTGCAGCGCCGACGGATGACGGGAGAATGTTGACGTTTGACATGGCGACGACGGTTCAGGCTTGGGGCAAGGTGCTTCATGCGAGGTCTCGCGGAGAATCGATTCCGCCGACTTGGGCGGTAGACGTGGACGGGGCACCGACAACGGATCCTGCGAAGGTCAACGCGTTATTGCCAATCGCTGGGCCAAAAGGGTACGGCTTGATGATGATGGTGGACGTGTTGTCAGGAATTTTGCTAGGATTGCCATTCGGGAAGCATGTGAGCTCGATGTACGCGGACCTTTCGAAGGGGCGCGATTTGGGACAGTTGCATATCGTGATTAATCCGGCGTTCTTTACGGATATCGAGGCGTTTAAGGCGAACATGTCTGAGGTTTTGGATGAGGTGACGGCTGTTGCTCCTGCGCCGGGCGTGGATCGGGTGTATTATCCTGGTGAACGTGGACGGTTGCGTGAGAAGGCGTACGAGGAGCAAGGAATCGAGATTGTGGATGATATTTATGCGTATTTGATTTCGGATGCGATTCATTTTGACAATTATGATGGAAAAAATAAATTTGCGGAATAAGGAGAGGTGAGCACGATGTTACACACGATTATTAAGGGAAATGCGTATCAGGATTCAGTCGTTTTGATGCTACTTACGAATAAGGTTTCGACGATTGATGGGGTAAACCGGGTATCGATCATGATGGGAACGCCTGCGAATAAAGATATTTTCGGAACATCGGGTTTGCGTACAGAAGAGCTGGAAGCGGCATCGGCGAACGATATGGCGATTGTTGTGGACACGGAAGATGCTTCTAAAATTGATGAAATTTTGGCGGAAGTGGATGCGTTTTTAGCCAGTCAAGCGACGAAGGAAAGCAGCAACACGACGGAAACGGCGCGGACTTGGGATAAGGCGATGAAGTTGGACGCGGATGCGAACATGGCGCTGATCTCCATTCCAGGTACATATGCTGCGGCGGAAGCGGATCGGGCATTGGATGAAGGGCTACACGCGTTTATTTTTAGCGATAATATGGCGATTGAGGAAGAGCTGCGTTTGAAGCAGAAAGCGCATGAAAAAGGCTTGCTTGTGATGGGACCTGATTGTGGAACTGGTATCGTGAATGGTGTTCCGATGGCGTTTACAAACGTTGTAAAACCGGGGAATATCGGCATTGTCGGTGCATCTGGAACGGGAATTCAAGAAGTTTCGACGATTATTGACCGTCTAGGCGACGGCGTGACGAATGCGATTGGAACGGGTGGTCGTGACTTATCCGAAACAGTTGGCGGAATCACGATGCTGGACGCGATTGCAGCGCTTGAAAAACAAGCCGACACAGACGTGATTGTCGTCATTTCGAAGCCACCTGCAAAAGCGATTCGCGATAAGGTTTTGGCATTATTACGCACGATTACGAAGCCTGCCGTGACGATTTTTTTTAGGTGAAAAACCGACGTATCATGAGGCGAATTTATATCACGCTTACACGCTCGAAGAAACGGCGCGCATTGCGGTTGCACTTGCAAAAGGAGAAGCAGTAACGGCAGTGGACACGAAAATCGTGACACCTGAAATTAGTCTAACTCCGGAGCAAAAACATATCAAAGGCTACTACTCTGGCGGGACTTTAGCGTCTGAGGCAGCCATGCTTATCGCGGATGCCCTTCAGTTAAAAGAAGGCCTGATTAAGCAAGACGGCTATATTTTGAAAACAGAAGGTCACGAGGTTATCGATCTTGGCGATGATATTTATACGCAAGGAAAACCGCATCCAATGATTGACCCTGAAAAACGGATTGCGTTCATTGAAGATGCGGCAAATGATCCGGAAACGGCGGTTATTTTGCTCGATGTGGTGCTTGGTTACGGCTCACACGAAGACATGGCGGGGCAATTGGCGCCAGCGATTAAAGGCGTGATTGCAAAAGCGAAAGCGGCCGGACGCGAATTGGCTGTTATTGGAACGGTTTGTGGGACGCTTCAAGATCCGCAAGACTACAAGGAACAGCGCCAAACATTGGAGAAAGCGGGCGTGATCGTGAAGGACAGCAATAATGAAGCCGTTAGAACTGGGCTAGCACTCGTGGGTCATTCGGTAGAAGAGGCTGATAAAGCGATTCGTGAAGTCGAGTCAGGCGAAGCAGCACCAATTTTAGAAGCATCGGAAGCAATGCTCGACTTGCTTGCAAAACAGCCACGTGTCATCAATATCGGACTAAAAAGTTTTGCGGAAGCGATTACTGAAACTGGCGGACGTGTCGTGCAATTTGACTGGCGCCCAGTGGCTGGTGGAAATCCTGAACTACAAAAAGTATTACAATTCCTAAATAGTTACCGTGCTGAAACGGCGGATGTGAAATAAATTTTTGAAGGAGGAAAAATAATGACAAACTACCAGACAATCGATGAGGCAAACCGCGCAGTGGCGGATAAAATCGTCGCTTCGGCACCATTTTTACTGGACGTCGTGCCTGCTAAATCTGTAATCGCCGAGTTAAAGGAAGGAAAGGTATTACTTCATGCGGGCCCTCCAATCAAATGGGAAAACATGACGAGCCCGATGCAAGGTTCATGTGTTGGCGCCGCATTATTTGAAGAATGGGCGGACAATGAAGACGACGCGCGTGCGATGCTTGACCGCGGGGATGTAACGTTTATTCCGTGCCATCACGTGGACGCGGTTGGACCAATGGGCGGCATTACCTCGGCGAATATGCCAGTTGTTGTCGTGGAAAACCGCACAGATGGCAATCGCGCTTACTGTACGATGAACGAAGGAATTGGCGCGGTACTACGTTTTGGTGCTTATTCCGAAGAAGTGGTGAATCGCTTGCGTTGGATGCGTGATGTGCTCGGTCCAGTGCTTAGCAAAGCGCTACAAACGCTTGATGAAGGCATGAATCTAAACGTTATTGTTGCAAAAGCAATCGCGATGGGAGATGAGTTCCACCAACGCAATATCGCGGCTTCTCTCGTATTTTTGAAAGAAGTAAGCCCAATCATTGTGAGCCTGGATATCGATGAAAAAGAACGCCAAGAAGTCATCAAGTTCCTCGCAGATACCGATCAATTTTTCCTAAATATCATGATGGCCTCTGCAAAAGCAGTGATGGACGGCGCGCGGATGATTGAGGAAGGTACGATTGTTACTGCTATGTGTCGTAACGGCGAAAACTTCGGAATTCGCATCAGTGGTATGGGAGACGAGTGGTTCACAGCGCCCGTCAACACACCACAAGGCCTTTATTTCACAGGCTATTCCGGTGAAGACGCGAACCCAGATATCGGGGACAGCGCGATTACAGAAACGTTTGGCGTTGGCGGTATGGCAATGATCGCAGCACCAGCCGTGACTCGTTTTGTCGGTACAGGCGGATTTGGCGACGCGCTGAAAACAAGTAACGAAATGCTAGAAATCGTGATCGACCAAAATCCGAATTTTACCGTTCCAACATGGGATTTCCAAGGAATTTGTCTCGGCATTGACGCTCGTAAAGTAGTCGAGACCGGCATTACACCAGTCATCAATACCGGGATCGCCCATAAAAAAGCAGGCATCGGCCAAATCGGCGCTGGAACCGTAAACCCACCAGTTGCCTGTTTTGAAAAAGCAATCACAGCCTATGCAGAAAAGTTAGGCTTAACCGTATAAAAAAGGAGGTGAAAAAGGATGCCAGTGATTCAAGCGATGGGTCTTGCGAGAAATGTGAGCGATTTACTAATGGTTCGCCAAGTATGGCATGTCCACAGCGTATTCCTCAATGGTTTCAATCTAGAAAATGAAGATGAACGAATCTTTGTGGGCACCGCTAAAAATGGCAAACTACCATTCGGGATTCAAGTCGCAAACACTGACGTCACAACACTTATTGCATCAATCCAAGTCAATCAACAGTTTGAATATCATGACGGCATACTTCTTCATCACCAATCATCGATCAAAATAGAGCTTTCAGGTGTCCCCCAATACACCAGTAAACGTGAAAAAACAGAAATAAAGCCGAGTCGCGCCTTTTTTAACACACATTTTGGAAAGTCAAAAGCAAACGGGGCTCGGTTTTGCCATACAAGATTTACTAGAGCAACCACAATCTTGCAACCTTGCCATAGCGCTACGGAGCAGAGATACCATTTTTATCGAAAAGATATTGCGCTATTTCTTAGGTAGAGGCGCTGGTTTGACGCCATCGGGGGATGATATGTTGGTCGGTATTTTGCTCATTGGAAACGTGAGCGGTACGTTTAAACAAACACTGGGCCAACTCATCACAACCGAACAACTGACGACAGACATCAGCCAGACCTACCTGAAATACGCGCTTAAAGACGAGTTCAGCGATGCACTACTATCACTTTACGAAGCATTCCAAACTGGTGCTGATACACAAAAAATCACCGAACAAATACTCAAAAATGGACACACATCGGGAACAGACACGATAGCAGGTGTCGCACTTGCAATAAAGGAGGAATTTTCAATGGGAAAACGCGTAGTTATCGCGCTTGGCGGCAATGCAATCTTGCAACCGAACCAAGAAGCAACATTTGAAAACCAATTAAAAAACGTGGAGGACAGCTGCGCCAAAATCGCAGAAATCACAGAAGCAGGGCACAAAGTCATCGTGACGCACGGAAACGGCCCGCAAGTCGGCAATATTTTACGCCAAAATGAAGAAGCCAAAGCATACGTTCCAGCGCTTCCAATCGACGCGTGCAGCGCAGAATCACAAGGCTTCATCGGCTACATGATGGAACAATCACTAAAAAACGAACTCGCGCGCAAAAAATTACCAACAAACGTCATCACGCTTTTAACACAAACCGAAGTTAGCGCGAGCGACCCCGCATTCCAAAGCCCAACGAAACCAATCGGTGTCTTCTATACACGCGAAGAAGCCGTCGAACTAGCTGCTGCAAAAGGCTGGGAAATGGCCGAAGACGCAGGCCGAGGATACCGCCGCGTTGTCCCATCCCCACAACCACAAAAAATCCACGGCGTCGAAGCGATTAAACAGCTCGTAGCCACAGATACCGTCGTTATTTCCACAGGCGGAGGCGGGATTCCCGTCGTTCAAAACGAAGAAGGCGACCTAAAAGGCGTCGAAGCAGTCATCGACAAAGACCGTTCCGCGTTACGCCTATCCGAACAAGTCGAAGCCGACGTTTTCATGATACTAACCGACGTGACAAACGTGTACTTACATTTCGGCGAGCCAAACCAACAAAAACTAGAAGGCGTACCAGTCAAAGAAGCGAAAGAGTACATGACAGAAGGCCATTTCGCAGACGGTAGTATGGGTCCGAAAATGGAAGCAGCGATTGCCTTTGCCGAATCTGGAAAAGAAGCCATCATTTGCTCACTAGACGCTGCAGTGGAAGCATTAGCAGGCCGTGCAGGAACACGTATCCTACCTGAAAAAAGTACAGTGAACGCTTAAAAATGCATTTTAAAAAGGTCAAATAGCTCACCGCTACTTGACCTTTTTTGACGGCTACTAAATCGCTTTAGCAGCAGAAGCCTTATTTTTATTATTCAATGCTTTCGTCTCATTTTTCACTAACGCTTCTTCAATCTCCTCGAGCGTATAGCCTCGCGTCTCGAATACAAAGCGTTTAACAAAGAATACCGCTGCGAAGCAAACCAATCCGAAAATGATAAATAGCGTCACATTTCCTATCGTTTCTTCTAAAACCGGAAAACTAACAGAAACGGTCCAGTTAGCTGTCCAGTTCACCAACGACGCGATACCAACAGCTAAACCACGAATTTGCAATGGGAAGATTTCTCCAATCATGACCCACATAACCGGTCCCCAAGTCGCACAAAAACTTGAAATATAAGTAGCCAGGAAAATGAAGGTGAATAGATGGAATCCAGGTTTATCCGCTTCTAAATGGAACGCTGCAGACAAAGCAAAGAACGAGGCTCCCATAGCCAAAGCCCCGACCATCAGGACTTTTCTCCGGTCAAACCGATCCATCAACGAAACGGCTACAGCAGTTACAATAACATAAAAAATACCTAGAAAAATTTGCGTCTGAATCGCCGAAGTAGCATCTGTCCCGCCACTCATTAAAATACGAGGCGCATAATAAAAGACCGTATTACAACCCATCCACTGCTGCAAAATAGCCAAACCAAAAGCCGCAATCACGGATGGACGCACCCATTTTGAAAAGACATCTTTCAAACGACCTTTTTCGATATGGCTCTGCTCCTCAATTTCAAGGATTTCCGCCTCGGCCTCTGACTTGCTTCGAATGTTGAGTAAGATGGCTTCCGCTTCTTCTCGTTTGCCGACTTTCACCAAGTAACGTGGAGATTCCGGTAATAAAAGCCCACCGATAAACAGAATAAGTGCTGGTACTGCAGCAAAACCTAACATCAATTCCCAACCAATCGGTGAATCTCGCCAAACGTAATTCGCAATGTAAGCGAGCAACATACCAATCATAATCATCAACTGATTCAAAGAAGACAAGCTCCCACGTTGGTTCGCTGGTGCCAATTCGGCCAAGTACATCGGAACAAGCGCACTAGCCCCACCAACTGCTATCCCTAAGAACATCCGCGAAATAATTAAGGCCGTCACATCAGGCGACAAGGCACTACCCAAAGCTCCGACAAAGAAAATAAAAGCAGTCAAAATAACCATTTTCTTACGTCCGTACCTATCAGATAATGGTGAAATTAAGACCGCACCCACAACCGCTCCAATCAAAATACAACTAACGACAAATCCAATCTCGCCATTACTTAATTGAAGCTCATCCTGAATAAAAATTTGTGCTCCAGCAATGACGCCAGTATCATAACCAAATAATAGTCCACCTAAAGCGCCGAAAAAGTAAATTAAAATTTTTTTGATAATCTCATAAATATCCCCCATTTTTAGTAGTATAAACAATGATTGCGTTATTCATTTCCTCCTTTGATGATAAAAATTATATATTGCTTCCGCTTTCAATTTCGCTTATAGTAAGAATATTGAGGAGGGAAGGAACATGACAAATGAATTCGAGCTGATTGAACATAGTAAAGTACAAGACATTCATGTGTTTCTGATTGAGATGCATTATCGTAGTACACACCTACATATGGATATCGAAGTAGTCTATCTACTGAGTGGTTCTTTAAATATTGTGACAAATAACAAGAAAATTTTACTGCAAAAAGGTGATTTTATTGTCTTAAACTCCTGCCAATTGCACGAATTAGATTCAAAAAATTCTGCGTTGTTATTAATTTTTCAATTTTCGCCTAAGATTTTCGAAGCTTTTTTTCCTCAAATTAATGAGGTTTATTTTGATACAACGCCTATCGCTTTAGAAACTTCCGAAACTGGCCGACGTTTGTTGGAGAATATAGTAGTAGCCAGTCAAGCTTACTTTAAAGAAGAAGAATACTTTTCGTTGCTGTGCCATGGTTTTTCCTCCATTATCATGTTTGATTTAATGAAACTGGTTCCACACAAACAAATGAAGGAAGAGAAGAAAGATCAATTGCTATTAAAGCTTGAAAGAATCAAAAGAATAAGCGATTATATTTCCAAACACTATCAAGAAAAGCTGTTACTTTCTGATATCGCAAAAATAGAAGCGCTCTCATTCACCTATTTATCTCACTTTTTCCATGAAAACTTCGGCGTAACGTTTCAAGAGTACGTCAATCTTCTCCGATGTGAAAAGGCAAAATTTTTTATTAATTCATACAGAAAGTACATTGTTAACCATTTGTGGCGTTTGCGGTTTTTCGGATCTGCGTTATCTAAATAGCTCGTTTCAGCGCTTTTATGGCGTAAGTCCGAAAACTTTTCGAAAACAGAATCAAAATTGTCCAAATCAAGGGAACACGCTGAAACAAGATGTAACGAATAAACAATATATTTTCTCGAAAACACAAAGTCTGGAGAAAATCACTCAGTTATTCACGTCTCCATCTCAACAATAGCTAAAACTACAATGTTGCGTTTATTTAAACAGCAATTTTTCGCCACTATTTAAAGTTAGCGCTTACTTAACTGCTATAAACTATATTTTATCATTTTTATTTCTTGTTTTCCTACATGATTTTATTCTCATTAATAGACAATCTTGCTATTTTGGAGGAATGTCAATAAAATAGTTAAAATCATAGTACACAAAAGACATTAATTATCTATGGATCGGTTTTCTACTATTTCTAGATATATCATCACGGAGAGTCAAAATTATTTTTCATTAAATTCTAATTTAACTCACAGCCTATTCTTTTCTCCAAAGTATAATATAAAGTTATAAGCTAACAAATTAAATTTTTTATTCTTTCCCCTGAGAATAAAATCCCAAACTCCCTTTTTGACCACCGCGGTTACTCCCTTTTCCGCGGTGGTTTTTTGTTATGTATTTTCCAGCTAATTTTACCTAAATTTCTAATACAGAAGGTTATGCAACCCCTTAGTGATAAATGCTCAGATTATAAATCCGGCTCTTTTATAAAATTCAAATTAAGTCGAACGGATAGTAATGATACATAATTCATGTTTAGCCAGCAAACACAATGGGAATGGTAGTCTAGATTCATAAAAATAAATCGGTTTCAGTAACTTTTCAGAAAAAGTGTGAAATTATTTCATTATCATCAAAATGGTTATTTTCAAAGCGCCTATTTCGTGCTACAATAGTAAAGTTGTGGAGTTATGAAAACTGATTAATTGGAGATGAAGAATTTGGACTCAGAAAATAGTACATTAATGCAGAAAATCGATTATAGTACACGTAAGAAAATCGATCTTGTGCACCATAGCGTTGCCCGCTATATTTTCCGCGCTATATTGGCTTGTTTATTTTTAACACTAGGAACAGCGGTTGCGGTTATGATTGGCGACAAGGTGGATCACTTTGCGCACGGACTTGGTAAAATCGTTTATGCATTCATGTTCAGCTGGTCACTTGTAATGATTATTTATATGAACGCCGAGCTCGGTACAAGTAACATGATGTACATGACAACAGGCGTCTACCAAAAAATCATTAAACCCGGTAAAGCTTTAGGTATTTTATTCTTTTGTATATTATGTAATTTAATCGGGGGTATTTTGGCTGGGTATTTGATGTCACTCACATCGGTATTCCACGCGCTACCAGCCGATCACTTCTTGTTCACAGCCGTGACAGGAAAACTTGAAAAAGAACCCTTGCAAATCTTTATTGAAGCGATATTCGCGAACATTGTCGTGAATACGGCGGTCATTTGTACGATGCGGATGAAAGACGATGCAGGAAAAATCTTCGCGATGGTCTTCATTATTTTCATCTTTGCTTTCCTAGGTTTCGAGCACGTTATCGCTAACTTCTCGTCATTCTCACTGGCATTCTTTGCCTCAGGCGGTCACTTAGACGCGATGACATGGAGCAGCGTATCAACGAACCTTTCACTGGCATTACTCGGAAACTATGTCGGGGGTGGTCTTGTTATCGGACTTGGCTATGCATGGCTCAATAAAACAAAATCGATTTATAAAGACTAAAAAAAATGCGCAGTCTAGGAGATTTTCCTAAACTGTGCATTTTTTCTATAGCGGTATAAAAGTTTTGAAAAGAAATCTGATTCAAAAAGAGGTATACTGGAGACGAGAAATGGAAAACTAATGTTGAAAAGGGGTAGACATATGGACTATAAAATCGTTGAACAGGAAGGGTTTCAGGTCGTTGGTGTCAAAAAAGTCTTTTCATTCCAAGCAGGACAGAATTTAGTCGAGATCCCGAAATTTTGGGAAGAGGTTTGGTCAGACGGGACAATGGAACGTTTGGAAGGAATCCGAAATGGAAAAGTTCCGCGTTACATGGGGATTTGCAGCGTTTCAGAGGAACAAGCACCGAAGCAAGAAATGGACTATTGGATTGCGGTGGAGCACGATGGGGAGCCGCTTGCTGGCATGGGGAAATGGGAAGTTCCTAGTTTGCAGTGGGCGGTGTTTCAGTCGGTAGGTGCACTGCCAGACGCGATTCAACAAACGTGGCAAAAAATCTACGCTGATTGGTTACCGACGAGTGGCTATGAACATGCGTCAGGACCAGAAATCGAGGTATATGGACCGGGTGATAATAGGGCAGATGATTATGAATGCGAAGTCTGGATACCGGTTACAAAAAAATAAGTGCGGATTTCCGCACTTATTTTTTCAACTCTATTTTCGAATGTTGCGTTAAAAACGTGCTAATCAGCGGATGAAATTTCTCCACCTCGACCAAAAAAGCATCATGTCCATAATCCGAATCCACTTCATAATACGTCACAGGAACATCCCAATCCTTCAAAAGCTCGTAATCCCGACGCAAATCATGAATCCGAAACAGCTGATCACTCGTTACACCAACCAATAGATATGGAATTTGAATCCCAGTAAAAAGCGGTTTTTCATCTACACCATTTATCGTCACATCAAATAAATCAATCGCTTTCGTTAAATAAAGATAACTGTTCGCGTCAAACCGCTCCACAAAAGAGTCGCCCTGATATTGCAAATACGACTCGACTTGGAAATGCTCCTTTGAAAATGCACCAGGAGAAGAATCAGCCACCGTAAACCGCTCAAATCGCTTGGAAAACAGTTCACTCGTGCGATACGTCATCATCCAACCATCCGCGCCGTAGCAAGCCCACCCTCAGGCTGCCCAACATAATTCCCATCATTAAAGTCAGGATCATTCAAAATCGCCATCCGCATAATCAGGTTATACCCAATCGCCTCAGGACTCGCGGCAAGAGGCGAAGCTAGATTAATCACACTTCCCGTTATTTCCGGATAATCAATCGCCCATTGCGTCGCCTGCATACCACCCATGGAACCGCCAATCACCGAGACCACATGCACAACGCCAAGCGCATCTAGTAATGCCTTTTGTACCTTAATAATATCTTTAATCGTAAAACCAGGAAAGTGCAAGCGATATGCAGCACCTGTTCGCGAATCCACCGAAGAAGGTCCAGTCGTCCCACTACAGCCCCCAAATACATTCGTACACACAATGAAATAATCAGCAGGATCCATCGTTTTTCCAGCTCCGATAAAATCATCCCACCAGCCCGCAACGTCTTCCTCAAAATGTTTTGCCGCGTGCGCTGTTCCGGTCAGAGCGTGCTCCAATAAAATACAATTATCCTTCGCCAAAGAAAGATTTCCGTATGTTTCGAAGCCAACCTCAATCGGTCCAATAGTGTCCCCGTTTTCCAACTTCAATGGTCTATCCCTAAAAAGTTCTATTTGCTTAAGCGTCCCCATGTCATCACCTTTTCTCTATCTTATAGTCGTTCATCAAAATAAAAAACCTCTCCCTGCAAGCGCCTGATTAAGCGTTACTAGGAAAGGCTGAATGACCAACGATTTCTATAGTTAATAGCTTATCTTCGCAAAAAAATTGCTGGAATTAGCACCGTGATCAAAACGTCCGGTTGCTAAGGTTTCGCAGGGCCAGTCCCTCCACCTTTCTTGATAAGAAGTGTATTAAATTGGTTCTATCATACAATTATTTAGCTAGCCTTGTCAAGGTAATAGACAGATTTTTCTAAAGACTAGCAGCTACGTTGAATTATGAACTTTTTCAGCTTTTTTTTGTGGAATCAATGCTTCAAAGGGCAAAAATAGATGTGAAACAACGCTTACATTCTCGCGGAAGATTGTAATTGTGACTAAAGACAAAATTTATAAAATATTAACCGATACAATTAGTGTTTTATTTTAAAAAAAATAGGGTAAAATAAGCAACAGAGCCTAAAAGTTCTAATCATAAAAAAGGAAGTGTTACATATCATGAAAACATTCACACGTATACTTGTCCTATTGGCCGGTATCGCAATGATATGTTTAGGAATCTGGTTTGTTTTCCATCCAGGAATTTCTTTACTATCATTCACATTATTCATCGGAATCTTAATGCTAGTCGTTGGGGTATTCCAAATCATTCAGTATTTCTCCAACCGCGGCGGACAGAAGGTTTCTGGCTGGATTCTAGCGGAAGGTATTTTATCGCTATTATTAGGTATTCTTTTATTAGCAGATCAACTTGAAGGAACCGTAACATTAGTACTTGTCTTCGGTATGTGGGTTCTATTTGCAGGAATCATGCGTACAATCGGCGCCTTTGCTGCTAAAAATGAAGGCGTTCAAGGCTGGGGCTGGATTTTAACACTTGGTATTCTAGGAATTATTCTTGGTTTTATCTCTTTGTTCAATCCAATTGTCGCAGCAATCGGTATTGTTATCCTTGTTGGAACATTCTTCATCGTTCAAGGTATTAACTGTATCGCGACATTCTTCTTTGTTGGCAAATTGAAATAATAAAGGTAATCATCAGAAAAGGCAAGAAATCCGAACTACTGGATTTCTTGCCTTTTTTTGTTATATAACAAAAAAATTATTAGAATTATGACGAAATTGTCATAAAAACACCGCTTTGACGAGAGTTACTGTATTTTTTTATTTTGAAAGATAGGTATAGTTAAAAGTAGATTTATGCGCAGAAGCAGAAATCAGAAAAATACGGAAAGGGGAAGCTCATAATAAATGAGGCGTTTTTGCAAAAATAAAAAAAGAAATGGGGAAATATCATAATGAATAAGAATATGAAAAAAAATTGCGATTGCACTTGTTGCAACGAATGTGGTAGCAAGCTCGTTAATCACAACATTGCCACCAGTACAAACACATGCAGCAGAGAATAAGCTAACAGGATCATTGAAGGCTACAACTAGCCAAGGAAGTATCATAAATAAAGTAAGTGAAGGAGATGCCGAAGTAACGGGTCATATCCCCAATGGAGCAGGCCAAACAGTTATTGTTAATTTAGGTTTTTACTATCCGGATAACTATATTGGACGAGATTATGCTTTACGGTATGCAGTGACGACTCAGGCCGATGCTAATGGTAATTATAGAATTGCTTATGCAGACTTTAAAGTCAATGGTATGGACAGAGCTCTTTCATATGGTTTTGGGATGTACCCAGCTATTCTTACGGTCAGAAGCATGGGGATTACGGCAGAGGCCGCCGTTCAACCGGTGTCCAACTATACTGGATATGTGAATACATTTCAAATAACGGATAGAGTGATAAGTGGTCACATTGACAATCTGCTAAATCATCCAATACAAGTTTTTGATGATCACTATAATATGGATAACACAATGGGAGCGACAATGGAGACTACAACAGATGCTAATGGTAATTTTTCTGTCACATTTCCAACAGCGGTTTCACATGGAAATATTATGGTGAGTAGTAAAGCACTAAATATACCAATATTACATGCAATCGCACGTATAGACAGCGCCTCTTCCTACAACGCCACATCGATGAACCTAAACACAGCCAGCATCAACACTAATCGCGGGACCACAGGCAAAATAACAGCCACTGTCTTGCCATCCTTTGTCGATCAAACGGTGACGTATACATCTAGCAACCCATCCGTGATTACCGTCGATGCCAACGGAAACTGGACAGCGATCGCATCCGGAAGTGCTTCTATCACCGCAACCCCAGTATCCAATGCTGGCCTTGCCCAAAGCATTCCCGTTGTCGTGACAGATTCAGCGGCAGATATCGCCCGTGCCTCGGTGAACGACCTATTCATCAATAACAACCCAGCCAACCACATCAAAGATACAACAAACCAAGCGGCGATTGACGCAGCGCAAGCCAAAGTCAACGCCATCACGAACGACCCAACACAAAAAGCAGAACTACAAACGTACGTAGACAAAGCACAAAAAGAGTTAAATGAACGCAACACCGAAGAGGCGGCTCGCGCGTCGGTGAACGATCTATTCATCAGCAATAACCCCGCGAACCACATCAAAGATGCGACGAACCAAGCAGCGGTTGATGCAGCCCAAGTCAAAGTCAACGGTGTCACTAATCCAACGGTGAACGCAGAATTACAAGGGTACGTCGACAAAGCCCAAGCCGAATTAAACGCTAGAAACGCGCTGGCAACGGCAACAGCAGCTGTCAACAACCTATTCAGCAATCCACCAACGAACACGGCGTTAAAAGACAGCACGACACAAGCCATGATTGATGCAGCAAGTGCGCTTGTTAACGCATTACCAGCAAGTACCGACAAAACTAAATTACAAGGCGACATCACGACAGCTAACACGCTATTCAATCAGATCACGCAAACAACGATTGGCGCGTTAACAACGGAATCCACAAGCGTTTCCGGTAAAGGCGAACCTAATAGCGACATCGTGATCAAAAACGGCACGACTACTATCGCCTCTGGTAAAACAGACAGCAGCGGTAGCTATAGCTTCAACATCGCCAAACAAGCCGGCGGTTCAACCATTACAGCGACAGTAACCAAAGCATCGAACGGTAAAACATCGACGGCCAGCACCAAAATCGTAGATGATGCAATTACGCAAACAACGATTGGCGCGTTGACAACCGATTCCACGAGCGTTTCCGGAAAAGGCGAAGCCAACAGCGCTATCGTGATCAAAAACGGTACGACTACCATCGCGTCTGGTCAAACAGACAGTGCCGGTAACTACAGCTTTATCATCGCCAAACAAGCCGGCGGTTCTACGATTACAGCGACAGTAACCAAAGCATCGAACGGTAAAACATCCACGGCCAGCACCACGATTGCCGATGACGATATCGTCCAAACAACGATTGGCGCGTTGACAACCGATTCCACGAGCGTTTCTGGAAAAGGCGAACCCAACAGCAACATCGTCATCAAAAACGGCACGACAACGATCGCGTCTGGTAAAACAGACAGCGCTGGTAACTACAGCTTTATCATCGCCAAACAAGCAGGCGGCTCTACGATTTCTGCGACGGTAACGAAAGCATCGAACGGTAAAATATCGACGGCCAGCACCACAATCGCCGATGACACCATCGCCCAAACAACGATTGGCGCGTTAACAACCGATTCCACAAGCGTTTCTGGAACAGGCGAAGCGAACAGCGCTATCGTGATCAAAAACGGTACGACAACCATCGCCTCTGGTAAAACAGACAGCGCCGGTGACTATATCTTCAACATCACCAAACAAGCGGGCGGTTCTACCATTACAGCGACAGTAACCAAAGCATCGAACGGTAAGACATCCACGGCGAGCACTAAAATCGCGGATGACGCGATCGTGCAAACAACGATTGGCGCCCTAACAACCAGTTCTACTTCCGTTTCCGGTAAAGGAGAACCAAACAGCGCCATCGTGATCAAAAATGGCACGACAACGATTGCGTCTGGCCAAACAGACAGCGCTGGTAACTACAGCTTTATCATCGCCAAACAAGCCGGCGGCTCTACGATTACAGCGACAGTAACGAAAGCATCAACTGGTAAAACATCGGCTGCAAGCACAACGATCCCAGACGTGAAAGATTACGCCCTGACAGCCAACAGCTATAAAATTGGTACGGCGAATCTAACAGGAACATACGGCAAAGATATCGCGAAAGTACGTCTTTTCGTGAATGATCAACTGATCGTCCAAGCCACCACCAGCAATGGTACCTTCACGTTCGCGAACATCGCCAGCTTTATCACCAAACCAACCGACAAAGTCGAAGTCGTAGGTGTTGATAGTGCTTACGTCGAACGCGCGCGCAAAACCGTTACGGTGACAGGTACTGCTGTCTATGATTACAGCCTCACAGCCAATGATTACACGATAGGCGATCCTACCTTGACTGGTCTATACGGCAAAGACGTATCCAAAGTCCGCCTGTGGGTGAACGGTGTTGCCGTAACGCAAGCAACGACCCACGCAGACGGCACGTATACGTTTGATAAAGTGGCAAGCTTCGTCAAATTAGCGACCGATAAAGTCGAAGTGGTGGCTGTCAATGCCGCTTACAATGAAGTGGCCCGTAAAACAGTCGTAACCAAAGGATCATCCATCTTAGACACGAGTCTAACACCAGACCCGTATGCGAAAGATAGTGCGACCCTGACCGGTAAATACGGCAAAA
>NZ_AODE01000005.1 GCF_000525855.1 Listeria cornellensis FSL F6-0969
CGATGCCGATGCCGATGCGGATGCTGACGCCGATGCCGATGCCGATGCCGATGCCGACGCCGATGCAGACGCTGACGCGGATGCCGATGCCGACGGGGACATTGATTGGATGAACTATATTGTCGATAGACCGCTTATCAATCCTGTTCATGAAGGTGATACGTTTATCCGTGGCGATGGGATCTATGATGATGCACCTAGTCCTATCAATAGCTTGATTCAACGAGCTCAGGCTTTAGCTCCGGAACTTCCAGAAGGAACGGATTTGGAGTTAACGCTACAACTTCCAGATGGTACTATTATTGGTGATGTAACGTTAGATGACGACGGGGATTATGTTGTCAATGTCTCTGGTCATAAGTTAGATGCTGGTGATATTATTACGGCGTATCTAACAGCAACTAGAGGAGAAACTACTAAAACTAGCGCTATTGCTTCAACGGAGGTACTTCCTTTAGTCGATGATGCTGATGGTGATACAGATCCTAATACGCCAATCAATACAGGAACTGGTGGTACAGGTGGAACTGGCGGTACTGGTTCGGTGATTGTGCCTATTAGTACAGGTGGTACGGGAACTGGAACGACGAGTATGATAAGTGCGGATACTTCCTCGTCTGGCTCTGACGGCTCATCGTTACCGTCTACTGGTGATGAAAATTCTACTACTGCGCAATGGTTCGGTGCTGGATTGCTCGCGTTAGCTGGTGGTTTCTTACTAAGATTGTTTAGAAGAAAGCCGCAAGAATAATTCGATTTTTTCACGCTAAGTAACAATACTAGGCCTCCTTATTTTTCGGAATAGGGGGGCTATATAAGGAGTGGATGGCTATGCAAAGTGTGGATGCTGTTTTGGAAATTAAAAAAGCTATTGAAAACGAGGCAAAACAAGTCGGGACTATGAGTTGGCTCGGAAATTGGAAAGTCTTCCTATCACTGGAACATTCTACAAAACGCGCGACGGTTATCAATTACAGCAATGCGTCACTTGACTATATTTTTAAGCAACTTAGAAAAGAAACAGATAAACATACTGCTAATTTTAAAATTGACGTGGCTTATCAGTTCAAGGCAATGCTTTTTTCGGAATGGAACGATATGGCGCTACATACGAAGAAGAATTATTGCCGTCTCGGTGTTTCATTTGATAAAGGGTTCCACACGGCTTTGTTGGAGCAAGAGGTCAATGGAAATGCAATGATACAGCCAAAAGAAACTGGTTTGGCGCTGAATGTGGAGAACTTGAATCGTTATTTGATACAGTCGCATAAGGAACATGGCAAATTAGAAATAGAGGCGAATTCCGAAGTGATTGTTTTTGATACGATTGGGTTTTACTTTGATGGAGATACTGTTTTGCCACTTTACCGTGGGGAGCTAAATCATGGGCGACGCATCATTTCACAATTGGAGCCTTCAGAAGTGGAGGAGCTCATCCGGAAATCTGGCGCGTATTTGGCAGATCAGGTTGGTGCGGATGGTGAATTTATCTATGGTTACTTCTCTTGTTTTGATAAGAAAATAAAACATTATAATAGTCTGCGTCATGCGAGCTCCACGTATTCGATGCTGGAGTCGTATGAAGTGTCTGGCGAACCAAAGATTTTGCGAGCTGCTGAGAAAGCACTCCGTTTTCTGGCGATTGATCTGATTCGTGAGCAGGAAAGCCGTGCATATGTCATTGAGCGCGATAACAATGAAATGAAGTTAGGCGCGAATGCAGCGGCAATCTTGGCTTTTTCAAAATATATGCAGGTGACTGAAAATAATAGCTATTTAGCGCTTTCTCAAAAGCTTGCGCATGCGATTTGTGACCAGCAGCAGGAGGATGGCCGGTTTATTCATGTTCTTGAATACCCAACGCTTGCAGTAAAAGACGCTTTTCGGATTATCTATTATGATGGAGAAGCTGTTTTGGGCTTGCTGCGTTTATATGAACTCGATCGCGATTCACGTTGGCTGGACGTTGCAACGAAGGCGTTTGATCATTTTATTAAAAACGAATACTGGAAAAATCATGATCATTGGCTCAGCTATTGTACGAATGAAATAACGAAATACTTACCGGAAGACCGCTATTTTGAATTTGGTCTAAAAAATGCTTTCGGGCGCCTGGACTTTATTTATGATCGCGCAACGACATTCCCGACATTCCTGGAGCTGACTGTGGCAACGCATGATATGTGCGAACGGATTGAAGCGGAAAACAAAGCTTATTTGCTCGAAGGCTTTCATCGTGAAAAATTAGAGCGCACCATCGAAAAACGCGCGGACTATCAACTGAATGGTTTTTTCTATCCAGAACTGGCAATGTATTACAAAAATCCAGCACGTATTCTGCACAGTTTCTTTATTCGCCACCATTCGTTCCGCGTTCGCATTGACGATGTCGAACATAATATTTCTGGTTACTGTCGCTATTTACACCGAATCACAGCAGCTGTTCCAGAAAAAAAAAGAAAGAAAAAATGCAGCTGTAAAGAAAAAACACTTTACAAACAAATCCTTTACTGGTAATATATATACTTGTGTAAGACTTTATGGAGGTGTATATATAAATGGCAGTTAAAATTCGTTTAAAACGTATGGGTTCTAACAAGAAACCTTTCTACCGTATTCAAGTTGCAGATTCTCGTTCTCCTCGTGATGGCCGTTCAATCGAAACAGTGGGTACATACAATCCACTTTTGAACCCAGCAGAAGTGAAAATCGACGAAGAAGCAGTTTTAAAATGGATGCATAATGGTGCGAAACCATCTGACACAGTTCGTAACTTGTTGTCAAATGAAGGCATTATGGAAAAATTCCACAATTCAAAACTAGGTAAGTAATAGAGGTCATGGCTATGGAGGATTTAATTCTAACCATCGTAAAGCCTCTCGTTGATCATCAAGATGACGTAGTTGTCTCGGTGGAAGAGAGTGCTACAAGCCTTCTTTATAAGTTATCAGTAAACAAAGATGATATGGGCCGTGTGATAGGCAAGCAGGGACGGATCGCGAAATCGATTCGTACGCTTGTCTACGCGTCAGGCAACCGTAGCGAGAAGAAAGTGCGTCTCGAAATCATTGAATGACCACCTACATTAATTTGTGAGGTGGTTTTTTGTTGGAGCTGTTTGAACAAAGTGAATTACAGCTCCAATATGCATGCGAGCGAAGCGAGCAGGTAATCCTCTCTGGAGCGGAGTATTGGATACAGACATAGACTTATAGGTGAATAATGATTGATTTTCTGTGATATCGCTTTTCGTGCCTCTGGTCTAGCTTTAACGGCCACAAAAAGCAAGAGCGGCTTTTTCCTGCGGCCGCTCCAGTTTTTTTCGGAGCTGAGCGGGCCGTTTCAGCTCTTCATCGGATCCAGCTTCGGAAGCCAGACCCTCGAAATTTTCGTGGTCTCCGCAAAAACCAAAAACGGGTTTTCACGGAGACCCTAACAAATTTTTTCGGGTCTAACGGGCTTCCTCAGCTCTTCATATGTTACAATAAAACAAACACCCCAACGGATAAAGGAGCGTGCCTCATGAAAATTATCCAAAAAGTCACTGTGAAACAAATTCTTACGGAAAAAAGTAAGGAGAAATTATTTCAATTCTACTTAGAACAACGGCAAACGTTACAAAAAGAAAGTGATCAACTCCATTTTGAACAAAAAAAAGATGGAACACAAAAATAAGTTTAATCAAGAATCGGTGAATAGTTACTTTGCAAAAGAAATTGAAATGCGACACGAGAAAGTAAAAAGGATTGAATTCCAAGTCGAGCAGCTCGAAATTTTACCGATTGGAAGTGAAATCAAAGAGCGTGAATTGGAGGCAATCCTAGACGTCGCGGTTGGCGATGCTTGGGACGAGACCATTTTTGCGAAAACGATTGTCGTGAAAGATGATGTTATACTAGAAATACGCTAGAGGTGAAAGCATGGAACAGATGTTTAATGTAGGAAAAGTAGTGAATACACACGGTTTAATGGGAGAGATTCGCGTTATTTCGCAGACGGATTTTGCGGATGAGCGCTTTGTCCCTGGAAATGAGTTATTTTTATTCGCAAAAGGTAGCAAGAAGCCTGAAAAACTGATTATCAAGACGCATCGGAAACATAAGAATTTTGACTTGTTGACGTTTGAGGGGATTATTGGTATCAATAACGTCGAGCGAATGAGGGACGGGATACTGAAAGTGCCGGAATCGCAGCTTGGTGATTTGGAGGAAAACGAATATTACTTCCACGAGATTATTGGATGTGAGGTGTATACGGAAGAAGGCGACTTGCTCGGAACGATTAGTGAAATCTTGACGCCTGGCGCGAATGACGTTTGGGTTGTGCAGATGAAGGGCCAGAAAGACAAGTTAATTCCATATATCGCGGATGTCGTGCAGTCGGTCAATATCAAGGATCAAAAAATCACGATTTCTGTCATGGAAGGATTGTTTGACTAAATGAAAATGGATGTTTTGTCGATTTTTCCAACGATGTTTGATGGCATGACGGGGAATTCGATTATAAAAAAAAACAATTGAAAAAGGACTCGTGGATGTTTCTATTACAGACTTTCGGGAATATGCAGAAGGAAAGCATCAAACGGTCGATGATTACCCGTATGGCGGCGGCGCTGGGATGCTTTTGAAGGCACAACCGATTTTCTCAGCAGTGGAAGCGCTACGGGAAAGAACGCCGGATACGAAACCGCGAATTATTTTGATGGATCCAGCTGGCAAACGATTCGACCAGAAATTGGCGGAGGAATTTGCGCAGGAGGAACATTTGATTTTTATTTGTGGGCATTATGAAGGCTATGATGAGCGAATTCGCGAGTTTTTGGTCACGGATGAAGTTTCGATTGGTGATTATATTTTAACGGGTGGCGAAATTGGGGCGATGGCGATGATGGATAGCGTGATTCGTCTGCTTCCAGGAGCGCTTGGGAATGCGGATTCAGCTGTAACGGATTCTTTTTCTACAGGCCTACTTGAGCACCCGCACTACACGCGACCAGCGCAGTTTCGCGATATGGAGGTTCCGGAAGTACTTTTAAATGGGAATCATAAATGGATCGAAGAATGGCGGGAACGTGAGTCATTGCGCCGCACATGGGAACGCCGACCAGACTTACTTGAAAGTTATACTTTATCTGACCAGCAGCAAAAATGGTTGGAGGAGATTCAAAAAGGAGTGGACTAGGCATGGGAATTTTTAAAAATGAAGAGGCTGAAAATCGCGACGACGTATTGAATCGTGACGTGGAATCCGTACTTGTATCGACTGGACCAACAGCAGTAAACCACGATGTTGTACAGGTTGTTTTTGTTCGTAATTACGTGCAAGCGGAGGCAAAAGTGGGCTGGGCCGCGACATCTGATTTTTCAGGAATCGTTCGAGGTTTGCAAGAGCAGGCTCACGAGCTTGGCGGAGACGCGGTACTTAACTGCCATTTCGAGGAGCAGTTCATTCGAGAAGAAGATGGCAAATTACTCATGAGCCAAGTTGGTTATGGCACGGTAGTCATGACGAAAATTACGAGATTTTAGTGGAAGCAATACCGGTTTCTAAATCCCATGTGCCCATTGTAGGGAAAGGGAAGAGGAGACGCGTATCGCCTGCGACTGCTATGCCGCCTTGTGTTTGCAACAAATCACCGACAATCACAGCTTTCGTCCGATTATCAAAAAAAGAAACGGATCCAGGCGTGTGACCTGGCGTCTCAATCACGGATAAGGAGCCAATCATGTCGCCTTCTACGATTGTTTTATCTACCTTAACTGGAAATGTTTTGGGATAGGAACCTTTGATGGGTTTCTGCGCTTCAAATGCATACGGTGCTGGATTTTTGAGTAGTTGCAATTCTCGGTTAGAAATCATAATTTTCGCATCAGGATGAGCTTCTGCAATTCGTTGTAGCGACCCAATATGATCGCCGTGTGCGTGCGTCAAAACAATATACCGGAGCGGTAAACCAATGGCCGCAATCTGCTTTAAAATTTTGTTAGCGCTCATTGGCAAGGCTGTATCAATGAGTGTGAGGAAATCTTCATCTTTAACTAAATAGCAGTTGACCGGAAATAGGAATGGCAATGTGGTGAGTTGTGTGAGGTTATTTTGCGTCACCGTTCTCATCGTTGGAACACGTCCTTTCTTCTTGGAATAGATAGCATCATCATACCATATTTTAGCCATCAAGAAAAAACCCTTTACACACCATGATAAATGTGATAAATTAGATGAGTAACTGGACAGATCCAGTTTTATAACGATGTTCCGCTTCATTACATATGTTGAATGAAAGAATGTCTGTTGGAAGGAGATGAAATGTAATGAATTTGTTAATCAATGAAATTACTAAAAGTCAATTAAATCCAGACGTACCTAGCTTCCGTCCTGGTGATACTGTTCGCCTTCACGTGAAGGTTGTCGAGGGAACTCGCGAACGTATTCAGCTTTTTGAAGGTATTGTAATCAAACGCCGTGGAGCAGGAATCAGCGAAACTTTCACAGTTCGTAAAATCTCTTATAGTGTTGGCGTTGAGCGTACATTCCCTGTACACACACCGCGTATCGCTAAATTAGAAGTATTACGTCGTGGTAAAGTACGTCGTGCGAAATTGTATTACCTACGTGATCTACGTGGTAAAGCAGCTCGTATTAAAGAAATTCGTTAATTATAAAAAGACGGTCGGCATCGCGCTGATCGTTTTTTTTATGTATCGCTTGCAAAAAAAAGAGACAATCGCGTATTCTGATACTATCAAATAATGGAAGGAAGTTAAAACGATGAAAAAGCTCATTCCTTATTTAACAACAGATCACTGTAAAGAAGCAGTTGCCTATTATCACGCCATTTTTGGAGGAGAAATTAAAAATTTTCAAATGTCAGATGGGATTCCCGGTTTTGAACAATATCCGAATAAAGTCCTCCATGCAGAAATCGTCATTAACGAAAATTTGACACTCTATCTCAATGATATTTTCCAAACGCCAGTCACAGAAGGAAATAGCGTCATGCTAGGCTTAGAGTTTGATTCAGAGGAGGAGATTACCAATATCTACACAGCGCTTGCCGAAGAAGGCACAATCGAAATGGAACTCCAAGAAGCTTTCTGGGGCGCCGTACACGCAAAGGTTGTCGATAAATTTGGATTTAGTTGGGAACTGAATTGGGAGAAATGACAAGCAAAGGCTTGAATCCGTTTTATGAGATTCAAGCCTTATATACTATATTTATTGATAGCTATCTAGTATTGGAATAATTTTATCTGCATGATTGTATATATCCAAGACTTCATTGATGTCAATGGTTGTCTTTTCTTCATCATTTAACGTGATAAACTTCCGACTATTATTTACATGTAATCTAAGTATCCATTTGCGTATATTATCGTCTAGTATAATATTGAAGTACGAACGATTATCCCTAAAGAAAATACGACTTGTATCAATCTTATCTTTTAAAAGAAGTTTTACTGTTGTAAATGCTTCCAGTTCTTCGTGTGTTGTTTCAATTTCAACTTCTTCTACTTGGGAGTCTTGCAAAATTTCCTCAACCTCTACGGAAGAACTCACGTTATTGTTTAATGCGGCACTCAACTTGTTGTTTACTTGGTCAGAAATATATTGACGGAAACCGCGCCTTACGACAGGTGTAAACTTATCAATAACGGCTTTTGTCTTCATACCCTCATAGACCTCATTAATGACGAATTTTACAAACTCTTCACTTGGATTATCAATTTCTTGCTCGATGAATTTTTTAATGTGACCTAAATATTTTAAATCGGAGGCATTTTTAGCAATCGCTTCAACATCGAAATTTTCTTTATGAAATTTAATGATTTCAGGAATCTGTACATCTTGTAAATCAGTGAGTGAGAATGTGAAGAAAGGTGTTGGATCCATTTTGTTAGGCGCTTCCAAATCTGTATAAATACGATATTCGTCACCATTTGTCAGTATCCCGAATTTTGCCGATGTTGTACCGAAATACCTGAAAAGTTGCGAATCATGTTTTTTAAGTTTCTCATTAATAGACTTTGCTTCGATTAAAATTAATGGTTTACCGTCAGCTAAAATAGCATAGTCCACTTTTTCACCTTTCTTTATGCCTACATCTGCAATAAATTCTGGCGTGAACTCAAGCGGGTTGAAAACATCATAACCAAGTATTTGAAAAAATGGCATAATCAATGAGGTTTTCGTAGCTTCTTCTGTGATAATCGATTCTTTCAGTTGCGTGATACGGTCTCCAAGTACTTTTACATTTGCGGTAAATTGGTCTTGTTCCATTTTTATTCGCTCCCTATTTCAATCTATTTTCGAAAAGTGCTATGTAAGGCCTCCTTATTCATTATAAAAGATAGTACAATTATATCACGGAATACACATTTTTACATATCTTAGGCGGAGGAGGGAAATAAAATGTATATACTAACAGGTCACAATAATCACATCACCATCGAAAATCAATCTGGCCAACACTTCCAACTAAACGGCGAGCTCATCCGCGGCGGCTTCATCGCAGATCCAACATCCATCCAAAACTGGCACAAAGCAAACGAAATCACGCCAATCTCCCAGCTCGAAAAAGACCAAATCATGACCCAAATCATGCAACAAACGATCCACAGCCCATTCAAAATCCTCTTTGCCGAGCCGGGAATTTGAAAAAGTTTCAGAAAGCTCTTGAAAAGCAGGCCAAACTTTGATATGATAAATCTCGTAGTCGAATGAGTAGGTGATTTGACATATGCAGTCTAGCCGTGGTACAATAACTTCTGGTTAATGAATGACAAGAAAGAAGGAGCATCCCGCTTCTCGCCTCGTAAATGTATTTTTGCAGGCAAAGAATTGGAATTATAGTTCACGTATGATGTATGTGAATTTTCTGATGTGCGGGTTTGTAATGAAACCGGCGCTTTTTTTATGCGTACTTTCACTTGTTATGAGTAATAATTTATGGAGGTGGCTCACCATTAGCAAAGACATGTTGGTAAACGATGGGATTCGTGCACGTGAATTAAGATTGATTGATCAAGACGGCGAACAGCTTGGTGTCAAAACAAAAGCTGAAGCACTTGAAATTGCGGAGAAAGCCAATTTGGATGTTGTTCTAGTTGCCGCGACAGCGAAACCGCCAGTAGCCCGTATTATGGACTATGGTAAATTCCGCTTCGAGCAGCAGAAGAAAGACAAAGAAGCTCGCAAGAATCAAAAGATCATCGTAATGAAGGAAGTTCGTTTAAGTCCTACGATTGACGAACATGATTTCGATACGAAACTACGTAACGCGCGCAAGTTCCTTGAAAAAGGCGATAAAGTAAAATGCTCTATCCGTTTTAAAGGGCGTGCGATTACCCATAAAGAAATCGGTCAGAGAGTGCTTGACCGTTTTGCAAAAGAGTGCGCAGACCTTTGCACAATTGAGCAAAGACCAAAAATGGACGGACGTTCAATGTTCCTAGTCCTAGCACCAATTCAAGAAAAGTAAAGTTCTGAGGAGGAAAAATTCATGCCAAAAATGAAAACTCACCGTGGCTCTGCTAAGCGTTTCAAAAGAACAGGTTCTGGTAAATTAAAACGTTCGCACGGTTACACAAGTCATATGTTCGCAAACAAATCTCAAAAAACAAAAACGTAAACTACGTAAAAGTGCGTTAGTTTCAAAAGGTGACTTCAAGCGTATTCGCCAAATGGTCGCTAAAATGAAATAAGCAAGTTTTAATTCGGAAAAACACAGAATCTTAATTTTTGTGAAAACCCATTAGGAGGTAATTTATATGCCACGCGTAAAAGGCGGAACAGTAACACGCAAACGTCGGAGAAAAGTAATTAAATTAGCGAAGGGCTATTACGGCTCGAAGCATACACTATATAAAGTAGCAAACCAAGCGGTAATGAAATCTTACCAATACGCTTATCGGGATCGTCGTCAAAAGAAACGTGATTTCCGTAAATTATGGATTGCACGTATCAATGCGGCAGCTCGTTTGAATGATCTTTCTTACAGCAAATTCATGCACGGTTTGAAACTCGCCGGTATTGACATGAACCGTAAAATGCTAGCAGATCTTGCAGTGCACGATGAAGCAGCTTTCACGCAAATCGCGACACAAGCAAAAGACGCTTTAGCTAAATAGGAGATACATTGCATAAGCGGTGAACAGAGAATCTGATTCTTGTTCGCCGTTTATTTTTATGCCTAGAAGTGGTTTTGCCAGAAAAATAAGCGTATACTATAGAAGGAAAAGATGTAATTTTCGAGGAGGAACGAAAGATGGATAAACAATTAGAAATGTTGAAAGAGCTTACCGACGCGAAAGGAATCTCAGGAAATGAGCGTGCGGTGCGTGAAGTCTTCAAGCATTACATAGAGCCACTTGCAGACACGTTTGAAACGGACGGGCTTGGCAGTGCAATTGCAACAAAAACAGGAGATGCAAACGGTCCTAAAATCATGATTGCGGGTCATTTGGATGAAGTCGGGTTCATGGTTACACAAATCGATGACAAGGGTTTTATCAAATTCCAAACGATCGGTGGCTGGGTTAGTTCTGTGATGTTAGCGCAGCGTGTAACGATTGTGACGCGTTCTGGGGAAGAGATTACTGGTGTTATCGGTTCGAAACCGCCACATTTGATGAGTGCAGCGGAGCGCCAAAAGGCTTTTGATATAAAAGATATGTTTATCGATGTTGGTGCGGCGGATAAGGATGAGGTCGTGAGTTGGGGCATTAAGCCTGGCGATATGATTGTTCCTGCGTTCGAATTTACTGTGATGAAAAATGAGAAATATCTCCTTGCAAAAGCGTGGGATAACCGGATTGGTCTTGCGATTGCGATTGAAGTGTTGCGCAACTTACAAGGCGAAAAACATCCGAATATCGTCTATGGCGTTGGAACCGTGCAAGAAGAGGTCGGCTTGCGTGGCGCTAAAACGTCGGCATATCAAATCATGCCGGATATCGCATTTGGTGTCGATGTTGGGATTGCGGGCGATACGCCGGGCGTGACGGCGAAAGAAGCAGTCAGCAAAATGGGTGAAGGTCCGCAGATTATTATTTATGATGCGTCGATGATTAGTCATGCGCCATTGCGGAATTTTGTGACAGATGTAGCCGATGAGCTAGAGATTCCTTATCAATTCGAGGCAATTGCTGCTGGTGGGACGGATTCTGGTGCGATTCATTTGACTGGTAATGGGATTCCATCGCTCTCTATCACGATTGCAACGCGTTATATTCACTCGCATACATCAATGTTACATCGTGATGACTTTACGAATGCTGTGACATTGATTACAGAAGTTGTGAAACGTCTAGATGCGGATAAAGTAAAAGAGATTCGTTTAGGTTAAGAGTAGCTTCACTTCAGACGAGCTGGGAGGGTCTACAACAGTGAAATCCGTATTTATTCTTGGCGGAACAGGCTTGATTGGTTACGCCGCAACAAAAGCGTTTTTAGACACGGAGGACTATCGGGTGACGACTTTTTCCTTACCACCAGTACCGGCAGATGGTGTTCTAGATGCGCGAGCCAAACATCATTTTGGTGATATAAATGATATGTCTGACGCTGAAATTGTGAAATTTTTTAAAAGGGCAGGATATTTTTATTTTTGCAGGTGGGGTAAACTCACATTATATTCCGAAAAAGCCGGCGAAAGCGTTTTTCTTTCAGGTCAATGTGGAACCTGTGCAACACTTGGCGCAACTCGCACGGCAGGCTGGGGTATCTCGATTTATTCTCTGTACATCGTTTTATAATTACTTTCATGCGCTATGGCCTGATATGCAGTTGACGGAGCTTCATCCGTATATTTATGCAAGTGTGGAGCAGGAGATGCGTCTGCTGGCTGAGAACGGGAATGGCTTGGAAACGATTGCTCTGCGCTTACCCTATGTTGTGGGGCTAGTTCCTGGCCATGAATCGGCTTGGAAAACGTACGCCAAACGCTTGCAACGCAGGGAGTTTCCACTTTACGTTGATCAGCATAACAAGGCGACAGGGGGATCGTGCTATATGACCGCAAAGCAGGTTGGACAGGCGCTTGTTGGAGCAGCCAATGATGAGGTCGCACCGAAAAGTTATACGCTAGGTTGGCGAAATATCTCAAATGAGGCTTTTTTGATGAAAGCCAAATGTGCATTGCAATCCGATATACAGATTAAGACGTTGACATTTCGCGAATTTCAAGCAGTGGCAAGAAAAGAGGCGCACGAGATTGAATTAACTGGTCGTGAGGCAGGATTTGAACCAGTGGCGTACACAGAACTGCTCGCTCGTGCCCTTTACGTGGATCCAATCGAGGCGTTAGATGTGCTTGATTACCATACAGACAATGTAGAAAAAGCGATTCAAGAAGTTTTCACGACTTTATAACGCAAAAACGATGATGCCTAGATTGCGCATCATCGTTTTTTGCGTTTATAAAATGCCTAACTGTTGTAAGAATACAAGGAAAATCGCGATGGGACATACATATTTTAAAATCAATAACCAAGCCGCGAAAAGTTTGAATCGAAACGCCCCGCCTGATGTAATTTCATCCAGTAAAACTTGGCGTGGCATCCGAAACCCGACAAAGATAGCAATCAAGAAAGCGCCAATTGGAAGTAAGATATTCGATGCAAGATAGTCCGCGATACCGAATAAATTTTTCCCGAAAAGGGTGACGTCGGCTAGAACGCCAGTACTTAATGACGTTGGAACGGCGAGCAACGTTACGATCACGACAACGATGAGAAGTACGCGTTTTCTAGCTTCTGGTCGTTTTTCGAGGAATGCTGTGACTGGCACTTCGAATAAGTTGAAGCTGGATGTCAGTGCTGCGAATAGGAATAAAACTAAAAATAACAGTAAGAAAACAATGCCGAACGGGACTTGGTTAAAAATCGCCGGTAAGACGATAAATAAGAGTCCTGGTCCTGCTTGTGGCTCGATTCCGAATGAGAAAGCAGCTGGGAAAATCGCAAGTCCAGCGAATAAAGAAACGAGCAAGTTCATCAAGGCAATCGTCAGCGCGCTACTCGGCAAGAATACATCGCGCTTTAAGTAGGAAGCATAGGTGATCATCCCACCAACGCCGACCGCAAGTGAGAAGAAACTCTGTCCAAGCGCCTGCAAAATTCCATCAGAAGACAAATCCTCAAACTTCGGCTGTAAAAAGTAAGCGACACCATCCATCGCGTTCGGCAAGGTCAATGCATACACGATTAATATGAGCAAAAAGAGAAATAAGGCAGGCATCATCCAACGATTCGCACGCTCAATTCCAGCCGTAATCCCTTTTAGCAATACGAAAAAGTTAATCGCAATAAATAGGACCGTTGCTAAAATGACCTGTAGCGGATCATTGGAAGTCGTTACAAATAGCTCGGTCAAAGCGTCTACAGAGAGCCCATGGAGTGCTCCGGTCGCGGCCTTCCATATGTAGAGTATCGCCCAACCACCGACCACACAATAAAAAGCAAGAATCAAGAAGCAAGTGAGAACGCCGATACGCCCCGTCCAGTCCCATTTTGTGTTAGGCGCCAATTTTCGATAGGCCGCAATGGTTCCGCTCTGCGTGTTTCTGCCAATGACGAATTCGCCAAGTAACACGGGCAAGCCGATAAATAGCGTGAAGATAGCGAAAATAAGAAAGAAAGCGCCACCGCCAGCGTTTGCTGTTACGTAAGGCATTTTCCAAAGCGCTCCCAATCCGATTGCCGATCCTGCCGATGCTAAAATAAATCCTAATTTTGATGTCCATTGTTCCCGATTTTTTTGCATAATAGTTTTAATCTCCCCTTTAGTGCGTTTCATCTTTAACGTATTATACCAGTTTTACATAGGAGATAACAACCTGAAAATAAGCTTTTCACGAATAGTTATGCATTATGCTATAATAGATAGGAATGGGAGCGTGATGAATCGTGGAAATGATCAAATCAACGAAAAACGACCGCGTCAAAAATTGGCGTAAATTGCAAACAAAAAAAGGGAGACAGCAAGAGTTTTCCTATCTGATAGAAGGGTTTCATCTTGTAGAAGAGGCATTGCGTCAAGACGGCTTAGTAACGGAGCTAATTGTAGCGCCAAATGTGAAGATACCGGAAGAATGGAGTATCACGAATATCCCTGTGTTTTACGTGAATAAAGAAGTGGCGACAAGTATTAGTGAAACAATTACGGATCAAGGCATCTTCGCCGTCGTGAAAATGGAAGATCCAGAAATTATGATGTTGTTCGGTAAGAAATTCTTGCTGCTAGATGGCGTGCAGGATCCAGGAAACGTCGGGACTTTGATTCGTACAGCGGATGCCGCGGGATATGACGCGGTTGTTCTGGGGCGTGGAAGTGCGGATCTATACAATCCAAAAGTGATTCGATCGACACAAGGAAGCCATTTCCACATTCCGGTTTTGCAAGCGAGTTTGTTAGACTGGATTGAGCGTTTGGAAGAGGATGGCGTCCCAATTTTTGGAGCTGTTTTAGATGATACTGCAACAAAATTACAGGACGTGGAGCCGCGCGAAACATTGGCCTTGATGGTTGGTAATGAAGGAAACGGTATTCAGACAGAACTACAAACACGGCTTACGCACAAGGTGTACATACCAATATACGGTGCTAGTGAATCGCTGAACGTTGCGGTAGCTGCGGGGATTTTGATGTATGGTTTGAGGAAGTAGGGCGATAGATTGAAAAACAGTGCGAACCTAATATCAGGTTCGTACTGTTTTTGTCTAGTCTCGCATCTTTACTTCTTTAATAAGCACGGGTTTCAAAGCGGATTTGACACCGCCCATAATCCCTTTTGCGGCACTCCAATCGATGTTAAATAGGGTGCCAGAACCGCCTGTCGTAATCATAGTGACTTCCGTGACGTGGTTAAAATCATGCACGACAATGAATAAAGCGCTATGATTACTGGGACGTAAAGATGTCTGGTCATAGGTTAACATGCCTTGATGGAACTCACCAAATTGGCGTAGTTCTTCAAAGCAAAGATCGTTCGTAGATTGGGATAATTTAATTAAATCCATCGTTTCGGCTACGCTACTTTTTACAACATACCTGGATTGAGTCATGATTTGCGATCCCTCCAATGACGTTTTGCTACGCTAGCTTATCTGATACCTCTATTTTACGCTTAAATAAGGTATTTTTCAATGCATCCATTCGCTTATTAATTGTAAGCTAGTGAGTTTAAATGAGTTACTTTCTAGCATGAAATATGATATAATACTTTTAGAGGTGAGAACAATGAAAGAAGAAACGCATACAATGTGTCCGAAGTTCGAGAATGCCTTTTCGCTACTTGGTAAGCGTTGGACCGGTCTGATTATTAATGTTTTGCTGGATGGACCGAAACGCTTTAAGGAGATTGCAGGCGAGATTACACAAATGAGTGATCGTGTCCTTGCAGAGCGCTTAAAAGAGTTAGAAGAATCCGGAATCGTCGTGCGCCACGTGTACCCAGAGACACCTGTTCGCATTGAATATGTATTGACTGAAAAAGGTAAAGGCTTGGAGAAAGTGATGATTCAAGTTCAGGAATGGGCGGAGGATTGGATCGAATTGACTCCAGTAGAAAAGTAGTGAAATTTACAGGCTGGGGCAAACTCCAAACAAGATAAAATTGCCTTCCCTTCACTTTTGGGTAAGACGAAAATGAAGCTTTACACAAATCGAGCGAAAGCGTTTGTATTCAGGGGATTTGGTGGAAGTCGGAGAGCTGCGCATACTGGTGTATGTGATGACTGAAAGCAGGGAGAGAGTAGTTTCCTCGACCATGCAAGAAGTTAAGCGAAACGGCTATCGTGTAGCAGAACCGCAAAGATGTACCGCATCCTTGTTCTAAATCTCCAGAAGGAACGCCTATTCGCGATGCTCATAGGCATATTGGGGCTGTAACTCATTTCATTTCGAACAGCCCCAACAATGCGAACGCTTGTCGCCGATTTATTTGGGCTATGTTCCAGACCTATTTCTTTTTTACCTTGAAAATTCCAACCAAACATACTATAATGGAACGTATCAACTAAATATTGCTTAAAGACGTTGAAGGAGACAAGTAGCTTTACGGATTCATTTTTAGGGAGAGGTTATCTTAGACTGTAAATAACCTCATGTGATACGTATGTGCGAACATTTCAGCTCTGGAGTCGCTGTCGGGATTTTTTATAATGAAAGACAGATCGGTGTGAAGCCGTTATTTGAATGAAGTGGATGGCATTTTGCTGTCTATTAGGGTGGTACCGCGTGATTATAACCTCGTCCCTTTGTGGATAAGGTTTTTTATTTTGGCTAAAAATAAGGAGTGAAGTAGCGTGTTAGATCAGTTGGAGCAATTGAAACAAGAGGCTGTGAAGGAAATTGCGGCTGTGGAAAGTTTAGAGACGTTGAACGATTTACGTGTGAAGTATTTAGGGAAAAAGGGACCAATGACGGAAATTATGAAGCAGATGGGAAAATTGTCTGCGGAGGAGCGTCCGAAAGTGGGAGCAATCGCCAATGAAGTTCGGGAGCAATTGACGAACGCGATTCAAGAGAAGCAAGAGGAATTGGGTGCGGCGGAAATTAAGAAACAGCTCGCGAATGAAACGATTGATGTAACGCTTCCTGGAACGACTGTGAAAGAAGGCACGGCGCATTTGTTGACACAGGTTATTGAAGAAATCGAGGACTTGTTTATCGGAATGGGTTACACGATCGCTGAAGGTCCGGAAGTGGAGAAGGACTATTATAATTTCGAGGCGTTGAACTTGCCGAAAGATCACCCAGCGCGTGATATGCAAGATAGTTTTTACATTACGGAAAATACGTTATTGCGTACACAAACGTCTCCTGTTCAGGCGCGCGTGATGGAGCAACACGACTTTGCAAATGGCCCGATTAAAATTATTTGTCCGGGTAAAGTGTATCGCCGTGATAACGATGACGCGACGCATTCTCATCAATTTACGCAAATTGAGGGTTTAGTTGTAGATGAAAATATTACACTAGCTGACTTAAAAGGAACGCTGACAGTGCTTGCGAAGAAAATGTTTGGCGAAGCGCGTGATGTGAGATTACGTCCTAGTTTTTTCCCGTTCACGGAGCCTTCTGTTGAGATGGATATTTCGTGTTTCAAATGTGGCGGTGAAGGTTGTCGTGTGTGTAAAGGCACTGGTTGGATTGAAATTCTTGGTTCTGGTATGGTGCATCCGAATGTGCTTGAAATGTCAGGAATCGATTCGAAAAAATATAGCGGTTTTGCCTTTGGAATGGGTCCAGAGCGTGTCGCGATGTTGAAATATGCGGTGGATGATATTCGTCACCTGTACACAAACGATTTGCGGTTTACAAAACAATTTTCGGTGAAAGAATAAGGGGGCGAAGAGGCATGTTAGTATCATATCAATGGGTAAAAGAATATTTTCCAAATCTGGCGGTTTCAGCAGAAGAGCTGGGAGAACGCATTACGCGTGGCGGGATTGAAATAGAAGGCGTGGAGCATTTGAACGCTGAAATATCGAATGTCGTAGTCGGCGAGGTAGTCACGTGCGAAAAACATCCGAATGCGGATACATTAAATAAATGTACGGTGAATGTTGGTGAATCGGAGGCCATTCAAATTATTTGCGGCGCGCCAAACGTTGCAACTGGACAAAAAGTGATTGTCGCTCGTGTTGGTGCGAAATTACCAGGTGGCATGAAAATCAAGCGTGCGAAATTGCGCGGAGAAGTGTCAGAAGGCATGATTTGCTCGCTACAAGAGTTAGGCTTTGAAGGGAAAACGATTCCGAAAGCAGTGGCGGATGGGATTTTTGTATTGCCGGCGGAAGTGGAAGTTGGCGTGGATGCGACGGCTTTACTTGGCTTGGATGATGCAATCTTGGATATGGCCATTACGCCAAACCGGGCGGATGCGCTTAGTATGACGGGTGTTGCGTATGAAGTTGGCGCGATTGTGGGTCAAAAATCGGTGTTTGATGCGATTCCGGAAGTAGCCACGCAAGGCGATGTATCGGAATATGTGCAAGTGAGCGTGCAAGATGCGGACACGACGCATTTTACGGGATGCAAGTTATCAAGGACGTTGTTGTTCGCGAATCGCCGCTGTGGTTACAAACGAAGCTAATGAAGGCTGGGATTCGACCGCATAACAATGTTGTTGACGTGACGAATTATATTTGTTTGAAATACGGTCAGCCGCTCCATGCTTTTGACTATGAGCGACTTGGCAGTAAGGAAATTGTGGTTCGTCTTGCTACGGATGGGGAAGAAATCGTAACGCTCGATGGCGAAAAACGTACGCTAAATGCTGGTCATGCGGTGATTACAAACGGGACGAATCCGATCGCGATTGCAGGTGTGATGGGCGGCGAAACGTCCGAAGTTATCGAAACAACGACGACGGTTGCTTTAGAAGGTGCTATTTTTAGCAGTAGTTACGTTGGGCGTGCGTCTCGTGAGCTTAATTTGAGAACGGAAGCAAGTATCCGTTACGACAAAGGTAGCGACGCTTGGAAGGTGGAAAAAGCATTGCAACACGGTGCGGCGTTGATTGCTGAACTTGCAGGCGGTACGCTCATTGGTGGCTTGGCGGCTGTTGATAACCGCGCAAAAAACAAGAACACCATTGAAACAACCTTGACGCGGATTAATCGTGTTTTAGGAACTGAAATTAGCCCGACAGAAGTACAAGCTATTTTCGCAAAATTACAGTTTGATTTGGCTGTGGATGGCGATACATTAGCGATTACCGTCCCATCGCGTCGTTGGGATATTCTGATTGAAGCGGATATTTTTGAAGAAGTAGCGCGTATTTATGGTTACGATAAAATTCCATCAACGTTGCCGAACAGCGTTTCAGCGGGTCGTTTGACAGTCGAACAAGCCGCTAAAAGAACGATTCGTAGCTATTTGGAAGGCGCTGGCTGAATCAAGCGTTAACGTATTCTTTAACTGCCGAACAAGCCGCAACAAAATTAGCGCTTTCAGAAGAAAAAGCCGTGTCGCTTTCTATGCCGATGAGTGAGGAACATAGCCACTTACGGACGAGTATCGTGCCACAACTTCTGAAAGCAGCAAGTTACAATGTGGCTCGTAAAAATAGCAATGTCGCGTTATACGAGCTAGGTACGGTCTTCTATGCGACAGAAGGCGATAATTTACCGCTTGAAACGGAACATTTAGCCGGACTTATCACAGGAAATTGGCGGGAAACGGATTGGCAAAAACAAGAGAAGAAAGTCGACTTCTTCCTATTAAAAGGTATGGTTGAGGGTGTTGTTGCAAAACTTGGACTAGAGGAAGCTTTGGAATGGAAGCAAATAGAGAAACAAGATTTGCATCCAGGAAGAACAGCGTCTATCTCGCTAGCTGGTGAAGAAATCGGTTATTTAGCGCAAATACATCCGTCACTTGCCGCTGAACTTGATTTGAAAGAAACCTACGTGTTCGAATTGGGTGCCACGCAACTTTTAGCAGCACCGAAAAAAGCAGTGGCATACCATACGATTCCGAGGTTCCCAAGCATGACGCGTGATATCGCTTTGTTAGTGAGTAAAGAAGTCAGCCAAGCCGCGCTAGAAAATGAAATCAAAGCACAGGCCGGCAAACTTTTAACCAACATCCAGCTTTTCGACATTTTTGAAGGCGAAAAACTTGGCGCAGATAAAAAATCGATGGCTTACACGCTCACATTCCTCGATCCTGAACGCACATTGACGGACGAAGAAGTGACGAAAGCTAACCAAGCGATTGTTACAGCGCTTGAAACGAAATTTGACGCGGTCATTCGATAATTTTTGAAACTGTTCTTTTCCTAAATTTTGGAAGAGAGCAGTTTTTTTGCACCCAATTACAATTTGCTATAGTAAATAAATAGTTTAGGGGGTGAACTTGTTTTGGAGAAAGATAAAGTAAGGCAGCTAATCAAAAGCTACGAAGAAACATACATATTTGTGACACGGCAACTACACGATGCCATTGCGGAACAAATTTTAGGGAAGCAGGGTATTTCATTTGAACAATTTTTGGTATTGCGTTATTTAGCGGAGCACGGTGAGTCTAGTCCGAACGATCTGGCGACGGCGCTCAGCATGCACAAAAGCGCGATTACAGCGAAGATTAACCGGCTATTCGAGAAATACCTCGTTCATCGCATGAAAAATGTAGAAGATAAGCGTGGAATTAGGTTAACAGTAACCGATAATGGGGAAAAGGTATATCAGGCGTGCGAACAAAAACTAGAAGAACTCGTTTCTAACTGGCTTGAAATTCTAGCGAGGAAGACAGCGAACAATTTTTAGCGTTGTATAAAAAAATAACGGAGTCAGTCATCGAAAAATAAAGAGGGGGATTCGATCAAATGAAATGGATTGTAAAATTTAGATGGCCGATTGTAGCAGCTTGGCTCGTTGTCATGGCGGTACTCATTTTCACGGCGCCCAATATGGCTGATTTGGTTCGCGAAAAAGGGGAAATCAAACTCCCAGGTGGCTACCCATCATCGCTTGCAACCGAAATGGAGAAAAAACATAATCCTGATAAACAAGGTCAGGCCTACATCGCTGTCTACACATCGGATAAAAAGCTCACAAAGACAGACTTAAATAACATCGAAGGCTCACTCAGTAATATCGACAAAAATAAGAAATCGCTTCACATCACGAGTGTTGTCGATAGTTTTAACCAGCCGGAGTTAAAAGATAAATTCCTATCAAAAGACGGCAAAACGATGGTCGCGACATTCAATGTGGACGCAGGAAAAACACCAGTCAAAGAAATTCGCGCAGATATTGACAAGAAAATGAACATCAAAGGCGTGGACACGTATTTAACAGGAAACGCTTTGATCCAAGAGGATGTTGTTCAGAGTTCCGAAGACGGTTTACATAAAACAGAAGGCATCACCATCGTCTTTATTCTAGTCGTATTAGTCTTAGTTTTCCGTTCTGTTGTGGCGCCTTTTATCCCGCTACTAACGGTTGGAGTCAGCTATTTAACCAGTCAGGCAGTGGTTTCCTTCCTAGTCGATCAATGGAACTTCCCAGTTTCGACGTACACCCAAATATTCATGGTTTGTATCCTATTTGGAATCGGAACAGATTACTGTATCCTATTGATGAGTCGTTTTAAAGAAGAAATCGGGAATGGTTTGTCCGGAAAAGAAGCCGTTTTTGCAACGTATCGAACAGCCGGAAAAACCGTTATTTATAGCGGAATCGCAGTACTCGTTGCTTTCGCCTCACTCAGTTTCGTGCAATTCGAACTATATCGTTCGGCAGTCGCTGTTGCAGTCGGAATTGTGGTCCTACTCGCTGCACTGTTCACGATTGTTCCATTTTTCATGGCAACGCTCGGCACGGCATTATTTTGGCCACTCAATAAAAATGTTGGTCATAAAGAAAATAAATTATGGGGCGCGGCAGGCAAATTTGCGTTCGCCAGACCATTTCTTGCCCTTCTCATCGTAGCCGCAATCACCGTGCCACCAATCATCATGCACACAGGGAACTTATCCTTTAATTCCCTCGACGAAATCAGCGACAAATACCCATCCAAAAAAGGTTTTGACGTCGTTTCCGATAGCTTCGGAGCAGGCCAAGTTGCGCCAACCACCGTGTACTTGGAAAACGATGATTCTATGAAAACAACAGAATATTTGGCACTACTCGAACAAATTTCGACAGACTTATCCCATGTGGATGGCGTCGATATGGTTCTCAGCGCCTCAAGACCAACCGGAAAACGTCTCGATGACATCTACATCAAAGACCAAGCAGGCAAAGTTGGAGATGGGCTAGATACTGCAGGCCAAGGCGTTGGCACGATTCAAAAAGGTTTATCCGACGCTAGTTCACAAATGGCGAAATCAGAACCACAGTTAAACGAAGCGGTTAAAAGTGTTGGGGAGCTCCAAGCAGGAACCGTCGCGACCAAAGATGGCGTCGACCAACTACAAGCCGCCTTAGCCCAAATTTCGACAGGTATTAAAGCTGGGGCATCAGGCGCGGGTGATTTAGAAAAAGGTGTCCAAGAAGCACGCGCCCAACTTTCCAAATTACAAGATGGTCAAGAACAAATCCAAGCAGGCTACAACCAAATCGGAACGGCGTTAGAAAAAGTAGCCGATCAAACAGCTAGCTTCCAAAATCCAGCGAAACCAGCTATCGATGCGACCGCTTTAAATGCTTTGTTCAGCGACATGGAGGGCTCCTTAAAAGCTTATATCGCAAGCCACCCAGCTGCAATGAACGATCCTGATTTTAAAGCGATTATGGGAGACTTCGCCAAAATCGGTCAAGCAACGAAAGCACTCGGACCACAAATCCAAGCGAGCATTGACAAAGAAATGGCAAAAGCCAAACAACAAATGACAGCTCTAAATCAAGGCATCCAAACATTAGCGGCTGGTATGGCTGAACTAAACGCAAAAAATGCAGAAATAACACAAGGACTCGGCGCCTTCAACAGCGGCCTAGGTCAAATTGAAACAGGCTTAACACAATTAGAAAGCGGCTTAAATCAAGCAGCGACAGGCGAAGATCAAGTCGTAGCAAAAATGCCTGAAATTTCCTCTGCACTAACACAACTCGCTGCAGGACAAGGCCAATTGCAAACAGGATTCACCGCGATGTCAGGCCAAATTGGACAATTAACAACAGGCTTGAAACAAAGCGCAGATGGCCTAGGAAAAATCGAAACCGGCTTGACAGACGCCAACGATTTCGTGAAAAATTGGTCCAATGTACCGTACGACGAGTCAGGTATCTACATCCCAGAGCAATTACTAAACAACGCCGACTATCAAAAAGTACTCGATCAATACATGTCCTCCGACGGCAAATTAGCCTCACTAAACTTAGTTTTAACGAAAAATCCATACTCCGATGAAGCAATGGACACCATCGATGGCATAAACGACCAACTAAAATCAAGTTTACAAGGCACGAAACTGGAAAATGCAAACATCGGAATTGGTGGAATGACAAGCATTAACTACGATACGAGAGATATGTCCAGCGCTGACTACCAATTAGTATTAATTTTCGTACTAACAGGCGTATTTATTGTTCTAGTCATCGTGTTACGTTCGCTCGTGATGCCACTTTACCTTATTGCGTCACTCGTATTAACGTACTTCGCATCCATTGGAATCGCTGAAATCATCTTCGCCCGAATTATTGGTTATGACGGCCTAACATGGGCAACACCGTTCTTCGGCTTTGTCGTACTCGTCGCACTCGGAATCGATTATTCGATCTTCCTGATGACCCGATTTAACGAATATCATGGCATGCCGATTCGCGAACGCATGATTCTAACCATGAAAAACATGGGTGGCGTTATCTTCTCCGCGGTACTTATTCTCGGAGGGACATTCGCCGCGATGATGCCAGCAGGAGTGCTATCCCTACTAGAAATCGCCTCCGTGGTGCTCATAGGACTGCTACTCTATGCATTCGTCGTTCTACCGCTATTCGTCCCAGTCATGGTTCGACTATTCGGAAAAGCAAACTGGTGGCCGTTCATCACTAGAAAAAATGATCATCAAGAAAATATCGACCCGAAAGATCGTAAATAGATTCCCAACCGAGCAGTGTAAGAGCTGTTCGGTTTTTTGAGAAAATAATTTTAAATCGTGTAGCTTTATTATCATTATAGTTGACATGGGGAATAATTTGATGTAAAACACGAACATAAGTTCTTGTTTGAGAGGTGTTCAAATGATGAATGGAAAAGATATTTTACACGGTGAATATGAATGGAATAATAGTATGCAAGATTTAATAGCGACCAGAGCCATGCAAAGACTTCAACATGTTCATCAAGCTGGAGCTGCTTACTTGATTCATGGGAATTGGACTGTGACTCGGTTAGAACATTCTATTGGTGTGATGCTACTCATCAAGCGATTTGGTGGCAGTGTAGAGGAGCAGGTGGCAGGGCTATTGCACGATATATCGCATACGAGTTTTTCACATGTTATCGATTATCTCGTGGACGACAAAAAAGAAAGTTATCACGACCAAATTTTTTTAGACACGATACAAAATAGTGAGGTTGCCAATATACTAACCGCTGCGAACTATAATTTGTCATTAGGAGACTTGAGCCAATATAAATTACTAGAGCAGTTGGCGCCTAATCTTTGTGCTGATCGAATCGATTATTTTCTAAGAGATATGCGGACATATGGATATATTAGTGAAGAGGAAGTCACTGATTTCTTTGATGATTTATCTGTTGTGGATGGCCAGTTTGTGTTGCAATCAGAAGATATTGCTATGTGGTACATCCGGAAATATCAAGAATATGTTGCTGTAGTTTTGCTCGACCCGCGAAATATATATAGTGCATGGAAAATGACGATGATTTTGCGATATGCTATAGAAGCAAACTATATAACGTTGCAATTTTTAGAAACGAGTACAGACGAAGCGGTTATGGAGAAATTACGTGGGATTCTAGATAAGAAGCTACAGGACGAGTTAGCAACTTTACATAGAGGGGTGAAGGTTGTGCTAGATGAGCGGAATTTCGATTTTCATATGCGAGGGAAAACGAGAGTGGTGGACCCACTTGTACAAACGATGACAGGTGTTGTTCCAATCTCGACCATAAATGAAGAAGCTAAATCGACCATCAAAACTTTAAAGGAAAAGTATCAAAACGGTTCATTTATTCGAGTGATACATGTATAATTGTGGTATCAAGAATAAGTGGGGGAAACAACATGATTCCATTAGGAAATGATTGGGATGCATTGCTAAAAGAAGAATTTACGAAGGATTACTATTTGAAATTACGAGCGTTTTTGAAGGTGGAGTATGGGAATCAGAAAATATATCCAGATATGTATGATATTTTTAATGCGTTGAAATATACGGCTTATCAAGATGTTAAGGTTGTGATTCTTGGACAGGATCCATATCACGGAGCAGGACAGGCGCATGGGATGTCTTTTTCTGTGAAACCAGGTGTCAGAACGCCGCCGTCACTCGTTAATATGTACAAAGAATTAGCGGATGATTTGGGGCTAGTTATTCCGAACAACGGTTATTTACTTCCATGGGCAGAACAAGGTGTGTTATTGCTAAATACTGTTTTGACGGTGCGGGAAGGGCAGCCGAATTCACATGCGAATCAAGGATGGGAGAAGTTGACGGATACTATTATTTCGCTACTTGGTCAAAGGACGGAACCGGTTGTCTTTTTATTGTGGGGAAATAACGCGAAGTCGAAACAAGTATTGTTGCGAAATCCGAACCACCTAATATTAACTTCGGTACATCCAAGTCCCTTATCAGCGAATCGAGGTTTTATGGGTTGTCGACATTTCTCGAGAGCGAATCATTATTTAACACAGAGTGGTCTCGCGCCGATTCATTGGCAAATTTCGAACATATAAAAATGATATCCTTACTTGGCAGCTACATTGCGAGGTAAGGATATCATTTATTAATTTCTTCGCGATAACTTCCGAGCTTTGTCGGTGTTTGCGAAATGCCACTTTGTATAGCGTTGAAGCGTCTCTTCTCCTTTTGTATCCAGAATATCAGCGGCTACTTGATCAACTTTTGAGCTGGCGCCTTTAGGGATTTGGAGGCCGAGTTCTTGCTCCATCTCACGGAAAGCTTCTACAAAACGTGATCTAGCAATAATCGATGCAGCGGCTACAGAGAGATGCAGCCCTTCCGCTTTCGTTGCGAAGAAAACATCTTCACGGACGACAGAAGCTTCTTTGGTAAGGTAGCGATAATAGGTATTCTTTTCAGCAAATTGGTCGATAAGAATCGCGTCTGGCTTGACAGGGGCTATTTTCTTGAGGACGTTTTCTAACGCGCGATTATGCAGGATTGCTTTCATCTGGCCTTGATTCATGCCTTTTGCCTGTAACTCGTTGTATTTAGGATTAGGTAACAGTAAGAGGCTATGCGGGACAACGGGGATGATTTTTTTAGCAATCTCACAAATTTCTGGATCGGTCATCGCTTTCGAATCTTTCACACCAAGCTGCTTCAAAAGTGGCATCATCGCTTGGTCGACATAGCAAGCCGCGACGATCATTGGCCCGAAATAGTCCCCAGTACCAACTTCGTCCGAACCGGCGACGTTTTTCGATGCGAAACCTGGTGGTAGAACGGAGGTGCTTACTTTTGTAGACTTCGCTTTTGGTGTTGTTGCAGTGCCCCATTTGGCGGCTTCGCGTTCGCCAGCTACGCCTTGGAACATGACTTTTCCAGATTTATAGGCGGTGATGGAGAGACCTGTTTTCTTCACAGCGAAAATCGCACCGGGTGGTATTTTATCGGACATATGGGGTAAATAAGTTTTTTGCATGGCTTTGATTTGTTTTGGTGTGGCTTGGATAACGGTGTTTGCGATTGGAATCATCTTCTTTCTTTTAGGTTCATTGCTTTTTATTTTACCATAATTCGCGGGATTGTTTCATACTTAAGACTGAAATCATTCTGGATTAGAACATTTGCGCTTTTCTTCGGTTGCTTTTCATGATAAGATGGGGTACAAGTAGGATAAATGTGTGTTGAGGATATTAATGAGGAGGAAGACAGATGGCGGACAATACTAGAAACAAGCTGACAACAACAATATATGGAAGAGAATATACGATTGTTGGTGTAGAATCTACCGAACATCTTCGTCTGGTTGCGCGTCTTGTCGATGAAAAAATGCATGAGATTGGTGCGCAGAATCGGTCTTTAGATAGTGGTAGACTTGCTGTGTTGACTGCCGTTAATGCCACTCATGATTATCTGAAATTAGAGGAAAAATATCAAGAGCTAGAGAAAGAACTGGCTCGGATTAAAGGACGCGAATAAATTGATTTTAAATGCTATTATACTCATTTTGTTGATTGGCGGATTCGTCAATGGCTATCGGAACGGTGTTTTACGCCAGTTAATTATTACGATTGGTTATCTATTAAGTTTTTTTGTAGCGTACAAATATTATGAAGAGTTAGCACCGCATATTACGTTCATTCCATATCCAAAATTGGACAAGTCGAGTGATTTATATGCGTTACTCGATGCGCTTCATACAGAGAACGCGTATTATAATAGTATTGCTTTTCTGATGATTTTCCTAGTTGCGATTATCGTTGTACACATGATTGCTTCTTTGTTTAAAGGCGTTACAAAAGTACCGGTTTTACGTCAGGTGAATGGCTTGATTGGTGCTGTATTAGGTGTTTTACAAACGTACTTGGTCATTTTCTTGATTTTATATGTTGGTGCGATTTTTCCAGCAGAGTGGGCGCAAAATGCGATTACTGGCTCGTCAGTTGCTACATGGATCCTAGAAAATACACCGTTGTTATCTGATTCTTTTTACAAGTGGATGACGGGGATATTACCTAAATAGTTTTTATGGATGTCAGCGAAAAGCTGGGGCTACTCAGTTCCAGCTTTTCTGCTTTTTTTAAAGGGAGAGATGGGAAATGAATAAAAAGAAAATTATTAATTTATTAGAGACAATCGCGTTATATATGGAGTTAAAAGGTGAAAACTCTTTCAAAATATCAGCATTTCGTAAGGCAGCACTCGCATTGGAACAAGATGAACGCAGTCTTTCAGAAATCGAGGACTTTACAAAGATTGCGGGAATTGGTAAATCAACAGCTGTTATTATTCAAAATTATCTAGAAACTGGCGAGTCAGAGGAGTTAGAGTCGCTGATGAAAGAGGTTCCAGAAGGGTTGGTGCCACTTTTGAAAGTGCCTGGACTTGGTGGGAAAAAGTTATCTCGTTTGTATCAGGAGCTTGGTGTTGTTGATCGTGACTCGCTTCTTGCCAAAGCGGAGGATGGTAGCATTTCTGCGTTGAAGGGATTTGGACAGAAGTCTGTTGATAAAATGGTGGAGGCTGTTCAAGAAATGGGCGAACGTCCGGACCGATATCCACTGAATGATGTGTTGCCAATTGCAAAAAGTCTGGAAGCTTATTTAGCTGGAATTCCCGAAATTATAAGGTTTTCGCATGCGGGAAGTTTCAGAAGGTTGCGGGAAACGGTGAAGGATTTGGATTTTGTGATTGCAACGGATCAACCGGATGCTGTAGCCAAGCAACTTTTAGCGATTGAAACGATTGATCAAGTGATTGCGGCTGGGGATACGAAGGTTTCGGTGGAATTGAATGATGTTATCAAAATTTCTGTGGATTTCCGAATGGTCGCGCCGGCTGAATTTGTCAGTACGCTACATCATTTTACGGGCTCAAAAAAATCATAATATCCGGATGCGTCAAATCGCCAAGCAACGAGACGAGAAAATCAATGAGTATGGCGTGGAAGACGAGGTTGGAAACGTGAAGCAGTTTGAGACGGAGGAAGCGTTTTTTGCGCATTTTGATATACCATTTTTACCGCCTGAGATAAGACGTGATGGTACGGAGATTGATCGAATCAAAGCGGATACTGCGTTCGTGCAACTTGCGGATATAAAAGGTGATTTGCATATGCATACGACGTGGTCCGATGGTGCGTATTCGCTCTCTGAAATGATTGAAGCGTGTATCGCGAAGGGTTACGAATACATGGTGATAACGGATCATGGGCAGTTTTTGAAAGTGGCGAATGGTTTGACCGAGGAACGGATTCGGAAGCAGCAAGCGGAGATTAGGACATACAATGAGCAGTATTCAGAAATTGAGATTTTATCGGGAATCGAAATGGATATTTTGCCGGATGGAACGCTCGATTTTGACGATGATTTGCTGAAAGATTTGGATTTTGTGATTGCTTCGATTCATTCTAGTTTTTCACAATCAGAGGAAGAGATCATGAATCGTCTGCGAGTGGCTTGTGAAAATCCTTACGTCCACTTGATTGCGCATCCGACAGGGCGAGTTATTGGTCGTCGTGATGGGTATCGTGTGAACGTGGAGGAATTGATTGCATTGGCTGCGAAAACTGGAACAGCTCTTGAACTCAACGCGAACCCACAACGACTAGATTTGACGGCGAAGTATTTAGAGCTTGCGGCAGAGCATCACGTGCCAATTGCGATTAATACAGATGCACATGATACAAAACATCTTGATTTCATGGAGATTGGTGTTCGAGCAGCGACCAAGGGGTGGCTACGTAAAGAAAATGTATTAAATACGATGGGAAAAGAGGATTTTCTCGCGTTTATTAAAAATAATCGTCCGTAATGGAAGGACGCTAACTGGAGTTAAAATAATATGAGTAAAAAAGTAGAAACGATTTTAGAATTCGATAAAATAAAGCAGCAACTCCTCGAATTTGCTTCTTCTGCGCTAGGTGAAGAGGCCATTCGAGCGCTAGAACCAACGTCGGATATAGATAAAGTGAAATTAGCGCAACGTGAAACCGAAGAAGGTGCAAAAGTCATTCGTTTACGCGGAGCTGCACCGATATCTGGGGTTTATGATGTAGCTGGACATATGAAACGTCTTGAAATAGGTGGGGATTTAAGTGGTTTGGAACTTTATCAAACCGGAAGTAATCTTCGTGTCAGTCGTTTAATGAAGCAATTTGTTGATGGTCTCGTAGAACAAGGTGTTGAAATCGAGTTGTTGGATGAACTTGCGGGGAAACTTGTGCCAATGCGCGATACGGAAGATACGATTGCGCTGACAGTGGATGAAGCTGGTGAAATTTTGGATACGGCAAGTGAGGCTTTACGTAATATTCGGCAAACATTGCGTCGTACGGAAGGTCGTGTTCGTGAACGCTTAGAGCAATATTTACGCGATAAAAATGCGTCGAAAATGTTGAGTGATACAGTTATTACGATTCGAAACGATCGCTATGTTTTACCAGTAAAACATGAATATAAGGGGCATTATGGCGGAATTGTGCATGATCAATCGGCATCGGGCCAAACGCTATTTATCGAGCCGCAAAGCGTGGTGGATATGAACAATGAACGCCGTACTTTACAGGCAAAAGAGAAGCAGGAAATTGAACGTATTTTAGCGGAGGTTTCTGCGGTGTTAGCAGAATTCATCACCGAAATTCGGCAAAATACCTACGTCTTAGCGCGATTCGATTTTATTTTTGCGAAGGCACGGTTTGGTAAGTCGATGAAAGGGATTACGCCACGGATTAATCAAGATGGTATTGTGAAACTTCTGAATGCCCGCCATCCGCTACTCGACCCTGAAGCGGTTGTTAGCAATGATATCCTGCTTGGTGGGGATTATCGTGCGATGCTGATTACGGGGCCAAATACTGGTGGGAAAACGATTACACTGAAAACGCTAGGTTTGCTTACTTTGATGGCACAAGCTGGATTGCAAGTTCCTGCAGAGGAAGAATCGGAAATTGCTGTTTTCTCACAAGTTTTTGCGGATATTGGGGATGAACAGTCAATTGAGCAGAGTTTGAGTACGTTCTCCTCGCATATGACGAACATTGTATCGATCCTTGACAAAATGGATGCCGATTCCCTGATTCTATTTGATGAGCTTGGGGCGGGAACGGATCCGCAAGAAGGGGCCGCGCTTGCGATTGCAATTCTTGATGCGGTGGCAGCCAAACAAGCGAGTGTTGTTGCGACGACACATTATCCTGAGCTAAAAGCGTACGGTTATAATCGCGAATTTGCGACGAATGCATCGGTGGAGTTTGATGTTGAGACATTGAGCCCGACTTACCGCTTATTGATTGGCGTACCTGGGCGAAGTAACGCTTTTGCGATTTCGCGTCGTCTTGGTCTTAGTGAAGCGGTTATTGAAGATGCTAGAAGTCTCGTAGACACGGAAAGCGCTGATTTGAACGATATGATTTCGAGTTTGGAAGAGAAGCGTAAGGCTGCGGAATTGGAGTACGAAGAAGCGTATCAAATGAGCCGCGATGCTGAAAAACTGCAAAAAGACCTTCAAAAAGAGATTATTGCATATCATGATAAAAAGGATAAATTGCTTGAAAAGGCAAACGAAAAAGCAGCAGGTGTTATTGAAAAAGCGGAAGTCGAGGCCGAAGCGATTATTCAAGAGTTGCGCCAAATGCAACTTCAAGGTGCGGCAGGGCTCAAAGAACATGAACTGATCGAGATGAGAAGCCGTCTCAATCAAGTGAAGCCAAAAACGATTCAGGAAAAAAGTCGTCCATGATGTGCCAAAAGTGGCGCATAAGTTTGCACAAGGAGACCAAGTACGAATTTTGTCATTAGGGCAAAAAAGGGGGTGCTTCTAAATCGTGTGAATAGTAAAGAATGGAACGTTCAAATCGGGATCATTAAAACGAAAGTGAAGGAAGCGGATCTTGAGTATATGAAACCAGAGCAACCGAAGAAATTGCGCCATGTGACAACGGTGAGAAGTGATAATTCTGTGACAAAAACCGAGCTTGATTTGCGTGGCGTTCGGTATGAAGATGCGCTACAACAGGTGGATAAATATATCGATGCGGCCTTGCTCGCAGGTTACCACCAAGTCAGCATCATTCACGGTAAAGGAACGGGTGCGCTACGACAAGGGGTTACCGAATTTCTGAAACACCACCGGATGGTGAAGTCGATTCGATTCGGAGCCGCGGCAGAAGGCGGGAACGGGGTAACCATCGCCGAGCTGAAGTAAGATTTTGAGCAGATTATTGGCTCCATATAGAGACGCAGTGCTATACTAACGATACAATATGTGTAAGGAGGTAGAGAAATGGCTATTCAAGAAATTACAGACGCGGATTTCGAAAAAGAAACGAGCGAAGGTTTAGTGCTTACTGATTTCTGGGCAACTTGGTGTGGTCCTTGCCGTATGGTTGCGCCAGTTCTAGAAGAAATTGACGCAGAACAAGGCGACAAATTAAAAATCGTTAAAATGGACGTGGATGCGAATCAAGAAACACCAGGAAAATTTGGTGTAATGAGTATCCCGACATTGCTTATCAAGAAGGACGGCGAAGTGGTGGATACAATTATCGGCTATCGTCCAAAAGAAGAATTAGATGAAGTTTTAGCGAAATATCTATAAAATTTTCGAAGAGCTGGTTAAAAATGAGAGGAAGCGCGATTTAGTTCACGTTTTCCCCTCGTTTTCCTAGCTTTTTTTGTTGCAACAAAGCCGATTTATGCTACACTAAAGAAGAAGTAAAGCAAGACTATGGAGTGATGACAATGACGACAGAACATATCCGAAATAAGCTTGCCTTTTTGCCTGATCAGCCTGGTTGTTATTTGATGAAAGACCAGCAGGGCACGATTATTTATGTCGGTAAGGCAAAGATTTTGAAGAATCGTGTGCGCTCCTATTTTACTGGTTCACATGATGGGAAAACACAACGTTTAGTCCAAGAAATTCGCGATTTTGAATATATCGTGACATCCTCGAACGTCGAGGCGCTGTTGCTCGAAATAAATTTGATTAAAAAGCATGATCCGCGCTACAACATTATGCTAAAAGATGACAAAACCTACCCGTTCATCAAAATTACGAACGAGCGGCATCCGAGATTGATTATTACGCGCAAAGTGAAGCGTGATAAGGGGAAATATTTTGGTCCATATCCGAATGTGTATGCGGCGAATGAGACGAAGAAAATATTGGATCGGTTGTATCCGTTGCGCAAATGTACGACGATGCCGAGCAAGGTGTGTCTGTACTATCATTTGGGGCAGTGTCTCGCGCCATGTGTTTTCAAAGTGGAAGCCGATACGTATAAAACGATGACGGATGAGATTGTTCAATTTTTAAATGGCGGATATAAAGAAGTGAAGCAGGATTTGACGGGAAGAATGCAAAGCGCGGCTGAATCGATGGAATTCGAAAAGGCGGCGGAGTACCGCGATCAAATCACAGCGATTGAAACGACGATGGAAAAACAGAAAATGACAATGAATGATTTCGTGGACCGCGATGTGTTCGGTTACGCGATTGATAAAGGCTGGATGTGCGTGCAAGTGTTCTTCATTCGCCAAGGTAAACTGATTGAACGCGATGTGTCACAATTCCCATTTTATAGCGATGCAGATGAGGATTTCTTAACGTTTATTGGGCAATTTTATCAGAAGGCGAACCATATTCCGCCACAGGAAATTTTTCTTCCGGATGATGTGGACGAAGAGGCGATTCAGGCGTTATTGCCGGATACGAAAATCCTCGTTCCCAAGCGCGGAAATAAGAAAGACCTTGTGAAACTAGCGTACAAAAATGCTGAAATAGCGCTAAATGAGAAGTTTCTGCTACTCGAACGCAATGAAGAACGGACGGTTGGAGCTACGGAAAAACTCGGAGAAGCGATGGGGATTCCGACGCCAAACCGCATTGAGGCTTTTGATAACTCGAATATTTACGGGACAGACCCAGTTTCCGCGATGATTACGTTCCTCGATGGGCGCCCAAGCAAGAATGATTACCGCAAATATAAAATCAAAACCGTTGTGGGACCTGATGATTACGCAACGATGCGCGAAGTGGTGCGTCGTCGGTATTGGCGCGTGCTCAAAGAAGGTTTGCCACTCCCAGATCTCATTTTGATTGATGGTGGGAAAGGTCAGATTGATAGTGCGAAAGATGTGCTAGTCAATGAACTTGGGCTGGATATTCCGGTCGCAGGGCTTGCCAAAGATAGCAAGCACAAAACGAGCCAACTGCTGTTCGGTGATCCACTGGCGGTCGTGCAACTACATCGCAACAGCCAAGAATTCTACCTACTACAACGCATTCAGGATGAAGTCCATCGGTTCGCCATCACATTCCACCGCCAACTACGAAGCAAAACCGGATTTCAATCCTTACTTGATGGCATTCCAGGCGTTGGCCCAGGCCGCAAAAAAGCGATTCTCAAACATTTCGGCTCCATGAAAAAACTAAAAGCCGCATCCGTTGCTGAAATTCAAGAAGCAGGCGTACCGGTAGCCGTTGCCGAAGCAGTCCACGCAAAATTTGCAAAAATGAACGAAGAAAAACCGAAATAGGAGGGGTATTTTTGGGAAGAGTAGTTTTAAAATTCGGCGGAACCTCAGTAGGCACCATCGAAAAAATCAAAAAAAACCGCAGATCAAGCAATCCGCGAATTTGAAAAAGGGAATCAAGTCATCGTAGTCGTTTCCGCAATGGGAAAATCCACAGACAGACTTGTCGACATGGCGCTAGAAATCAGCGAGCACCCAAGCAAGCGCGAAATGGACATGTTGCTTTCGACCGGCGAACAAATCACGATTTCCTTACTATCAATGGCCCTTCACGAGAAAAACTATGAAGCGGTATCGTACACAGGTTGGCAAGCAGGTATCACGACCGAACCAATCGCGAGCAATGCCAGAATTCTAGACATTGACACCGAAACGGTTCAAGATGCACTAGAAAAAGGCCAAATCGTGATTGTTGCAGGGTTTCAAGGTGTCAGTGGAGACGGCGAAATTACGACATTAGGAAGAGGCGGATCAGATACAACAGCCGTCGCGCTTGCCGCTGCCCTAGAAGCCGATAAATGCAGTATTTGCACAGATGTCGTTGGCGTTTTCACAACAGACCCGCGTTACATCAAGAAGGCACGCAAGTTGAGTCGAGTAACCTATGATGAAATGCTGGAACTGGCGAACCTCGGAGCAGGCGTTCTGCACCCAAGAGCAGTGGAGTACGCGAAAAATTACCGTATCCCGCTTGAAGTCCGTGCTAGCCACGAAACCGAAGCAGGAACGATGATTGAGGAGGAAATGACCGTGGAAAATACGAAAGTCGTGCGAGGAATCGCATTTGAAGATAAAATAACCCGCGTGACGATTCACTGGGATAAGAAAGAAAACATGCGCGTATCGAAGGTTTTTACAACGCTTGCCGATCATAATATTGATGTGGACATTATCATCCAAGGCATCACTGGACTTGGCCACGGCAACCTTTCCTTCACGATTAAAACAAAAGCATTACTCGAAACATTAGCCGTGCTAGAAGAGCATCAGGAGACGTTACAGTACGCAAAATTAGAATCCGAGCAGCACTTAGCAAAAGTATCGATTGTTGGATCTGGGATGGTCTCTAACCCAGGAGTCGCAGCCCATATGTTTGAGGCGTTGACGGATAATGATGTCGCGATTAAAATGATCAGTACATCGGAAATCAAGGTTTCGACTGTGGTGGATGAGAAGAAGATGATCAAAGCCGCGCAGGTGTTGCATGATCGGTTTGAGTTGGAGGATTGATTTTGGTGCAATTATTATGCTCATTCGGTAAAGATTGTCGCCAATGAGATCATTAAAATAGCACGAAGCCCACACTGAGTTATGATTGTGAGTTTCGTGCTATTTAATGTTTCCTTACTTACTGTATGCTCAAATGAGGCTTGTGGCATGTTTTTTGATTTGTGCCAATCTAAACTCTTCTTGTTCCGAATGTAGTAGCTATGATATAATGTAATTGATATAGAGAGGAGCGACTGATATGGCAACAGTTAGTATTGATAGACAAATCACCTTGACTGCTGATGATGTAGAGAAACTAGATAAAGCGGTCCCTACGGAGAAATTAAAGCAGGCATTAAGTGCAGAGAGCAAGGCAGCGATGGCGAAAACAAAAGTTACAGAAAGAGTTGTTGCGAGTTGGATGAGAAAGGCATAAGCAAACAATATAAAACGGAGTCTCTGGGCGGTATAATCACAAACCTAATATATGTAATAAAAGAGGAATCACCAGAATTAAGCGATAAAAATGTCAAAAAAGAAGCTAAACGTCGCTTTGTTGCTAGAGTAGATTCTTCTTTTATGTGTGCCAGAAATGCTGATGTTGTGACATTCTTGCGAAACAAAGCCTTTGACAACGAATTGCATCACATGACTAGGACGTATCTCTACACATATAAAGAAGAGTGGCTTGGCTTTTCTACTATTTCAATAAAAATTTTGGATATTAGTAAACTAGAAAAATTAGTAAAGAAAAAACTCATCGCTAGTAGCAAGAGTCCTGATAACATGAATGAGATGCCCGCTTATTTGCTGGCGCAAGTCGCCAAGAATGATATTTGCGCGTTAAAAGGATTCTGTGCTAACGATATTTTAACGCATGCATTACAGGAAATTGATAACGCTCGTGCCTTGGTTGGCGGTAAAATTGTTGTTTTAGATAGTATCAACGTGACTAAAGTAATTAAAAAATATGAATTAGTTGGATTCGTGAAGTTCGGAGAAGTATTTAACGCGCCTAATGAATTACAACCAATGTTCCTTGACTTGAGTAAATAATAAAGCCCCTCCTAGTCCAATTGGATCAACGAGGGGCTTTTGTGTTGAATGTGCGGCAAACATAAAGGTTCGAATACCGTTCTTTCACCTATCGTAAAGAAATGCTTACACCGCAATGTGTTTGACGTTTTTGATTATGTCCTGAGCAGGATTCGAACCTGCGACCGACGGCTTAGAAGGCCGTTGCTCTATCCAGCTGAGCTATCAGGACGCGCTATACAATTTTCACAGCCAAGTATCATTCTATGATTTTTTCGGCGATTTGTCAATGCTTTTAGGCAAACTTTCTAAAAAATATTCATATTACTGCAAGTTTATCCATTTTTAGCGCCCCAATTGTCTTGCCCGCTTGAAAAACTAGTTGTTCTTCACAAGCGGGAATGTTTGCGTTAGTTCGGTTAATTCGACATCATCAATCGTCATAAAACGAATCGTCACGCCTTTATCTGTTGCGTCAATCAATGCATACGTCTTATCTTGAACGCGTCCTCTTGGAAGAGAAATGCTTCCAGGATTCAAAATAATCGTGTTATCCAGCATATCAACGCCTAATTCATGCGAATGACCAAAGAAAACAAAATCAGCGTTCAATTCACGCGCGCGATAACGCAGGTTCATCAATGTCATCTTGATATTATACAAATGACCATGTGTCGTGAAAATACGATAACCATCAACGACACCAACCCAATCATTCGGATAATCCGAGCCGAAGTCACAGTTTCCCCCGAACTGTATGGAATCCTTGCATCGCGGGATCGTCTTTTTCAAGCTCAGAATCGCCACAATGAATCATCGCATCAACATTTCCTTCATATTTTTCCTTCAAATGGATGAGACAGTCGCGTTCATGATGACTGTCACTGACTACTAGTAATTTCAAATTATTCTCCCCCATCTTCTTACACTTTCTTATTATACAATCTTTTCTAGCAATTGGTCTATATTTTTCGCAACTTTTTCTAAAGCTTTTGCGCGATGGCTCATTTTGTTTTTCTGTTCGGGGCTAATTTCAGCCATGGATTTATCAAACTCTGGCAAGTAGAAGAGGGGATCATAGCCGAAACCATTTTCTCCTTGCGCGGCGGTTAATATTTGTCCAGCACATTCGCCAGTGAAGAATTCCGTCGCCTCGCCAGGAAAAGCAATAGCAAGCGTACAATGAAACTTGGCTTGGCGCGCATCGTTTGGCACGCCTGTGAGCTCTCTCAACAGTTTTTCGTTATTGTCGGCATCATTATGCTGATTCCCGGCATAACGCGCAGAGTACACGCCTGGCGCGCCATCTAACGCATCGACAATCAGACCAGAATCATCACCAATCACGACTTGCCCGATTCGTTCCGCCACGGTTTCTGCTTTCAACGCTGCATTCTCAGCAAACGTCGTACCAGTCTCCTCAATATCACCGATTTCTGGAAAATCCGCCAATGTCAAAATTTCAATGCCGTGCGCGCCGAAAAGTTTCTCGAATTCCCGAGCTTTGCCGACGTTGTTCGTTGCAATCACAAGCTTCTTCATTCCGCAGCGCCTCCAATCAAGCCAGCCGTCGCGCCCAGAATATCCTTTTGCAAAGCGACTAATTCCTGAATTCCTTTTTTACCAAGCGCCAAAAGTTCGCTCAGTTCTTCCTCTGAAAAAGTAGCTTCCTCGCCGGTTCCTTGCAACTCCACAAAGCGCCCAGCACCAGTCATCACGAGATTCATATCCACCGCTGCCGCACTATCTTCCACATAATTCAAATCAAGCGCGGTATCGCCATTTTCAAGCAAGCCAACACTCGTCGCAGCCAGAAAATCCTTGACTGGAAATTTCGCAAAAGGGATAGCTTCATGTAACTTACCAATCGCAATCACCATCGCCACAAATGCGCCAGTAATCGAGGCTGTACGCGTGCCGCCATCCGCCTGAATCACGTCACAATCCAACCAAATCGTCCGTTCGCCCAAAGCGTCCAAATCAACTACGGCGCGCAAAGAACGACCAATCAAGCGTTGAATCTCCATCGTCCGACCAGTCACTTTTCCCTTCGAAGACTCGCGAATATTTCGGCGTTCCGTCGCACGAGGCAACATCGCGTACTCTGCTGAAACCCAGCCACGGCCTTCCCCGCGCATGAAAGGTGGCACACGATCTTCCACAGAAGCAGAACAAATCACTTTCGTATCACCAACCGTAATTAAAATCGAGCCTTCCGGATGCTTTATGTACCCAGGAACCATCTCTATTTGACGTAGCTCATCTTTTTCTCTACCGTCGAATCTCATCACGACGCACCCCCTAATTTAATATGTTCCACTTGTATATCCGGAACATCGAGCCAATCTTGCGCAATATCTTGAAAAATGGAGACAGAACCAGTCGTGAAAAACCGATGATTCGCGCCAATTTCGTCATGGTCCAGCAAATCATGATAATCAAGTAAAGCGCTGACCTCACTTGCCGTTTCCTCACCAGAATTAATAACCGCCACATCTGAGCCCATAAAATTCTCAATCAATGTTTTGAGTAGCGGATAATGTGTGCAGCCTAGAATAATCGTGTCTATTTTTGTACTTTTCAGTGGGAGTAGGGATTCCGCAACGATTTTTTTAGCAATCGCGCTTTTATACTCGCGACTTTCAACGACCGATACAAACTTCGGGCACGCAAGCGAATCCACTTCGACACGGCGATTTAGACCTTTCAAAGCTTTGGGATACGCCATACTTTGCACCGTTCCAATTGTACCGAGGACGCCAATTCGGTTGTTTTGCGTTGCTTTCAAAGCCGCACGGGAACCCGGTTGAATAACACCAATAACTGGAATGTCTAGTTGTGCCCGAATATCTGTCAAAGCTGCCGCTGTCGCTGTATTACATGCGATAACGAGCATTTTTATATTGCGATCTACGAGGAAATTCGTCATCTCCCACGTAAACTGATTCACTTCTTGACTGTCACGCGGTCCATACGGGCAACGTGCGGTGTCACCTAGATAATATATTTGTTCGTGGGGCAGCTGTTTCAGGACCTCTTTGACAACCGTCAGTCCACCAACGCCCGAATCAATAAAACCAATTGCTCTTTTCACACGTCTCGCCTCAATTTCTATATTTTCATCTTCCTATAAGTATACTACAGTTTTGGATTATACTCTCCATTTTCTTATTTTTTCACCGTTTTCGCAAGTTTTTTTGCCGATTTTATAGTTTTTTTTACGAATTTTGTAGGTTGATGTTTCTATTTTGGTGATTTTCTGGGTATAATAAGTGGAGAAGAAAGCGGGGTACTGTGAATGACAGAAAATAATGAAGTTGTAAATGAAAAAATGATACCGGTTTTTGGATACGAATTAATTCGTGACACGCTATTGCCGAATGTGCTAGGTGAAGAAACGCCACACATCCTATATTGGGCAGGAAAAGAACTTGCACGCAAATATCCACTGGAAACGCTAGAGGAACTTGCTGACTTTTTCCAAAAAGCATCGTTTGGCGACTTAGAAGTGAGCAGCGAGAAAAAAGATGAAATGCATATTTTATTGCGTGGCGAAATGATTGCGCTCCGCTTGACGAATGACAGCAACGCAACGTTCAAGCTAGAAGCCGGCTTTATTGCAGAACAAATACAGCACCAGAAGAAATTGTATTCAGAAAGCTATGAAGAAGTAGACAAACGCAAGAAAACCGTGAAAATCATCGTGAAATGGGACCGCAAAGAGAGCGTTTCAGACGACGAAATTGTAAGTTAATACGACGACAGGTATTCTGATTTCATATAGAGTACCTGTTTTTATGGAGGCGTGGCTGATGAAAATACCGAAAACGAATGTCGGCAGAATTTTGGATCAACGGAAAATACCATACGAACTCTATCAAATCCCGTTTCAAGATAAGCATGTGGACGCGGTAACCGTCGCGCTGGATCTCGATTTACCGCCAGATAAAATCTACAAAACACTCGTGACAAAAGGCGATAAAACAGGTGTTGTGGTTGCATGCATTCCAGGAAATCAAGAACTAGATTTAAAACTACTAGCCAAGGCAAGTGAAAATAAAAAAAATGGAGATGCTACCAATGAAGGATTTAGAAAGTGTCACAGGATACATACGTGGCGGTTGTTCACCGATTGGTATGAAGAAACTGTTTCCAACTTTTATCGCGGATGCTGCTGAATCACAAGAAAGCATCCTGATATCAGCTGGCAAGCGCGGATTTCAAGTAGGCGTGAATCCGCAAGCCTTGGCGGAAGTAGTGCCGGCACAGTTTGTAGCGATTAGTCGAGATAGGTAGACAAAAAAAGATCCGAATCAAGTAGACTCAGATCTTTTCGTATTAATGAAGGAGGAAGAGGGATTCGAACCCCCGCGCGGTCTTACCCGCCTGTCGGTTTTCAAGACCGATCCCTTCAGCCAAACTTGGGTATTCCTCCATAAGCACAAGAACTATTGTATCACGATTTCTTTCGTTTGCCAATACCTAAATGAAAAAAATTTGTATGAATAGTAATCGCGAGGAGATATGTTCATTTTTGTATGATAGTCGAGACATCAATGATAATATACATGACAAAAAAAATGTTGCATCTTACTACAAATAAAAGTACAATGAAGATATGTCTTATAACCAAAAGGTGGAGCGTAAATGCATGAAAAGCTGATATCTAATGAGATTACGAAACTTTTTTCAAAGGAAATTTTCCGTTTTGCTGAGTTCTGGTTTGATAATTACTACGCAACAGACATTGACGACCTCGTTTTAGAAGAACACCCTGAATTCGTGCAACTATACCGAACGACGATTGTCAAAACCGTATCAAGCGGTTTGCGGGGCATTAGTGGCGGCGGATATTCCCAATTGGATTACTACAACCTTGGAAAAACGGAAGCGCAAAACGGACTTACAGCAGAAGATGCACTACGAAATCGCGGTTCCTTTGAAGCTGCAATGGAAGCCTTTTTATGGAAGCGTAAGAAAGAAAGCGCAATGGACGTTACGGAGCAAGAAATAAATTATTATTTGGATGAATTAACCGCATTCCACGATATTATTATGCCGGTTATTTTGCAAGGGTATAGTGATTATGCGAAGAAATAGAACGATTAAAAGCTAGTTCCCACATAATCAGGGAGCTAGCTTTTGTTAATGAACTTACTTTATTTTCAGGTCTTTATATATGTACAGCATCAAAAAGACAAAACTAATACAAAAAAAGATAATGGGAATAGGCATTAGACCAGTACCCAGTAAATTCGGATATGGATCGCCGTCAATAATTCCACCCTCAATCGCTATTTTCTTCACGAAATTAATAGCCTGTACAAAAAATAGCAAAATGAAGCCTATAATACCACTAGTGTAAAAATACTTAAAATACATAGTTACCTCCTGTTTTTAATTCTTATTCAAAGAACTAATCTCATGATACCACTGAAATAAGGAAATATAAACAAAATAAAACTAGCAAGGAGAAAACCTCACCAGTCATATTGTTATGCATTAACCGCACTAGGATCCATATAAAGCACTTCCCACAAATGCCCATCAATATCTTGAAAACTCCAACTATACATAAAACCTTCATCCATCTTCTCATTCGACGTTGTTCCGCCTGCTGCAAGGGCTTTTTCAACAAATTGGTCAACTTCTGCGCGACTACTTACCGAAATCGACATAATTGCCTCCGTAATCATTTTCGAGTCAGCGATAGATTTCTTCGTAAAGTTTTGGAAAAATTTCTCCACGAGCAGCATCACGAACGCGCCCTCATTTATAATCATACAGGTTGCGTTTTCGTCTGTGAATTGCGGATTAAACTCAAAGTCAAGCGCCGTATAGAACGCAATCGACTTATCTAAATCCGATACTGCTAAATTAACAAAAAGCAAATTTGGTTGTTCAGCCATCTTTATACCCTCCTTTAATTTATCTTTATTAGTATACCCCGATTCAGGATTTCAACTCACGAATAAAAGCATCCAGTCGGTCCGTACTTTGCACATGCGCACTACAAGCGAGGCTATCAGCGCAGATATACTGTCCGATGGCGCGGAAATTATCTGTATTTCCTTTTGCTTTAATATCCGCTTTAAACAAACCGACACGCTCATTCTGATGACAAAAAGCGCAGATGCCTTTCTTTGAGACAGGGGTAAAGCTACCTTGGACACCAGTTAATTGCCCATCATGCTTGGCAATAATGAACTTCTTCTGAGCGCCGGTATCGTTCCACCCTAGAAATACAAGTCGTTCCATTTTCGTATCAGGCAGGGTAGGGGCCTTCAATTTTTTTTGCTTTCGGGAACAATTTTTTCACCGTCGTATCCGTCACAACAGGGAAGGGCAACAGAAACTCCTGCAACCGCTCGTCAAAATGACCAAGCTCCTCCTCCGAATGAATATGAAAAATCTCCCCAATCAACTGTTCTTGCTCAGGTTCCAACGATTCAAAAACTGCTTGAGCCTTGTCGATACATGAGAACCGCAACGCATTTTTAACCCCTTCATCGTTCGTATTTTGCGCGCCATAAAAAGCATTCATCGCTTGCTTTAAAATAAAATGATAATTAGCATTCGTCATAAAAGCTTGCATTTTTTACATCTCCTTCTGTGTCCCGTGGAAGAAAAATCGCTCCGTCAAAGCGACAATTTGATCTTCCAGGATACCTTCTTTTAATAAATAGTCAAAAATAGCCGGATCGAATAAATGGATAAAATACGAAATCAAAAAGGGGGTAGGATAAACAGGATCCATCAAGCGCTGTGTCTGCAGATGTTTAAACAAAACGCCAAGCTCTCCTAATATATGCTCGAAAATACGCACAAGTTCCGTCGTTCCCGTCATATCAGGCTTATTCCGCAGCACAAAAATAAAATAAGGATTTCGGATAATCATCCGAATTAATGTTTTCAATTTCATCAAACTATCATCCACGTTAATCATCGTTTCCCGCATCATCTGCAAAAAATTCTGCGCATTGCGTTCCATGATACGCGCGATAATCGCATCTTTATTTGAAAAATGATTGTACAGCGTTCCTTTTGAAATTCCAACAGCAAGTGCGAGTTCATCCATATTCAGTTGGCTGTCCGCCGTTTGAAATAACATATTTTCCGCCTGCGCTAGTATAAGTTGTTCTCGGTCGTACTTTTGCTGTTCCTTCCAATTCATTTAGAGGCCACCTTCATACATCGAGTCATATTTTGACTTCGGAGTCATTTTTTAATACAGTATAGAACCAAATCGGAGAAATGTCAAGAAGCTCTAGTCACAAGCGCCAAAATTTGATAGGATAGTAGAAAAAGAAAAAGGGGGCGTGACAAATGTCAAATCAAACGGGGAATCTCACCTTCCAGCAAGGCGTGAAGGATTGCATTCCAACATTATTAGGCTACATAAGTATTGGTATAGCGGCAGGTGTTGCTGGCATTGCGGCGAATTTGAGCATTTTAGAAGTTACCTTATTGGCGATTTTTGTCTATGCAGGCGCCGCACAATTCATTATTTGCGCCATGTTATTAACGAACAGCACCACATTAGCCATCATTATCACGACATTTATCGTCAACTTTAGACATTTTCTGTTAGGCGCAACACTAGCACCGCACTTCCAGAAAGACTCAATGCTCAAAAATATCGGAATCAGCCTCCTTGTCACAGATGAATCCTTTGGCGTGGCAGCGATGAAACTGGCGAAAAAAGAGCCTATTTACGCGTCGTGGATGAATGGATTAAACATAACCGCGTATCTCGTCTGGATTGCCTCCTGCGCACTCGGGGCTCTCGTCGGGAAATTAATCCCTAACCCAGCGGTATTCGGTCTTGATTTTGCGCTCACAGCCATGTTTGTTGCACTATTCGTATTCCAACTACAAAGCGTACCAAAATCAAAATTGCGCCACATCGCATTTCTAATCCTATACATGCTTATTTTCATGATAGGCCTGTCCTTTATCGTCTCAACAAACGTTGCCGTCGTGCTATCCACGCTCATTGTTGCAACCATTGGGGTGGTGACCGATCGATGAGCATCAGCTACGGATTTATTCTCATGCTGCTAGGTTGTTCTCTCGTAACCGCCATCCCGCGAATGCTACCGTTTCTAGTTATGCGTAACATGCAAATTTCCGAGCCCGTTCTAAAATGGCTAAGCTACATCCCGCTCTGTATTTTCAGCGCACTTATCATGGAAAGTTTCATGACAAACGGGGCACAGGGATTTCAAGTTCACTGGCTAGAACTGGTGGCCGTCATCGCAACGCTTATTATTTCCCTAATCACGCGCAGTTTACTATGGACAGTTATTTTAGGCGTGGTCATAATGGCGCTACTTCGCCTCATTTTTTGACAGTTTCTGATGTGAAATACAATAAAAACTTGCATTATTCCCAAATTCATGGTATTATAGATACCGTTGTTAAAATAACATTATCGGTGGCGGAATAGGTAGACGCATTTAGTTGCAAAGAACTTCGAAGCAAAGCAACATTAATAAAGTACATTTAAACAAGTTAAGATTTAAATATGAGTTTGTGTGGTGCAAATCCACACCCGATGATCAATAAAAAAGACTAGCGATTTCAACCATCGCTAGTCTTTTTTATGAGGAAATTTCAAAAAAACAAGATAGACAATCGTTTGAATCACCATAAAACAAACAACAAAGTAACCCATCTCATACGAAAACGCATCGATCATCTGCTGTATAGAATAAATCGGCTCTGTAAATAGGTAAACAGAATGCAACCTCGCAAAACGCCCCAAATAAATCGCGTATCCAGACAATGCTGCAATCCCTACAAATGTCGACCAATAAACAAGGGCTCGCGTCGATTTACAACGAATCATCCACTCATCCAACATCCATTTGAGCGAAACAAACCCAGTATAGAGTCCAAAACAAACACCCACGGTCAGCGCAGTAAAACGTCCCCAAATATACGGATCACTCGAGAATACACCCGTCCCAGCGACGTTCACCCGCAAACCCTCCAAATGAAAGAAATCAGTCAACAAATACGGCGCATTCGGAAAGAACAGTAACCATAAAAAAGCAATGGGCCAAAATAGATAAGCTTTGCGCTGTTTTCCATAAACAAAGGCTGCTAATTCAAGCGGAATATAAGCCAATGAAACATTCAGAATCATAAAGTAATACCCGTCCAAAATAAACATAATATACAATAAATACATCACAAAAAAAAGCTCTACACCATTTCATCATACAAAGTCATTCCTCCTCTATAATAGCATACCAATCCAAGCAGTCCAAAAACTTCAATGTACGTGACAAAATTGTAATACTAGCATAAAAAAGAACGGTAGCAGTAAAAACCACCGTTCGCAACTATTATACCGTTAATGAAACCAAAAGGATATCTTTTTTCGAGATATCTAAAAATGGTAATTTCACGCGTGTATCTAAGCAATAAGCATTATATAGAACTGGTTTTAAAGCTGTTTTTTTTGTTGTCAATCGTTCCAATAAAGCGATGAATCTCTTGATACAGCGTCTCAGGGTGTTTCAGCGAGGCAATCTTCGCATCGATGCGATTCTGACTGACATTCACATTCGAAACTTTAATAGCTGCATCAAAATCAGCATTAATCGATGCACGAGTTAGCTCTACCTGCGTATAGCCGTTGTCTGCCCAGTCAATCTCAAGAATATGACAATCATCTAAAATCAAGAAATCACCAGTCCAAAGCTTGCCGTCTATTTCCACGACCATCCGCGTGTTAGCGAAAAGCTCCTTATTACCATATTTCTTCAAAACATAGTCAAACATTTGTAAATGCGCGATATCATTTGTCATGTTAACATCTCCTTCATGCCTCTATTCTAACATGTTGTGATTAGGTGAACAAGTGTTAAAAGTGCTAAATAACGCAAAAATGACATCAGCGAGTAGCATTTTTGGGAATTCTAGAATGACTCATGTATAATGGAATTATATGAGAAGAGGTGGGGTACGATGCATACAGAAGTGAAGGTAGAAACGCATGATCAAATACCGTTACACGTACATATTTGGGAGAAAGTTTCAGAATCAATCGGTATTGTTCAAATTATTCACGGTATGGCAGAACACGGCGCGAGGTACAGCCAGTTTGCCGAATATTTAAACACACAAGGATTTATTGTGATTGCCGATGATCATCGCGGATTTGGTAAGAGTGCGGGGGATTCCGCGGAGCTTGGACATCTCCCTTTCCCAGACGGATTTGAGGCGATGGTGGCGGACGAAGAAGTAGTGGCTGCCTTTATCAAAACGCGTTACCCGAATCTTCCACATCTTCTTTTTGGCCACAGTATGGGAAGTTTTGTCACGCGTGTCTTGATTACACGGTATGGCGTAGACGCAGCGATTTTGGCAGGGAGTGGCCTACAACCAGACCCACTTTTGAAATCAGGCTTGTTCTATGCCAAACTACGCGCACGAAAAAATGATACCAAACGTAGCAAAATTCTGCATAAATTATCATTCTACGGTTTCAATCGTGAATTTATTGCAGAAAAGCATCCATTTAGCTGGCTTTCTCGGGATAAGGCGGTGCATGAAGATTACATGGAAGATCCATTTGGTGGGCAAGTCGTTGGCTCTCTAGGTTTCTATCATAGCCTGCTTCGAGGTGTGGAGCAGTCACAAAATCCGGAAACAATCTTGAAAACGCCAAAAAGCCTCCCGTTACTGCTTATTTCAGGAAGTAAAGATCCAGTTGGTCACCTTGGAAAAGATGTGCCGAAATTAGCCGTTAAATTTGAAAAAGCAGGGGTGCAAGATGTGACGTTAAAAATATATGAGGACGCGCGCCATGAACTAACAAATGAGATTAATAAAGAGCAGGTTTTTGAAGATGTCGTTTCTTGGTATAAAAAGTATGTAGCGACTGATAAATAGTAGTAAAATAGCAAATCAGCTCATGTGAGGAGTGAACGATTTGCTTGTTTTTTTTTGCTTTATTCGCGTATTTGACCTTCACCATAAATGATGTATTTCGTCGATGTTAGTTCATTTAAGCCCATTGGACCGCGGGCGTGTAGTTTTTGAGTACTGATACCGATTTCTGCGCCGAACCCGAATTCAAATCCGTCCGTGAATCGAGTAGAGGCATTGACGTAAACTGCTGCAGCGTCGACTTGTTGTAAGAATTTTTGACTTGTGAAGTAGTTATCAGTGACGATGGCCTCAGAATGCTTAGTTCCATACTTGTTAATATGAGCGATTGCAGCATCTGCATTCGGCACCACTTTAATCGCTAAAATATAGTCCGCATATTCCGTTTCCCAATCGAGCTCGGTCGCTGGAATCACATCAGAAACGATGGATGCGACTTCTTCATCACCGCGAATCTCTACATTTTCTGCGCGGAGTCGGGAAGCGATGGTTGGCAGGAAATCACGGGCAATAGCTTCATGAATCAAGAGCGTCTCGGCAGCGTTACAAACAGATGGACGACTAGCTTTGGCGTTAACGATGATTTTCGTCGCCATTTCTTGCTGTGCCTCACTATCAATATATACGTGACAATTGCCAGTTCCAGTTTCTATAACCGGGACCGTTGCATTCTCAAGGACAGCTTGGATTAAACGAGCACTACCGCGTGGAATCAAGACATCAAGATAGGCGTTTAGCTTCATTAGCTGTTGCGCAGTGTCTCGTGACGTGTCTTCCACAATTTGCACAGCATCCGCAGGAAATCCAGAGCTAGCTAGCGAATCGCGAATCACGCGCACGAGGGCAAGGTTGGAATGGAAAGCTTCACTTCCACCACGGAGAATGGTCGCATTTCCTGTTTTGAAGCAAAGAACGGCAGCATCTACCGTGACATTTGGCCGTGATTCGTAAATAATACCAATAACACCCAGTGGTACGCGCTGTTTTCCAATCGTTAACTCTGCTTCGTTTTTCCACATATGCACGACTTCACCGATTGGATCCGCGAGAGCAACTACTTGTTTCACGCCTTCCGCGATATCCACAATTCGTTCTGGCGTTAAGCGCAACCGATCAAGCATCGCATCCCGAACGCCATTGTCCGAAGCCGTGGCTAAATCTTTCTCGTTGGCCTCTAAAATAGTAATTGTATTCGCGACTAAAGACACGGCAAGCGATTGTAGCGCCTCATTTTTCGCCTTCGTTTTTGCTTGTGCTAATACCAAGGCAGCTGCTTTCGCTTGTTTTCCTTTTAGAATGAGTTCGGTCATCGTTTCGTTTCCCCCCTTCACTAGATCCTTCGTAGCAAATAAAGTTCCCACTGGATCGCCATTCATAATATCGAAAATAGTACCTGGATTATTGCCGTTCGTCAGCACCATTTTCCCACCATTTTTCAAAACTATTTCAGCAGCGGCAAGTTTGCTCAACATACCACCAGTGCCAAATTCAGAGCCTTTTCCGCCAGCTAATGCTTGCAATTCCGGCGTGATTTGGTTAATCTCGGTAAACATTGTAGAATCCGGATTTTCATTCGGATTGCTATCATAAAAACCGTCAATATCCGATAACATAATCAGCAAATCGGCTTGGATAACTTCGGCTACAATAGCAGACAAACGATCATTATCACCGAATTTTGTAAGGTGCTCAATTTCTTCAATCGCGACCGTATCATTTTCATTGACGATAGGAACGATTTCGTTTTCGAGCAATTTATTGAACGTATTAATCACATTTTTGCGACTGACAGGGTAATCGATGACGTCGCGGGTCAGCAGGACTTGCCCGACCGTATGCCCATATTCACCGAAAAACTTACTATAAATATGCATCAGTTCACTTTGCCCAACCGCTGCGATCGCTTGCTGTTCAGGAATCGTAGTAGGGCGTGTGGCTAATTGTAGCTTATGACAACCAACGCCGATCGCGCCAGAAGAAACGAGCACAACGTCCTTGCCTTCATTAGAAAGGTCGCTGAGAACCATCGCTAATTTTTCAATAGTTCGTAAATTTATATTGCCATTTGGATACATGAGCGTACTAGTTCCAACTTTAATGACAATTCGTTTGCAGTTCTTTAAAGATGTACGCATAGAACGAGTCTCCTTTTCAAGTCAAATTATATTCCATTCATTGTACACTATTTCGGCGCACAAAAAAAACCCATTCTATCAAAAAAGATAGAACAGGTCGTGAATTTACGCTTTCGCAGGCTCTTTACCTGAGATTTGGCGTAAACCTTTATTGATAAGCGAGAAGATAACAATCCAAACAACAATGATAAGTAAAATTTGTTTGAACGCGATTTGTGGTAGTGGATTCCAAGGGCAGTCCCAAAGGAAATGAAGACCGATTGGGATAATGAATAGGCTCAGGAATCTGCCTGTGAAGATATGACGCATTTTGAGCTTCGAATCGGAACCTTTTGCAATCATTAATGCCGCGCCGGAAATAGCTGCCCAAACAACATGTCCACCGATTGATTGCCAACCACGAGAGAAAATGATACTTAACATAGTATCGCCAGCAAAATGGAGGTTTTTAAATACCGCGGCGGCTTCAAGGCTGTAATTAAATGCATAGCCCAGAGATTCAAAGGAGGCAAAACCGGCTCCAACTGCTGCCCCGATAAGTAAACCGTTCAAAATATATTTTGGCTTCAGTGCCACGATGAAGAGGGCGACGATGACCATTTTTCCGGTTTCTTCAATGACTCCGACTAAGAAAGCGTTGAAATAATTCAGTTTTCCGACGGGAATTAAATCATATAGAATCAGTGTGGCAACAAGTGCCGCGACACCACCGATAAAAAACATTTTTAGAACATCGAAGAAACTAATATTCCGTGGCGCGTTGATTTCGAAAAATAGCACAAGTACCGAAAATGGCATAGTGAACGATCCGATAACCATCAAGCCAGGAATCGTATTTGAATTAGAAAAAATATAAGTACAAGCAAGCAGTAAGAAATATGTGATAGCTAGCGCGAAAAATACACGAGAGAAAAGGAACGGTCTCGTCCAAGAAGATGCAATATCTCCTTCTTTTGGCGTTGTGTAAGTGGTACCTGCGATAAAGACTTTCTCACTATCTGATTTTGGATGCTTTTTAAAGACGTCCGCAAAAATATCACCCAGACCTAAATGCTGTGACCCATTTTTTTCGTGTGGATGGTGGTTTGTTTCTTTTTTTTGGACCTTTTGGAGCGTCATGAGGCTCGTGTGATTCATGAATCGTGTGGAAGATTGGGCTATCCTTTAGAAAGAGCCATTCCCCGCTTTCCTCTTGCTTGACTCTCGTTTCCGCAGTTAATTCCTTTCTTTTGTATAGTGTTCTGAGTTCGTAGTCTGTTAATGGACCAATTGTCTTGTCATTTTTTTGAAAATACCAATGAGACAAATGGATCGCCTCCCTTATTTATATTTAAAGTCTTTACCTATTTCCACAAAAAGAATAGGTTGAAACTTAATATATATAGAAAAACGATTTTATTTGGCCTTACGAAGTTCAGTATTAAGGGTTTGTGCCTGATTTAACAGAAAAATAATTGTATCGTCAATAAACTTAACAACTTCAGGGCGAATAGGTTGTCTGTCGAGTTGGATATCTTCTTCAAAACGGAGATCTTGCCTGATTTGCTCTAATGTTTTTGCAATATCTGGATTTTTTTTCTACTCGCTCGGTTTATAGTCGGAATCATTTTTTTTGGCCGACGAGATAATCTACAGAAACGTCGAATAGCATAGAAATATGACGTAACATCTCGATATCTGGCTCCCTGATGCCATACTCCCAGTTACCGTACGTAGATGTCGCGTTAAGGTCGAGTCGTCTTGCTGTTTCTGCTTTCGACCAACCTTTCTGCTCTCTTAAAATAGTTAATCGATGACTTAATTTGGGCATATAATCACTCCTTTTAGAAGTCATTATATCATAACTTACACAATACAGCTATTTTATTACACGAAACGAATGTTATGGATTTGACATCAACTATTAGAGTTGATATTATGGTTTTATAAACACAAATTGAGTAGAATGGAGCGATACACATGAAAGCAACTGCAGACAAGAAAATCAATTGGGCGAAAGTGAGAAAGAGAAGAGAATCTCTAGGCATTTCGCAAGCGTTTATTTCAAGGAAGATGGGATATAAATATAGTTCGGGATACTCTAACTTGGAGAAAGGGATGGTACGGCTAACAGCAGAAAAAGCAGCGGTATTAGCAGATATTTTGCGTTGCAAGCAAGAAGATTTCTTTAAATAAAATCCCTTCAAAACGTGACGATTTGTCGCGTTTTTTTATATGTCAATAAAATAAAACAAAAAAAGAATATCAACTAGCCGGAAAATCGTGTAAAATAGAGTCAAATGAGGACGAGTATACAAAATGGACTTATTCTGTGAGGAGTTTTTTAGTTATGAAAGGATCAGATATAATTTTTCCCACTATTGTAGAGAATTTTTTAAACGATGGCATCGCGATTCTTGGTGAAGAAGAGGAATACGTTGTACAGAAGTTTTTAGAGCAAGCCTATGTGGAGCAACCTTGCAATGAGGCGGTTGTGTACGCGCTAATTAGATTTTCCAATGCGAAACAGAATTTTGAAGAGGCAAAGGAAATTGGGCAAGCCTTTTTAATGATGGATGGTTACAATAAAGAGATTTTGGGCGAACTATCGGCTACTTTTTTATCACTGAATGAGATGGACACCTACTTCAGTCTGGTCAAACAGCATTTGGATAAGGAAGCGCAGTTGGACCACTTTGAAACGAATGGCATGGAGGAAGAGAGTAATGTCATTCCATTTCCGAAAAAAATTAAACCAAGACGGAGCGTTGCGAATTTTTTGGAGTGGGGAACTGCGGAACAATTGGAATTTTTGCAACAAGCGAGATTCCATGATGTGGAGCCATATGTTGAAGTTTTTTCTGTATTCTTAAAAGATGCGACAACATCCCCGTTCGTGAAATCGATGATATTTGAGCTTTTGCAAGAAAAAAAAAGTGGATGACCTTTTCTTAGTTAAAAAGGTAGGCATGGAGGAGCAAGTGAATCCGAGTAAGTTGCCATTTTTAGAGAGGGATCCTTTCATTGAGGAGCTGATTGAAAAACTAACGAGGCGATGGGAGCACACAAATCCGAGCTTTTTGGAGCAGTTGTTAGTCACTGTGCAACAACATCTTTTCATCATGTATCCATTCCGGTTTCCGTTTGAGAATACCGAGCTTTGGAGTGAAGCCTATAGCAAGTGGTTGTCACAAATGTATGGCGAAATTTGGCGAGATAATGCGGATATAAATCATGAAGAACTAATGGAAGCAACCCAGTTTATCGAGAGAATGGAGCAGGCGCAGCAAAATTATCTGCTTTAACCAGAGGATTGTAGTTTTCAAGTAGATAAGTTTTGTGTTATTATGTATGAGTGCGACTGAAATCAGTATTGAGGAATCAAGACTAATAACCAGTAAATAGATGTATGGAGGGAATACCATGTCAGTAAAATGGGAAAAAAAAAGAAGGTAATGTTGGTACATTAACTTTCGAAATCAATCAAGAACAAATCAAAACAGGAATGGATAAAGCGTTCCAAAAAGTGCGTAAAAATCTAAACGTACCAGGCTTCCGTAAAGGGAAAGTACCTCGTCAAATTTTCAACCAACGTTTTGGTGAAGAAGCATTGTATCAAGATGCGTTAGATATCATGTTGCCAGAAGTTTACGCAGCTGCAATTGAAGAATCTGGAATAGATCCAGTGGATAACCCGCAAATCAATGTGGAATCAATGGAAAAAGACGCAGTTTGGGTATTAACAGCAGAAGTTACTGTGAAACCTGAAGTGAAATTAGGCGACTATAAAGGCGTTGAAGTAGAAGCACGCGACGCGAAACTAACAGATGAAGAAGTAGATGCAGAGCTTAAGAGCATGCAAGAACGTCAATCGGAATTAGTTGTTCGTGAAGATGCTCCAGCTGAGGATGGCGATACAGTTATTCTTGATTTTGAAGGATTTAAAGATGGTGTTGCTTTTGAAGGCGGCCAAGCAGACAATCATTCATTAGAACTTGGGTCAGGTTCATTCATTCCAGGTTTTGAAGAACAAGTGGTTGGTTTGAAAGCTGGCGACGAAAAAGATATCGAATTAACATTCCCAGAAGAATACCATGCGGAAGATCTTGCAGGTCAAGCGGTTGTATTCAAAATCAAAGTACACGAAGTTAAAACAAAAGAAGTTCCAGAACTTGATGATGAGCTTGCAAAAGATATCGACGAAGAAGTGGAAACTCTTGCTGAATTAAAAGAAAAAGTAGCAAAACGTTTACAAGAAGCAAAAGAAGATAGCGTTGTCCAAGCAAAACAAAATGATGCGATTGCGAAAGCGGTAGAAAATGCAGAAGTGGAAATTCCACATGCGATGGTTCACCACGAAGCAGATCACATGATGAACCATTTTGCGCAAGATTTACAAGCACAAGGACTAACTCCTGAGCTTTACTATCAGTTCACTGGTCAAACAGAAGAAGCGATGCATGCACAAATGGAAACAGACGCTGAAAAACGCGTAAAAACAAACCTAGTTCTTGAAGCAATTGCTGAAGCTGAAGGCATCACGCCAACAGAAGCAGACATTGATGAAGAAGTAAAAACACTTGCTGACAAATACAGCATGGAAGTAGACGCAGTTCGTGCAGCATTAGGCGATATGAACGAATTGAAATCTGACCTTAAAATCCGTAAAGCAATCGATCTTTTAGTAGAAAATGCTAAAGAAGTGAAAGCAGCGGAATAATTTTTAGGAAGCAAGACAATTCACTAGTATGTTTAGGAGAGGGCATGAGATTATAACTTGTGTCCTCTCTTTGTTGCGCCTCTTATGAAGCGATTTTCGCTGAATTAGAGGCGCAATATGAGTGCGAGCAAAGCGAGCATTAGTTGTTCGTGTGCTGTTTTACGGCGAATAAGGACTGAGCGGTATCATATTTTGTGCTTCGAAAACAAGCTATGCTTCTTACTTGGAAAACGTGTTTTGTTAAATTACAATCATAATATTCAAGAATGCAATCGGCTCAATGTTTCTTAATAGCATTTCTCACAAACTAGTGATATGATAAACAGACATAAGCTTGTTTTATAAGGCATTACGCTTATGAAAACACTTAATTAGAAGGGGTGAAAACCTTGTTCAAATTTAATGACGAAAAGGGAACGCTGAAATGTTCTTTTTGTGGTAAAACACAAGACCAAGTGCGCAAATTAGTTGCGGGACCTGGCGTGTATATTTGTGACGAGTGCATCGAATTATGTAACGAAATTATTGAAGAAGAGCTAAATGTGTCCGAATTTGTGGACTTTGGCGATGTGCCGAAACCTCAAGAAATTCGCCGCATTTTAAGTGATTATGTAATTGGTCAAGACCGTGCGAAAAAAGCATTGGCTGTGGCGGTTTATAATCACTATAAGCGCATTAATTCTAACGAAAAAGCAGACGATGCTGTGGAGTTATCCAAGAGTAATATCTGCCTAATCGGACCAACTGGTAGTGGTAAAACATTGCTAGCTCAGACGCTGGCCAGACTTTTGAACGTTCCATTTGCTATTGCAGATGCTACGAGTCTAACAGAAGCTGGGTACGTTGGAGAAGATGTAGAAAATATTCTGCTGAAACTGCTTCAAGCGGCTGATTTCGATGTAGAACGTGCTGAAAAAGGTATTATCTACATTGATGAAATCGATAAAGTAGCACGTAAATCAGAGAACCCGTCTATCACCCGTGATGTTTCAGGTGAAGGTGTACAACAAGCCTTGCTGAAAATTTTAGAAGGCACGGTTGCAAGTGTTCCTCCACAAGGCGGGCGTAAGCATCCACATCAAGAGTTCATCCAAATCGATACAGGAAATATCCTGTTTATCGTTGGTGGCGCTTTTGATGGCGTGGAACAAATCGTTAAGAATCGTCTTGGTGAAAAAGTCATCGGATTCGGAACAGAAAATGAGCAACTAAAAGAGGATGAAACGTACCTTTCAAAAGTTGTTCCCGAAGATTTACTGAAATTCGGTCTAATTCCTGAATTTATCGGACGTTTACCAGTTATTGCAACATTGGAGCAATTGGACGAAGAGACATTGATTTCGATTTTGACAGAGCCAAAAAATGCCCTTGTGAAGCAGTACCAAAAAATGTTAGAGCTTGATGATGTAGAACTGGAGTTCACAGCAGAAGCTTTATCAGAGATTTCCAAAGAAGCGATTGCTCGTAAAACCGGGGCACGTGGTCTTCGCTCTATTATTGAGCATATTATGCTGGAGGTTATGTTTGAGATTCCTTCCCGTGATGATATCAAGAAATGCATCATTACGAAAGAAGCCGTTACTGGTGAAGCTGAGCCACAATTACAATTAGAAGATGGCTCTATTATCCCAATTAAAACATCAGCTTGATGGAATGAAAAACGCTAAGTCCAGATTGTGGATTTTAGCGTTTTTCTTTTTGGGAATTGGGTAAACAGTAGTTAGGATAGCGTTTCTATATTAGAAATGGATTAGAATTACTCAGACACGATATAATTTACTGTTTTTTTTTCAAGTGTTTCATGCTATACTTTAAATTGTGTTTAGTAGTAATTGTAGAGAGGAACTAGAGGATATGGATAGTGAGACTAATGAGACTAAAAAAAACTGGTCGTGGTAAAGGTAAGGCGATATGGGGATGGGTTCAAGTAATTCTTGTAGCGGTTGTACTTTCCATGGCGCTTCGCTATTTTGTGATTTCACCAGTTACAGTATTTGGGGATTCCATGTACCCAACATTGCATGATGGAGAGCACTTATTTATTAATAAAGTAACAGGTCCAGATCGATTTGATATTATCGTATTCCCTGCTCCAGATGAGAAGGATACAGAGTATATCAAACGCGTTATCGGATTGCCTGGAGATACGGTAGAATATAAGCAAGATCAACTGTATATCAACGGGAAGAAATACGATGAACCTTACTTAGATGAAGCGAAGAAAGATTTATCAAATGGCTATTTAACGACGCTAAATGATGGTGCACAAGGCAATCCTAACTTTTCCTTAGCAACAATACCGGCGTGTGGAGGGGCTACGAAGGTACCAGAGGGTAAATTATTTGTTTTAGGTGATAATCGCCCAATAAGTAAAGATAGTCGCTATATTGGCTTTATTGACGAGGATAAAGTACTAGGAAAAGTTATTTCGTTTGGTAAGTCGCTACAAAAATAAGAAACGAGAGTCTGAATTAGCCTCTAACCGAAAGCTTGCACACAAATTATGTGCAAGCTTTTTTTGTGTTATTAGTGTATACTTAGAACTATAAAAAATAAAATCCAAAGGGTGATAAGACTAGCAAGAGATTTAGGGGAGATGGCATTTTGAACGAGAAGAATTTAAAATTATTATGGAGCTGGACTTGGGCGATTGTGCTAGGTCTGCTTTTGACGCTGCTTATCCGTTTTTACTTTTTTGTGCCTGTGATGGTAGACGGTTCTTCAATGATGCCGACGTTGCACGATGGAGACCGTGTGATTATTAATCGTTTTGGAAATGTGGATCGCTTTGACGTGATCATTTTTAAAGACGAAGGTAGAGAATATGTAAAGCGTGTAATCGGAATACCTGGTGATAAAATAGTGTATAAAAATGATACGCTATTTATCAATGGGAAGGAGCAGGATGAGCCCTATCTAGATGATTATAAAAAACAGTTAGGAAATGCATTACTAACGGATGATTTTAGTACGGAAGACATGATCTCAGGAGGCGTTGTGCCAAAAGGGACGGTTTTTGTGCTAGGAGATAACCGCCGTGCGAGTAAAGATAGTCGGATTATGGGGCCAATTCCTGAGTCAAAAATACTTGGAACGACCCCGATTTGCTATTGGCCGCTGGAGCACGCGAAGTTTATTCGATAAAAGGAGTTTATTATGACAATACAATGGTTTCCGGGTCATATGGCAAAAGCCCGTCGCGAAGTAACAGAGAAATTGAAATTAGTAGATGTGATTTTTGAATTGGTGGATGCAAGGATTCCCTATTCTTCGTCCAATCCGATGTTAGAAGAGATTATTCATCAGAAAAGACGCGTGATTATTTTAAATAAAGCAGATACGGCTGACGAGAAAGTGACGCAGGAATGGATTGATCATTTTGCGGAGCGTGGATTACCAGCAGTTGCTGTGAACGCGCAGGAAGGTAAAGGGATGCATAAAATCGAGCGAGCTGCCGAAGCGTTGATGGCGGAGAAGTTTGAGCGCCAACGTAGTCGTGGTATGAAACCGAGAGCGATCCGGGCGATGATTTTGGGAATTCCGAATGTTGGAAAATCGACTTTGATTAATCGGCTGGTGAAGAAGAATATTGCTAAAACTGGGAATAAGCCAGGCGTTACGAAAGCACAACAATGGATTAAAGTGGGAAAAACGTTAGAGCTACTTGATACTCCAGGGATTTTATGGCCGAAATTTGAAGATCAGCGTGTTGGTTATAAATTGGCGTTGACTGGTGCAATCAAAGATGACTTACTACATATGGAAGATATCGCTGGGTTTGGGTTGCGCTTTTTAGAGGAACACTACCCAGAGAAGTTGCATCACTGGTTGCAAATTGAGGCCTTGCCAGAAGAAACGACGGAAGTTCTGGCGATGATAGCGGAACGGCGTGGTATCTATGATCGCTATCGTGATCCTGATTATTCGCGTGCGGCAGAGTTGCTAGTGAGAGAGATGCGCCAAGAAAAAATGGGCCGTGTTTCCTTTGATTTCCCAAGTGATTTGATAGTGGAGGACGATGAAGATGGCAGAGAAGCTAGCGATAATTAAGGAGCGACTGCAATTGGTGACGTCTGAAGAGGATTCGTTTTTTTCAAGAGTGTTTAATAGATGAGCGAAAAGGGGTTGCGAAATTAATTGCCTCGTTTCGACGTGAACAGGCGAAAAAAAGGGGCGCTTTCTGCTCAGTTAGAGGCGATGAAATACTATGAAAATGAAGCAAGGGCAAAGGGGTTTCAGGTCATTGCTGGAATCGATGAAGTGGGGCGTGGTCCTCTTGCTGGTCCTGTAGTTGCCGCTGCTGTTATATTGCCGGCTGATTTTGATGTCTTGGGTGTCAATGATTCGAAGCAATTGAATGAGGCAAAACGCGACGAGCTATTTGATGCAATTTTGGCGAAGGCGTTAGCTGTCGGAATAGGTATTAAATCTCACGAGGTCATTGATGACGTGAATATTTATGAAGCAACAAAATTAGCAATGGCGGATGCGATTGACTCGTTGGCATTAACACCTGATTTTTGCTTGATTGATGCGATGCCATTAAAACATTGTGAACAGGAGCTTTCTTTGATAAAAGGAGATAGCAAAAGTGTTTCTATCGCTGCAGCTTCTATCGTTGCAAAAGTAACGCGTGATAGGATGATGGTAGCGTTTGATGAGGAATTCCCTGGTTATGGTTTTGCGAAGAACATGGGATACGGGACGAAAGTGCATTTGGAAGGGCTTGAAAAACTGGGCGTATGTCCCATACATCGTCTTACTTTTGCGCCAGTGAAAAATATTTTTTTAGCCACTAAAGGCTAGCTGAAAAAGCAGTGGAAGCAGTGAAAATTATCTTTTGAAGAAGTTGAGATGATTTTACTGTTGGAAACTGCTTTTTTGCTATTTTTGACACAATTTACAAAATAGGAATGAGGGGATAAGATAGGGAAAACATAAAGGAGAGAAGACTACATGAAAAACTGGTTATTGCATATGAGATATTGTTCGGCGATTTCTGTCAAACAGTTAGGCAGGTTATGGCGTGAGTTTACAGCGGACCAATTAAGAAGAATGTCGCCAGAAGAAATAGCAACAAACTTAGAGATGTCAGAAGAACAGCGTGACAGATTCAAAAATGATTTTTCTCGATTTCACTTAGCGAATACTTTGCTGGAGCTGGAAAGGTACCAGATTGACCTCATTTCCATAGAAGATACGTGTTATCCAAGCCTATTACGTGAGTTATATGATCCACCGTTGCTTCTATTTACTAAAGGTGATGTAGGCTTACTAGCATGGGAGAAACTAGCTGTTGTGGGTACGCGAAAGATGACGGAGTATGGAAAACGAATAATCAATCAACTAGTTGCCCCTTTATGCAAGGAATCACTAGCTATTGTAAGTGGGCTAGCGATGGGGATTGATGCAGAAGCGCATCGTGAGGCGATGTGCGTGGGTGGAAAAACGATTGCGGTCATAGGTAGCGGCTTTTTACAATTTTATCCTATAGAAAACAAGCAATTGTTCGAAAAAATAATGAAAGAGGGGCTTGTATTAAGTGAATATGCGCCACATGTTACAGCGAGAAAGTGGCATTTTCCAGAACGAAACCGTATTATTAGTGGGCTATCGCTAGGAACATTAATTGTACAAGCAGAGAAAAGAAGTGGTTCGCTCATTACAGCAGATGCGGCATTGAATCAAAATCGTGAAGTATTTACTGTTCCTGGGAGTGTTTTTCAACGCAGCTCTGCCGGGACCAATAAATTAATTCAAGAAGGAGCGAAATTAGTAACAGAAGCTTCTGATATAATGGAAGAATTGCGTCAATAAGGATAAAATTCTACATTTTAAGTGATTAAGCTTGCATTTCTCGCGTATTTGATATAAGTTGGCTAAAGAATCATCATTATTCCGAACAGGCAAAAAAAGTTGGAATAAAAATGAATTGACAAATAGCACAACTAAGGATAACATTTACTACTGATTACACGTTTTATTTTTGTAATTAGAGTTGGAGACTATTTAAAATCGGAAGCTGAATGTCAGAAAATCTATTCTGGCGCGCTCCGCCGTCTTAAATGCGTATCCCAAATTAGGGAGGAATTAACAATGGCTGATTATTTAGTAATAGTAGAATCACCAGCAAAGGCAAAGACAATTGAGAAATACCTTGGTAAGAAATATAAAGTAAAGGCCTCTATGGGGCATCTTCGGGACTTACCAAAAAGTCAGATGGGTGTAGACACAGAGAACAATTTTGAGCCTCGTTATATTACAATTCGAGGCAAAGGTCCCATTTTAAAAGAGCTAAAACAAGCTGCAAAAAAAGCTAAAAAAAGTCTATCTTGCAGCCGATCCGGATCGTGAGGGTGAAGCAATTGCTTGGCACCTTGCGACAAGTCTTGGTTTAGACCAAACAGACGATTTACGAGTTGTTTTTAATGAAATTACAAAGGAAGCTGTGAAAGAATCATTTAAGCATCCACGTAAGATTGATATGGATTTAGTAGATGCGCAACAAGCTCGTCGTATTTTAGATCGCTTAGTAGGATATAATATTAGCCCTATCCTATGGAAGAAAGTGAAAAAAGGACTGAGTGCTGGTCGGGTTCAATCTGTCGCTCTCAAGCTTGTTATTGATCGGGAGAACGAGATTAAAGCCTTTATACCAGAAGAATATTGGACAATTGATGGTAATTTCAAAAAAGGGAAAAAAGAATTCCAAGCCAATTTTTACGGTATGAAGGGCAAGAAAAAGAAACTCTCCACTGTTGAAGATGTGAAAGACGTCATGTCAACGATTAAAGGTAAGCAATTCGAAGTTATCGATGTGGTCAAAAAGGAACGTCTACGTAATCCAGCGGCGCCATTTACGACATCATCCCTACAACAAGAGGCGGCACGTAAGCTTAATTTCAGAACACGTAAAACTATGATGTTAGCACAACAATTGTACGAGGGAATCGCGTTAGGCCGTCAAGGTACGGTTGGTTTGATTACGTATATGCGTACTGACTCCACCCGTATTTCAGATACGGCTATCCAAGAAGCGTCTACTTTTATTACAGAGAGATATGGCAAAGAATTCGGACGTACGCAAAAGAGAAATGATAAGAAAGCAAAAGGGTCTCAAGATGCCCATGAAGCTATCCGACCAACAAGTGCGATGCGTTCCCCACAAGATGTCAAAGAATATCTTGGTCGGGATCAATTACGCTTATACCGTTTGATTTGGGAACGTTTCATAGCGAGCCAAATGGCACCAGCTGTTTTAGATACGATGCGAGTGGATCTAGATAACAATGGCGTGATGTTTCGAGCAAACGGTTCTAAGATAAAATTTGCTGGGTTTATGAAAGTTTATGTGGAAAGTAACGATGATAATAAAGAAGAAAAAGAAAATATTTTGCCAGATTTGAAAAAAGGTGACAAAGTTGAGTCGCAATCACTGGAACAGCGCCAACATTTCACGCAACCACCGCCACGTTTTACAGAAGCAAGACTTGTTAAAACATTGGAGGAAGTCGGAATAGGTCGACCGTCCACTTATTCTCCTACGCTCGACACGATTCAGCGACGCAACTATGTGTCTTTGGATAATAAACGATTTGTGCCAACAGAACTAGGTGAAATCGTGCATGAACTTATTCGCGACTATTTCCCAGAAATACTAGACGTTCAGTTTACGGCTAATATGGAAGCGGAATTAGATGAAGTAGAGCAGGGCGAGATGCAGTGGGTGAAGGTTATTGACCAGTTCTACAAAGGTTTTGAAAAAAAATGTAGAACGTGCAGATAAAGAAATGGAAAAAATAGAGATTAAGGATGAACCAGCAGGGATTGATTGTGATCTCTGTGGTGCACCAATGGTCTTTAAAATGGGTAAATACGGCAAGTTCTTAGCCTGTAGCCGTTTCCCAGATTGTCGTAATACGAAGCCGATTGTTAAAGAAATCGGCGTAACTTGTCCTAAGTGTAATGAGGGGCAAGTAATCGAACGTAAGAGTAAGAAGAAACGAATATTCTACGGTTGTGATCGTTATCCTGCGTGTGATTACGTTTCTTGGGACAAACCAATCGCGCGTCCATGTCCGAAATGTAACGAGAAAGCCCTTGTTGAGAAAAAACTCAAAAAAGGTGTGCAAATTCAATGTACCAACTGTGATTATAAAGAACAACCCCAACAATAGAAAGTGTTATAAAATAGCTTGATACAATAGCAACAAGCGATAATCGCGCGTTGCTATTGTTCTGAATTGGAGGATAATAATGGAGAAAAAAGTAAATGTAATTGGGGCTGGTTTGGCCGGAAGCGAGGCGGCTTGGCAACTTGCAAAACGTGGAATTAAAGTAGATTTATACGAAATGCGTCCTGTAAAGCAAACGCCGGCACATCATACTGACAAATTTGCTGAATTAGTGTGTAGTAATTCATTACGAGCGAATACGATGACGAATGCTGTCGGTGTTATTAAAGAGGAAATGCGTTTGCTAGACTCGATTATTATCGAAGCAGCAGATCAAGCTTCTGTTCCAGCAGGTGGTGCACTCGCTGTGGACAGGCATGAATTTTCAAGCTATGTAACGGAGAAAGTGAAAGAACATCCCAATGTAACGGTATACCATGAAGAAATCACGGAAATACCTGAAGGCCCAACAATTATCGCAACAGGCCCATTGACGAGCGAGGCTTTAGCTGGGAAAATAAAAGAGCTGACGGGGGAAGAATATTTGTACTTCTACGATGCAGCTGCTCCGATTATTGAGCAGGATAGTATTGATATGGATAAGGTATATTTGAAATCCAGATATGATAAGGGGGAAGCAGCTTATCTCAATTGTCCAATGACAGAAGAGGAATTCAATGCCTTTCATGAAGCGCTTGTAACTGCTGAAACAGCTGAGTTAAAAGAGTTCGAAAAAGAAATTTTCTTTGAAGGTTGTATGCCGATTGAAGTAATGGCGAAGCGTGGCATCAAAACCATGTTATTTGGACCTATGAAACCAGTGGGTCTAGAGGATCCAAAGACTGGGAAACGTCCTTACGCCGTATTACAATTGCGCCAAGACGATGCGGCAGGGACACTATATAACATGGTTGGTTTCCAAACGCATCTCAAATGGGGAGACCAAAAACGTGTATTTCAAATGATTCCTGGCTTAGAAAACGCAGAAATCGTCCGTTATGGCGTGATGCATCGTAATACATTCATCAACTCACCGAAAGTTTTATTGCCCACGTATCAACTGAAAGCCCGTCCAGAATTGTTTTTTGCTGGACAAATGACTGGTGTAGAAGGCTATGTTGAGTCGGCGGCCAGTGGTTTAGCCGCGGGCATTAATGCAGCACGTCTTGTTTTAGGTGAAGAGTTAGTCGTTTTTCCACCAGAAACAGCAATTGGTAGTATGGCATATTATATTACAAATACAAATACAAAGACATTCCAACCAATGAATGTAAATTTTGGCTTATTCCCAGATCTACCTACAAAAATTCGGGGCAAGCAAGAGAGAAATGAGCAACATGCGAACCGAGCAATTGAAGCGGTAAAAGAAGTTATTCCGAACCTATAAAAAAATAAGGGGATACGGCTTCATCAGCAAATGAAGCCGTATTGTCTTGCTTTCTATTCATAAGGGGAAATATTACTGATAGATTCTAAACAAACTGAAATATGGCACTTTTTTTTCAAATCGCAGTAGCACCCGTTTTATCCTTTAATTTACACTTTCTCGGTTCAATTCGAAAGGTTGTGAAAAATGTATAAAATTATTGCAACATCACACCATGTGTGATACGATGGACTTGTTTGAGAGGTGTATAAATGTGACGACTGGACGAAATTGGGAACAGGAGTTTAGCGATTACTTAAGCACTGAGCGCAATTATTCAGAACATACTAATATTAATTATCTTCATGATATTCGTGAGTTCCATTCGTTTATGATGGAGGAAGCGATTGATCATTTTACAGATGTGACGTATATGGATGTTAGGCTATATCTCACGCATTTACGCAAACAGGAATTTGCCCGTACAACTGTAGCTCGGAAAATTTCAAGTTTGCGCAGTTTTTATGCCTTTTTGCTAAGAGAGAAAGTTATGAATGAAAATCCTTTTGCATTTGTTTCGCATGCGAAAAAGCAACTGCGATTGCCGAAATTTTTCTATTCGCAGGAAATGGAGGCGTTGTTTGACGTCGTATACGCGAATAATGATCCGTTGACCTTACGAGATCGTGCCTTGCTTGAGTTACTATATGCTACTGGAATTCGTGTGAGTGAGTGTGCTGGCATTCTGTTGCCTGACATTGATCAAACCTATCAAGCCATTTTGATAAGGGGAAAAGGGAACAAGGAAAGGTATGTTCCGTTTGGGGCTTTCGCGCTTGACGCTGTGAATGATTATACAAAAGGTGGTCGTGATATTTTGATGGAACACCATATGAAGGAACATCAAACGCTGCTAATAAATCATTATGGTGACCCGTTGACGCCGAGGGGGATTCGTTATTGTTTAAGTAAAGTGATTGAGAAGGCATCCTTAACACGGAAAATTCATCCTCACATGTTGCGCCATACTTTTGCAACTGATTTACTAAACAATGGTGCGGATATGCGAACCGTACAGGAGTTGCTAGGGCACGCGAGCCTTTCCTCCACGCAGATTTATACGCATGTCACGAAGGAGCACTTGAAGGAAACGTACATGAAACATCATCCAAGAGCTTGAGTTTTAGGAAATGGAGGCGTATCGAAATTGACAACGATTTTTGCAATTCGGCACAATGGTCAATCTGCTATGGCTGGGGACGGACAAGTAACATTAGGAAATTCTGTCGTGATGAAACACACGGCTAAGAAAGTAAGGCGCCTTTTTCATGACAGAGTTGTGGCTGGCTTTGCTGGCTCTGTTGCGGACGCTTTTACGCTTTTTGAAAAGTTTGAAGGAAAGTTAAATGAATATAATGGCAACTTAGAGCGAGCTGCGGTGGAACTTGCTAAGCAGTGGCGCAGTGACAATGTTTTGCGTAAGCTAGAAGCAATGTTAATTGTTATGAATGATGAGAAGCTATTGTTGGTATCGGGAACTGGCGAGGTTATTGAACCTGACGACGGCATTTTAGCTATCGGATCTGGTGGGAACTATGCGTTGGCTGCTGGACGAGCGATGAAGCGTTTCGACGGCGACCGGTTAGAAGCGAAAGATATTGCTAGGAATGCGCTAGATATTGCATCGGAAATTTGCGTGTTCACGAATGATAATATTATTGTAGAACAATTGTAAGGAGGGACTCGATTTGTCAAACATTAATTTAACGCCACGCCAAATCGTAGAAAAATTGGATCAATACATCATTGGGCAAACGGGTGCTAAGAAATCAGTTGCTGTAGCACTCCGGAATCGCTATCGCCGTTCATTGATGGCAGATGAGATAAGGGATGAAGTTATTCCGAAAAATATTCTGATGATTGGTCCAACTGGTGTCGGAAAAACGGAAATTGCTCGCCGTATCGCTAAAATCGTTCGTGCACCATTTTCCAAAGTCGAAGCAACGAAATTTACAGAAGTTGGTTACGTTGGACGTGATGTAGAGTCTATGGTCCGTGATCTTGTAGAGGTTTCTGTTCGTCTTGTGAAAGAGGAGAAGATGCATATTGTTCGTGTGAAAGCGGAAGAGAATGCGGAAAAACGCCTTGTGAAATTGCTTGCACCAAGCAAGAAAAAGCAAAAGCAGGCATCGCAAAATCCATTAGAAATGCTTTTCGGTGGTGGAAACCAGCAGGCGGAAGAAGAGACGGAACCAGAGGACGATACTGTACGCTCAAAACGCAGTCAAATCGAATGGCAATTAAAGAGTGGCGACTTAGATAATGATTACGTGACCGTTGAGGTGAAGGAGCAGCAAAGTCCAATGGCAGACATGTTCCGTGGTAATGGAATGGATCAAATGGGCGGTATGCAGGACGCTTTTTCAGGCCTATTTCCGTCGAAAATGAAGAAACGCAAAGTAACTGTGAAAGAAGCGCGTAAAATCTTGTTTGAGGATGAGGCTTCGAAGCTGATTGATCAAGATGAAGTGGCTTCAGAAGCAATTCTACGTGCAGAACAAATGGGTATTATTTTCATCGATGAGATTGACAAAATTGCCAGTGGCGGTCAAGGTGGTGGCAATGCGCAAGTATCGCGTGAAGGTGTACAACGGGATATCTTGCCAATTGTAGAGGGCTCACAAATAACGACGAAGTACGGCACTGTCAACACAGAGTACATTCTTTTCATCGCTGCGGGTGCCTTTCATATGTCGAAACCGTCCGACCTTATTCCAGAGCTACAAGGGCGTTTCCCAATTAGGATTGAGTTAGATAAATTATCCCAAGAAGATTTCGTGAAAATTTTAACAGAGCCGGATAATTCGCTAATTAAACAATATAAAGCATTACTGAAAACAGAAGATATTGAACTTATTTTTACGAAGGAAGCCGTAGAAAGATTGGCTGAAATCGCCTTTCACGTCAACCAAGAAACGGATAATATCGGTGCCAGAAGATTGCATACAATTTTGGAGAAATTGTTAGAAGACTTGCTTTTTGAAGCGCCAGAGATTACACTAGAATCTGTGACGGTAACAGAAAGTTATGTGAACGACAAATTAGCCACAATCATGATGGATAAAGATTTAACACAATTCATTTTATAAAAATTTTAGGAGGACTAATAAATGAACTTATTAGCAAAAACAAGAAAAATTAATGCCATGTTACAAAATGCAGCAGGTAAAACGGTTAACTTCAAAGAAATGGCGGATACGTTAGCGGATGTTATTGAAGCAAATACGTATGTTGTGAGCCGTAAAGGGAAGCTTCTTGGTTATTCAGAAGTTTTACCAATCGAAAACGCGCGTATGAAACAAATGTTAGTGGAACGCCAATTCCCTGAAGAATATACGAACAGTCTTTTCAACGTGAATGAAACATCTTCTAACTTAGAGGTTTCTAGTCAATACACAGCGTTCCCAATTGAGAATAGTGATCTTTTTGTCAAAGGTTTAACGACAATTGTTCCTATTGTTGGTGGCGGTGAACGTCTAGGCACATTGATTCTTTCTCGTCTAGAAAATGATTTCACTGACGACGACTTGTTACTTGCTGAGTACGGCGGAACAGTTGTTGGAATGGAAATTTTACATGAAAAAGCAGAAGAAATTGAAGAGGAAGCGCGTAGCCGTGCGGTTGTTCAAATGGCAATCAGCTCTCTTTCTTACAGTGAGTTAGAAGCGATTGAGCATATCTTTGATGAATTAAATGGTAAAGAAGGACTTCTTGTTGCTTCTAAAATCGCTGATCGTGTAGGGATTACTCGTTCTGTCATCGTTAATGCGCTTCGTAAATTAGAAAGTGCAGGCGTTATTGATTCTCGTTCGCTTGGAATGAAAGGGACATTTATCCGTGTCTTGAATGATAAATTCCTAGTAGAATTGGAAAAATTAAAAAATCATTGATTAAAAAAATAAATTGGAGAAACTTCCGCGATTATTATAATTGTGGAAGTTTTTTCGTCGTGGTAGAATGGATATTGTGATGGAAGGAGGGGAAGTTAAGTGAAGTATCATGAGTCGATAATTGTTGTCAGGTACGCGGAAACGGACCAGATGGGCATTGTGTATCATGCGAATTACTTGGTATGGATGGAGATTGGACGTACCGATTTTCTGGAGAGCATCGGATTGCGCTATTTTGATATGGAGCAGGAAGGTTATATTTCGCCAGTTTTAGATGTGCATATTTCGTATAAGCAAGCCATGAAGTACGGGCAAAAAGCGGTTGTGAAGACGTGGATTAAGTCCTATGATGGTTTTCGGATTGTTTATGGGTATGAAATCAGGCAAGAGGGCGGTAGTGATATACATATTTCTGGTGAGACGGAGCACATCGCGGTTCGTAAAGTTGATTTTAAACCAGTGAGTACTAGGCGGGCTTTCCCGGCATGGCATGTGGCTATTTAGAGGCAATGAAATTGTAACGGTAGGTGAGGAAAATGGCTTTTGGTGTAAAACGTGCGGAACTAGAGGCATGGAAAAAACGAGCGGATAGTGGTGAAATCGCATTTTTAACGCATTATTGGTTAGATGATCGATTTCCTGATTCAAAAACAGTGACAAAGGCTGCTTGTGCGAATATAGCGAAACTTGAAGCGTGGGGTGCAACGTATGGTTTTAAACCGGAATGGATTGATAGACGGCACGGGACCTATCCTCATTATGATTTGTTTGGTGATATACAGCGAACAGTACTAAAAAAAAGAAGGCGAATGGGATCAATTAGAGCGGTTTCATTTGAATGGTGATAAATAATGCTAAAATTAGAAAATGATGCCTTACTTGTGGAATTAAAAGAAGATGGTGCGGAATTAACACGAATTTTTGATAAGAATTCGGAAAAAAGAGTTTTTATGGCATGCGGATGGTGCTTTTTGGGCGAGACATTCCCCAGTTTTATTCCCGACGGTGGGTCGTCTAGTAGAGGATACGTATTTGGTGGATGGTAAGCCGTTTCATTTGGGGCAGCACGGTTTTGCGCGTGATCGTGTATTTCATGTGACGGAGCAAGAGGGGCAATCGATAACATTGCGATTGGAGTCTGATTTGGATTCACTTGCAATTTATCCGTTTCAATTCGCTTTGGAAATTACCTATCAGATTGAAGGCGCAACGATTCATGTTGGGTATCATGTGATCAATTTGGATGATAAGACGATGTATTTCTCGATTGGCGCGCATCCTGCTTTTAACGTGCCATTTGTACAAGGCGAGGTTTTCGAGGATTATTACCTTGAATTTGGCGCAGAGGAACAACTTGATTCATTGACGCTGTCTGGACCGTATTTATCTGGAGAGAAAAAGGAAAATAGCCGACGCGAAGAAATTACCGCTAAATTACGAGTTGTTTGGTAATGATGCACTGATTTTTGAAGGATTGACGAAAAATGAAGTAACGATTCGTTCGCGAAAAAATCGCCATTTTGTGAAGGTGGCATTTCCTGATTTTAAATACGTTGGGATTTGGACGCCGAAGCCAGGCACGCCCTTCTTATGTATCGAGCCGTGGTTTGGAATTGCGGATGCGAAAGGCGAGTCTGTGGAGCTTAAGGACAAGCTAGGGATTGAAAACTTAGCCGTGGGTGCTGATTTTTCAAGCGAATATACGATTACCATTGGGTAAATAAAAAATAGAAACTGGACACGGTTAATCTCCGTATCCAGCTTCTATTTTTAGATATTACATCCAACTTATTTTTGGCTCTTCGCCTTTTTTAATACGTTTTATGTTTGGAATATGGCGGTAAATAATAAACGCTGCAATCGCGGCGATAATACCGACTAGAATCCAGTCTTGGAAGAATAACGAGATGACCAGTGCGCTCGTAGCGGCTATCATGGAGCTGAGTGATACGTATTTACTGATTTTTAGAGATAAGGCAAAGATGATGAGTGCGGCTAAAAACAGCCAAGGTGCATAGGCTAGAATGACTCCTGCAGACGTTGCAACGGCTTTTCCACCTTTGAATTTCGCGAAAATTGGGAAACTGTGTCCGATAATGGCAAAAATACCGGTGAGCAACCAGAAATGATGGTTGACGTCTAACTGGAAAAAGAACGGTAGAAGCGTTGCGGCTGTCCCTTTCAAAATATCCATCAAGGTGACGATGATGCCTGGTTTAACACCAAGGACACGGAAGGAGTTGGTGGCACCAAGATTACCACTTCCAAGTTCACGAATGTCCTTTTTATAAAAAATTTTCCCGATCCACAAACCTGATGGGATGGAGCCAAGAATATAGGCGATGAGGCAAAGTAAAATTATCATTTCCATTTGTTAGAAACTCCTTTTATTTCGAACTATGTATCTCCGCCATTATAGCATAAAAAAAAAGATGCAGAATACCGTTGATACTTATTTATTTCATGGACTTTTTCTAATAACTGGCGTAAAATAGGAAACTGGGTACTCTTTATATTTAATTTGAATAATTAGAAAATAACACAAAAAGGAGTGGTTTTCGGAATGAAAATGGGAATTGCCGCGCTACAATGGATGATTTTTATGATTGCAGCTGCGATTGTGGCGCCAATTGCGATTGCTGATTTATACCAATTAAGTGCTGTGGAAACGGCTGGATTTATGCAACGAACAATCTTTGTTTTAGGTGTAGCCGGATTGTTGCAAGGACTGCTGGGGCACCGTTTACCAATCCATGAAGGCCCAGCAGGATTATGGTGGAGTGTATTCACGATTTATGCAGGCTTTATTGGCGTTTTATACACGTCAAATATCGAGGCATTACAAGCTTTATCAGGCGGATTACTCGTAAGTGGTGTCTTCTTTATCATCTTAGCTATCAGCGGATTTATCGGTGTGCTAGCTAAATTATTTACGCCTACCGTGACGTTTGTTTACTTGATACTCCTCGTATTGCAACTGAGTGGCTCCTTTATAAAAGGAATGTTCGGAATCTCAGCAGATCACCCAATGATGGACCCTTGGATGGCGCTTTTAAGCTTGATAGTGGTCATTGCAGCTTTTGCATTTGGTCGGTCAAAAGTTATGTGGATTCGTCAATATTCGGTGATATTTAGCTTAGTTCTTGGTTGGGGATTATTCTTAATCGCTGGAAAAGCGCCGAGCGTTGGTGAGGCGCATTCTTGGTTTGATTTACCGAAGCTATTTGCGTTTGGCATGCCGACATTTGATTCTGGCGTAATTACAACGGCGATTTTCATCACGTTGCTATTAATTACCAATTTGGTTGCTTCTGTGCGTTTGATGGAGGGAATCGTGGCTGCTAACAAGCCAAGTGATCCAAAAAGATACAAGCGTGGCGGGCTGATTTCAGGTGTCAACCAGTTACTAGGCGGTGGTTTTTCAGCGATTGGTTCCGTTCCAATTTCGGGAGCTGCTGGATTTGTCACACAAACGGGTCAAAAATCGATGAAACCATTTTTGATAGGGTGTTTACTAGTCATCGGGATTACGTTATTTCCACCGATTATGAACATCATGAGTGCGTTACCAGCACCAGTAGGCTATGCGGTGACATTTGTGATTTTCTCTAATATGGTTGTCATGGCTTTGAAAGAACTTAAAAAAAATTACGACAGGCGAAGAAAATGCATATCTTGTTATTGGTATATCCATGATGGTTGGCGTGGGCGTGATGTTCCTATCTCCTTCCGCTACCAAAGGATTACCAGCTGCTGTTATCGCTGTTTTGAATAACGGACTTATCGTTGGTAGTGTTTTCGCGATGCTATTAGAACAGTTTTTCTTATTTCGAGAAAAAGGACTTTCCTTTAGAAAAAAATAAAATGCCGTTCTTGCTTGCTATTTCGCCTCCTAATCCGCTATGATGGACGTATAGGAGGGGATTTAGATGGCAATTTTGAACCCTGAAAGATCGGAAATTCATCAAATTTTGAACAAGGCTAAGCGAATCGCGGTAGTCGGCCTTAGTGACAATCCAGAGCGTACATCCTATCAAATCTCGGAACGCATGCAACAAGAAGGCTACACGATTATCCCAGTTAATCCGCGCGTAGACGAAGTACTTGGCGAAAAAGCCGTGGAAAGTTTAGCAGACATTGAAGGGCATGTGGACATTGTTGATATTTTCCGAAAATCAGAATTTTTACCTGAGTTGGCAAGAGAATTCGACCAAATCGACGCAGATGTCTTCTGGGCGCAATCAGGCGTTTCAAACGAAGAAGTCTACAATTTCCTGAAAGAAAAAGGCCACACCGTCATCATGGATCGTTGCATTATGGTAGAGTATTTGCTTTCTGGCAAAGGATAATGTTAGACTGGAGAGATAACCAACAAATAAAGCCTCTGTAAAAGAGGCTTTTGACTTGCAAAAAAATACATAGCCCTATAACCAATCCAATCAAAATTTTAAACTACTAAAGTTCAAATCCATGCCCTCAGAAAGAAGTGGGGCTTTATTATTTTGGATGGAAGTGCTATTCTGTTAAAGTAGTTGTTGCCAACATATGTTTGGATAACAGGTAGAAATGGGTAAACAGCAAGATATATAAGCAAAATCGGAAGGAGAAAAATAAAATGAGTCGTTCAAAAAATGAATACAATGATGATTCGATTCAGGTGTTGGAAGGACTTGAGGCGGTACGTAAGCGCCCAGCGATGTATATCGGTTCGACAGATACACGTGGATTGCATCACTTAGTCTATGAAATCGTGGATAATTCCGTCGATGAGGCACTGGCTGGATATGGTCATAAAATAAAAGTAGTTTTACACGCTGACGAGAGTGTTAGCATTTCGGATGAGGGTCGTGGTATGCCTGTAGGAATGCATAAAACAGGTAAGCCGACTGTCGAAGTTATTTTAACGGTACTTCATGCGGGTGGTAAGTTTGGTCAAGGTGGTTACAAAACGAGTGGGGGCTTGCACGGTGTAGGTTCTTCAGTTGTTAATGCTTTGTCAGAGACGTTAAAAGTGACGATTTACCGTGAGGGATTCACCTATGAAATGGATTTTGAAAACGGTGGTAAACCGGTGGGAACGCTACGCAAGCTTGGCAAAACAAACAAAAGAGGTACGACGATTCGTTTTAAACCTGATAAAACGATTTTTCCCATGACTTCGTATAACTATGAAACGTTGTCGGAGCGTTTACGTGAGTCCGCATTCCTTTTGAAAGGAATGGAGATTGAGCTTGTAGACGAGCGTATCGGTATGGAAGAGAAATTCCATTTTGAAGATGGCGTGAAAAACTTTGTGGAATATATTAACGAAGGCAAAGATGTACTGCATCCGGTTGTATCGTTTGAAGGGGATAGCAATACGATTGAGATTGCGATGGCGTTCCAATTTAACGATGGGTATGCGGAGAACATTTTGAGTTTTGTTAATAACGTGCGGACAAAGGGGGCGGGCGCGCATGAGGCTGGTATGAAGGCTGCGATGACGCGTGTGTTTAATGAGTATGCCCGCCGTGTTGGGATGTTGAAGGAGAAAGAGAAGAACTTAGAGGGTAGCGACATTCGTGAAGGGCTTTCTGCGGTGCTTTCGATTCGGATTCCGGAGAATTTGTTGCAATTTGAAGGACAAACGAAGGAAAAACTCGGAACGCAAGAGGCGAGACCTGCGGTAGATGCTGTTGTAGCGGAACATTTGGGTTATTATTTAGCAGAGAACCCAGAAGTGAGTGCTTTGCTTGTGAAGAAGGCTGTGAAGGCGCGTGAGGCGCGTGAGGCCGCACGTAAAGCTCGTGAAGAGACGCGAAACGGTAAGAAACGGAAGCGTTCAGAAACGTCGCTTTCGGGTAAATTGACACCAGCGCAATCGCGAAACCCAGAAAGAAATGAATTGTATCTTGTCGAAGGAGACTCGGCTGGTGGCTCGGCTAAACAAGGTCGTGATCGTCGTTTCCAAGCCATTTTGCCGCTTCGTGGTAAGGTTATTAATACGGAGAAGGCAAAGCTGGTCGACATTATGAAAAACGAAGAAATTAGTACAATTATCCATACGGTTGGAGCTGGCGTTGGAGCTGAGTTCGAGGTAGAGGATTGCAATTATGATAAAGTCGTGATCATGACCGATGCGGATACGGATGGCGCGCATATTCAAGTGTTGCTTCTGACGTTCTTTTACCGCTATATGCGTCCGTTAGTGGAAGCTGGCAAGGTTTATATCGCACTACCACCGCTTTACAAAGTTAGTAAGGGCGTTGGTAAAAAAGAAGTGATGGCCTATGCGTGGACCGATGAAGAGCTTGATTCGGCTATTCAAAAAATTGGAAAAGGCTACATTATTCAGCGCTACAAAGGCTTGGTGAGATGAACGCCGATCAGTTGTGGGATACGACGATGAATCCAGAGTCGCGAACGCTGATCCGTGTACGCATTGATGATATCGCTCGCGCTGAGCGTCGTGTGGCGACACTGATGGGCGATAAAGTAGAGCCGAGACGTGAGTGGATTGAGAAAAATGTGGAATTCTCGCTAGAAGAAGATCAAAGCATTCTAGAAAACGAGAACATGATTATTGAGGAGGCGGGCGAGTGAGTACTCCAGATGAAAAAATTCAAGACTTAGCCTTGGAAGAAGTTTTAGGAGACCGATTTGGTCGTTATAGTAAGTATATTATTCAGGAACGGGCGTTACCGGATGCGCGTGATGGGCTAAAACCTGTGCAACGCCGGATTTTGTTTGCGATGCATGTTGAGGGCAACACGGCTGAAAAAGGATTCCGGAAGTCTGCGAAAACAGTCGGGAACGTTATCGGTAACTACCATCCGCATGGTGATTCATCGGTGTATGAAGCGATGGTGCGGATGAGTCAGGATTGGAAAGTTCGTAATACCTTGATTGAAATGCACGGAAATAACGGTAGTGTCGATGGTGATCCGCCTGCTGCGATGCGTTATACGGAAGCACGGACGTCTAAAATTTCATCGGAATTATTGCGTGATTTAGATAAAGAGACCGTTGATTTTGTATCAAACTTTGATGATACAACGAGTGAGCCGACGGTATTGCCGAGTCGTTTTCCGAATTTACTGGTTAACGGTTCGACTGGGATTTCAGCTGGATATGCGACGGATATTCCGCCGCAAAATTTGACGGAAGTGATTGAGGGCGTCATCAAGCGTTTGGATAAACCGGATTGCACGACGTCGGATATTATGAAGTTGATTAAAGGTCCAGATTTCCCGACTGGTGGGATTATTCAAGGTATCGACGGAATTCGCAAAGCTTATGAAACCGGAAAAGGACGTGTGGTTGTGCGTTCGAAGACGGTTATTGAAGATATGCGTGGTGGTCGTCAACAAATCGTGATTACCGAGATTCCATATGAAATTAACAAAGCGACACTTGTTAAACGGATGGATGATCTGCGAATTGATAAGAAAATCGAGGGCATTTCAGAGGTTCGTGATGAAACGGATCGAACGGGACTTCGTATCGTGATTGAGTTGAAAAAAGATGCGAATGCAGAGGGGGTATTGAATTACCTTTTCAAAAACACGGATTTACAAATTTCGTATAATTTCAATATGGTGGCCATTTTTAATAAGCGTCCGCAATTGATGGGTGTTATTTCGATGATTGATGCATATATTGCGCACCAAAAAGAGATTATCACGAAGCGATCGGAGTATGACATTCGTCGTGCGAAGTCGCGCCAACACATTATTGATGGTCTCATGAAGGCTCTATCGATTTTAGATGAAGTGATTCAGATGATCCGCGGTTCCAAAGATAAGCGTGATGCGAAGTTAAATTTGCAAACGACGTATGATTTTAGTGAGAAACAAGCCGAGGCTATCGTTTCCTTGCAACTTTATCGCTTAACAAATACGGATATTACGCAGCTTCAACATGAGGCGGATGAGCTGGCGAAACAAATTTCAGCATTAGAAGCGATTCTAGGAGACGAAAATAACCTGATCGCTTGCTTAAAAGAAGAACTGAACGAAATTAAGAAAAAATATAAAACACCGCGTTTGACGGTTATCGAAAACGAAATTTCTGAAATTAAAATTGATACAGAGGTTCTTGTTGCGAGTGAGGATGTCGTTGTTTCTGTTACGAAAGAAGGCTATGTGAAGCGTACAGGAATGCGTTCATATGCCGCTTCTAATGGGGAAGACTTGTCGATGAAAGAAACGGATCATGCTATCTTTATTCAGACGATGAATACGATGGACTCATTGTTACTTTTCACAAGTAAAGGGAACTATATTTATCGTCCTGTCCATGAATTACCGGATATTAAGTGGAAAAACTTAGGGGAACATGTTAGTCATCTTGTTTCAGATACGTCTTCTGAGGAGGAAGTTGTTGCAGCTATCCCGATGAAAACGTTCAGTGAAACGGATTATTTCTTGTTCGTAACGAAAAACGGTATGATCAAGGCATCGGCGGTATTGAATTATAAGCCGCAACGTTATTCTAAAACATTGATGGCTATTAACCTAAAAGGTGATGACAGTCTGATTTCTGTGGAGACAGTTATCGGGAACGAAGATGTATTCCTTGCGAGTCATAATGGATATGGCTTACGTTATTCGATTAGTGAAGTACCACTTTCAGGAGCCAGAACTGCTGGTGTCAAAGCGATGAATCTAAAAGCTGATGACTTTATTGTAGGTGCCAACGTGATTGTTCCGAGCGAAAAACGTGACTTGATCTTACTTACGCAACGTGGATCGGCTAAACGAATGAAACTATCTGAATTCGAACCGATTTCCAGGGCGAAACGAGGCCTGTTAATGCTTCGCGAGCTAAAAAGTAGTCCACATCGCTTTATCAGTTTAGATTTAGCGGGCAGTAAAGATATTATTCATATTGCGACAGACAAAGAAGTTGTTGTGAATCTGGATGTCTCCAATTTACGCGTAACAGATCGTTATTCGAATGGATCGTTCATCATGGATGAGCAGCTAGAAGGCGTGCCAGTCGAAACATGGCTAGGACTTGCAACGATTACTGAAAATACGGTAGAATAATTTGTGTGATGATTCCTAGGTAAGCTAGATGACGCTAGCCTAGGAATATTTTTTTAGAAAGGGTGGAATTGAAATGTCTGAGAAAATGAACGTAGAGAGTTTTAACCTAGATCATACACTTGTAAAGGCACCATATGTACGACTTGCTGGTCAGAAAACGGGGGAGCATGGCGATGAGATTTATAAATACGATATTCGTTTTATGCAACCGAATAAAGAGCATATGGAAATGCCGGCGCTTCATTCACTGGAGCATCTGATAGCAGAGTTGTCACGCAATCATTCCGATAAAATTGTGGATATTAGTCCAATGGGTTGTCAAACAGGTTTTTATTTATCCGTTATCAATCATGACGACTATGAGGATGTCCTTGCAATTCTTGAAAAAACATTGATGGATGTATTAAACGCCACAGAAGTTCCGGCTTGTAATGAAGTACAATGTGGCTGGGCTGCGAGTCATAGCTTAGAGGGCGCGAAAGGAATTAGCTAAAAAATTTCTTGGATAAGAAACAAGAATGGCCACATGTTTTTGGAGAATAGTATGTAAAAGCATTTACACGCAACTTGGAATGTGT
>NZ_AODE01000006.1 GCF_000525855.1 Listeria cornellensis FSL F6-0969
ATTTAGCTGTTTCAACAACTACCCAATATATCGTTGGTAGTTTGCTTTCTTCTGCCTTTGTCTCGGATTCTTCTATTGCGATTCCTCTTTTGAGGAAGGTAACAGCAATTGGTAGTAATCCACGTTATATTATGATGGACAAAGGCTATGATGTCACAGCAATCTATCAGGCCAGCCATCAGTTAAAAATAGAACCCATTATTGATTTTAATCGGCGTCGAGAAATGACAGGAGGAGACGTGAATGAACATTTTCACCCTACTTGTTTCTTAGAATACCCCTATAAATATGATAGTGTAGACAAACGTTACGGAGCATTGAAGTTTACTTGTCCGCAGGACAAATGCCAAACATGTCCACTAAGAGATGAAAATCTGTGTCAAAAAGTAATCAAAATAAAGCAATCCACTAATCTTCGAAAATATGCCGTACCCGCACGTGGAACTCACGCTTGGAAAAATCTTTATAACCTCCGGAGTGCTGTAGAACGAGTCAACGGATATTTAAAAAATAGGTATCAATTATCTAATGTCCGTTTTAATGGTGGCAAAGCCACAGCCACACATATCAATTTGATTCAATTAACCTATAATGCCATCAAATTTGCCGTAGAGCGTTTGACCCAAAAACAACGTATGGCTGTTTAAAAAATGAAAAATCGCAAAATTGGATTCGTCTAGTTTCGAATAAAAAGTGACTTATGAAATTGCTTCAATGCATATATCTTTCTACGTTTAAATGGCCTTTGGAGTACAAAAATAGTGATAGGTAGTACCCAAAATAGAGTAGTGGCAAAAAATAAAAGTACTTCTCCGTTAGATGTATACAAAATAAGCGTGCTGGAAAGTGCTAATAAAATTGTCCAAAAACTTATCATCATGTTCTTCTTAAACTGTTTTTCACCTTCTTTAAAATATATGGGCGCCTCCTCTTGTGATACATTTTTATCATAAATATTTTTTCTGGCGAAGTAATCAATTATGAAAATAATAACAAAACTAACAGCTACTCCACTTACGATACTTAAAAGCGTCAAGTGAAAAATAGTCATTTTTATAACAACTGACTTTAATAACGCATATAAAATAACTCCCACTGTACCTGAAATAAGAATCAAAATAGTACTTTTAGACGAATAACTTCCTTCTACAAGCCTTTTTTCTTCCAAATTATAAAAATAATTCTTATTCTCTTCCTTGTGATAAAAAACCGGAATCCAAGGTGATTTCATTATTTCATTCCTTTCTTAACCAAATAAACTACCTAGTCCATTCATAAATCCAGAGGCGGCATTTCCAATCTTATCAAGAACTTCTTTCGCATCATTAATAATTTCATCCTGTTTATCATAAATTTTATCAAATACGTAGTTCCCAATTGCTGTAATTCCGACACCGACTAAAAAGTCTAATATAACTCCAACTACTGGAATGTGAATGGTCGTACCGATAATCTCTCCTATAGCCGTACTTACCTCTCCTCCTGCAACTCCAATTCCTACATCTGCAACAGATCCCCTGCATTTTCTCCACTCGCTAGCGGTTATCTTATTGTTCTACATGCTTCATGCTCCAAATGGCGACGTCGAAATGATGCGCTTTAAAATTTTTTTCTATAAGGTAACGCTCCACAAAGACACGTTTGAAAGCGTCGGAGTATATGATGGCAGGTGGCAAGACGTTCTATTGCTTTCTTCAAAGCATCAATTGAACCTTCTTCTAATTTCAGCATTTGTTCTCTGACCTCGGCTGGCACATCTGCCCATCCTTTTATATGCCTCTCAAGCAGATAATACAACTTGAATCATCACGACATTCCCCGCTGTAACCAAGTATAGCGGGGAATGATTCTATATATGTAAACTGATTGTAATTAGGTAGAGACTTATACGATAGAATCACACCTTTGTTTCCCTACCTACATATCAAAAAATTGCAATAATAGTTGCTGTTGCAGCAATAATAGCTGTTACTGTTGAAACAATTGCTAAGTAGAACATTAGTTTATTTTGCTTTTTAGATTGTAATGCTTGCTCTCCCTGATTTATAATATCCATTGATTGATAAATCAATGTTTCATATTTCTCAAACCTCGTGTACAATTGTTCTATTTCCAAAGAGTAATCTACTATCCTATAAAAAAGATATGGTGAGTCCTTTTTTGAAAGAGATGATATATCTTTTTTTATATCTGGATGATTTGATTGTATATGATAATGTATATAGGGTCTAATTGCTGGTACAATCACATTGAAATTCCTTTGAGTAGTTATAATTTTATGAACGTGTGAGCCAAATTTATCTGTCCGAAATACTTTGTCATGAAACTCACTTAGCTGCTCGGCTGCCAAATTAATCAGTTCACCAATCCACCTGACTATAAGCTCTTCTGCCTCCATTTTCAATATTAAGTATTGATATATTCGCTCTATTAACACACTTCCTTCAAGTTCATTCATATTAGGTTTAATTTTGGACGTTTTAGCTTCAAGTTCATCTACGATACCTATAGATTCCTCAAGTTTCTCTTTTTTTCGATAAATTATTTTTGCTTGTTTGTGAAACTTGTCAGATACACCGCTAAATATTGATATATTCGTATTACTTTCTAATTCAGCTAATTTATTGACTGCTACCAAACCCTTCTGGAAGTAGGTAAAACACTCTTCCACCAAAACAACCTCATAATATTCAATTATCCGATCCTGTCCATGTACCTTAAATATCCCATTTTGCATGTGTACACCCACTTTTATCAAATTATAATCCAAAACCTCTAACCGCACACTACAAATATATTAGATTGTGGTCTCTTCTGCTTGGAGATTATTTTATCCGCCATTCAATAAGCTGCTATATTCATTCTCATAAATTATCACGAAAAGAGCTACAATAAATAGCATCTGTAGCTCTCTAAAATCCAATTTCAACCAAATATATTGTTTACATTTTTCAACAAATCATTTTTATTAATTCGTTGGTCACCCTGAAGCTCTAAAAAATAATTTATTATTTTTTCTTTATTAGCACTAGCAAGATCATAAATATCCTCAAAATTAGTATCAAACTCTTCCACAGTATCAATATTGACTGCCTCTATAGTAGCTGGCAAATACTTATCATCTTGGAAAGCATAAGCTTCTTTGATAGTAAAGACTACCGCATCAGCTATACATATCCATGCTTTTAATTTTCCATCATCTTCCTCAGTCTGCATAACAGTCAGAATCCCAGTATCATCAAGATTCTCTAAGTACCAATATAAAGCATCGGCTTCAATTTTCTTTTCCTCCACCCATTCCCAGCAATCATCTAATCCCTTTCTTGCAATAGCGAAATTTTTAGAATCCGATATTCTGCTACTAATCTTTTCTGATAAAACTAGTAACAATGCCACTTGTCCATTTGAACTGATTCTTTCAAAATCTGTTAACAATGTTCCTCACGTCCTTAGTCTATATATTCATCATATATGACAATGCTTGTGCATGGAATGATTTATAACTCCTTCTCTTCTGGCATAAAACCTAAGATCTCCATTTGTCTTTTTAATTGAACAAGGCCACTCATGGATTCTCCTAAGCCTTCTAAATTCATACTTTTAGGGTTAGTAAAAAATTGTTCAGCAAATTTAGTAGCCATTTCATCGCTCTTGCTTTTTGATTCTATCTCTTTTTCAGCTACCATTAGCCTAATCCGCTCATCTGTTTCTTTTTGTAACTTTTCTAAATCATGTTTATATTGTTCTTTCAAACGCTGATTCTCAACATCAGCTGTCTCTTTTACTCTCCGTATCTCTCCATCTGCCGACTCTCGTATTTTCTTAATTTCATTATCCGCTATAATTTTATTACTTTTAATTACAGACTTTGATTTACTTATAGCTGCTAAATATGATAATACTCCAGTAACAACTGCCGGAATCATAGGAATCAATATATTCCACTCCATAAAATCTTCTCCTTTTTAGGCTCGCAGTCCTCATAATAACTCAACAATTTTTAAATTCATTGAATAGCCCTTATTACTCCATTTTCAAGGCTCTAGTCAGTCAATATCAAATTGGGTTTTCCGGATATTCCAAAAGATGCTTTTCAACAAATTGTTGAAGTTTTTGGTCTTGTGGTTTTTCATTCAAGTACTTATACTTCCAAATAATCATTTGATCACTAAAGCTATATTCTGTATCAAACCAATTAGTGTAATCAAAATGCATCTTAAATTTACCGCTTTTTTGTAAACTCATTGTAAAAGAATCCCAAGGTTCTTGATCATTTTCTTTAAAAACATTTCTAATTTCTTCTGACGTAGGTAATAAACTTCTTTTTAGTTCTTTAAATTTTTTCTCATCTAATTTGTACAGTTTCGGTATGTCTAGACTATATACGTATTCATTATACTCATTTGATTTGTAATAAAAATATGTGCCTCCACCAGTATCCGAAACCTGTGCATAGAAATGGAAGTTCTCCCATTCCTCGGGTATCATTTGATTAACTGTTTCAGCTATTTGTTGGTACAATGCATTTAATTTTTTTATATAACTTCCTTTTTTAAATCTATTCATCTACAATATCCCATAAATCATCATCCTCTGCATTCAAAACCGCTTTTATCTCATCATCATTAAAAACCACCATATATTCATACGGTAATGCAAGAACTTTAATCAATTCTGGTCTGATTTTTAACAATTGGTATGCATAAAACGCTTCTAAATCATCAGTATCATCTTCATCGTTTACTGCCCCAATATACCAACCAGAATCTCCTTTTTCTTGTCCATCACTACGTTGTAAGTAAATATCAGATTTCTGAAGGATATTCTTAGCTATAACTACTTTATCACTAAATTTGATTATTTCACCCTCTACATTAATCTTCCGCAAAAGATGCGATTGTTGTAACTGAATCCACAAAGCAATAGTAAGATCATTGGTCTCCTCTTCAAATGGATTGGTGCTAAAATTGGGTGCCTTGAGTTGGAATATATCACTTACTTCTCTTATGAAATAAACAGTCCATCCAACTTGAATAGAGTAACCGTCAATAATATTATTAGTTTCAATATTTGATAAAACTTGGTATAGTACATTAACTTGTGGCTCCAGCTCTTCTTCGGCTTTGATAACTATATATTTACCGTTAATACTTCTTTTAAATTTCCTCATCTAACCATTCTCTCTTCACCAGCTTATTGAATTCGCCCCATAAATTCAGTAATAATCATTATATGTTCTTTAAGCTTAACTTTTTTTAAATTATCTACTTTTTCAGCCCCACCTAATCCTAAAAGCGGGGTATATCCAAAACATTCTTCTTGTTTCAATGATCCATACTTTTCGACAGCAGCAAAATACTGAATAGAATCTAGTTCTTCTTCAACAAACTCTTTGTCCTCTAAGTCTGAGAAAAAATATTTAAAAGATATACCTTTTAATTTACTTTTTCTATACTTAATTAACATCAAGTATTTGTTCTCTTCCCAAATTATAACATCGCCTAGTCCAGTTGTAAATATTGGTATCGCTACATCATTTCTGAAATATGATTCTTCCAGTACCTGTCTGTAATCGTTTGGATTGATAACTCTTATATAGCCATTCAAAAAACTACCAAATCCATGTTCAATTCATATATTCATTATTTCTTTCGGAAGAGCATTTTCATATTCTTTTAGAACTTCTTTACCAGTATGCTCCACTACCTTAAAATCTGAAAAAATATTATCCATTGACCCTCACTCTCTCAAATCACTGTAAGTAACTTTGTCGTAATTTCTCCTTAGTAATAGGTTAGCCCGCTTCATTTAATCTCATATCCATAAAAATACTTAGAGCCTATATTCCAACTATTCTTTGCGCGTTCATTCACGTAATTGGTAACAGAATTTAAGCTGTCTTGATTCATTTAAATTCAGATAAATAGACCTCAAATACCCAATTTCTTTTGTATATTTTTCTGTGATGAGTCACTATCCTCATCAACTATTATTTCCACTGCTTTTTCAATATCTTCTTTTTTCATTAAGCCTGACTTCTCAATATTTTGTATGAAATCTGTGATTCTATCTTCACTAATTTCCTCTAATGCTTGAGGTAAAAATTTCACACCATTCTCTTCATACATTTTCCAAGCCATATAAGCTACTGCGTCTAGAACTGTATACCATATTTCAATGTTTTTTTGGATCCTCTGCTTGTTCAGCAAACTCACCTATATCATTATAGTCTGGACTATCTATCAGTACATAAATATCATCAGCAGTGATTTTTGTATCAATTAGACTCTTCCAGCATACATCTAACGCCATTCTTCCTTCATTATAATTAGAAGTCGTGGTATCCATAAATGAAAACATTTTTTCAGCCAAACTTAAATACAGCACTTTCTTCTTATTATCCTCTAATTCTCCCCATATTTTATCCATGTCAATCCGCCTTTCTATAACATTTTTCCATCTTTCAATGTAAATTCTAATATATCCCTTGCCTTTATGGTCTCATCTATTTCTGATGTTACTATAACTGTAATGTTAGGATACTTAGCACTAAATTGATAAAATATTCCCGATTCATTTTCAGGGAAAGTGTTTATTAATCCTTTAGTACATTTATTACATACTCCATTAGGATTAGATTGATGTATTTTTAATACACCCTCTATCTCTTCCGGTTTTACCCCTAACTTTTGAACAGCTATATCAAACTCATTCAAAACTCCCTCTTCGGCATGTTTAGTAAACTGCACCAATCTAGAATTAGATGAATCATAGGGTGCTTTAATCGCTCGATCAGGCATGATTTCGTCTAAATCCGGTAACCCTGCTTGCTTCCTCACTTTAGGTGACCCGCCTTCAAAGACAATATCTTCTAACCCTTTAACATCTGTCTTCCCAGCAGCAATTGTATCTGTTTCTGGCACCTTCCATTTGTCTCTGAGCGCAGACAAATCTTCTGGTCCTACTTTAATATCATCCGCATGTTTACCGATACTCTCTACAACTTCATCGCTACCACCAAATAAACCTTTTGCCATATTTTCAAAACGATGTGTAGTTTCTGCGCCCCCCATTACAACCTGTTTAGTTCCAAAAGGAGTAGCTACAACGCGTGGTTGAGAAAAATTTTTAGCTGTCGTCTCTGCAAAATCTGCGACCTTACCAAGTTTTCCTGCACCATTTCTAATTTGATTTTTAGCTGCATTGGCCGTCGAGCTCGCAACGTCACTTATAACACTAGGTATTTTCCGAATCCGCTCGGCACTCTCACGCAACGCTTGTTTCCCCATCGTGCCCAAATTCGTTAACCCTTGTTTGGCGGTCTGTTTCAGCGTCAACTTACTGCCGGCTTGTGCAGCATCCAACGCCAGTCCACCAGCTTTCGTCGCTGTACTAAACGCACGCATTCCTTGTGCTAGGCCTGGAATAATATCTAAGAACGCAAACGCAGCACGGGTTGCTTTTTCTGTCCCGTCCATTTCGCGTCCAGTCATCCAGTCTTTTCCGGCTGCGACGCTAGACAATTCTAGTGTACCATATGCAACTCCGAGTGCCAATCCTGCGGGTGGACATAGAATGGTCACGCCAATAATCACAACGGCAATTCCGATATCTCGCCAAAATTCGCGGCTCTCTTGTTCATCCCGAATCGATTCATACTCAAACGCGCGCGAACTTGATACTGCGGATTGGTACTGGTCGTATGTAAACTCCTGATCGGGATTTTGCTTACTGTACTCGGCGAATTGATCTCTCAAATTATCTGCAAAAAAGTTATCGCCTGACATGATGTCTTTTAAATTTATTTTGTCTTTCGGTACCTCTGTTGTGGTTGAGCCATAACCGCCGTAATCATAACCCGCGGTGGTAATAATTCTTGTTGCACCAATCGTATTTTTCGTCTCGTATTTTTCAATCGATAGTTTCTCCATTTTTTCAGTGAAGACATCGATATCTTTATAAAATGGTTCGTCAATGACGCGTTCGACCATGTTTCCTGCTTCACCGGCGTAGTCATGCAATACTTCAATTTTTTCAAACATTTTTTGATAGGTGGTTTCCTTGTCGGTGAAGGAAAAAGAAATAACACCATCGCTATCATCTTTGCTTATATCATTTTTTGCGTCTTCGAAATTGGTGTTTATTTTTTTCAGGTGATCCGTTACGCCTTTTCCCCAGCCTAAACCGATCAATGTTTTCAGGGCACCTTTGGATTTATCCCATGAACTAGTTGTATATTTTACATCCATCTTTTTGTTGCCTCCTCTCTATTCTGGCAAGTCTAATTTCGTATAGAATTCTTGGCCTAGCGACTCGTCTTGTTCTACCATAGCATTGACGGTATACGCTATGAGTCCTGCGATTTGGGAATAATTATCGTACAAATCCAGCACTTTTTTTATTCGCTTTATCGTAAACCTTCATCGCTTCTTTTGCCTCACCATCTTCGTAAAATTTAATTGCGGCAATCGAATCGGTCAATTTATCTAAATTTTCTAGTTCATGCATAATCGCATTTATTTTGTTGTAAATCTCTGAAATCTCATCCACGCTAATCGATATATCTGCGGCACCGCCACCAGCGCCTGCTCCGTCCATTGCTACATTAGCCATGTTGCGCCACCTCCTTGTAAGGGAATTCCATTTCGTCGAATACGAGCTTCATCAACCAGTATTGGCTCGCTTGTTGGTATTGCTGCCTCGCGACATCTAGTGAAATCAGTTTGTCGCCATATAAGAAAAATAGCCAGTTTTGATAGAAGCTTGGTTCGGTCATTTCGGCTGGGTATTTATCTAAATGGAAAACTTCGAAATTAAAAACTGGTTCGCTTAGTTCTAGCGCCTTGATCTCGTTTTTCTCTTGGTTAGTAAGTTCAGCGGTTAAGAATATTTTCTCGTCGACGCCTGGTTCGCGTGCGATTAATGGGAAACCGTCGTATAGCACTTTTAAGGCGTGCGCTTTGGATAGAACGAGTAAGCGGTAGTATTTATTTTTCTCGGCTTCGATGATGAGGACGACTTCTTCGGTGTTGTCTTCTTGGTATGAGAACATGATATTGTTGCAGCGTACGTATTTCTTGCTTCGGTGGTACGCGGATAGTTTGTTGATAACGAAGGCGCCACTTTTGGTGACAGCGCCTTCTGGGGTTAGGATTTCTTTTGCGATGAGTTGTTGTTGCGCGTAGGCCATTGGATCGTCGTCTCGTAAAAGGAACACTTCTTTGCCTGGAAAACCGAATAGGACATTGCCATCTGTTGCCGCTAAAAGGAGATACATTTCTTCGAGGCTAAAATAGTCGTTAGGATCGAGTTGTTGTGTCATAGATTTTTGACCTCCCGCACTTTGGCTTCGCTGTCAAAAGCTGTGATGTACTTTTCAAGATTTTCTAATGCTTTTGTTTGTTTTTCCATCGCTTCTTTGACATCTTTATGGTATTGAACGATGATATCTAAGTAGGCTACGAAGGCTTTTTTGGATTTACCTTTCCACGATACACCATTAACATAGCTTTTCAGATTTTTGGCTTGGGTATAGGTTGTGCTTAAAGATGTGTCGATTTGATTTGCCAAGGCTTTCGCTTCTCCGACCTTATCTCCGTAAATCGTTACTTTATCAGCCATTGATTACTCCTCCTTTGCCGCGGCGTCTCTATAATGGATATATCGCTCGTAAGCTTTGTCGCGTGCTGCTGTAAGACTCGAACGCTTGTCACTGACGTCCTCGATATAGCCTTCTAGTTTTGCCGTTAATTCTTCCCGTTTCGGATCGAAATGCGCGGATGGTATCTTGGAATTATTAAAATTCGGATGCCCGCTTTTATAGGAGGAAAGCGAACTTCTCGCTTCCCCTATCAGTTTGTCGTGCTCGATAATCGCATCTTTCATCCGATCATGTAGCCGGTCATAATCATCGCGTTTCTTCTCCAATTCTGTGGACATAATATCTATCCCAAAAATTCTAGCCACTCCAACTCCTCCTTATTTTGCTGGTTTCACAATCTTGATTTTTTCCGCTATGCCGTTTCGGATGTAATACGCCTCAAATGGAAGTAGGTTCGGTTCTTTGTAGTTCTTGTTGCTGACGTCGATAACGTTTTGGTCGCCAATTTTGCAAAGGGCAATTCCATTTTTCTGCTTCTTAATCGCGCCGCTAACTTTGTCGTAGCCTCGGCCCAACGTGCTTGTGTTGCCGGCAATGATGAAGTAGATACCGAATCGTGGACCGTTTTCAAGCAGGTTGACAAAATCGGTTTCGAGATCGCTGCTGATACCGCTCACGATGGAGTCGAGATCGGCAATCGCGATAAGAACTGGGCGGGCGTCTTTTAGGAATTCGGCAGTCGTTGTTAGTCCGCTGCTTTCTTTTTGCGCCGCTGCAAAACCGTCTTGACGACTTTCTAGCAAACCGTGAAGTTCTTTGAAAATCATCGTGATCGTTTCGGTGTCGTTGCCGTACGCGTTGACGTTTGGTTTGTAAGCCGCGAAACGAAGCATTGGGTTGTCAGTCAGAATAATGTCGATTTGTGGATTGACGATCATGACATCGAGCAGTGTCACCATCGTGGATTCAATCAATTCGACGCGATCGCTCATCACGAGTGTATTTTGATTTTCTTTGTAGTGTAACGGGATTGGTTCGACATTTTCAAAATCAACAGCAAACGGTAATTGGCCTGCTGCAAGCATGTTTTGCGTCGATTTCCATGATACAAAATCTTGGAATGGGAGCACTTCTGGAACCATTGGAATCGGAAGTGGGCGCTCGCCTGTCCATGCGTCAGACATTTGTTTGGCTTCTTGCTGAATCGCGCTGATGATTTGTAGCGTGTCCTCACCTTTGTTTGGAAGCGCTGTTTGGAACACGGCGATATCGTCCTGTTTCACCAAGCCACGACCTGGTAATTCCTCGCTCGTTAAGTCGGTGCGCCCGATGATGCTTCTCGCGTCGGATGCCTCGATTAGGTAAAGCGGGATTTGCGTTTTAATATTCGAAAGTAACGGCGTACGCATCGCATTTTGTTGCCCAGCACTGATGACGAGATTGATCCCGACACCGGCACCTTCACGCGCAATTTGCGTCATAATCTTCTCGAATCCTTCTTGGAACGGCGATTCTTTGACTGGATCGAAATTATCAATAATAATCACGACATTCGGTAAAATTTCTCCGCTCGCTTTTTCGTACATGTCGAGATTCGCGACGCCGAACTGGCTTAGTTTGCGTTTACGATCCTTCAACTCACGGTCAAAACGACGAACGAATTTGCTGACTTTTTCTTCTTCGTCAAGCATAATCGTGTCGGCAACGTGCGGTAATTCGCGCAACGGCAAAAGACCATTGGTTCCGAAATCGAGCAGATAAATATGCAGATGTTCTGGATTATGTGCGCGTGCCAAGTCCATCACAACAGTTTGCAGGAAGGTTGATTTCCCGTAACCAGGACTTGAGTAAACCGCAATGTGACCGTCTTTTGAAAGGTTTACTTCGACGGCACGCTGATCTTGCATTTCTGGAATATCCATGAAACCAATAATCGGCGCGAGTTCCGATTTCTCTTTTTGCCATGCATCTTTGTAATCGATTGGATGCAGTTCTGGTAAGAAAATCATATCTTCCAAAGGCGGCAACCACGGACGCGGCAACATCGCAATGTTCGCTTCCTCGGTATAATCGTGAATATAATCAATCACCGCATCGAGCTCTGACGGCACTTTCGAAATATCCTCTTTATCGCCCAGACCACTTAAATCTTCCGTCAAAATTTCATACTGCCCGAGATCGTTAATCGCGTAAATCGTCGTGTCCACTTGCTCCTGATCGTCTTTATCCGGCACGTAATCTGCACCACTCCAAGCACTTTGGAACAATTCGTAAATCTCGTTATTCCCGACTTGCAAATACGAACGACCGGGTAGCGTGATTTCCGCTGCGTCTGGTGTTTTCAAAATTTCATTGGAATCCGACGCGTTTTGTACTTTCAGCGCCAGTTTGAATTTCGAGTTGGACCAGATTTGATCATCCACGACGCCGCTTGGTTTTTGTGTTGCCAAAATTAAATGGATACCGAGCGAACGCCCGATACGCGCGGTGGAAACAAGTTCTTTCATGAATTCCGGTTGCTCACTTTTTAGCTCGGCGAACTCATCGGAAATCAGGAATAAATGCGGCATCGCTTCTGATGCTTCGCCTAATTTGTATAATTTTTGATATTGGTTAATATGGTTGACATCGTGCTCGCCGAATAGACGTTGACGTTTTTGCAATTCGGCTTTGATCGAAGCTAGTGCACGCATACTTTGCGCGCCGTCCAAGTTCGTGATCGTACCGAGCAAATGTGGCAAGTTTCGGAATAGATTCGCCATTCCGCCGCCCTTGTAATCGATCAGCAGGAACGCGACTTCATACGGGTGGAAATTCACGGCAAGCGAGATAATATACGATTGAATAATCTCCGACTTACCAGAACCCGTCGTACCAGCGACCAAACCATGCGGGCCGTGCGCTTTTTCATGCAAATTCAGGTTGACAATATCGTCTTTCCCACGCAAACCAAGCGGAACCGCCAAACTCTTATACGTCTCATTTTTCTCCCAACGCGCGCTAATGCCAAGCTCTTCCACGCGATCAACACCGTACATCTCCAAAAATGTCACCGATTCTGGAATCGAATTTTTCAAGTTCTGCAAGTGATTAAGCGGCGCCAATGCACGACTCACACTCTCTTTATCAAAATCGGCAGGGAAATGATCCAGCGTAAAGCCACGATTCACAAGCTCGCCTTGCTCCAGCAAAACATTCCCATTTTTCGCATCCCGAATATCGATAACCGTTTTCACATGCTCCGGCAAACTCTGCATCACGTCCTGCACGAACACAAGCGAAACCCCCGTACTCACTCGGATCCTCATTGAAAAACTCCATCACCGTGTGATCCATCATCAGTTTTTCGTCCGTCACAAGCACCACATAATGCGGCGAAAAGTACATCTGCTCCGACTTGTTGCCCTTTTCCTCCAAAGCCATCTTGCGCTCCTTCAAAATTTGGTACAACGAGTTCAAAACCTGGTCCCGCGAACGCTCATGATACACAAAGCCACGCACATTAATATCGCGCAAGCTCGCGTGTGGCAACCAACGCATCCAGTCCCACTGTTCCTTTTCCTCTTCTGGGAATACCGTAATAAACTGCAAATCATAGTAGCTGTGGAATAACGCCGTCTGCATCACCATCAACTGCAACTGCTCCAATACAAGCTCGCGGTGGCCAATATAACCAACCGGCCCGTTCATCAAATCCGTCCCCATCGGCACATCTTTCACCGAATAATACTGCGACTTCAAATCCTTCGCACTCTCGATCAGCTCATCCTTGTCCTGCGTGAACTCCTCCTCTTGGAATTCCACATTAAAAGACGTATTCTCCTCCCCAGTACCAACCCGATACTGCAAAAAGTCATGGTGAAACATCGTCTTCTCATAAATTCGTGAATCAACAGAAAGCGCCATATCGCGGATCTCCGTCACCGTTGGAAAATGATAATGTAGCGAATGCGCCTGTTCCTCCGCCGCAGCGTGAAGTTCCGACGTCTTGTCCTTCAAATAACGACGATAACTCGCGTCACGTTCCTTCATGTCCACTTTATATTTTTTGCGATTTTTCACATACGTAATCACCGAGAAAATCACCGTCGCGCCCGTCATCCCAAGCGTCATCAACACAAAAATCGGATTCGGACGTAAAAACATCATCACAATCGACATGGCAATCATAATCAGTGGCGGAATCAGAATTTTCATCAATTCCTCGCTCGGTTTCGAAGGCTTGCCCGGCGGTTTTGCGATCGTCAAACCGCTTTCCGGCGCACGATAAATAATCCGTGGTGACCGGTGATAATCCGGATAATCCGCACTAAAAGCATTGTCCGGCGCCACCAACTGCGCAAGCGTTGCATGAACCCGACCATCTCCCGCGATAATCTCAATGTCTTCCTTCCCAACACGAACCGTCACGCCATCAAAGTACAGCTGATCCCCGGCCGCTAGCAGACATTCCGACTCCACACGATAATAGTTATGGTAAACAATGCCACCGTATACGTTCAATTTAAACGTCGCGCCAAGCTCCTCACGAATAAACAATAAATCCGCTGTCGTGCCCGCAATCACAACATCATTAAAATCCTTTTCACCAAACGTAATCGAATATTTCGTCGTCGTATCAAAAACCTGCGCAGCCAAATCCTCCGTCAAATAAAACTGGATTTTCTCCCCGTCAGACGTCTCCAAATTCAAGCGCTCATTCAATTCCAGCGGCAAATCTCCCAAGAACCATTGTCCAGCATCCTCATTCCACGCCACTTGCAACGAATCCGCCAAATGCTCGTAGGTCACCGTATGATTCAAATCCCCGCCAATCGTTACCTCTTTTTTTCGGGTCTAGCTGGCATTTATGTAGCTGATTGCCATAACTAATCGTCAGTAGCTGCTTCTCCATCCTATTCTACCTCCGATGTTGCTTGCGCTTTGTCTTGTTCTTTTTGGTCGGCTTCCTCTTTCGCCATCTCTTCTTTTAACTTCGCTTCGTTCTCTTTTACCTTCTTGATTTTGTCGTTGAGCGCTTCTTGTTTCTCATTTCGCGTAGAAGCCTTCATTTCCGTATTCGCATCCAACTGCTCAATCTGTCTCGCTAAATTGTAAACCTGCAAATCATTATCTTTCATCGTTAGCGCGATATCATTTGCCTTCGTAAGTTCCGCCTGTCCATCATAAATCCAGTACAATAAATACTCTTCCGGTGATTTCAGCGTTGTTTTTTGTAACACCGTCTTCTTCTGAACATCGCTCAGTTTCGCGCTTTCCACATACGATTTCGCCAATTCAAATTTGCTCGCTTGTGGTAACTTCTCTGGATCCACATCACGCAACGTCTCCGTCACTTTTCCATAATCATCCGCAATAAACGCCTCATTCGCGCTCAGCAATGTCTCTTGAAATGGCACTTTCACAAAGGCAAAGTAAGCAACCGGAACCGCCAAAACAAGCGTCGCAATAATAAATCCAATCGTAAGCCCTTTAAACAAACGATAATTCTTCCGTTGTACCAGCGTCATTTTCCGATTCACAGCCGCGGTTTCCTTCGTATAACTCTCCGCTAAAATCTCCTCAATCGCCGCTAAATCCTTCGCCTCAATAATACTCCGATCAAAACTCGTCCCCTTCGCATTATCAAGCGATCCCGAAATCAACTCATCAAACGCGTACTTTTTCGAAAACAGCGCCACAATCAAACATTTATACTGCTTCAAAAACTTCTCGTCCGTCATCGTATACGGCGGCAACACATCACGAATCCCACGATACACTAAAAACGGCATTTGATTCACATCAAAAACCATATTTCCTGGATGTAAGAAGAACGTGAATCGAGTCTTCAACAACTCTGAAAAACGCGCTACATTACCAATCGCTCGTAACTTCTCATTCCGATCAAGCCCATAAAGCTCATCCCATGTTGTTTTTCCAGCTGTATCGAATTGGAACGACAACGCATCGCCCTTATCCTCAAAAGAAGCCGGTACAAAAAAACGTCGAATTCTCCTTCAACAAAGCCAATTGACGAATATCTTTCACCTTCGTTTGTGACTTCGAAAAATCAACCTGCCAAGTCGTCCCATCCACCTGAAAATTATATTCCATCGCATCTACCATTATTTTTCTCGTTATCATATGTCTCAAATCTCCCTTTTATAAAATTTCAATGATGTCCCCGTCTGTAATTTGAAAATCCGTCAACTTATCATCATCTGTCAACAATAATTCCTTATTCGCTACCTTAATCGCGCAATGCGACATGTTCGGCTGCGACAATTTCAACGTCTCTACCAAATTCAGTAGCAACGCCTTGACCGGCTGGTGCTTCGGGATTCGCAAATCGTGAATCCGCCCACCCCACTTCGTAAAATTGATCGTCACATTAATATGCGTATCTTGTGCCATCTCTATCTCCCTCTCCTTATTCCCATACTTTCCGAACAACCATATAAAGCAACGCGCCTACAGCCAAAACAATACCCGATAGAACCCACCAAATCGTCTTATTCGTTTTTTCTGGCACATCTTGACCTACTGCCGTCGCTTCATTTTGCCCCGCTACTTCCTCTGCCTCAGAAAACAAAGAAGCTTTCATCACTTGCACGGAATTGTCTTTTTGTGACTCCCCAGTGAACAGAGCGGCTTTCACATCATCCATTTGTTTCTTTTCTTGCGCCTTTATCTCCGCAGCATTTTTCTCAGCTTCAGGCGTGAATAACGTGATTCCCATTTTTTCAAGCTCCGTTTGCTCCGTATCCATATCCGTGTTCTTCTCGTCAATCGTTTTTGTCGCCCGGTCCAACTGCATTTCCATTTTCCCATTATCGCCAAGGTACGAATCTTCACTATTCGCCGCAAAGACACTTACAGGAATAACAAGAATTGCCCCCATCAGAATCGCAGAAATCATACTTTTTTTATGCTTCATCGTCGTTTCCTCCTGCCTGTTTACTCCGATGCCAAACGAATAAATTCACGATTATACCAACTACCGCGGCGCCAATCAGACTATACATCAGAACAAGCCAATCATCTGTGCGACTCATAAACCCATTCAATAAGTTCTCCACATATTGCAGTGGCGATAACGAACGAATCGTAGCTAACATCGAATCTTGGTCAATTTTAAGCCCAACTGCCTCCGTTAAGAATAAATAAAGCGCTAAAATAACGAGTAGCAAGAACATACCAATCATTCGTAATTGTCGTAACAAGTAAGTAGAAATCGTTACAAAAACAAATACAATCAAAATAATAACGCCCATCCAAGATACGAAAATAACGCCTTTCATTTCCAAGAAGTAAGCAGAAATAGCACCAATAATCGCGCCCTCAATCAAGGCAATTCCAACCGTCATGAGCGTAATCGGTGTATTTTCGTACACCAACGCCATTTCTTCGGCAAACTCATCCTCTTGCTTACGTTTACGCTCCTGTGCCGCAATCACATAACCCGTGAATAAAGCAACAATAAAGCAAACTAAAACAATCAAGTACGGTGTAAACGTATCTCCCGCCGCAATCGTTTCCCCTTTTACTTTCTCGACCGGGTTACTCAGAAAACTATATAAATTTTCATTTTGGCGATCACCGACACGACTATTTTTCATCATATCCGCAAAATTAGAAGCAAACTCCTGATCCGTCCCTAACTTATTCGCCATATTCGCCGATAATTTTTGCGCTTGTGTTACAATTCCTAACCCACTGTTTTGGATGTTCTTCGCTTGTTTATCAATAGCATCAAATGTTTTGTATACATTATCCGCCGAATTAAGATTCGTTTTTGAAGAATCCGCCAATGACTTACTTTGCGATAGTAACGCGCCAAATTCGCTTCCCAAAGATAAAGTAGCGGACTTTTCATCGCCACCATTCGTCACAACGATGCCGCCTTTTTCAAGCAACTCTAGGCTAGCTTTACGCCATGCTTCTACATTCGCAAGCGTTTGGGCAACACTCGTATTCATAGTCGCTGCCTGTGTCGTTGTTTCTGTTAAACGTTCCGATAACACATTCGCATTTTCTTTCGTTATTGCCGTCCGCGTCTGTGATTCATCCACTTGCTGCTGGAAAATTTCTAAATCCCGATGGATAAAATTCGTGACATTATCTGTAATCAGCGTTACCATACTTGCAATTCGATTTTCAATATTGAATTGATAGTAGTAGGAATTCTTCTTGTCCGCTGCATACTCCGTCAGTGATTTCCCGCCTAAATCTAACGACGTAACATGAGCATCAATACCGTAATACGTCTTAAATAGTTCAGATAATTTATAATACGGTTTTACATAATCCGCCACATTATCCGCTAACATTGTTGTCTCTTTATCAATAGCCCCGATCGTATCGTGTACCTCTTTTATCGCATCATCTCGCTCTTGCGTCGTAATAATGTACTGCGGCCCTAATTCGATGTTCACATTTTTATCTTCTACTGGATTAGTAACTGGTGGATCAGGCGGATTGTTTGGATCCACAGGTTCTTCCACTTCCAACCTAGTCTCGATATTGGTCATGTCAACCTTAATCGGAGCAAATAAATCAAATCCCGTACCTTCTGTATTTGTAAGCACCTCTTCTTTAATATACAAATCGATGGATACATTCAACTCCAAGGTTGTAACACCCGATCCATCAGGGTCCGTCACACTCGGATCGATATCAATCGTCCACTCCTGTTTTGCCTCATCGTAGTTAGTCGTACTGTATACATAACTGCCATCTTCTTTCGTAAGCTTAACAGAATAAACCGCTTCACTACTAGGCACCGCAAAACCCTCTGGCTGTTTAAAAATTATTTTTTGTGTACTATCTTTGACTCCTGACTTTTCAATCTGGAAATCTTGATTAAAGTTATAAATATAGTAATTTCCATCATCCAGATTACGCGTCCTAAGCCCGTCAATCTTCTCTTGTTTCAATTTATCAATCGCATTTTCGACCACTTCATATTTTGGAAATCCTTTTTTCTTATCTCGCAGTCCGTCAGACCAATCACCTGAATTCGAACTCATGTACCTTCCAGCAATCTCAATGACATTACGCAGCTCATTGAAAACCGCTCTATCCACCGCGCTAGCATCGTCTTTCAACAAATAAGCATCGTAATTCGGAATTTCTATCATTAATCTTTGAATTTCCTCATTGAAGCGATTATTCAACGTCTTATCCGTCAAATCATCCAGCGTAATATTCCGATTCCCCTCATCCGAAATATACCTAAGTAAATCCCCCTCCACACTTCCACGCAAGCTCTCACCCATTTTTGTCGTAACCTCTGTGTTTATCATGGCAACCTGCTCGTTCACTGCATCTAGATATGTCTGTACACTATCTACCTGAGTCGATAATGTCCGTTCCTCTTCCATTTTCTGAAATTGTTTGAAAATCGCATCATTAGAACTTTTCAGATTAGAAAGTTGTTCTGACACATCTGCCGTTGCCATCGCTGTATCGTTTCCTGACATCTGCTCCGCAAACGACTTTGAAACAAGCGCATTCGTTTCTTGACTTTTCGCCAATTTTTCTAAAGACTGAAAATAGGTCTCATTCGTTTTCGTTCCTTCCGCGAGTCCCGTTCCAAATCCTTTTAAAATATCCTGCAATCCTTTAAAACTATCTTTCGACATAACCGTGTAATCCTGCACCGTTTTGAATTGTTGCGTATAGTTAGATAATGGCGAATTAACGTGCGCATCATATATCGAACCATACGTTTCTTCCTTGTCGACCAATTTCGCTATACTATCCTGCGCTCCATGAAGGTTAGTAAGAATACTAGCAAAATAAACATCAATAATCTGGCTATTAAAGTCTTCTAGTACAGCCGCTGCCGCTCGTTCCGCTTCTGCTGCTACATCTTTATTTCCAGTCTCACTAATTCGATAAGAAATCTTCACCTTCTCGGGCTTTTCCAACGTCATCGACATCGCCGCTTTTGAAAAATCTTGTGGGATAAAGATAATCATATCGTACACCCGATTTTTCAAACCATTTTCAGCAAATCCACGAGAAGTAGTCGCCCATTTATGATCCGTCTGTTTCAAAACCTTCGCTGTAAATTTATCACCAAAATCAATTTTCTCGCCGTCATCCGTCCTAACTCCGATGTCTTCATTGACAAGCGCAATGGACATTTTTTTTTTCGTTTGCATACCATTTTCTTTCTTAGCCGCATTTTGTTCCAACGCCAAGTACGACGTCCCAGCCGAAAGAAGCAAAGCCAGCACTAAAAAAGCCAACACACTCCACTTTATTTTTTTCACTTGTATCCACTCCCGTTGCTTTTTTATATGTAAGAAGTCTCCCAACTTCGAATTTCCAAATTAAGCGTTTACTAAATACTGAGGCCATGAAAGCCCCAGTATCCGGTATTTCTTAGTTCAAGCCAAAATTGCGAGATAGATTCGCATCGTTTTCTTCGACTGCGTTTGCTGTTTTTGCTAATTGTTGCTCGATTTGGTGCATTAGGTTTGAGAAGTCCGTTACTTTCGGTTTCAATTGTTGGAATTGATCGTCAAACTTACGGAAAGCTTCCCCTTCCCATTCACTGCGTAATTGCTCTTGCAACTGCTCTAATTCTCTTAAAATTTGCTCAATATCTTGTCCTTTACGTCCGTATGTTTTCGAACGATCGCGTAGCTCCGCGGGACTCATTCTAATTTGTCCTGACATTCTTCTTCCATCTCCTTCTCAAATCAAATTAAAAAGGCCGTACATCACGCTGCACGGCCTCAAATAGCAACTGCACAAAGATGTAATATGTATACTTCATGCAATTCCAAAATGGTAACGCTTTAGTTCAAGCCGAAATTGCGTGATAGGTTTGCATCGTTTTCTTCGACTGCGTTTGCTGTTTTTGCTAATTGTTGCTCGATTTGGTGCATTAGGTTTGAGAAGTCCGTTACTTTTGGTTTCAATTGTTGGAATTGATCGTCAAACTTACGGAAAGCTTCCCCTTCCCATTCACTGCGTAATTGTTCTTGCAGCTGCTCTAATTCTCTTAAAATTTGTTCGATGTCTTGTCCCTTGCGACCGTATGTTTTTGAACGGTCACGAAGCTCAGCAGGGCTCATTCTAATTTGTCCAGACATGTCATTCAACTCCTTTTTCTTTTTTAGGTCTTGAGGTATAGCATAGCCACTTGGGCTATATTGCCATTATAGCAAAAAAGAACCAACGTTTGTTGATTTCAATTGTGAACTTTTTGTGAACATTTTCATTTATTTCCCTAGAAACGTCTAATATAGGGTTGTTTCAGATTTTTTTTTAAAATAAAATGTGTAAAAACACACATACATCCATTTCTTGCGCAAATAATCCTATAACAACCAAAACAAAATAAGCCAGATTGAGATAGTATTAACCCCAACCTTATATACTATACAATTCCCATTTTCATTATATTTTCTTACTACCCTTGTTTCTATTTTATTGGAGGTGCTCTGAGGAAAATAAAAAAATGGACAGAGTATGGTATAATACCTTATGAAGTCTTACTTTTGGCTGATCCGGATAAGTCTGCAATCCACCGCTACTTCTTCCAATCCGATATTTTCCTTATAGAGGATGAGCACACATGCGGTGTTATCTGTATACAGAATAAAGGCGATTGCTACAATACCTAACTATCAAGGTCGTCACTACGGCAATAAACTGCTAGAAAACGCCATTATGAACAGCACAAAATTTCATATGTATACTTTAATTGCCAAAACAGCTGATTTTCGGATGACAGAGTTCATTCGGATCCAATTTTTGAGAATGGTATCCTTGCGCAAGACCAAATAATGATGCTGTATCATTTGAACAAATAATGTATTTTTATTGATTCTAATTCCTTTATAATCCATTATCTATAACAAAGTCATAAAACTGTAACATATTGTACTACTTTTAATCGATGAAAGTATAATTTATGACTTTTTTTATTTTAAAAAATCTTTATAATAAGAAGTAAGACCAATCGTTAAAGAGAAGGGGAAATTAAATTATGTATGTTGCTGACTTAGTAAAGAATTTTAATGGTGAGAAGTTGATAGAAAAAATTACAGAGATGGAGATTCCATATAAAACAGCTAGTTTCAAAAAGAACGAGCTAATTGTGGAGGAAGGGAAGATAGATACGCATTTCTACATAGTAGATTCTGGACTTATTTCTTTTAGTATGACAAACTCGGATAAGTTGCAAGTTATCACTCGTTTTCTGAATAGTAATACTTGGTTCGGAAGCGCTAATTTCTTGTTGGACTCTCCTTTTCAGTTTAATGTAACTGCTTTAAGAGATACAAAAATTCGAATTTATAACCGAAATGATATTCTTCGCCTTTTTCAAACGGATTCAGATGGTTTTTGGTTCCTTTATTTTGATGGGTATAATCAAGTGCATGAACGTAATGCTTTAATTGAAATTGCGCATCATGATCCGCGTCGCAGACTTATTTCGGCTTTGCTTTATATTGCTAATACGGTCGGCATTAAAACCGATGATGGTATCAGCTTTCCACGTGGAATTACGCAGAACCATTTGGCGCTTGTCTCTCAAGTACCGAGAACACGAGCCAACGTGGAACTTCAAAAGTTAAGAGAACAAGGAATTATTCGATTGAAGCCAAAACCAACAGTAGTTTTAGACATTCTAAAACTGCGCGAACAATTAGAAATACACAGAACACCACGTACAAATGACTAATTGATGACACAAAATAGAGTGCAAAACGATGACTGAACCACTCAGTTATACGTTTTGCACTCTATTTTTGATTTTCAAGCCATTTTTTTTATTTGCGCCTCGTCGTCCAAATCACCACGGTAACGATCCGTTTCTAAGCCACGTGTATAGTAAATGAGCGTTGGGACTACTTTTACACCCATTTGCTTAATAATCGCTGTATAGTTCTTGTCAGCCTCCCTAGCCTTATCTGTATTGTAGTAGAGAGCCTGTCTATCAGTTGCCTCAAGCGCACTCAGAAGCCTCTTTCGAAACGGCTCACAATCAGGGCAGGTCGGTCGTCCAACGTATACATAACCTGTTTTCTTGTCCGCTAAAATCTTTTTCATCTGGCTATTCGTGATATTTTGTATCGGCTGTTCATTCGCCTCCGCCTTTGTATCAGCCAAATTCTTCGCATGTGTATCAACAATCAGTTGTACACCAACGATAAAAAGCGCTAAGGTTACGATAGTTAGCACGATAATTTTATACTTCTTAATACATAGCGCCTCCTTTAAAGCACAAAATAAGCATGGAACTTCAATCACTTTCTACAAAACTTGAAGTCCCCCACCAACAATTGGTGGAGGACTGTGCTTATTACTCTGCAGGCAGACCCATTTCGGAGATTACGATTTGCGCTATGCTATCACAAAAACGCTCTGTATCCTCAGCAGAAGCCGCTTCTACCATAACACGAACAAGTGGCTCTGTTCCAGAAGGGCGTACCAAGACACGACCGTTTCCATTCATTTCTTCCTCTACTGCTAAGATAGCCGCATGAACTTTTGCATTTTCAGTGACACCATTTTTATCAGTTACACGGATATTTACTAATTTTTGCGGGAAAGTTTGCATTTCTGCTGCTAATTCCGATAATTTCTTCCCAGTTTCTTTCATCACATTTACTAATTGAATACCAGTTAATAAGCCGTCACCAGTTGTGATGTAATCTAAGAATACGATATGTCCAGATTGCTCGCCACCTAGGCTGTAGCTTCCTTCACGCATCGCTTCTACAACATAACGATCACCAACTGCGGTTTGGATAGCTTTAATTTCAAGCTCTTCTAAGCCTTTATAAAAACCTAGATTGCTCATAACAGTAGATACAATTGTATTATTCGTCAAACGTCCTTGTACTTTTAGATGTTTTGCACAGATAAACATGATTTTGTCACCATCAACAATTTCACCATTCTCATCTACTGCGATGACACGGTCACCATCACCATCAAAAGCTAGGCCGACATGTGCTTCTTTTTCTTTCACAAATTCCGCTAATTTCTCAGGATGCGTGGAACCAACATCTGCATTGATATTCAGCCCATTAGGTGACGCCCCCATCGAACTTGTATCTGCATCTAAATCAGCAAATAAATGTGTTGCAAGTGATGATGTCGCGCCATGTGCACAATCTAGAGCTACATGCAAACCAGCAAAGTTTCCGTCCACAGATTGTTTTAGATATTGTAAATATTTCTGTTTGCCTTCAAAATAATCGCTTACTGTACCAAGACCAGCATCACTTGGACGTGGTAAGTCATCACTAGTTCCATCGAGTAATGCTTCTATTTCCAGCTCTTGATCATCAGACAATTTAAAGCCATCTGAGCCAAAAAATTTGATACCGTTGTCTTCTACTGGATTGTGTGAAGCTGAGATCATAACACTTGCTGCAGCCCCTTGCGCCTTCGTTAAATAAGCCACACCTGGAGTCGAGATAACGCCTAGACGCATCACTTCAATTCCTACTGAGACAAGACCTGCGATTAAAGCAGATTCTAGCATTTCCCCTGATATTCTTGTATCTCTTGCTACTAAAACTTTAGGATGTTCCCCAACATGCTTCGTTAGTATATATCCTCCAAATCTCCCTAGTCGAAAAGCTAATTCTGGAGATAACTCTTTATTTGCAATTCCTCTAACACCGTCAGTACCAAAATATTTACCCATTTTATAATTCGCTCCTTCTTCATTAAGAGGTTGGCCATACTTATTTTCCTATATTTGTTTCTATTTAATCCTACCATGACGCGATGTAGACCAACTTTTGATCCGTGTATCTTTTTATTATACCTTTTTTTAATCTTTTTTACACCTAATCTTATGTAAACACCCGATGAATTGGCTTTAAATGCGGTTTTCATCGGGCGAATAATTAGTTTAAAACTGGATCTGATGCATCTGCAACCTTTTTAGTGACTTGAATTTCTGCTTTAGATTGCGATAGTGTAAATGTAAACTTAGATGCTAGGCCATGGACAGCTAGTGGAATCGTGTGCGTGCCGTCTTGTAAGTTAGACATATTTGCTACGACATTGAAATCATTTCGTCCAAGCGCATCCACCTCTGTTTTTAGGCCGCTTATCGTTATATTAACTTTTCCACTAGCTGGATTAAGGAATGCTGTGCTAAAACTGTCTGAATTAACTAGACCAATAATACTGATGGCTATATCTTTGAATTCTGTCGAGCTTTGCTTTGTTGTATCCTCCGTGTCAGTCTGGTCATCCTCTTTATCCTCGTCTGTTTCATTACCAGTCTCAGTATCTGGCGTTGTTACGTTTGGACTTTCCTCTTTAGGCTGACCAGTGCCCTCATTTGCCCCATTAGAACTCTGGTCACTCTGCTTTTTTCCAGTTGTTATTTTAACTTTCACAGAGGTCGGAGTTACAGATGTCGCCCCGGTTGGAACTGGCACGGAGACCTCGATTGTTTTATCAGCTGTCGTTTGCGTCACATCAATTGGAATTGTAATTTGTTCAATCGTATCCGTAACTGACTCAGGAGCAATGACGGTTACTTTCTCATCATCGGATGTGATACTCGTAATTGTCACTGTTTTATCCGCGGGGTTACCGCTTTGTTGAAATCGTAGCGGGACCGTTTTACCTATTTTGGAAACTGACACAGCTACCTCTACTTCACCTGGATCGATTTCTACATCTAATTTATTTAGGTTCGCATCAAAAGCGCTGATTGTAGCTTTCGTGGTGAAATCGCTCTTCTGATCTTTTTCATCAGAAACCGTTGCCTTCACATAAGCAATCTGATCTAAAATTTCTTTGGAAGCCGTTATAGAAACTTTCTTCGGATCCGTTTTGGGCGTTCCAGCTTGATACCCGTCTGCAATGACCGATTTATTTAATTCGACATCTACAGAATATTTTTTCGTTACCTTTTCTGCAAGCGTTACTTTGGTAGTCGGCGGATTTACCGTTGCTTTTAGTCGATCAGATAAGCCCTTTACCTTAATTTTAACGCTTTGTGTTCCCGCCTTGGCGTTTGTGAGGTCAATGTAAGCGATGATATTAGGCTGCGTTTTAGCTAGTTGCACAAGACCTTTTGGACCACTGATAGTAACATCTACTGTATCCGGAACACCCGCGACATTCATATTGTCTTTATCATAATATACTTCTACTGGCACATTATTGATCACATCGACATAAACGCCATCCGTGACGTTTGTTACGTTGGTACTAGTAGAAGTCACAGAGGTAAACAGAATCGCCGCAAAAATAAGCGAGATAATCCGAACAGACCACTTATTCGTTAAAATACGATCCATCATTGCTTACCGCCTCCTTTCCACTTACTGAAAATAGACGGTTTTTTTCTGCATTGGAACAACAAGTTCATGCTCTAAAATTTCATGTAAACGTTCTGGTGTTACTTCTCGGAAAAGTTCGCCACCTTTAGTAATTGAAATACCACCAGTTTCCTCAGATACAACGACAGTCAGGCTGTCAGTAACCTCGCTAATACCAAGTGCTGCACGATGTCTTGTTCCGAGTTCTTTTGAAAGAAATGGACTGTCCGAAAGTGGTAAATAACCTGCTGCTGCTGCGATTTTATTATTTTTAATGATCACTGCACCATCATGGAGCGGCGTATTTGGAATAAAAATATTAATCAGTAGTTGTGAGGAAATATCTGCATCGAGTGAGATTCCTGTCTCAATATAATCATCGAGACCCGTTCCCCGTTCGATGGAAATCAAAGCACCAATCCGGCGTTTTCCCATATAACTAACTGATTTCTCAATGGAGTCAATGAGATATTGCTGTTCTTTCTCACGTTTGGACCCTGCTTTTGAGATAAAGCTACCGCGCCCAAGAGTTTCAAGCGCTCGGCGTAATTCGGGTTGGAATATAATAATAATGGCTAAAAATCCCCAAGTTAGCACCTGATCTGTAATCCACTCGACTGTCTGCAGTCCTAAAAAACTACTGACGATTTTCACGACCACGATGATAAAAATACCTTTTAGGAGTTGCACCGCTTTCGTTCCACGGATCAACATAATTAATTTATAAATAACGAACCATACTACTAAAATATCAATCACATTTGCTAAATAATGCAAAATCGATCCGTCTGGAATGGTCATAAATTCGCCTCCATTTTCAAAAAGCAAGTCTTATTTCATTTTGTTGCTTCTATCGTAAATATAAGCTGTTAAAATGCTTATACTTGCCATTATAGCACAGAAATAGAGGGGGAAAAAGATTTGAGATGCGGAAAATAAGAAAGATTTGTTTAAGAATTGATAAAGAATCATGACAATTGTCAAAAAAGCCAATAAAATCATAATTTCTTTGATTTCACCAGCTCCTCCTTACTATTCTCTATTACTTTTCTGTTCTGCTAATAGTTCTTTGAAACTTCGATTTCGTTTGGGATATTTTTTGTGATACAAATGCTGGGCGACGATAGCTAGTATTAAGGCCATAGCTGTTAATAGAAGCGAGTTTTTGAAAATGCCCACAGCTAGCATCAGTGCACCAATAAATAAGCTTATGTTGAACAAGCCTTTCTCCATACCATCTACTCCTCTAAATTGTAGTTTAGCGCCAAATCGTGTTCTAATTTTTTAATATTTAAAGCATCAAAAACAAGTGCTTTTTCTGCAATATAGGCGTTGTACTCGATGCGTTCCAGCAAATCGTATGCTTTATGCAGACTAGTATCAAGGACAACAATGCCATGTTTATTAAGTAAGCTAGCGCTTGGAACAGCCGCTTCACCTAGTGCAATCACATGAGCACGAACAATTTCTGCAAGTTCTGGGCTTGTTGCCGGCGCAAAATCAAGCGTTGGGATCACCCCTAATTTTTGTGTAGCTTCTGTTAAATTTGGTAGCTCCATACCGAGTGTTGCGAATAACATTGATTCTTTTGGATGTGCATGTAGAACGCAACCAACTTTTGGATTTTCCGTGTAGCATGCTCGGTGCAAATTGATTTCACGTGTCACCCTCCCATCGCCTTCTACCACCTCATTATTATTATCCACCACAAGAATTTCATAAGCCGATAAATCGCATAACTTCGCCTGACTCATCAATGTAGGCGTCATAATAATATGCTTCTCATTCATTCGTACCGATACATTTCCACCCGCTGCATTCGTTTCAAACCGATCAAACATCACCTTCACTACTTTTGCTAAATCCTCACGTTCTTTTTGGTATAACATATTTTCCTCACATCTCCTCAACTTCGATTATTGTCACTTGCTCTTTCAAAATTTCCGCTTCAACTAGACTAAATGTCGAGCTATCCGCGTGCATCACCTTACTTGCCGAACATCCTGTCGCGCGTTTTAGAATTTCAGGTAGCGGCAAATGTTCGGAGATTCCGGCAATGAATGCCCCCACAAAACAGTCTCCAGCTCCCGTATCGCTTTTTTCTGTGACTGGTGGGGCAATCACGCGATATACCTTTCCTTCATGCGCACAATATGAGCCATGCTGACCAAGCGATACAACAAGGTAACGGATGTTTTTCGCCAGTTCTCGCATATTTTCGGTCAATGTTGCCGACTCCTCCACGAGAATTTCTTGAATTTCATGCTCGTTTGGCTTCAAGAAATCGACGCCCAGTTTTACTGCTAATCGTAAATATTCGCCTGACAAATCGCAAGCTAAGAAGCATCCAGTAGCCTTCACTGTTTGTAAAAGTGTCTCAAAATCCGCTAATGTGAACTCTGGTGGTGGTGAACCCGCAATAACAACCATATCTTCTTGTGTCACTTTTTGGCGAATTTGTTCTAATAATGCTATTTTGTTCGCATCACTTATAGCAAATCCAGATTCCGGCATCATAATACTGCCGCTTGATTCCTCACTAATAATGACAAAACTAGTTCTAGTTCGCTCTCCTTGTTGGACTAAGAAGTCATGTGCAATTTGCTTTTCAGACAGAATTCCATATAATTGTGCCCTATTCTGAGAGCCCACGATACCGAGTGCTTCATTCTTTATAGAAAACTGGCTAAGAACGCCTGAAACATGTAATCCTTTACCACCACAGTCCCATTCACTTCGAATAATCCGATTAGCTTGCCGTTTTTTCACATCTCTTTTTACAAATAAAAGCTGGTCGATTGCAGGGTTTAACGTCAATGTATAAATCATCCTAGTTGCTCCAATTCTGTCGTCCGTTTCCGCATTGCTTTCACATAGAAAACGAGCAATACGATCCAACCAGCAAGCATCAATAGCCCAATAATCGAGAATTTACTAGCTTCACCCATAATGAAGCGGAAAACAGGGTATTCAATCGTGCTCCACGTGATTTCTTGCCCAGTTTGTAGCGAAATTGCTTTTGTCGAGTTTGCCAAATCTGTAATTGTTCCTGCAAAAAACGTAGCCACATATAGGAAAACAGGTGTTGTAACAACGCCTAAGATAATCATTCGTAGTAAGTTCCCACCCGTAACAACAAGAGCTGGCGCGCAGAGTGAGATATTTAGAATACCAGCAAATGGTAGTACGCCATTCCCAGGTAAAATGAGAGCAAAAATCAGCGTTACTGGCACCATAATAACAATCGCCACCCAAACCTCACTACAGCCCGCTAAAATCGGCCAATCCAAACCAATGAAAAGTTCACGATCCTTAAAGCGTTTCTTCATATAATCAGAAATACCATCAGATAACGGCGACAAAGCCTGCATAAATAATTTTGCAACCATCGGAAACAGCGTCAAAGCAGCCGCAGCTTGCATGGCTAACATCAATGTTTGCGCGACATCATAACCCGCGGCAATCCCAAGTAACGCCCCAACGATGAATCCCATCACATGATTTTCCGCAAAAATTCCAATCTTGTCCTTAAGTGCATTCGCGTCCATATTTTTGCGTAGAGCTGGAATTTTCTTAAGCAGCCAATCAATCGGCATCAACACTACACAGAAAATCATCATACTGTGCGAAACCGTAACACCCGGAATTCCATTCAGTTCCTGAATTTGACGTTGATTCGCATCACATAAAATCAACTCAACGACAACCTGAATCGCCGCAACTGTAAAGGCCAAATATACATTATGCGTCACACCTACAATGAGTACGGCAGTCAAAATTTTTCCCCACACGTTCCATAAATCCACATTCAGCGTTTTCGTCGCGTTAAATACGAGCATAATCGCGTTAATTCCCAATTGCAGAGGGAACATCAAAAACGCGAGTGGCCAGGCCCAGGCAAGTGTGGCCATCGATGTCCAACCACCATCTAAAATTGTTAGCTCTATCCCCGTCCGCTCCGCCAAACCTTGCGCAGCAGGAGTAAGCGCCTCAATCATAAACCCAATTACAATATTCATTCCAAGGAAAGCGACCCCTAAAATAATCCCAGCACTGATTGCATCCTTGACCTTCATCCGGACAATTAAACCGATAATAATCATCAACGCAGGCACAAACACAGCCGCGCCTAAATTCAAAATAAATTCTACAACAGATTGTAATGATCCCATTTTGCACTCTCCCTGTTTTCAATATATTATTTTAAAGCATCAATCAGCTTCTCTACTTCCTCTTCCATGCCCATTCCTGTCAAAAAAGCAATACCATTAAGCGTTGGAATATCATACTCCTTATTCGCCTTCGTAATCGCCACATACGCGTCACTTGTACGAATATGCTGATCCAGCGATTTAATATCCACTGCCTCTACATTCGCACGTATACCACGCTCTTTCAAAATTCGCTCCACTTTTGATGCGACCGTTTGGCTCGTTGCGACGCCCGATCCACATGCTACAATCACTTTTTTCATCATTTCGTCATCCTTCCAAATTGTATTTTCAGAAAAGCTATTAAATCTTCTTTGCTTTGTTTTTCTCGTAGCTCTTCTATAAAATTCTCCTGTGTGAAGTGCTCCATAATCATTGCTAGTAAAGGCACTTGAGACTTAGGATCGCAAATACCCAATACGAAAACTATCTCTACATCAATCGCTTTATCCATCGTACCCATCTGTATAAATTCTAGCGGTTTTCTAAGCTGACCCACAAACACAAATGGCCGATTCACGTGCACCGTATCCGTGTGTGGAATTGCAATCACTATCCCGTTCATTTCGAGTCCAGTCGGAAAAGCCCTCTCCCTCTCTATAATTGCTTCACAAAAAGACGGCGTTACACAACCCTTCCGTTCTAAAATCGCGGAAACTTCTATAAAAAATACGGCTTGGCTTTCAAACTCACCGTCCATTAATGTGAAATCCTCCTGGAATAAATCATCAAAATTCAACGAACTCAACCCCTTTCAATCATTTCTGCAATCTCTGCTCTATTCTCCGATGCTAAAATAAACTGTAACTTCTCTGGTTGCAGGAAAACCTCATTCATTTTTAATAACAACGGAATATGTCGATTCCGGCCAGATGGCGCTAATGCAATCATCATTTGTACATATTCTCCACTTGGATTACACATTCCTCTTTTGACAATATGAAGCTGAATATCCGCCCTCTGAACGCCTGCTTGCGGTTTTGCATGCGGCAAATAAATCCCTGGCCCAATCACCATTTGCTGATAATTTTCATAAAAAATCATTTCGCACGTCGCAACATAATTCTGTGTAACGCTTCCACGCTGAAGTAATGGCATAAAAGACCTGACAACCAGCTCATTCCAACGCGCAGCATCTTTCCAAATACATATATTCTGCGCTTCAATACGCAATGTATCCGACATATCCAATGGCCGTACTTCAAAATCCTTCTGTCCAAAAAATCGCTCTAACTTCTCTGTCACCTGAGGGATGTTCTCAGAAGGTATCGAGTCACGAAGCATCGCCATAAGCGCCTTTGTCTTTTTCTCAATATCCATATCAATCGTTTGCTCGACCTGGCATCGTAATATTTTCCGACTCTCTTTATCCAAAATAGAAGGTACTACAAAAACAGTCACATCCGTCTGAATCGGTACTGTCGTGAAAAGGAAGTCCACATCTCGTTCCACTTGAGCTAACTGGCGCACCGCAAAAGCCCCTTGAAAATCAATTGTCGGAAACATGCCTTTCAAATTCTCCAATAATAATTTGGAAATCGACGTACCACTTTGGCACAGTATCGCGGCTCTGAAAATCTTCTGCTCCGTTTCCTCTGTTTGATACATCCAACCAAGTACAATCATGGATAAATAGACCATTTCTTCTTTTGACCATTGGTGTCCAACCAATTCAGCGAACGGTTCAGAAGCCTTTTCGACTATTCGGAACATTGTCGTATACTCCTCGATAAACTGTTCCGTTAATGTATTATTTATTTGGAAACCAAGTAAATTACGATAAATTGCAGGCCTAATATGCAGCATTACCTTCTCTTTGAATTCTCCCTTACGAATGATTTCCGTTGCAAAATAGTTCTCCAGTCGCACTGTGAAATCGTCTACCGCAAAAGCAATTTCTTCACTATCTGAAAAAAGCAATGCCGATTCGACAAGGTTTGATGCTAAGACTTGTAGCGATAAATAGAGCAAGTCCGTCTCATTCAAAAAATCATATCCCCAGAACATTTCTCTGATAATCGGATATTCATGCGTGTTTTTAATATCATATTTCTCAATTTTAAAAGACCATGCAATATTAGCAATTTCTGCACGCTTGATAATACCGAAAAGAATATATGGCAATTCCTCTAACTGCTCGTCTGTAAATGTGATTTGGAGATCCTTCTCCACTTTCTCTAGCCGTTTTTTCAACAAAAATACCTCACTGACTGTAATCAACCTTTTTTCGTCGAGGATGAATTTTCCATAGGGGGTTTTCATAACATCACGAATGAGCTTTCCGAGTAAATTGCGAATAAGGAATTCAGAACCTGAAATAGCGTAACCAGCTTTGCGTGAATAATCAAGCTGTATTTGTAGCTGATTTAGCCGCGACTTAATATGTTTGAAATCGCTAAGCATTGTATTTTTGCTGACATACACATAGTCGGCTAATGCTTGAAGTGATAAATAACGTCCATCCATGAGTAGCTGAATCATGATGAGTTGCCGCCGTAAATCCCCTTCATAATAAGAAAATAATTGCTGCTCCTTCTCCGTTAAAAGTCGATAACAATCTTCCCGGCAACGTTCTGTCATCGAAATCACCTGATGCTCCATCAAAATAGGTTCCGATTTTAAAGAACGATTGATTTCCTCAATATTTTTCTTGATTTCGTTCGGTGTTTGATGTAAATTTTTAGAAACATGGGCGACATCAACGTGATGGTTCAACAACAAGTAGGTCAAGAGGTCCTTTGTGCCGCGTTTCATTTTGAATCCCTCCTTTAGTTCTATCTTATACGATAACCTATCCACTATTTCATCGATTCATCACAATTTGTAAATATCATAAAAATCAAATTGTGATGATTGGTTGGTTTTGACACACTCCGAGATGCTATGATTAAAAAAGGGCAAACAAAAAGAGAAGCCCCCCGAAAAAGGAGCTCCCCCATTGTATTTATTTGTGGTAATCATGTTTTTCTAACTTATCAACTAATTGAACAGCCTCACCGAATAGATCTAACTCTAGCGCAGAACCTTCAAGTAGCTCTATGCTAACCGTTTTCGCATCAACTGTGATTTTAATCAAGCGATCGCGATAGTTAATTTTGAAAGCATATTTGTTCCACGTTTTCGGCAAGAAAGGAGCAAAGGAAAGGCGTTCATTGAAGGTACGCATACCCGCAAAGCCTTGCACAATAGCAATCCAACTTCCGGCCATCGATGTGATATGCAATCCATCTTCCGTATCGTTGTTATAATTGTCTAAATCAAGACGCGCCGTTCGGTTATAAAGCTCCACCGCCTTGTCTTCTCGACCAATTTCTGCAGCCAAAACCGTATGAACAGCTGGCGACAAACTAGATTCATGCACAGTCAACGGCTCGTAAAATTCAAAATTCCGCTGTTTTGTCTCGAAATCAAATTCGTTGCCAAACGTATAGATTCCTTGTAATACATCCGCTTGTTTAATAAAACACGACCGCAAAATTTTATCCCATGACCAATTTTGATTAATCGGTTTATCCGCATCTGTAAGTGTATCTGTAGAGCGTAATTCTTTATCCAAGAATGTATCATGTTGCACAAATATTTGCCACTTTTCATCATATGGGAAGTACATGTTATCAATAATATCCTGCCAATGGTCGATTTCAGCATCCGTAATTTGCAACGCTGTTTTCTTTGCTGGCGTAATTTTAGCAAGTGATTCGATTGTGTAGCGCAGTGTCCAGGCTGCAATATAATTTGTATACCAATTATTGCTAACATTATTATCGTACTCATTTGGCCCAGTAACGCCATGAATCATATACTTATCCAAACGTTCCGACATATGCACCCGATCCGCCCAAAAAACGACTAATCTCCGTCAGTACATCCATACCTTCATTCTCTAAGTAAGAACTGTCACCCGTATAATTTGTATAATTATAAATAGCATGTGCCATCGCGCCATTACGGTGAATTTCCTCGAATGTAATCTCCCACTCATTATGACACTCGATTCCTGTAAAAGTAACCATCGGATAAAGCGCGCCATTCAAACCAATTTTGCGAGCATTCTCTTTAGCCCCATCTAGCTGATCACGACGGTATTGCAACAGGTTTCGAGATACATTCTTGTCTGCAAGCGCGAGGTACAGCGGTAATGCAAACGCCTCGGTATCCCAGTATGTCGCCCCACCATACTTCTCACCAGTGAAACCTTTGGGTCCAATATTGAGTCGTGCATCCTCGCCATAATACGTTGCAAACAATTGGAAAATATTGAATCGAATTCCTTGTTGTGCCTCATTATCACCTGAAATTAAAACATCTGCTTTTTGCCAACGCTCTCGCCAAGCGTCTGCATGCTCTATGCGCAGTTTTTCATAGTCCAAACCTTCTACATCCGCTAAAATCTGCTGTGCTTTGGATGCCAACTCATGCTCTTCATAGTCACGAGATGTCACAACAGCCACACGTTTCTCCAATTTTGCCGTCTCGCCTTTTGCTAGGCTAAATTGATATTTATTCTCAACGTAAAGTTTTTTCGCCTCAGCTGATGTTTCCTTCTGATTTACCGCATGAGATTCCATCGAAGCTGCAATCGTGAACCGTGGAATATCAAAATTATTTTCAATCGTCTTTGTCACAATGGTCGCCTTATTCGCATCCGCCTCTTGCGCCACTTCCAACCAAAAAACTTCATCATAGTTCGCATCCTCATTCGTTACGTTACCATCAATATAAGGTGTCAACACGACATCAGCGTCCGCATCTAGCGCAGTAACATGGTACTGAATCAAACAAATTTCCTGCTTCACGATACTAAGAAAACGCTCCGTCTCAATAAAAAAATGCTTTCCCAGCCTTAGTCACTTCAAACGATCGGCGCAGAATCCCGGTCTCCATATCAAGCTCCAAGTTAAAATCTGTCACCGTATCCTGAAATAAGTCCAGCGTTTCCCCGTCTATTTTCACATCAATACCGATAAAATTCAGCGCATTGATCACTTTTCCAAAATAATCAGGATAACCATTCTTCCACCAGCCGACACGCGTCTTATCTGGATACCAAACCCCCGCAACATAGGTCCCTTGGTGCGTGTCCCCAGAATAACGCTCTTCAAAATTACCACGCATCCCCATGTAACCATTCCCAAGTGATGTCAGGCTTTCCTGTAATCGTTTTGCATCTTTTTCTACACGTTTCGATTTTAATTTCCATTCATCTATTTCAAATAAACGTTGAGTCATCCTGTTCGTCCCCCCAGTTCCAAAATATCATCCGTCTGTTTAAAGCGCGTTTTAATGAAGGTAAATGCGATCATGAGCACCATTCCAAGCGACTGAATCGCCATCATCACTGTAATATCAAAATAAATAATCCCGATTACCGCAGCAAATAAGGTAGGTAAGCCCAACGCCAGCAATGTCAGTGACAGCGACTCTTTATAAGACCTAATCTCCGACATCTGATTTCGCTTCGTAAACCAGATAAACAAAGCCGCAAACAGCGCCAGCATCAGGCTACTCGCAAAAAGAACCGAGCCAAGCATCGCAGACATCGTCAAGAATACAAACGCCTTGTTCTGCACAAACCACTGCGAACTAATCCACGCCTGCATATCCTCTGCATTCGTCACATCCGCAAGACTTGCATCACGCGTATACTGCACTGTAAACGCATATCCCGAACTGTCCCGAAGCTCCATGCTAGTCTTACCTAAAACAAACATATTTTTCGCATCAGGCACATTCGTATCACCCAGGTTCACCATTGCGACGCCCTTATTCGATTCCTGCAAGGTCTCACTTGGTTGCCCCGACAAGATTCCATTTTGTAGCTGATAACTCGCCGTAACATCGCTAACAAAAGCATCATCCACTTGTTTCATCATGTTCGGCATCAACGTCTTTAAATCAAACGACTCCTGCTTCACAAAATGTAACGACACAGGAATAAGCAAACAAGCCGTCAAAAATACAAAGATAAACACCAATTTACCCCACCCAAACAAAGTCCGGCTAGCAAACATTCGCTTTGGCGAGCACATCCCCCAGAAATAACTCATCGGAAATCCACGCTTCATTCTACTCACATCACAATCTAAAAAATCAATTTCACTTGCTCGATCCAAATTCACCGCCAAACTTCCGAGGAGCTACAAATGCTTAGTTCCTAGGCAACGCCGCGCACCGGAGCGGAGTGTACTTGTGTATATAAGCCGGGGCACAGGCTTTAACGACGGAAATGAGCGTTTGTAGCTTCTCGGACGATCAACCTTTTGTTCCACCGGCAGTAAGCCCCGATACAAAGTTCTTTTGCAAGAAGAAGAACAATAAACAAATAGGTAAAGCTGCCAAAATAGCTCCGGCCGCGAATAGCGCGACTTTTTGTTGTTGAGGATTCGCAATGAAACTTTGCAAACCAACCGCAATCGTCAAATTCTCCGGAGTACGTAATAAGAACTTGGCAAGTAAGAAATCACCGAATGGCCCCATAAATGCCCACAGAGCTTGAACTGCTATCATTGGTCGCACTAACGGTAAAATAATCTGACCAAAAATCCGGAAATGCCCTGCGCCATCGAGTTTGGCCGATTCATCTAAATCTCTTGGTACTGTATCGAAATACCCTTTCATTAGCCAAATATTCATCGGAATCCCACCACCAATATAAATCAGCGTTAAGAACCAGAATTGATCCAATGCACCTAAAAGCATTGCTAACACATAAAATGCTGTTAAGGCCGCCATCGTTGGCACCATTTGAATAATCAAGAAGAAAATCAGACTGTTTTTACGTCCTTTAAAACGGTAACGACTATACGTATAGCCCGCAATTGTCACAATCGCCACTTGGAAAATCATCGTTGTGACAGCAATAATCAGCGTATTACGATACCAATCTAAATACAAGGTCTCATTGAAAAGTCTTACGAAATTATCGAGCGTCCAACTATCGCTCCACTCCAATGTAAATGCCGCAATATTACCTGGCTTAAAGGCCGATGATGCTGTAATTAAAATAGGATATAAAATCACGATCGATAAGGCTAACAAGAATAAATACGTAAAGAATTTTGTCAAGAAATTAGTGGTACGTTGATCTTTCAAAAATGATTTCATCCTACATCATCCCTTCATTACCAAAGGCATTCGTTTTCTTAAACGCAATCATCGACACAGAAATAACAACAACCGATATGAGTAGCGTGACTGCAGCTGCGACCGCATATTGTGGCGATGTCCCCGTCGTTAATTTGTAAATCCATGAAATAAGAATATCCGTCGAGCCAGCACCTGCGCCAACACTTCCTGGTCCACCTTCATTGAATAGATAAATGATGGAGAAGTTATTGAAGTTAAACGTATATTGCGTGATAAAAACTGGAGCTGTAACGAATAAAATCATTGGCATCGTAATTTTGCGGAAGCGAGCAATCGCACTAGCACCATCAATTTTCGCTGCTTCGTATAATTCACCCGGGATAGCTTGCAACACCCCAGTTACCATAACGTAAATATATGGGAATCCCAGCCAACCTTGAATCGAAATCAACGCTATTTTGGTCCAGAACGGATCTGTTTTCCATGCAAGCGATGGGATATCGACAAACGGTAAATGGTTTAAAAGCGGGATAACTTGCATATTAATGGCACCAATACTATCATTGAACATGTTTGAAAAACTCATGATTGTGATGAAAGCAGGTACTGCCCATGGAAGCAAGAAAATAACTCCAAAAAGGCGTTTTCCTTTGATGAAACTCTGATTGGCAATAACCGCTGTAAAAACACCAATCACAATTTGTAATGTCGTCGCACAAATCGTCCACACGAGCGTCCAAGAAAATACGCTTAAGAACGTATCACGATAGGAGCTAAGGAAGAAGATACTGAAAAAGTTTTTGAAGCCCACCCAGTCAATCAGATTGGCCGGTGGAATATGATAGAAATCGTAGTTTGTAAAAGCCATAAATAATGTAACTAGAACTGGGAAAATGATAACAAATGTCATCACAAGATATGCTGGTAGCGTGAAAAGATACGGAAAACCTTTCTCTACCATATTTTTAAGTATATCAATCGTTTTCCTATTAACCGTTTCTCCTAAATTCCACGTTATCGCTACACGTCTCGCATCGAATATATTGATAATATAAAAACCGATAAAAAAGAACTGTAACAATCAGTTGAAGCGTTCCCTCAATCATCAGGAATAGCGAGTGATCCACACCAGGTACAGAGCCCAATGTAATAAGACCAATAAATGCATTAATACCAACTGCGATAAATTCGATAACAAAAGCAATAAATACGGCGATAAACACGACACCTTTAAAAATTTGCCCATTATAAAATTGACCCAGTCCTGGAATGATCGATAACAGCGTCGCCTTACGAACATTTTTTATTGGTTGTTCTTTATCCATCGTGTTATCCCCATTTCTATCTTTTTATTTTATGTAAGTCTAGGAATTTCAGAGTGTCAACGCACAATCATGGCTGGCACTCTGAAACTCCTAAACTCGTTCTTATTTATTTTTGATATTTTTGATCGATATTGTCAGAAATTACTTTCACAGCATCATTTGCAGATTCTTTTGGTGTTTTATTACCAGAAGCCGCGTCAAACATTAAGTTCTCGGCACCTGTCCAAACTTCAGCCATTTCTGGAATGTTTGGCATTGGTTGTGCATTCGCGTATTGTGCAATAACAGCTGTTGATAGCTCATCTTTCTTAGCCGCTGCAGCATCGCGTGATTCATGATTTGCTGGCACTTCATTCGTCATTTCGTATAACGTATTTTGGTTGTCCGTATTCGTTAAATAATCCACCCATTTTTGAGCGATTTCTTTGTTTTTAGAGTAGTTTGAGATAACCCAACCTTTACCACCCGCGAATGGAGAGTATGGTTTGCTGTTATCAAGTGTTGGAATTTCTGCCACACCATAGTTTAAGTTTGCTTCTTTATAGCTTGCTGCTGACCAAGGTCCACCGATGATTGCGCCTGCTTTACCTTTTACAAATTGATCTTGGATAAAGTCATCTGCACTCTTATTGTCTTGCATTCCTTTTGGCCAGTAAGTTTCGAACCATTTCGTAGCATATGTGATTCCTTCGATAGAGCCTTCATTGTTCAGTCCGATATCTTTTGGATTCGTACCATTATCGCCAAATACATAACCACCATAACCAGCTAGTAGGCCGTATGAGAAGTAGAAATCCGTCCATTTAGCAAGGAAAGCAGTTGATTTCCCTTTTTCAGTTGCAAAATTAAAACGTGGATCTTTTGTTAAAGCTTCTAATTCTTTGAAAGTTGTTGGTGCTTTGTCTAGTAAATCTTTATTGTAATACAGCACAAGCGTTTCAATAATTGCTGGTGCGCCGTAAATTTTATCGTCAATCGTCACTTGCTTCACGTCATTATCGTCTAATTGATCTTTGTTTCCTAGTTTCACTTCCGCTAAATGTCCTTGTTGTCCAAGGCTACCGATTCTGTCGTAAGCTGACATCATCACATCTGGCGCTGTACCCGCTGGACCGTCTAATGGCAAAGCTTCTAGGGTTTCAAACATATCTTTTTTAACTACTTTGATTGTTACATCATTATCTTTTTCGAATTTAGATTTAATTTTGTCGATATATTTTGCATAGCCTTCATCCACGGAAACCGTCAACGTTTTTTTTGCTATCGCTATCTGATGCACTGTCTTTAGATGAACTTCCGCTACCACATGCTGCTAAACTTGTTACAATTACCAAAACCATTGCTAATAAGCTAAACTTTTTGAATGAACTCATTACCTTTTTTCCTCCTCTTTGAAAAATTCCTGCGCATCCCCTTAAAATTGTGTTTTGCGCTCTCCTTTTCCACACCCTAATTTTTATTCTTGGTAAAGCATTGTGAAACAGGTTAACCTCTGACGCTATTATAGGCTGATAACGAAAACGTTTTCAAGACATATTTTCGTGTTACCGATAACAGGATTATTGATACAAGATTAACTTTCTAAAATAGTAAATGATTTCGCTGCAACCTCAATGTTCTTCACTACACCCTTTGTCCAAGCATTCCAAGCTTCGTTTGCGATTTCCAAATCTGCTTTTTGAATCGTTTTAGAGATGCTATCTTGATTGAAAATAAACGTCAAGCGCTTGTTATCAAATGTTCTAGAAAAAGCAACCAATCGATTTTCATCATCAACAATATGCCAAACCAAGTCGCCATACGTCAGCGTTTTCTGATTCGTTTTACGGAACGCTATTAATTTTTTCATGAAAGTTAGCATCTCTTTATCTTGCTTCGTTTCGTCCCATTCCATACATTTGCGGCATAGTGGGTCGTCTGCACCATCCATGCCAATCTCCGTACCATAGTAAATACATGGAGAGCCTGTGTGGGCAAACATAAAAGCAAGCGCTAATTTGGCCTTCTCTTTATCCCCTTCACAACGAGTCAATAAGCGCGCTGTATCATGGGAATCGAGCATATTAAACATGACATGATTCACCTGTTCTTGATAGCGCATCAACTGCTCACTAATGCCTGAAACCATCTTCGTTGGCTTAATTCGCTCCTCCACAAAATTCTCAATAATCGTTTGCGTAAATGGATAGTTCATCACAGAATCGAACTCATCGCCAAGCAACCACAACCATGAGTCATGCCAAATTTCACCGAGAATGTAAATATCCTCTTTCTCTGCACGTACCGCTTGATTAAATTGCTTCCAAAACGCGTGATCGACTTCATTCGCAACGTCCAGACGCCAACCATCAATATCAAATTCTCGAACCCAATAAGTCGCTATCTCCAATAAATACTTTTGAACCTCCGGATTCGCCGTATTTAATTTTGGCATATGCATCGTGTAAGCAAATGTATCAAAAGAAAGTGTATTCTTCCCTTCAATATTGCCATTCTCACCTGGTGTCACTGGAAATGAACGAATGTGGAACCAGTCAACAAATTTCAATTTCTCGCCATTTTTCAATACGTCTTGCCATTCCGGAGACTTGTCCCCAATATGATTGAAAACCGCATCCAACATGATTTTAATACCACGCTCATGGGCTTCTTTCACCAGTTTACGGAACGTCTCTTTATCCCCAAAATGCGGATCGATTTCAAAATAATTCAGCGTATCATACTTATGATTCGTAGACGCCTCAAATACTGGCGTCAAATAGATGCCATTGATTCCAAGCTCCGCCAAATAATCCAAGTGCCCGATAATTCCAGCAATATCCCCGCCAAAAAAATCATCACGTCCAGGATCTTTACTTCCCCAAGGTAACACATTTGCTGGTGAAAGTTCTGGATTCCCATTATCAAATCTCTCTGGGAAAATCTGATACCAAATCGTTTCTTTCACCCATTCAGGCGCCTTAAAAACCTCTGTCTCATGCAAAAACGGAAATTTAAAATAATAATCCATAATCGCACGGTTTTCAGGCGTATCGTCGTAGAAACCACGTCCTCCGTAGAAAACAGTTTCCTCAGTCGCATCCGTTAATACAAAAGCATATTGTAACCTCCGCTGCTCTGGTTTTATAGCGACAAACCAGTAATCATGCTCTTCCGTCGTAGCAATCTTCCGGAGTACGGTTTCCTTAGACGCCCATCCACCCTCTGTTTGTAAATAAGGATCCGCGGCGATTAGCACCACCGCTTGAATATCATCTCGCTTACTCCGAATCTTGATATGTAACGTTTGTGAATCATAGCCATACGCATAGGAACTGAAAGGCTGATGATAAATTGCTGCTTTTTCCATAACAAAAAAACCCCCTTTTAATATCTACCTCCAAGTTAGCACGCTTTGAAAACACTTACAATCAATTTTCGCTTGTTATCGGTAACAGAATGAAAAACCAAATAATCCCGTTAGCCCTGGAAAACTCCAAGAGCCCAATCGTGAAATAGAATCCGGAAGTACTACTCCCTCCCAATCACCGTCGATCCTCTAATAATCAACTCCGGCGGGAATAAGATGGAACCTTGCTTCGCGCCTCCCTCATTGATTTTTTTCAACAATAATTGAGCGCACGTTTCCCCCATCTCAATGACTGGCGAGCGAACCGTCGTTATTTTTGGTGAAGAAATACGATCTAAGAATACGCCGTCAAATCCAGTCACTGCAATATCTTCTCCAAACCTCTTATGAAGAGACATCGCTGCTCTCACAACACCAACTGCCATGCGATCTGATGCACAAATAACCGCTATCGGTTCCTTTACCTTACTCAAAATATCCAGTGCTTTCTTTTCCGCAATGCGTGAACTATTTTTCATAAAATGACTCTCTTCTATCAAATCATGCTCCTTCACTACCTCCGAATACCCCGTAAGCCTAGAACGCATGAACTCTTCCTCCAACAAATTAATGCCAAAAAAAAATAATATTACGAAATCCAATATCATAGACATGCCTCGTCGCGAGCTCTGCACCTAATCGATTATCCACATCAATCGCATCCACATCGCGCCTATTTTCACCATACACAATCACCGGCTTTTCTAAACCGGCCATGACTTTCTCAATTTCACGATCACGCATCCCTGTCACAATGAGCCCATCGTAAGGCCCAATATTTTTTGACTTTTGCGTCACCAATTGTAGTGAATAAGAATGCTTATCCAACTCTCGACTTATTCCTGTAAGTAAATTCATGTAGTAAGGCTCCACCGTATCAATTTCCTCTAAAATTAAGAATTTAACAACTTGTGTTCGATTTTGCACAAGTGCTCTAGCTGCGTAATTTGGAACATATTCCAGTTCTTCCATCGCCGTGTATACTAATTGTTTCAGCTCATCAGAAACTTGGTCTGGATGATTAATCACACGCGATACAGTCATCTTAGAAACATTTGCTTTTTTCGCAACATCAGCTAATGTAGCCATCCGTATCCTCCCTTACTACTTCTTCTCCACTCAATTGTAGCAGTTTTTTTTGTAAAAGGGTAGTGTTTTAATTTCCGATAATTTCGCTCAAAATGCAATTTTCCTCACAAAAAAAAGCATATCCCTATAGGAAAAATGCTTTGGATGTATGTATTTTATCTCTTTGGTACCGTTATAACTTTTTTTACAGCGCGATGTTCTTTTCCAGTTTGAATCATTCTACCGAGTAATTTGATCCCGACTACAAGCCAACCACAAACCGTACCCGTTAAAATTGCAATTAGCCCCACAACTAGAAAATCAACAACAGGAAAAACAGGGTCACTAATAGCAGCAATACCAAGAATAAAAACAACAATCATCGGAATAACAAAATACCGTATCTCATGATCCCCCACATCAAACGCTCCTTTGCACACATAATTCTATAACTAGACTTTTATACCTAAATCTTAGTTCCAGTATACTCTCAAAAACCTCTTTTTTCAACATGTACAACGATTACATTTAAAGACTTATAATAAAATCCAGTCATTTTTAATCCATTGGTACCACTCACTTCCATCGAAATCAACTGGCTTCTTTACAGAAAAGAAATATTTGTCTACAAATTGTAATAATTATTATAGCCTCAAAATTGGTCTATTTGCACATTTTTCACTTGAAAATACTCCTCTAAAAGTGACGTTACGAATTTTGATGTTTTATTTTTATCATCGTTTAGCGGGTTTATCCCAACAAAAGTCATAGCATCAACTTTATCACTAAGCGCCAAGTTCTTCATAAAATAACGAATTTCTCGCCAATAAATTCCTCCCTGTGAGATAAAGTCAGTCCCAGGCGTGAATTCTGGGTCAATAGCATCCACATCTAAGACTAAGTGAACATTACCATTTTTCTTAGCAAGCCACTGGACAATTTCATCTGTCATCATTGCAAAACCTATCCTATCTATCTTTGTCATATCATAGTGAAGAATTTTTTCTTCTTCAATCAACCGCAGTTCATCATAGTCCATTCGCCTTGTACCAACAATACACACATTATCCCCTGGCACAAAGCGTTGGTTCATAATTGTACCTAGTTCTTTAGGTCCCCTCCCAATAACCGTCGCCATCACATTATGACATAAATTATCTTGCTTTAACTCCCGTCCCATGTCAGCGTGCGCATTCACCCAGATAATAGTCTGCTCTGCCCCATCATCTCCCATACCAGCGATTGAGCTCAGCGATATCAGTTGATCTCCACCAAACACAATCGGCATACCTTCCTCTGCTTTCATATCCGCGACAATTTCTCTCAGTTCTTTCGCTTTGTATGTAATCGCTTTCAAATCCTTTGATTTTAAAATGGCTTCCTGCTCCATATCAGTAAAGAAAGCCATATTATGATAATCTACAACTTCATCTACTAGCTTTTCTAACATACCTATAACACCTGTATACCTAATCGCATATGGTGCCAAGGCCACTCCCTGTCGTTCCTCATGAAACATCCAAGGTACACCTAATATCCCGATTTTCTCCATCTCATTCACCTACTCCTGTATATATTACCCTATATTCTATCATAAGTAACTTCCTTTTCAAAAATATAAATTTTTTTCATTTTTAGCTAAATGTGTATTTTAGCAACATTTTATGTTATGAAAAGTGGTTTTTCTTCTTAGAGGAAAAAGCGATTTTATCTTAAAAAATCGCTTCAAATTGCTTTTTTACTGTTTTTACACTTGCCAATTTATTTGTTAGGATGGTGTTAATCCTCCTGTACAAACTTTCTGTATAGTTGTGAATTGTAAGAATAGGCAAAGAGATGACACGCTCCCCCCTTTTATCCCTAGGAGTTCCCCCAGAATTTTATAGGTTTAACCGTGGCATCTCTTTGCTCTTTCTATTCTTTTAAATGATATGGATACGTTGCTACAACAACATCCTTTTTAAATAATAGTTTCGCTCGAATCAATAAGCTTGTCTGATTGTGGAGTATGTTTTGCCATCCTTTTTTAGGAATAAACTGTGGTATCAATACCGTTAATGAATAATTATCCTGATCCGCTTTTTGCTGTGCTGTGTCAATAAATTTCATCAGAGGCTCTGTAATTGAACGATACGTGGAATACAAGTCTGCAATACGGACTTCTGGATGTATCCTATTCCACCTCTCCACAAATTCTTTTCCTTCTTGTTTGTCCAGAGAAACGTGAACCGCAATAACCGTGTCACCGATTGATTTTGCATAGCGAAGCGCTCCTTCGACTACTTTTGTTGTATCGGATACGCAAATGATAACAGCATTTCCTTCAAACGCAGGTAGGTCCATCTGCTCGTCAATCCTTAGCTGTGGCGCTAATTTCGCATAATGACTGCGCGTTCGATGGAAAACATAGATCATTGCTGGCATAAATATAAACACAGGCCATACTTCACTTATTCTCGTGATGAAAAGAACCATGAGTACAGTAAAGGAAATGAGTGCGCCTAAAAGGTTAGCAGATAGCTTTTTCATATAACCTTCTGGCTTTTCTTTCACCCATTTAATAATCATACCCGTTTGAGACAAAGTAAAAGGAATGAAAACGCCGACTGAGTATAGCGGTATAAGTGATTCCGTCTTTCCTTGGAACAAAATGATAAGTAGTATGGAACCTAATGCCAGTGTAATGATGCCATTAGAGTAACCCAGTCGGTCCCCTTTATCTAAATACATTCGTGGCATGTATTTATCCTTCGAAAGATTGAAAGCAAGCATTGGAAACGCTGAAAATCCTGTGTTTGCAGCTAATACTAAAATAAGTGCAGTTGTTGCTTGAATAAAATAATAAAAGAAATTTCGGCCAAATATATTTTCAGCAATTTGTGATAGTACTGTCGATTTTAATTCAGGGACTACACCATAGAAGTAAGCCAGTAATGTGACTCCAACAAAAAAAGAACCCAAGAATAGAAGCCATCATAATTAAAGTTCTAGACGCATTCTTCGCTTTCGGGTCTTTAAATAAAGGAACTGCATTAGAAATCGCTTCTATACCCGTCAGTGATGCTGACCCCGAAGCAAAAGCTCTTAATAACAAAATGAGTGTTACACCTGAAACATGTGTCCCAACAGAAGCTGTCTCATGCGAAACGTCCTGTCCTAGCGCGAGCTTAACCAAACCTGTGATTATCATAACAATCATGGAAAATACGAAAAGATAAACTGGAATCGCTAAAATAGTTGCGGATTCTGTTACACCACGTAAATTAATGATGGTAACGATGATAACCAGTATAATCGCTAATGGCACAGTGAACTGATACAAAGAAGGGATGGCAGCAATGATGGCATCTGTTCCCGAAGATACACTTACTGCAACAGTCAACATGTAATCAACTAATAGGGAACCACCTGCAATCAACCCCGCATTCTTCCCAATATTTTCTCTTGAGACAACATATGCCCCGCCACCCTGTGGATAAGCATAGATAATTTGACGATATGATAGACTTAATGCAAACAAAAGTACCAATACGCATAGCGCAATAGGTAGCGAATACCACATTGCCGTGGCCCCTACCGTTATCAACACAAGTAATATCTGCTCTGTCCCATAAGCTACAGAGGATAAAGCGTCTGATGATAATACAGCTAAAGCCTTTAGTTTCCCAAGTTTTTGATCTCCGGCCTCTGACGATTTAAGCGGCCTTCCAATCAGCATTCTTTTTAATGGAGATGCCATTTTGCTCCCTGCCTTTTTAACGAAATTTTTCTTCTAAAAATTGTATACGTCACATTATAACACAGCTATTTTAAATTGAAATAGCTTTTTATTTGAAACTGGATATCCGCGTTTATTTAGATGAAATTTAGCTTCATGCCTTGTATCGAAATCACTTGTCTGAATAAATTTTAAAAAGTAATGTATCTCCCTATTCCCTTCTTACTCTAAGATTGAAACCTATTTTTTATTTTTCAGAATAAAAAGACTTTAATTTAAGTATTTACAAACCACCCATTCTCTTTATATAATAGTTTTCGGCTGGTAAATTTGCTAGCCACACGGCCCGTTGGTCAAGCGGTTAAGACACTGCCCTTTCACGGCGGTAACACGGGTTCGAATCCCGTACGGGTCACTTTTTAAAGTTTTTATAGCAAAACACTGGTCAAAACAGAAATTATGTTATATTATGAAATAGTATCATCTATGGGGGCTTAGCTCAGCTGGGAGAGCATCTGCCTTACAAGCAGAGGGTCAGCGGTTCGATCCCGTTAGCCCCCACCATTCATCTGTAATTGTTACTAGGAAACTGTTCTCTTGGGCGGTTAAACAGTTTTTCTGTTTTGCCAACTTAGCTCAATCTGGTAGAGCAACTGAATCGTAATCAGTAGGTTGCGGGTTCAATTCCTGCAGTTGGCATTGATGATTTTGAAATTTTATATGGAGGGGTAGCGAAGTGGCTAAACGCGGCGGACTGTAAATCCGCTCCTTCGGGTTCGGCAGTTCGAATCTGCCCCCTCCACCATTTTATTGGGCTATAGCCAAGCGGTAAGGCAACGGATTTTGATTCCGTCATGCGCCGGTTCGAATCCAGCTAGCCCAGCCATTTTTAGAGCCGTTAGCTCAGTTGGTAGAGCATCTGACTTTTAATCAGAGGGTCGATGGTTCGAGCCCATCACGGCTCATCAAGTAAAAAAAAGGTATAAGAATTTAAATTCTTATACCTTTTTTGTGTTTAGCTGAATAGGATACTGATTATGATAATAATACCTATAATTGCAACTATCGATAACCATGCTATTGGCCTTGCCATATTAATTGTCCAACCGACTCCGAAATGCTTTTCCACAAAGAGAGCTGGGTCTTTATGGTTGAAGTAGAACACGCCCAACTTCCAATTAGCATCGTCATCGCGAACAGGTCTTGGTTTATCTTTTTCTCCATTTTCCGCTAATTTCAATCTGCTGCCACCTTGACCTACCCGCACCATTAGAAATATCAGCCCACCGAAAATAATGACGATCATCGCGATTACCATGAGCATGATAACGGTTTGCGAAATAGCAAAAATAAGCGATAGTTGAATGGCCATAAACAATAGAATAAGTAACAAACACATAACAAAATTAAATTTACTATAGATAAGCCTAAATAATACGCTTCTTCGCATAGAGTCGGTTGGATTATCATTATCAATGACTTGTTTGCTACGCGACATCATGTAATTAATAAATATAAACAGCCCTAACATGCATAATTGCATCATCGGCATCATCATTACTGTACGGTAGCTTTTAGCAACCATTCTCGTTACTTCATTATCAACATTATATTGCATTGGAATTTGGCTGGGTATTTGTTGATAATAAATAACGGTCAACCCTAGTGTGATAAAAATCAGAACGAGCGGAATTAGATACCAAACGTAAGAAATCGTTAGCTTTTGACGGTGAAATGTTGTATCTACCATTACTATGTCCACCTTATTTTCGCTCATTTGCAGATTCTCGTGTTTCCAAACCAAAGATGCTTTGTAAAATCGGATGTATATGAGAAACGAAATAATGAGAATCGCAAAAATCGCGATAATGAATATTGCTGCCTGTCCATTTTCAGTGGATGTCATGGCTAAAAATACGGTAGCAATGGCCGTTACTATAATGCCAATCACGATATTCCATTGTAAAAACTGTCTCTTCATTTTACGTAGTACTGGGTCACTTGCTGCTTTTTCGCCTACCATTACACCAAAGCTCTCGCCGCGACGTATGACATATGGTGTCACTGCTTGCAATGCAATAACCACCAGCATCATCGCGATAAAAAATAACATCTCCATTACTGCTCCTCCTCGGGTTCAATTTCTTCATAGATAGTCGCGCAGATTGCTTCCCACTCCGTTTTGGAAACAGATCGGGAAATCGACTCTGCAATGAGCGGTCTTACTTTTCTTCTTAATTTTTCGTAAAAGGCTTCCGTTGCTTTTTCCACTCCATCTGGATGAATCACGACTCCTTTTTGGCGGTGAATTAAAATATAGCCTTCTTGCTTCAATAGTTGGTATGCTTTATTTACTGTATGAAAATTTATGCCGATATCGCTTGCCAGACTACGCACGGACGGCAAATCATCGCCAGGCTTTAGCTCTTTCTTAGCAATACCTTCGATAATTTGGTGCATAATTTGTGTATAAATTGGTTCCTCAGCCTGCAAATCTATTTGGAGTAGCATCTACGCACCTTCTCTCTACAACTGTTATATATATAGTATAACAACTATACAAAATAAGTCAAGTTATAGATTAGAGTGGTTTTTTCAGTGTGATAATGGTACTATTAATGATAGTCTACATATGGAAAACGCTGGGCTCAGTAATGTTATTTACTTACAAACCCAGTATAGAAAGGGGATCTATCATGAAAATGTCACGCTTTAAAGAGTCCAAATTATTTTTTTGGACATTAGAAATTCTAGCGTTAGTAGCCATCTTATTTGTGCTTAATAAGATGAGTTTTATTTTCGCGCCCATCGGAACAATTGTTTCTACGCTATTCCTTCCAATTATGATTGCCGGTTTTTTATTTTACTTATTCAACCCAATCGTTCTATTTTTGGAAAAAAGGAAGGTTCCGCGGTTAGTTAGTGTTTTAAGTATTTTTGTTGCTTTTATTGTTATTTTGGTATTGGCAGTCGTACAACTCGGACCAATCTTAGCGGATCAAGTGGCTTCTCTCGTGAAAGCTGCGCCACAATATTGGGAACAATTCCAACATTGGTGGGATAATTTAGTTAAGAATAGTAACATTAAAAATATCGATATCAAAGCGGAGATGGAGAAACTAAACATCTCGATTCCAAAAATTTTAAATACTGTTGTTGGTAGTTTAACTGGAAGCTTGGGCTTAATTTTTGGTTTTATCTCCAGTTTCGTGATGATTCTTGTGACTGTGCCATTTATCTTGTTCTACATGTTTAAGGATGGGCATAAATTCCTTGATTCCACTGAAAAATTTTCCCGCAAGGTATTCGTACAGAGGCTCGCGAAATTATCAAGGCGATGAATAAAACCATCTCCACGTATATTTCAAGCCAAGCGATCGACTGTATGTTTGTTGGTATTTTTACGATGATTGGGTATTTCATTATCGGCGAGCCGTATGCTTTATTGTTTGGTTTAATCGCTGGTGTGACGAATATTATTCCTTACTTGGGACCATTTATTGGAGCGGCTCCAGCTGTTATCGTTGCCCTATTTGATTCACCATTGCAAGCTGTTCTCGTTATTGTTGTTGTAACGATTGTGCAACAAATCGACTCGAACTTGCTATCCCCTTACATCATGGGTAAATCTCTCGCAATCCACCCACTAACGATTATTATTATCTTGATTGTGGCTGGTAACTTGGCAGGAATTCTAGGTATGATTTTGGGTGTACCAACCTACGCTCTTGCAAAAACACTAATTGTTAACTTGGTACGACTCATAAAACTGCGACGCGAAGGAATCGAAGCAGAAAATAGCGAGAAACCTGTCGTGTAAGCAACATCTAAAAAGCGCTGAAATCCGAGTTTTTATAAACTCCTGATTTCAGCGCTTTTCTCATTTAAAAAATAACAATAAATGTCAACACTTCTTCTTTCCATTCGACTGTGAAGCTCGCTCCTAGCTTTTTCGCCAGTAAGTCGATAATCGCTAGACCTAGACCCGTGTTATTGCCACTACGGACACGATCACCTGTGTAGAACCGCTCAATCAAGCGTGGAACGTCTGCTTCTGTTAGTTCGCTCGCTTGATTGGCAAATGACAGAACTGCCTTGCTATTTTGCGTCATCAGCGTTATTCGCATGGGTCCCTCGCCGTGCTTCAACATATTCGAGATGAAGTTATCCACCATTCGTTGTAATGCTTTGCGATCTGCATTCACACGTATATCAGAGGCAATCGACAATTCTGGCGTGATACCTTTTTTCGAAAAGTCTTCATAATAGGAGGCAGCTGCTTCTGTTATGAAATCGGATAGGTTCACCGATTCTAGTTGCAATTTCCCTTCATCACTTGATAACTTGGATAACACGAAGAAGTTTTCGACAAGTTCGGTTAAGGTTTGGATTTTATTTTTGATGATGAGGCTGTATTTCTCGCGTTCTTCTGGTGTGAGTGTGTCGCGGTCCATGAGTTGTAAATAGCCGGATAAAGAGGTTAGCGGTGTTCTTAGATCATGGGAGACGTTTTCGATTGTCTCGCGTAATTCCTTATTTAACGTCTGAAATCGGCGCTCTGTTTTTGACTTTGCTTCCAATAATTCGTTGACATGAAGGAGCAGTTGCTTGATTTCTGGTGCGGCGATATCCATGGTTAGTTGCTCGTTGGATCCTCGTCTTGTCGCGATATCTTTTATTTTTGCCGATGTGGCTCGTAGTTGTTTTTTGATTAGAAATATCCAGCCGAGTAAGACTACGATTACGGCGCCTAAGAGGTAAACCATGCTATCCGCTCCTTCCTTCGTCTCTATTCTATCATATTACTTGATTTCTTTAAATCGGAACAACATCCAGCCGAGCATCGTGAAGACTGCCATGTACGCCAAACCGGTTAAAATATTTGTCGTGATTGCATGCTGGCTTAGGGCTGACAGATCGGACATCGCGCTGATTTTACTGAATAAGAACATGTCTTTGATGATTGTCCATTTTGGTAGGAAAACGTTGACTAAGTTCTTAATAATCGGTTCGATGAATAAAAATGCTAGAATGTATGTCACGATGGCAATGCTTTCTTTCGGAATTAGGATGAAGAGGAAAAAGCCAATCGTGATTAGGGCTAGGTATAATGGGAGTTGTGCTAACATGCCGAGTAGTATCGTCACAAAATCAACGTGCCCTACAAAAAGTTGTGATGAGATCGCGATGGATGCTGTATACACTAGTAGCATCAAGGTACCGACTGCCCAACCTGTTACAAGTTTTGAGAAGTAAAAGGTTGTACGTGAAACGCCGGATACGAGTACATTTTTCGCAACTCCAGCTGAGAATTCGATGCTCCATAAGTTCGAGAAAATCGAGATAAAAGCCATGGCTAGGACGATACTAAAGGATAGCATCAGCTGCGTCATTTGCGTCCCCGTCAGTGTTTGACTAAGTAATGCTTTGTCTTGCGCTGTGAGTGTTTCTCCGTCTTGTGTTAAGGATATCCAATCTACATTTAAAGCTAAATATATCAAGCCTGCGACTGCGACTGCAATCACCATCAACGTGACGAAAGGCATCCACATTTTTCCCTTTGTTAACCGATAACTATCCGCTCGAATCAATCCAATCATTTATCTTCCCCTCCAATTAAATCAATAAAGTATTCTTCCAAATTCGCCTCAACTACGCGAAGCTCGGTAATAATAATTCCCGCATCAAACATGACTTGGCTGACTTTCTCCGGTTGATCGATGTAGTCAAAAATCCGGATACTGCCGTCGCTATGGACCTCATATTGATGCAGTTCTAAGAAACTTTCTAAGTGCATGACTGCTGCTTCTTTGTTTACCGTTTTCAGCACAAGATAGCGCCTACTTTCCGACTCTAAATCTTCTTTTGAAAGTTCCTTCACGAGCCGGCCATTGTTAATAATACCGTAACGATTTGCGACCAGCGCCAACTCCGTCAAAATATGACTCGAAATAAAGACTGTCGTTCCGTATGTTTCATTCAATTTTAAGATAATGTTCCGAATCTCGATAATTCCCATCGGATCAAGCCCGTTAATCGGTTCATCTAAAATCAGGAAATCCGGATGATGTAAGATGGCAAGTGCGATGCCAAGCCGTTGCTTCATTCCCATCGAAAAATTACGATACTTTTTGCGTCCTGTATTTTCCAAACCGACAAATTCTAATACTTCATCAATACGCTTTTTATCGGGAATTCCTTTTTGTAGGATGTAGTAATTCAAATTCTGATACGCCGTTAAATTAGGATATAAAGATGGGCCTTCGATGACCGCTCCGATTCGCGTCCTAGCCTGTCGGATATCTTTCGGGTGACTCGAGCCAAACAGTGCAACGTCACCGCCGTTCGTATGCATTAAGTCCGTTACCAGACGAATAAACGTCGTCTTCCCAGCACCATTTTTACCAATAAAACCATAAATATCTCCCTTTTGAACCGTCATATTCACATGATCCACCGCATATTTGTCCCCAAATTTTTTTCGAAAGCGCAGCGGTCTCCAAAATCGTTTCTCTCATGTCGCTCAATCCCTTCTTTCTTTTCGATAGGTTAACTATAACAAGGAGGTCTCAAGTATGTGTGAAGGGGGGCTTAAGAAAGTATTAAGAATGAAAAGCGGAAAAGAGCCCGTTAGCCAAAAAAAGGCAGGCAGTCTCATTTCATTCTACTGCATATTGAGGCTGGATCTGGAGGCGCCGAGCATGACGATCACCAATCTTTAAAATCGTATGTTACTCCAAACCAAACGAAAAAAACCGAACGGTGTCTCCCGCTCAGTCTTGTTTCATATAGTCAGATGTATAGGAACTACAGTGAGTATATAAATCCATGCGTTACATCACGTTCAGCGCCTTCGGATCCAGCTTCACGGGCTAGCTCCTCGAAATTTTCGGGCCCTCCACAAAAACCAAGTACGGGTTTTTATTGCGGCCCCTAACAAATTTTTTTCGGAGCTGAACGAGCCCGTTCAGCTTTTCAATTTTTCATTTTAAATCCAATCCCCCAAATCGTCTCCACAAACTCGCGATCCGGCGCTACTTTCCCCAATTTTCCACGAATATTACTCATATGTACATTCACCGTATTCTCATCAATAAACTCCGTCTCGCCCCACACAGACGCAAAAATATTCTCTTTCGTGAAAACCTTGCTCGGATTACTAAGCAACAATTGCAAAATACCAAACTCACGAGCAGTTAAACGAATATCTACCCCATCAACCTGAGCACTATAACGATCCTCCGACAAAGATAAACCATTCCAAATTAACGCATCATCCTCATCGCCTGACACAGAACGCTCTTTTCTTAACTGAACCTCCACACGTGCCAATAACTCTTCAATATCAAACGGTTTTGTCATGTAATCGCTAGCTCCCAATTTCAACAAATCCACTTTATCCATCACCGTATTTTTAGCCGAAATCACGATAATCGCCGCGGTTTGCTTCGCTGTAATTTCCGCGACTAGTTCCTCACCAGTCATACCCGGCAACATCAAATCACACAGCAACAAGTCAAACGTCTCGCTGTTCCAATACAATTTTGCCTCTGTTCCCGAAAATGCTTGCGTCACGGTATAGCCTTCGCGCGTCAACACGTCTGAAATCAGATGGTTAATATCATTATCATCCTCTGCAATCAAAATTTTTCCTAAGCTCATGAACCCACCTCCTTCTTTTTAACCCATCTTCTCATAATTATCCCAAAATCGCAAAAAAAGATAGCAATCCAAGACCGCTATCTTTTCCTCACTTATAATTTCTCTTGTAAAAATTCGCTGATCAATTCATACGTTTCATCTGTTGCCGCAGAAGGTGTACTCATGAAACCGTGCGTTACCTTCTCCAAACGTTTTGCGTAAACTGGAACGCCAGCATCTTTTAATTTCTCTGCATAAGCCTCACCTTGATCACGCAATGGATCGTATTCAGCCGTCGCAACAAACGCTGCTGGTAAATTGGAAACATCTTTACTACGAATTGGCGCAATAAGTGGATCATATTTGCGATCACCAGCACCGGATAAGTAAAGTTTGAAATATTTATCTAATGATTCTTTCGTCAAAACATAGCCTTCCGCAAATTCATCCATGGACGGATAAAGTACCGAAGCATCTCTTGAGAAAATATCAACGGGCGGATATAGCAAAATTTGTTTGGAGATGTTCGGTGTTCCTTTTGACTTAGCTAATTGGGCAACAACTGCCGCGATGTTACCACCGGCGCTATCCCCTGCGACAACAATATCCTTCGACTTCGCACGTAAACTCGTTAAATGCTTCGAAACCCAAGCAACCGTCGCATACGCATCTTCAATCGCTGCTGGGAACGGATTTTCTGGTGCTAGGCGGTAATCAACCGAGATCACGCGATATCCTGTTGTTTGGACTAATTTGCGGGCAATACCATCTGTTGACTGCACGCTACCAGTTACAAAGCCACCACCGTGGAAATATACCATCAATGGGTACGGGCCGTCTGCTTCTGGTGAATAAATACGAAGGCTGATTTTGCCACCTGGGCCATCGATTTTCTTATTTTCAATTTCGCCGACTTCGATATCTTTTGCTGCTGGAAGTGCTTTTTCAGCTAGGCGGATGTACTTATAACGCGAATCTACATCCGATAGTGGTGCTGTCTTTTTCACATAATCTTGTGCTGCTTCTTCTAGATTGTCGAGAACCTTTGGATCGTACTCCCGTTTACCGACTGCCTTCTTGTAGATGAAGAAAATAGCAACTAGTGGTAACAATACGATACTGACTAAAACAATGCCAATCCATTTCAATGTCTGTTTCAATTACGCTCACTCCTCAAATATAATCTCAAGTAATTCACCTTATAAGTATAGCAGTTTTGAAAAATTTTAACCAATTTGTAGGCTAGGAAAACGCGCAAGTTGATGCGATTCCGCTTTTCATTCAATGGATATTTAAACATTTTTATGAATATTAATAAATAAAATAGTTGAAATATCATTCGTATGATGGTATTATTAGTTTTATCGAAATGTATATTTATTAATAAAAGGGGATGTAGAGATGACAAAAAGAAAAAAATCGTTCTTGCTTATTCTGGTGGTTTAGATACCTCCGTTGCGATTCAGTGGTTGGTTGAGGGAAATTATGACGTGATTGCCTGTTGTTTAGATGTTGGTGAAGGAAAAGACTTGGAATTTATTAAAGAAAAGGCCCTGACAGTCGGTGCATCTGCGTCGTACACGATTGATGCTCGGGAAGAATTTGCGGAAGAGTTTGCTTTAATCGCTCTGCAAGCCCATGCGTATTATGAAGGGAAATATCCACTGATTTCAGCGCTTTCTCGTCCATTAATTGCGAAGAAACTTGTGGAGGTTGCTAGACAAGAAGGTGCGGCAGCTATCGCTCACGGTTGTACAGGAAAAGGAAATGACCAAGTTCGTTTCGAAGTGGCGATTCATGCATTGGCGCCAGATTTGAAGGTCGTTGCTCCTGTTCGTGACTGGAAATGGTCGCGGGAAGAAGAAATCGAATATGCGCAAAAACATAATATTCCGGTTCCGATTGACCTCGATAATCCGTTTTCTATCGATCAGAACTTGTGGGGACGTTCGAATGAGTGTGGTGTTTTAGAGAATCCGTGGGTTGCTCCGCCTGAAGCGGCATACGACTTGACGGTAGCGCTAGAAGATACGCCAAATACACCGGAAATCATTGAAATCGAGTTTTTAGCAGGTGTTCCTGTTGCTTTGAATGGTGAATCGCTAAGCCTTGCTGTCCTGATTCAAAAATTAAACAAGATTGCTGGCGCGCATGGAGTCGGTCGGATTGATCATATTGAAAACCGTCTTGTCGGCATTAAATCACGGGAAGTTTACGAGTGCCCTGCCGCAGTTGCTTTAATTACGGCACATAAAGAGCTGGAAGATTTGACGTTTGTTCGTGAAGTCGCGCATTTCAAACCGGTGATTGAGCAAAAAATCAGCGAAGTCATCTATAATGCGCTTTGGTTCTCGCCGCTCACAAGTTCTCTCGTGGCTTTCTTGAAAGATACGCAAAAATATGTGAACGGTACAATCCGGATGAAACTTTTCAAAGGACACGCGATTGTGGAAGGTCGGAAATCACCGAATTCGCTGTATGATGAGAATTTGGCAACGTATACTTCGGCGGATACATTTGACCAAGACGCAGCGGTTGGATTCATCAAGCTTTGGGGCTTACCGACGAAAGTTAGCGCAGAAGTGAACGCAAAATTAAACGCGAAAACAGAGGTGTAAACAATGGAAAAATTATGGGGCGGTCGTTTTCAAGGAAAAAGTGAGGCGTGGATCGATGAATTCGGCGCCTCGATTTTCTTTGATGCAAAATTAGCAAAACAAGATATTGCGGGAAGCTTAGCGCACGTTGCGATGCTTGGGAAATGTGGTATTATTTCGGCGGATGAAGCGGCACAAATCATGGCTGGCCTTGAAGTTCTTGCTGGAAAATTGGCGGCGGGGGAACTCGAATTTAGCGTGGTGAATGAGGATATTCATCTTAATATTGAAAAACTGCTACATGAAGAGATTGGGCCTGTCGCTGGGAAACTACATACGGCGCGGAGTAGGAATGATCAGGTCGCGACCGATATGCATTTGTATTTGAAGGAAGCGGTGACGGAGATTATTGCTTCTTTGGCGCATTTGCGGACGGTGCTTGTGACGAAGGCGGAAGACCATGTCGAGACAATTATGCCTGGTTATACGCATTTGCAGCACGCGCAACCGATTTCTTTCGCGCATCATTTATTGGCTTATTACGGTATGTTTAGCCGTGATTTGGAGCGCTTGACGGAGAGCGTGAAGCGGATTGATATTTCCCCGCTAGGTTGCGCGGCGCTTGCTGGGACGACTTTTCCGATTGATCGGGCGTATAGTGCTGAACAGCTTGGTTTTAGCGCGATGTATGATAACAGTTTAGACGGTGTCAGTGATCGTGATTTTATTATCGAATTTTTGAGTAATAGCGCCCTTTTGATGACGCATTTATCGCGCTTTTGTGAGGAATTGATTTTGTGGACGAGCCATGAGTTCCAGTTTGTCGAGTTGATTGACGCGTTTGCAACGGGAAGCAGTATTATGCCTCAGAAAAAAAACCCCGATATGGCGGAGTTAATTCGTGGGAAAACGGGTCGTGTTTACGGTAACTTATTCGGCCTTCTGACGGTGCTAAAAGGCTTGCCGCTCGCGTATAACAAAGATCTTCAGGAAGACAAGGAAGGCATGTTTGACACGGTTCATACGGTGAAAACGAGCCTTGATATTTTCGCTGGAATGATCGAAACTATGAAAGTCAACACGTCTGTGATGGAGCAAGCGACACAAAAAGATTTCTCCAATGCGACCGAGCTTGCCGACTACCTTGCTAAAAAAGGCGTGCCATTCCGCGAAGCCCATGAAATCGTTGGGAAACTGGTTCTTGCTTGCACGCAAAAAGGGATTTATTTGCAAGATGTGGCGCTTGCGGATTATCAGGCGATTCAGCCCGTTATTGAGCAAGATATTTATGACGCGCTCGCCTCCTATACCGCCGTTGCGAAACGGAACTCATACGGAGGCACTGGTTTTGACCAGATCAGAGCCATGATTGAAAAAGCAAAAAAAAACACTATAAACTAGTCTAGGGCTGCCAATATTCCGAGCAGTCCTAGGTTATTTTTTTAGGAGCGAGTTCAGAAAATACAAATTTCGATAAAAATAAAGTATAATAACAAGGATTACAACTATTGAGGAGTGAAAAAATGGTACAAGCAAAAATGATCTTTCTAACATTACCAGTAAAAAATTTAAATGCATCGGTGGACTTCTTCACAGCACTTGGCTTTGAATTCAACCCACAATTCACGGATGAAAATGCAACATGTCTGATTTTAAATGATACGACGTTTGTTATGTTAGTCGTAGAAGCGTATTTCAAAACATTCACGAAGAAAAATATTTCGGATGCTACAACATCAACCGAAGCTATTTTAGGTTTTTCTGCCGATAGCCGCGAAGGTGTCGACACGTTTGTTGACAAAGCGCTCGCTGCTGGCGGTTCCCCATCTAATGACAAAGTGGACCATGGCTTTATGTATAGCGGAAGCTTCCAAGATATTGACGGACACTTGTGGGAAGTTATGTATATGGATCCCAACTTCGTACAATAAAAATAGAAAAACAGCCTTGATTCCCCTATATCTCATAGGTTATCAAGGCTGTCTTTTTATTGAAAAATCATTTCACAGTCAATGCATTTGCTGTTTCTGTTGCTTGCGTCATCATTTCTTGAATCAACACGCCTACAGGTTTGATTTCGGTAATCATGCCCGTAATTTGCCCCGCCATGACCGAACCATTTTCCGTGTCGCCCTCTTGCACCGCTTTACGCAATGAACCAAGCGTCAATTCTTCAAGGACATCGCGATCCACGTTCTCCTCCTCTAAGCGCTGATATTCTTTAATCATCTTATTCTTAATACTACGAACCGGCGCACCATTTTTGCGGCCTGTCACGACCGTATCGCGATCTTTCGCCTTCAAACACGCTAGTTTAAAATTCTCGTGAACAGGACATTCATCGGTTGCCAGAAAGCGCGTGCCAATTTGAACACCTTGAGCTCCCAATGCAAAAGCAGCAGCAATCCCGCGTCCATCGCCAATCCCGCCGGCCGCAATGACTGGAATTGAAACAGCATCAACCACTTGTGGCAAAAGCGCCATCGTCGTTGTTTCGCCAACATGTCCACCGGCTTCCGTGCCTTCTGCTACAACCGCATCAGCGCCGAGTTGCTCCATCTTGCGCGCAATCATCACAGACGGCACAACTGGAATCACCATAATTCCAGCTTCCTTCCAAATTGGCATATATGTTTTCGGCGTCCCAGCTCCAGTCGTCACTACTTTTACGCCTTCTTCTATAATAACTGTCGTCAATTCCTCAATATTCGTCATCATCAGCATTAAATTGACGCCAAACGGTTTATCCGTCAACGCCTTCGTTTTCTGAATCTCCGCGCGCAATTCCTCCCCGCTCATACCTCCCGACGCGATAATTCCCAGTCCGCCAGCATTTGATACAGCAGCAACAAGCGGCGCCTTCGCGATTTGCGCCATCGCCCCTTGCATAATTGGATATTTGATGTGTAGCAATTCTGTTATTGACATGATTTTTTCCTCCGATACAATTTTCCATACGTTCCTTATTCCATGTATATTTTCTCACAAAGATCCCTAAAAAACAACCACTTCTCCTAAAAATGGCTATCCTTTCGCAAAAATTTAAGCTTCATTCTGCGTCTGCACGGCTAGCAAAATACACCCAGTAATCCCTGCATCATCTTCCAATTTTGGCGGTACAATATATTCCTCCAAATCCGGTAACTGAATATAGCCCGCAATCAATGTTTTTAACTTCTGACGAACAAGTGGGAAGACTTGGCGTTGCTTCATAACCCCGCCTCCAATAACAATCCGTTCTGGTGACAGAATCAAACTATAATTCATCAAAGCTTGCGCGATATAATGCGCCTCTAAATTCCAAACTTCCTCATTTTCTGCTAGTTCCACACCTTTTTTACCCCAACGTTTTTCGATAGCACCACCTGCTGCGAGTCCTTCCAAACAATCATCATGATACGGACAATTGCCTTGATAACGGTCATGCTTGTGCCGACGAACCATGATATGCCCCATTTCTGGATGCGAATAGCCTTCTAACATTTTGCCATTCACGACAGCTCCAGCCCCGATTCCCGTTCCAATCGTGATATACATACAGCTCGAAAGCCCTTCTGCCGCACCAAGTGTCACCTCACCAAGCGCCGCTGCATTCACATCCGTCGTAAAGCCAATCGGTACGTCAAATGCTTTTTTCAGCGCACCGACAATATCATAATTTCGCCACGCCAATTTCGGTGTAGACGTGATATATCCATATGTAGGACTCGCTTTTCGAACATCAATCGGACCAAACGAACCCACACCAATCGCCTCCAAATCCCCCTCATACTGCTTGAAAAATCGCTCCACAGACTTCATCGTCTCAGCCGGTTCCGTTGTTGGATAGGTTTCTCGCTTCAAAACCTTACCTGACGCATCCCCAATCGCCACAACAAACTTCGTACCGCCTGCCTCAATCGCTCCAAAAACCATTTCAATCCACTCCTCATCTATTATGTATTCGTTTTCATTCTATAACAAAAATCGCAATCTGAAAAGCTTATTATCTAACAATTATCGAATAAGATTATATATACCTAATTTAACAGATAATTCAAGCCAAGGAAAATTACTTCCTAAAAATCCAATGACACAATTGCTCATACTGCTTAAAATATGCCGGTATCTCCTCTTTTTCAAGTCCCACATACATATTCGCCACAACGCTTTCATTATACCATTTCTGCAAATCATATCCACGCTTAAAATAGCCCCAGACCTTGTTTCCCTCTGAGCTGAGCGCATATTTAATCGACCGCAAATTATCCAATTTATCCGCGACAATAATCGCTTTCTGCTCCAATGTCCCTGTACGAACAACATCAATCGTATGACTCTTACGTTCCTCCCATGACTGCGATTTATCCTCTGTATGAGAAGCCACAAGCTCTGCCACCTCCACACCAAAAGCCGCTCGAATCTCATCCAGCGTTACCGGCGTGTCCTCCACCACATCATGCAAAAATCCAGCTGCAACAACCTCCTCACGAAATCCCGCATCATGCAATAGTTGAGCCACATTCCGCGGATGCGAAAAATAAGGCTCTCCCGTTATTTTACGGCGCTGCATCCGATGCGCCTGTTCTGCAAAATCACTCGCTCGCTGGTACATAGTTTTTTATTCTCCTTCCAAAAATTATATAAAAAGGGCTTGGCAAATCACCAAAGCCCCAGTTTGAGTGTATTTCTTTAAAAATTACAACGTCTGTCGTCACGCGCTGTGATGAATTTGCCTATCACCAAGCGCTTGAAGCGGTCGATTCGTGTCCTCGATAATATCCTGGAACGCTTCAAAATCTTCTTCAGCAATGCTTGTCACGTCTCTCAGAACAATCCACGTCACACCTTCAAAAGTCGGTGGCGTCGTGAGCGATCCCTGATACGTAAAGTATGCCCTATTTTCAGGTAAAAATCCACTAACATCTAGCAAAAGCTCTTTTTCAATGCCAAAATCAGCAAATACCTCTGGAAAAACCGAGGCTAACTCACCAAAATCGCTACCTTCCAATTCCTGCTCCATCCAAATTCCCAAAACAAGTCGTTCACCAGCTTCATTCATATGCACCAAATGCCATTCCATCGCAAAGTAATGCTCATTCAGCGTGTGCTCACTCGGAACATGACCATGAAAAGCAATCAAATTATACCGCTGCCCACCATAAGTCAAGCCCTGTTCCTTACTCTGCGGAAAAAGATGAACCGAATTCTCCACACGTCTCACCGTATATTTCGTTTCCTTGTAATCTAACTCGAGCGGCGGAGCCCCCTGTACTTCCATCACTTTCTCCATATGAATATCAATTGGTGACTGATTTTTTCCTGTGTGCGCGATTTCATACTCATCGCAAATATGTCCCCAATAATGCGGTCCCTTTTCCCCTTTATAGGACCATTTCACAAGTGGCTCTGTCATGTATCATTCCTCTTTTCATAAAAAATTGCGCTCTATTTCGTAATTCTTATTATGCGAATATTTCGTGAATAGTTCTTCAAGTTGTTTTTTTTATGTTCTTTTTATTATACTGAAAATCCGCCAAATTACCAGTATGTTTTCTCGAAAATGGAAAAACAATTTCACAATACAGCAAGAATCCCGCTAAATAGCCAATCGCCACGCAGAAAAAGAAGACCACCAAAATCAGTAGTCTTCCTCCAAGTTATTCTATTTTAAATAATATATCCGCAAGTTCTTCGATTGTTGCTATTTTTTCCAAATCAAATAGCTTCGGTAACTTGAAGAATACATCCATTGTATGGTGTTGAACGAGTCCATGAGCCTGCCGATATATCGCGTATACCAAGGCTTTATGCGCAAAATCAGCTGTTACAGTCCATTCACTCGCCTCTAAAAACCTCGCCAACAACTGCTTATCACAGTCAAACAAATCTAAATGCAACTTCGCAAGTTCATAATGCCGTTCTTGAAACGCCGCATCGCCCCAGTCAATAACACCGCTTAACCGTCCATTGGCTATAAAAATATGACGCTCCATCAAATCACCATGAACGAAGGCCATATCAGGCGCCGATATAGAAGCAACATATGCCCTTATCCCTGGAATAAGATGCGTTGGAAAAGAGCTTTTCCTTGCTGCTGCAACAAGATCAAGTTCGCCCCATTGCCTCATGTCTCCCAATCCCGTTTGAGGTTCAAGCGCATGAATTTGCCCGATTTGCGCACCTAAGTCAGTTGCAACCATCTCTCTTTGCCAAACCGTGAGCTCCGCATGCTCCCACGACTCCCCTGGCATCCGCGTTGTCACTAAATAACTCCATCTATTCGCATATAAATTACCAGACGCCAGCAACTTAGGCACGGCTAAGACGTCACTCTGCATTAATACTTCTTGCGCAGCCTTCTCTAACTCATAGCTCGCCTGCCAATTCTGAGTATATCCAAAAAATTTAACGACCACATCACCATAAATCACCGTTGGATAAGTACCGCCAGTCCCAGCAATTGGATCAAATTCTCCAACTAACAAATCATGTCTCCTCAGGACCTCTTGAGCGTACGGCCACCAAAATACGGCAGACTCCAACTGTTCTAAAAAAGTTTCTAATGATGTAAAATCCAGTTTTCTAATGCCTTCAATCCCCATCTGCCAAACCCCTCACTCAAAAATAATCTGAAAAATACGGCGTCTCATTAGGAATCATTTTCTCCAACTGCTTCACAACCGCATCACTCGCCATTAACCGTCCAATTTTGCGCAAATATTTCGGGCGTTTGTAGCCAAAAAACATCGTCGTTAGCGTCTGAATATCAATTTCAACCGCTTCCCCACAAGCCTCTTTAACTATCTCAAATTCGCCGTTCTCATCCCAAGTAAAAGCGAAAATCCCCTGATTCCAATCCAGTAAGTCATCCGTCACTATGAAATGAAAATCCGCTTGCTTCTCCGCAAAAGGATACTTCTTAAAAAAGCCTTCCAAATCCACAATTCGCGCCATATAATATGGGTGAATCGTCTCCGTGATATCACTATCCTCCATCAAAAAAGCAATCGGCGCATTCGTATACATTTTTCCTTTTACATGCGTTACCATCGAAAAATGCGCACTAATAAAGTTCCACAAACCATGTCGCGCCTCTTGCGTTAAATACACCATTTCCTTCATATGAAAAATATCATCCGCAATCCAATAATACATAAATCCTTGGGGTTCGTTCGCCTCGTCATAATACACAGCCGCAATCATCTCTTCGCGTTCCCAGCGCCAGTATTCTTCCCAGGCCAGCGAATCACGAATCATCGCAACGTGCTGATTTTTAGCAAAACGGTCATACGTTTTCAACACATCTTCATGCTCAATCTCGAGGCGCTCCACCATTCCCTTCACAGGAACATTCTCCGGAAGCTGCGTATCCTTAATCGAAAACGTCATCACATCCGAAATAATCTCCCAACCTTTTCGGCGATAATACGGAATAGAATAAGGATACAAATAAGAAATCGTCTGCTCCCGGTCTCGCATTTCCTTCAGGCTTTGTCGCATCAAACGGTGCATCAGGCCAAAGTTCGCATACTCTGGATACGTCCCAACGCCTGTCACACCACCCATTTTATATATCTCACCAAAAATATTTACATTCATCGGGTACACTGCCATTTGCGAAATCAATTTATCCCCATCAAACCAACCAATAACATCGGCTTTCCGAAGAACTGGACGTTTTGCTTGCTCAATTTCATCCTCCGCCCAGCCAACTTCATGAAGCTCCTGATTCGTCACTTGAAACACATAACGTAACAAATCATTGAATTGCGATAAATGCTCCATCTCTAATGTTTTCATTTCCAACCTATCTTGGACATTCTGCTGCCCCATATTTTCTACCTCTCTCCTAAAAACTTGGCCAATCTATCTCTCTATTGTACATTGAAATCCTATCCCTTCGCAATTCCTTTACTTCCGTTTCGCAACAACTTCTTGATAGCGTTTTTCTAGTTCGGCTTTTTCGGTAGCAGTTAACCTGGGCTCCATTAATTTAGCTGCGATCGCTGACATCTCCATTTCAAGCAATAATTTATCCTCTTCGACCCGCGCCGTTGTTGTCTTTTTAGCGCTCTCCCATTCCGTATATGTCCCATCAAACAAGCGCAACTTCTCATCTTCCAAAACTAAAAGGGAGGTCGCAACCTTCCTAACAAAAGTCCGGTCATGAGAAACGAACAACACTGTTCCAGAATAGCCACTGATCAACGTCTCCAACGCCTTCATTGCATTAATATCCAAATAATTCGTCGGTTCATCCAAAATAAGCACGTTCGCATCACTGAGCAAAATCATCGCTAGCGCCAACTTCACACGTTCTCCGCCAGATAAAACCGTCGTGTCTTTTACCAAATCAGCCGCTACAAATTGCAAACTTCCGAGACAATCTCGGTTCATCTGATCATCATGAATACTTACTTCTTGTATATTTCCCCACAACGTCTTCGTCAAATCTACTTGTTTTAGTTGCTGATCAAAATAGGCAATCTTCACTTTATCGCCACGTCTGATGGCATCGTTCGAATGAATAATTTGGCGTAAAAAGGTGGTTTTCCCACTCGCATTTTTCCCGATAAGCGCTACTTTTCCCCCGCTCTTCAAGCTGAATGTTGCATTCGAATATAAGGTGCGGTTCCCGATTTTTGTGCTTAGTTGATTGACACGAATAACCGTGTTGCCTTGCTTGATTTGACTGCTTTCGGGAAGAGTAATTTTGATGGCTTTTTGTTGAAATGGTTTCTCAACTTTCTCCAAGCGGTCTACTCGTTGCTCCAATGCCTTAATCGTTTTGTGTTGTTTCTTCTCCTGCACACCTTTTCCAGGTTTCGCCGCCCGAATTTGCCTTGATGAAAATCGCTTGTTCGGCTTTCTTAGACCTTGCGCCGTTTTCTCATGATGCAGCTGCGCCTCTTCCAAATGTCGTTTTTTTCGACTGGTACTGCTCATATCCAGCCTCTATTTTGTCACGCTCAGCTTGTTTTGCCGCCTCATATGCGCTGTAATTCCCTGGATAAACCGTGATTCGCGCCTGATCCAATTCCCAAATCGTCGTACAAATCGCATCCAAAAACATCCGATCATGCGAAATAACGAACAGCGTCCCAGCATACCGCTTCCACTGGCGCTCCAAATGTTTCACACTATCCACATCCAAATTAGACGTCGGCTCGTCTGCAAAAAGTAAGTTCGGTTGCTCCGCCAAAATCCGTTGCACAGCCTTCCGCGTTTTTTCACCACCAGAAAGTTTCGCATCCTCCGGCAAAATTTGCGGCAAATACCCCGTCGTTCCGTTCCGCGTCACAACCCCTTGATCCGGCGTCGTAACCCCAGCCATTATCTCAAGCAACGTCGTCTTGCCAAGCCCATTCCGCCCAACAATCCCAATCCGCTCGCCACGATTCGCTATCAAATGCGGGATTTCAAACAAAACCCGATCCGCTATCTCTTTTTTCACATTATTAATCTCTAAAATTAGCATAAAAAAACCTCCTATTTCTAGAATAGGAAGTCAGAAAACAAGCCTGGTAGCTGTTGCCAACACACAAACTCGTCTTTATTCGCTCTGCATCATTTTGAGCACAGCAATCCCATTCTAGAAAATTTCGTTCGCTAATAAAACAGACTTCCGTCCAGTTCATTTAACGCTTATTCGAATTCTCTTAAAAAATAGGATTACATTTTCATCGGCTCAAAAGACACCCCTTTGCATTTATTGCCTCCATCATAACTCATTTCACAAAAAAAAATCAACCTCCCAGCGAGCCGACAAACGCTGAGGTTCGGCGGTACCTTCATGAAACTACAATCGTCAGTCTTCTATTGGAATTTTAGCTTCGAATTCTTTTTCTTTTGGTGCGACTTTCTTATAGGCTAGATAATAAAATAGCGAAACAAATACGGCGCCTCCGACTACGTTTCCTAAATAAACAGGGATTACATTGCTGATAAACTGCCCCCATGAGTAACTTCCTGACAAAAATCGCGGCTGGAATGATGAACATGTTTGCGACAACATGCTGAAAACCTATCGCAACGAACGCCATAACGGGAAACCAAATTCCTAAAATTTTGCCTGTGAAATCTTTCGCGGCGTAGCAAAGCCAAACAGCGATGCTCACGAACCAGTTACAGCCAATTCCTGACACAAAGGCGACCCAAAACGGATCCTTAATCTTCGCACCAGCCGTAGCAATTGTTTTTGCTAGAAAATCGCCTTCTGTGAGTCCAACAAAATGCCCGAAGAAAAAGGCAATCGCGAGCGCCCCAACAAAATTCATAATCGTCACAATCGCCCAATTTCGTAGTAGCTGTCCAGCAGAAATTTTGCGATCAAACCAAGCAAGCGCAACAACCATCATATTTCCTGTGATCAGTTCCCCGCCACCTAGTAAAATACAAACAAGCCCGACTGGGAACAGGCTTGCCCCGATAAATGTAGCAAAGCTTCCCCACTCATGCGGCATCGTCCCAACCGCACGAATGTAGAGCAAGTAACCAAGTGAAATAAAAGCACCACCTAGAAAGCCCAAAATAATGAGTGTCAGCGTGGAAGAACCAGCTTTTGCTACCCCCTTCTTAATTGTTTCATCTACTGTCTCTTGTGGTGTGTAATATGCAGCCACAAAAATCCCCTCTTTCTGCTCATATATGTGTATCTATATTTGATCTTGACCCGCCACATCTCGAATATGTTCTGTATATCACAATATAACGCCGAAAAAGCCCTAAATTTCTTGATCTGTGGTAAACCAAGTAGTTGTAACCGTTTACTTTCATACTATGTAAAACCAAATAAACAACTCTGCGAAAAGCTGCTTATTCGGTTCTGCATTCTAACCCAGATGCTTCACAATAGGAATCATAATATGAAATTCCTGTCCCGCTCTTGGTACATCAATCGCGCTAGTATACACCTCAATTTTGAACGGTAATTCGTCAAAAACGGGATATTCCACCGTAATATATGGTCGATAATCGCGTGCTGCAATGCGTTCCGCGACTTCTTTGTAAGTTTCATTAATATCCGTACCCGCGATATGGTCACACACAAAATACGTATGTGCTGGAATTTCAATCCACTCCATGTCATCCGGGACATTTTCAGGTTTCCAGTTGGCCTTCACAGCCGAATAATACGTGAAACCGTCTTCTAAATTATGCACAGACATCCCGAGTAACGTCTTCTCGTGCTTCAAACTCTCTTGAGACTCCGCCCAACTTTGTATTCTCTTGATTGTTTTGTGCACTTCACCGTGAAACGCTTCCTCAAAAGTGCCCTTCCAAACAAAAGCAAGCGCAGTAAATCCTTCATGTTCTTCAAAACGTGCAGCTGATAAAGCCATTTTAATCAACTCCTTCATGGGATTTCATTGCTTCTTCTAATCACGTAAATCATACCACAAATTGCAAAAATAATCTCATAATACGTATGAATAAAATGACATTCCCGCTGTTACCAAGAAATTGGCGTTTTCCCAACAGCCTCCAAATAAGCATTAATTTGGCTATACGGCTTGCTCCCGAAAAAACCATTGTAAGCCGATAGAGGACTCGGATGCACCGCCGTAATCACTTTATGCTCTGGGTTCGTAATCAACACTTGCTTTTTCTTCGCATCAGCGCCCCAAAGTACGAAAATAACCTGCTCCTCTTTTTCGTTCAACAATCGGATAATCGCATCAGTGAACAGCTCCCATCCTTTTTTGCGATGAGATGCCGCTTTTTCAGCTTGTACCGTGAGCACCGTGTTTAGAAGCAACACGCCCTGTTCCGCCCAATCCGTTAAATTGATATCCGTCCGCGACACGCCCAAATCCGCCTCGAGCTCCTTAAACATATTGCGAACAGATGGCGGAAATTTCGCCTCACTAGACGCTACAGAAAAGCTCAGTCCATGCGCTTGATTCGGCCCATGATACGGATCCTGCCCCAAAATAACCACCCTCGTATCCGCATAACTCGTCAAATCCAAGGCATGATAAATCGCTGCGCGTGGCGGATAAATCGTCGTTGTCGCGTATTCCTCTTCCACAAACTGCAGTAAATCCTTAAAATACGCCTTTTCCTGCTCCTCTTTTAAAAGTGTTTGCCAATCGTTTTGCATAAAAGCACCTCATTTCTGTATGTATACCCACATTATACATGCGGGCCTTGATTATTTCGATGTATCCAATCTTGAATATCAGCAACCGTTTGCTCCTGGTTATCTGATTTTTTTTCGTTTGCGATACGTTAGATTAGGTAGGAAGAATAGAATCGCGCATACTACGACAATCAGCAAAATAATAAACCACATATTAGCAACATCCTCTCTGTTTTTAGTATAGCTTTTTTTCTTGCTAGGAAGCTAGAATCTCTATAAATTAGCAGAAAAATTGTAAAATATTAAATTTTTATACCTATCAGTAGTTCCATATTGCTAATTAGTTTTTTTCGTAGTAAATTAAAATAGTTTTAGAAGTCCTTTTAAACAGCTAAACCAACTAACAATTTGAGGGAGAGATACAGATGCAACACAAAAGAACATGGGCAAAAGCAGTAATAGCCTTTATTTTACTACTATCAGCTTTATCTATGAGCACAAGTAAAGTAAGCGCAGCAGAAACAACTGATTGAACAAAAACCACTTGGAATGTCATGGGAGACAGTTTGACAACCGAGAACAACACGCTAGCAACAAAGCGTTATTTTAATTACCTTCAAGAAGATCTACACATCAGTTGGGCATTCCAGATTATGCTTATATAAACGCTGCCATCGAAGTCTGTCATCGCTACAATATCAAGCATTTGAACCTGTACAAGTTGGATTCGTTTGACCTTTCGAAGCCGGATGTGAATGGATATAGTGTTGGCGATGGCATTCATTTGAATAATAGGGGCCATCGACATCTGGCGGATACGATGGAAGTATTTACAAAAGGATTGTAATAGATGAAGAACCCTCAGACAAGACTCAGTGAACTGCTCCCTGTCAAGTAGACAGGCTAAAAAAACAAAAAAGAAATAATATGACTTGGAACAAAAAATACCATATTTATCTGTTCAACTACGCTTTCATTGATGGCCTTATTTCGATATT
>NZ_AODE01000007.1 GCF_000525855.1 Listeria cornellensis FSL F6-0969
CAAATTTAATAGCCTTACTCCGAGTGAATATCGAAATAAGGCCATCAATGAAGCGTAGTTGAACAGATAAATATGGTATTTTTGTTCCAAGTCATATTATTTCTTTTTTGTTTTTTTAGCCTGTCTACTTGACAGGGAGCAGTTCAATTCATCGAGTAATGGCTTTTGTCTATTTTATTAAGGTAATAAAGGTATGTTTTGTTTTATTTCTTGGATAGAAGCTTTCGAATCAAACGTATAAGCGCCGACTAAGCGTAGGCCTTGTAATGCAGGAGGAATTGTTCCTGTGTATACTGGGCTGTAGCTGTTTGTGCCATCGATACCAATGTAGATTGTTTTATCAAATGCTAACTTGTCTAGTGTGAATTTGGTAGTAAGTGATGATGTTGTTACGGATTGGAGTACGTTTCCGTTTGCATCGTAAGCTGTTACTTTTGTTACTTTACCAAACTCTAGGAAGTCTTTTTTACCGTTCTTGTTTTTATCCACGAAAAGGTCACCAGTGATGACTGGGAGTTTGCGGATTCCGAATTGGAAGTCTGTTGTTTTTGTGAATTTCAGGGCGGTTAAATCATAAGAGTTACCCCAGATGTCGACTTTTGCAAAACGCATCGCTGGAATGTGATTTAGAAGCGTTGCAACCGATTGAACATCAGCAAGCGTTGAATTGACACTTGTTGCAGCATCTGTACCTAGAACTTTTTCTACATCGACTTTCTCTACGGCTTTAATTGCTTTTGGTAGGAAGTTTGCGAGTGCTTTGATGTAGTCGTTGTTCGGTGTTGTTGAGATGTCGCCTGTGTCTAGCAATGTTGGATTGTTTAAGATGCCTTGAATGTCTCCGCCAGAAATGATGTCAATAATTGCCGTTACTTTGTCGATGTTACCAAGTAAGTCGCCAATGGTTAGATTAAACGGCGAGCGAACCATCACATACATACCTGGATTAACGTTTGGCATTGTGATTGCTGCGCCTTTACTACTTGTTCTGAAAAGAATTGCGTCTTCGATGTCTAAGCTACCACCAAGCGCGCCCATAATTTTAGAATTTAAATCAAGTTGTGATAAACGACCGCTTGAAATAAGGTCTGCTGTTTTTTCTAAGTTAATGAAGAGAAGTGTTTTACCATCTGAAATGGATTCATTGCTGTCTTTCGCTCCGTTCCCATTTAAATCTTCAAATGGTGTCATCGTTAGGTTTGTTGTTTTCTTTGTTGCTAAGTCTGCCCAAGTGACGATGTTTAGTGTATTAATCGTGATTGTCGCGATGCCAGGAATTTGTTTTCCGGCTGCGTCTGTTGCTGAATTTCTTTGTACGACTGGTTTTGTCGTTGTTTCTGTGCCGTACTTGATGAAGTAGTTTCCTTTTGCAAGTTTTGTGAAGTTGTAAACACCAACCGCATTTGTTTTAGCGCTAGCAACGATGTTTGTTCCTGCTTGTGCGTCAGCCAGTGTTTTGTGAAGTGTTACCGACATGTTTGCGAGTGGTAAATCCAAGTTGTGCAATTCCATCACGCCGTTGCCATTTGTGTCTGCGTATACTGTTCCAGAGACTGTGTAAATAGCCGGATTCAGGATACTAGCGTTCGCTGTTGGTGCAAAAGATGCAAAAAAGACTGCAAAAATAATGACTAGAGCAACAAAGCGTTTATTGAAAAACTGTTTCATTAATGATTCCTCCCTTTTTGGTTCTAATTTTAGTTTAGCGGGTGAACTAGTAAAAGGCAATGGTATAGAAAATAGGAGAGGTATTGATAAATAAGCTATAATGTTCCCTATTATAAAAGTTATATTAAATAATTAAATAATGAATATATGTTGTTGATAATGTTTTTAATAGTTATAAAAGTATTGAATGATTATATATAAAAGTTGTTTGTTGGAATATAAAAGAGGATTAAAAATTCTTATTGATGCAATAAAGAGGCTAATTGCATCAATATATCCTATGATTTTCCATAGAAAGTTCATAAAGATTTCACATATGAGAAAGAAAACTTATTCTGAAGGCGAAGTAGGTTAAAAATTCAATTTAAAAACGTATTTTTTAGAACTTTTTTAGTTATTGTGTATTATGTCATCACCAGTGTGACATTTCTGTTGTTTTTTTAGTAAGCGTTATCAACTATACTGAAGTAGGACAGGAAAACAGTGTCAATGTGGCAAGTAAATAGAATTTGGAGTTGAGTGGAAATGGAAATCATGACGATTAGTGGGATAAACTTGGAAATGCAAGGAAAGACGAAAGCGGAAATTTTGGAAGAATTTGCAGATTTGGCTGTTGTGAATGGGAAGGTGACGGATGCAGCGGGATTTTATAAGGATCTTTGTTTGCGGGAAGAGGAATCGACTACTGGATTTGGTGGTGGGATTGCGATTCCACATGCGAAATCGACTTTTGTGACAGAGGTTGGTGTGTTAGTTGGTCGCGGGGAGAATCAGGTGGCTTGGGAAGCGATGGACGATCAGCCAGTGCATTGCTGGATTTGCTTGCTTGTTCCGGAAACTGGCGGGCAGGAGCATTTGCGATTGTTGTCGCAGCTGAGTCGGAAACTGATGGATCCTGATTTCGTTGGGAAATTAAAAACGGGTACGGAAAACGAGATTTTGACGCTAGTTCAAGGCGTTATTTCATAAAAGGGAGCGAAGGAAGATGACAAGTTTAAACATTGTAGCGATTACGAACTGTCCGGCGGGTATTGCGCATACGTATATGGTGGCAGAAGCGCTGGAACGTAAGGCAGTTTCGCTAGGGTACACGATAAAAGTGGAGACGCAAGGCGCGAGTGGTGTGGAGAATCATTTAACACCGGCGGAAATTAAGGCGGCGGATTACGTGATTCTGGCGCTGGGACGGACGATTAGTGAGGAAGACCGATTCCGTTTTGCGAATAAGAAGGTTGTGGAGCTGAAGGTTTCGGAGGCGTTGAAGCAGATCGAAACGATTTATGATGATTTGGAAGGCAAGGCAACATTATTTACAGCGGATAGTAATATTAAAATGGGAAGTCAGGATGCGCCAACTGGAAGTGTGATGAGTCATTTGATGGCGGGGGTTTCTGCTGCATTGCCGTTTGTCATCGGTGGTGGTTTACTCGTTGCGATTGCCAACATGCTTGTGCAGTTTGGGATGCCTTATGTGGATATGGCGAATGGCGATCCGTCGTTTGCGTGGGTTGTTGAAACAATTGGGTACTTAGGGTTCAAATTCATGATTCCGATTATGGGTGCGTATATTGCGAGCTCGATTGGGGATAAGCCTGCGTTTGCACCAGCGTTTTTGGTCACGTATTTGGCGAACGATAACACGATGCTTGGAACGGAGTCGGGTGCTGGCTTTTTAGGCGCGGTGGTTCTAGGACTCGCGATTGGTTATTTTGTGAAATACTTCCGAAAAGTGAAGCTGGGCAAGGCGTTGCAACCGCTCTTAGGTTCGATGTTGATTCCGTTTGTGACGTTGTTTATTTTTGGTATTTTGACATTTTACGTATTAGGGCCTGTGATGGGTGGCATGATGGACGGAATGCTTCATTTCTTGAACACGATTCCGACTGAAATGAAATTGGCAGCGGCGTTCTTAGTTGGCGCGATGCTTGCGTTTGACATGGGTGGACCGGTGAATAAAACGGCGTGGTTCTTCTGTTTCTCGTTGCTCGACAAGGGAATTTATGATTGGTATGCGATTGTTGGGGTTGTTGCGTTGATGCCTCCGATGGCTGCTGGGATTTCGACTTTTATCGCACCAAAATTATTTACGAAACAGGAAAAAGGCGCGGCGATTAGTTCGATTATTGTCGGTTCGACGGTTGCGACGGAGCCTGCGATTCCATATGCGCTTGCTGCTCCGCTACCGATGATTACAGCAAACACGCTGAGTGGTGGTATCGCTGGAATGTTGACGATTATGTTTGGGATTCAAAGGCTAGCACCTGGAATTGGAATGTTTGACCCGCTAATCGGTTTGATGTCGCCCTGGTATTGGTTCTATCTTGTTTTAGCGTTTGGTTTGGCTTTGAATATTTTCCTTATTATTGTATTGAAAACATGGTGGTTAAAGCGGAAAGAGGCGAAACGAAAAGATGGAGACGAATTTACTGAAACAACTGGTGATGGCATCGGGAACTAGTGGTGATGAGCAAGAAATCCGCGAAATTTTATATCGAGAATTGGTAAATGAGGCGGATGAAATTACGTTCGATGGTTTGGGCAGTTTTATCGCGCGTAAAGGTTCTAGGGGGCCGAAAGTGGCGATTATTGGGCATATGGATGAGGTTGGTTTTATCGTGAAGCATGTTTCGGAGGATGGGTTTCTGTCGTTTGATACGGTTGGTTCGTGGTGGAATCAGAGTATGTTGAACCATCGTGTGGAGATTCGGACTAGGACTGGAAAAGTGGCGGGGATTATCGGTTCAATTGCCCCGCATGCGCTGAGTGAGGCGGATAAGGCGCGCCCGATGGAACACGACGCGATGTTTATTGATATCGGTGCGGACTCGGCGAAAATGGTAGCTGAGATGGGTGTCACGGTTGGTGATTTTGTTTGTCCTGAGCCGAATTTTGCGGAGTTGACACAGGATCGGATTTTGGGAAAGGCACTTGATAACCGAGCTGGATGTGCGCTTGTTGCGGAGCTTTTCAAACGGTGTGAGAACGAGGAAATCACGTTGTATGCAGTGGCGACGGTGCAGGAAGAGGTCGGACTTCGCGGTGCGCAAACATCGGCGGAAGCGATTCAACCAGATATTGCGATTGTCATTGATACGATGGTCGCTGGTGATACGCCGGGCTTTGATCGAATTAAATTTCCGCTGAAACTTGGTTCTGGCGCGGCATTGGCGCTTTTTGATAAACGCTATATTCCGCATCAAAAATTGAAGCAGGATTTGATAGATATGGCGCGAAGTATTGCGGAACCGTTGCAGTTTTGTACGATGAAGACGGGGGCAACGGATGGTGGGCGTTATAATGTGATGGGTGGCGGTCGTCCGGTGGTGGCGTTCTGTTTACCGACGCGTTACTTGCACGCGAATTCAGCGATGATCTCGAGGTCAGATTATGATAGTTTGGCAACGTTGATCGATCAGTTTTTAGCGACGTATAACACGGAAAAACACGCGGCGATTTGTCGCTATATTGGATGAAATTCGGAAGGCTCGGCGGACGCGCTGGCCTTTTCATAGGAAAGAGCTGAATTAGGGATGGGAAAATACGATTTTAATGAAGTCGTGGATCGGAAAAATACATATTGTACGCAGTGGGATTATATTGAGGACCGGTTTGGGGAAGCGGATTTATTGCCGTTTTCGATTTCGGATACGGAGTTTCGGGTGCCGACGCCAGTCTTAACAGCGATTCAGGAACGGGTGCAGCACGGTGTTTTTGGCTATTCGAGGTGGAATCATGAGGCGTTTAAGGGGAGTGTTACCCATTGGTACCAGACGCGTTTTGATGCGCAGTTTGACATGGATTGGGTGCTATATAGTCCGACGGTTTGTTATGCGATTTCGGTTTTAATACGATTGAAAAGTGCAGAACGGGATCGTGTCGTTGTTTTTTCACCGATGTATGATGCTTTTTATAGCCTGATTCGGGAAAATAATCGCGAACTAGTTGAAAATAAACTTTTGTGGGATAATGGTACGTATCGCATTGATTTTGAACGATTGGAAAAGCAATTGCAGGGAGCTAAAATATTGTTGCTTACCAATCCGCATAATCCGACGGGGCGTGTTTTTGATAAGAGGGAACTCGCGAGAATTATCGAGATTTGTATGCGCCAAAATGTTTTTATCATTTCGGATGATATTCACATGGATATTGTATATGGAGATGCGCGGTACACACCGATTCTCAGCATGGTCGAAAATCCAGTCAATATGTGTATTTGTACTTCGGCGAGTAAAACAATGAATACGCCGGGTCTCATCGGTTCTTATTTGCTAGTGCCGGATGCAACTTTGCGAGAAGCATTTTTGAAGCAATTGAAGCAGCAAGATGCGCTTTCATCTGTCAGTATTTTAGGCATGTACGCGACGATGGCCGGCTATAACGAAAGCGCTGATTATGTCGATGAACTCGTGGTCCATTTAGAGAGCAATATGCACTTTTTGAAAAATTATATTACGAATCATATACCAGAAATTCGTTTTGAAATACCAGAAGGAACTTACTTGGCTTGGCTTGATGTATCTGCGCTCGGTGTGACAGAGGATGCGCTACAAGAGGCATTAATACATGTTGGGAAAGTCGCAATCATGCCGGGGGAAACCTACGGAGGAAATGGTTTTATACGGATGAACGTTGCTTGTTCTCGCAGTAAGTTACTGGACGGTTTAGAACGAATGCATCAAGCAATTCAGACATTAAGGAGGTAAAAGAATGCTAAATCAGAGACAAGTACAAATCATGGGTCGTTTAGAAAATGAGAAAGCAAGCGGTTTAGAACTCGCAAAATTAACAGGAACTTCGAAAAGAACCATTTTGCGTGATATTTCCCAGATCAATCATATTCTTCAAACGATTGGTGAAATTACCTCAAGTCAAGCAGGCGGTTATCAGTTAGACATTCAGGATAAAGCGGCTTATAAGAACCTTTTACACCAGTCAATGTACGATGATGAACTAATTTTGTTGGAACTACTGCGCCATGATTTTAGGACTCTTGATGATTTAGCGACAACCTTATTTTTGTCAAAAGCCGTGATATCGGAGAAAATTGTGTTTTTGCGTGGGCATTATGCGAATCGTTTGCAGATAAAGTCGAAGCCGAATTACGGGCATTATTTAGATGAACCTCGGTTTCGAAAAATGATTTTATTGGCTAATTTGATTGATAAAAATCCGACATTTTTCTGCGAACGGCTTGGTATTTCCGGGCATGATTATGCGTCTTTATTAGATGGTATCAGGAAGCTGGACGGGACTCGGTATTATCCGAATATTCATTCCGCACATTTAGTGAGCTTGATGCTAGCTACGAATATTTTGGAGGGCGAGCAGGAGATGGGTGAGCAAACATCTGACTGGTTTCAGCATTGGATAGATGAGGATAATCAGGATAAGGCGCAAAGTTTCCTAACGTCTTTCATGGAGGAACAGCAACGAAAGAGTGCGGAGGTTTCGCCACAGAAAGTGCAAGAAATTTTGCAAGGGTTGGCGGAGCAATATAGTACACCGGTTTATGATTTGGAGTTGGTGGAGCAATTAGTCGGGCATTTGAAGCGGAGCATTGCTTATCCGATTATTCTTCACGATCGTAAGCTACACAATATCTCGAATATTAAAGCCGTGTATCCACTTGCTTTTGACTTGAGTATCGCGTTTGTAAGCAGTGCGAACGAGACTTTTGGCATTGAATTATATGATATTGATTTGATTGGTCTCTATTTTTCTTGTGCGATGGAGCGAATCAAGCAGTCAGCTGCGAAAGTTATCTTGTTTTCTGATCAATATGCCGTTGCGAGCATTAATAAGCAGATGATTGAAAAAGAGTTGCAGAGCATTGAAGTTATTGTTGTTATGCACCGCCAAGAGTTACAGGCGACATTGCAAGATCAGGATATTAAGCTCATTTTAAATAATCATGCGACGTTTCAGGAATTTAATACGGATGTGGATTGCCTTGATATTAAGCAGGTCATCACGAAGGCTGAATTGCGCACAGTACAAGATATGCTAGAAAAAATCGATGTGCGTAAAAATATTCGGACATTTTTCCCAGAAAATTTGGCGATGGATTATCATAATGCACCAGGGGAAGATTGGAACACGATTGTTCAGGGGATTTGTGAGGAATTAGAGACGCGTGGAATTTTAAGTTCGGATGAGTCCGTTAAAATCCAAGAGCGTGAGCAAAAAGGAAATAATTTGGTGATTAATCATCTTGCTTTACCGCACTGTACGACGCAGCGAAACCAAGCTTTTTTTTGCGGTGTTTGTGCACCTTGCGGAGGCGGTTCAGGTGGATGGAACACTTGTGCATAATGCTTTGGTGGCTTGTGTGAATCCGAATGTGAGCACTGAGTTGAAGGTTTTTAGCTACCTTTATTATGTGCTTAATGAACACGATGGTGAGGATATTTTGAGGTTGACAGATTATGATGCGTTTATTGGTTGTATTGAGGGATAGGTGAAAATAGGGGTATAAAATCTGTAATTAGATTTTATACCCCTATTTGAGGAATTCCAATGAAATTATTTTCCAAAAGTAACATGAAATGATTTTCCGTTTTTAGCTGCAGTATTCACTTGAATACGCCAGTTCTTGCCTTGAGTTGTTATAGTCGCTTCAGGGGATTTGCTTTTGATTTTATGACCTGCGACTTTAGGTACTAAAAATACGATTTTGCTTTGTTCCATGCTTGGATCGGCAAGTGTGATTTTTTGTAATGTCGCGGATTTGCGAATCATGATGGAGCCGCGAGTTTGTGCCACGATACTGTTTAGCGTGCTAGCCTGACGGAAATTTGCGATCCAGAGATTTTGTGTTTTATCGAATACAGCTTGTTGATTAAGGTTGTTAGCGCGAATTTCGATGTCGATTTTTTTTGCTGTAGACTTCGGTTGCTTGTTTGGATTTTCCTGGTAGTAAGATGTAGCTGTAGGATTTATTGGTTGGTTTTTTGCCGTGAGAAATCGTGATGCCTGCGTAGTTGGCACTTACTGGTTCGTTACGGTTGCGTATATTTAGGGTGTTCCAATTGCCGGTCTTTGTTTTTTTTGTAGGCTGTGATGTTAGTGGCAGTTGGGAAGACATAGCCGATATTTTGCTAGGAACTGCGCCGTTTAGGTATGCCCATTTGGTCGTGATGTTTTTTGTTTGGCCGAGATTGATCGTTTGGCCGCCAACGATGAATGAGTTGAGATTCGTGTTAAATAGTTTACGATTTTCGACAATAGTTTCGGTATTGAGATTTTCTTTTGATGTGATGCCTGCGCCTAAAGCAACTATTTTGCCGTTTAAGAAGAACCAAGATTTGCGTGCTTCAAGAGAGCTTCCAGTTACGTTTTTCATGTTGTAGTGCATCGTTGTGGCACCGTTTTGTTGATCGGAAACGCCGCCGGACCAGGCTTGGGTATTGAGATATTTGGCATTATCGGATGTAATCGGTTTTGTTTTGTGGTCGGTTGTTGTGCCTACAAGACTTGTCATGTCAACGGTTGGGTAGTAGTTTCCTTCAAAAGCTTCGTCGCCATTATAGAGATAAAGGGCGCCGGTTCCTGTGTAAAAGCCAAGTTTATTTTGGCCTCCAATGCTCTCAAATGCTGATATTTTTTTTGAGAACATGCTGATTCCAGCAACATAGGTGGGCTTGATATCAACCATCTGACTTGCACTGGCCATCATTTTGTTTTGTGTCCGAGCTGGGTAGGTTGCGGGAATTTTTTTGTTTAGCAAAATGGATTGGAATGTTTGAGCTTGCGGTATTGTCAGGTTTTTATAGAAATCGAGATGTAGAGATTGACTGATAATTGAAGATTTCATAATATTGGCATATTTCCCGCGATATGCGACATTACTATTTTTTTTGACTAATTGTAAACATGTCATAGAGCATCGTTTGTGCGATTTGTTGGTTAGAAATAGCTTTTAGAGAAACACCGCGACCACGAGTCATATCAAGAACTTCATCTTTGTAAAGTACAGGAAGATAAGTAGTATCTAAGTAAGTGAACATCATAGGAAGTGAACGCAGGTTGCCGAATGATTTTGTACCAGAAAGCAATTGATAAAAATCTGCGCTACGAGCTAAGATTGCAGCACCGTAACCTGTTGTGTACGGCGTATTTGTGTGCTGAATAAATGAGCCGTCTGCGTAAAATCCATCGCCAGAAGTGACAGGCATATAAACGCGTTTTACCATCTCAGTACCCATGTTGATTTTAGCTTGATTCCCTCCAAGGACACCACGAATTGTCACAATAAATCCTTTATCGAGACGGTTTGCGCCAGTCCCGACATCTTTTGCTGTAGCAGTTGCAGGTTCAAAATAGTCGATAGCTTTTAAGTAATTTTGTAAAAACGTATTAGAAATATCAGGTTTCATTAAAACTAGCGTATTTACAAGTGAAATCGGTGTACCAATTTGCAAGTCATACCAGTTCCTATTAAATTTACCCACTTTTTCGCTGTAAAGGTTGTTATAAAACCAGGTTAGAGAGTAGATAATATCTTGTTTTAAAGAAGCGTTACGATAATAAATCGAGTTTGGAGTCTGGTATAGAGTGGCCATTTTTTCGATATTGGCTGCAATGATTGTGGATTGTGTTGAATTGGTTTTCCAAGCTGTGATATTTGAAAAAAGATAGCTCTTCTTGGGATCTTTATTTAGTCTAGATAATACATTTTTCTGTAACGCCTGTTCTTTTTCAGCTAAAGTTAGTTTCAAGGCAACATTGGAAGCCGGAAAAGTTTTACCAGTCAATGAGACTTTCCAATTGTTTAGAGACATATTTTGTTCTGCGATTGTTTGGGCAAATGTTTTTTCACCAATAGCTAGTAGTGAGAATAGAACTAGGAAAAAAAACAACAATATATTTTTTCATGGTAATTGCACCTCCATCTTCATATTTTAGACACATTCCCTGTCATAAAGTTGGTTTCTTTACTTAAGTACCCGTGGAAATGCGAGGGAAAACACAAATTTGTATATATGGACACACATTAGACACATTTGAGAAGCGGTTAAATAGACAATATGTATGAAATATTACATGATTTCGCATATTGCGACAAAAGAATATCTTGTTGTGATGTAAAAAATATTACTTTTCACATTCAGATAAAAAAATTTTTTTTATTTATGAGGTTTTAAGACGCAAAAAAACCTACTGAGAGCCAGCAGGTTTTTTGTTTTCTATGGATTATTTGATTTTGTCCAGGTCTAAGATGATTTTAATCGCGAATAATAAGATGATAAGGGGTAAAAAGACGCCGCCTAATTGTCCGCTGAAAATGCTATTTGCTGCGGATAGGATAACGAAGATGCTTAGCGCGAAATAGAGCATTTTTGGAACGATGGTGCCTTTTCTTAGTTTTGAGTAGTTATTGAATAGCAGTAAGGCGAATATCGCGTAAAGTACACAAAATACAGAGGCTAGAATCTTAGCAATTTGTAAGGCATGGATTGCGTCTGGTTTAATGTCCTTTGTCGACAACATGAATAGAACGAACACACCTAGCAGCGTAAATATGGCGAACAGCGAACAAATAATCGCGAGCGTCAATGTCATCCAACGCGGATTCGTCAACTGAGCGCGCAAAACGGCTTTTTCGTCTAGTTGATTTCCCATTTTTATAATAGCTCCTTCAAATAAAGTTTTTGATTCTATTTGAATGTACCATAGATGAGCCGAATTATAAAGTTGTTATGTGACGTTTTGCACTAAAAAAGTACATCGAGATCGGCCACCAAACAACAGCGAAAATCGGATAAATGGCCCAAATCACGCTTGGTGAAAATGCCCAGTTCATGCCGATAACGAAAACGCTAATCCAAATACTTGCTTGGATGGAGAAGGCGAAAAAGTTTTTGTGTTTTGCGTGGTATAGAGATAATGGCCACCACCCAACCGCAAAAATAATCGCAATGACCCACGGATAGCTCGGTGAAATGGCAATGTTAAGCAACGCGTAATAGATAATCGTTGTTATAGCGCCGATTACCGCGGCAGTCATCGTGTACGCTTTTTTTCCGAAGGCTGTAAAAACAGGCCAGAAAACAAGCGGATAAAGAGCATATAAAACCCAAAGGACGTCTGGGGATTCGCGTAGGTTGATGACAGTTAGCAGGATAATGAAGACGAAACTCGTGAAGAAAGCGAACTGTTTCAAATTTTGGCGGTAAACAAAATACATCGATAAGGGCCAGAGAAGTAGGGCGATACATGGGTAGATGCTCCAGTCGAGCGAGGGCGTTAAGAAATAATTTAGCATGACTAGGAAAAACATACAAATCGCGCTACCGACGATAGAGAAGCTGACTAAACCTTTCAATTCATGACCTCCCCTTGGACGCGAAGGCATCCAAAGTACATCGCTAGCGGCCACCAAACGATTGCAAAAGCTGGGAAAACAACCCACAAAACGGTTGGCGTGTAGTAGACATTGATGAAGAGAAGCAAGCCGATGATGAGAGCTGCGCCAACGAGTGAGAATTGGAAATGCGTCCAAGCGAGGTAGGATTTAGGCGGTTTCACACGCGCTTCAGCCAGCTCCATACGTAGATCCGTTAAATCACCGAGTTCGACAATCGCTTTATTGATCGCGTCCTCCTCCGATTTTCCTTGCGCCATGAGAATATCAACTTTGTCCTCGAGCCCGTGTAGAATTTCCTCTTTCATGAAAAGACTTTCCTCCGTTACAGGAATATCTGTGAATAATTGTTCGACATGTTTTTTAATAGTTATCATTTTTAAAACCTCCAAAGTATTCAAAAATACAACTGCGCGCACAGTGTTCTATCTGATAGAGTAATAATAACACGGATTACTCTACGTGTCAAAGTAATTATTGTAAGTCTTGCTCGGCGTACTTTGCCGAGTTAGAGTTTCAATATGGCTAGGAGCGAAGCGAGTAGGCGGAACCGACAAGCGCACGAAACGTGAAAAAAAGCAAAATTCTGATTCTACCAGAGAATAAGACAGAAGGCAGCAGAGAGCCTCGAACAACTACTGAACAAAGACGCCTCGGCAAACCAAAAGAGCCACAATATGCATGAGAGCGAAGCGAGCATGTAATCCCCCAGCGGCGATGACGACGGCCTCACCTTGAGTTAGTCCTCCAATATGGCTAGGAGCAAAGCAAGTAAGCGAACCCCCAATACCCCATTTTTAAACCCAATCTTCAAAACTTCTTTAAAACCTAATATTTTGGTAATAATTTGTTCATCTTTTATGGGTAAAGTAAGGATATGAGGAAATTTCGGAAGGATTTGATGGGATATGTGGCGGAAATTAGTGTTATTTGGCGGATGTTTACTTGTGGCGGTTGCTTTGTTTGGTTCGATTAAGGCGTATTCAGCGAAGGTCAAGGATATTGACTTATCGGATACAACCCCGATTGTGCTTGTCCACGGAACGCATGGGACGGCGAATTCGTTTAACGGGATGATTTCGCGAATGACAGCTACATATGGCAAATCCACGGATAAAGTGATTGTGTTGGTGAAAAAAGATGGCACGCTAGAATATCAAGGGACGCTAAGCGCCAAGTCGAAGAATCCTTTTATCCAGATTGTGTTTGAGAATAATGACGCACCGATTGCTCAAGAAGCCGAGTGGGTTGACGCGGTAATAAAGGATATTCAGAAGAAGTATCATGTGACGCAATATAATGCGATTGGGCACTCGAATGGGGGCTTGGCGCTGACTACGTATGCGGAGGAATTGGAAGATGATTCGTCGCCTACAATGGAAAAATTGGTCGTGATTGGAACGCCATTTAATGATTTAGATTCGGATGATAATGCGGCGACGACGGATTTTGTGGATGTAACGAATAGAACGGCGGAATTGCAGAAGTATATTGCGGATAGTTCCAATTTGGATGCGAATTTGAAGGTGCTCTCGATTGCGGGAGACTTGGAAAGTGACTCGGTATCGGATGGTGTCGTACCAGTGCAGAGCGCGCTAGCTTCACGTTTGATTTTTGATAGTGCAGTTGCGGAGTATAGTGAGCAGGTCGTGACGGGTTCGAACGCGCAACATAGTGATTTGCATGAAAATACGACGGTAGACGCGATTGTTGCAGCATTTATTTATTGAATTAAAAAACCTCTTATCGTAGTAACTATGATGTGCACATCAAGACTACAATAAGAGGTTTTCTTTATATCAATCTAATCTCTTTTTTTGCCTATTACAATATTAGTATACGTATTTACTGTTATGAAGTAATAAACGATGAATATCAATGTGAAGGCTCCCGTACTTATGCTGGCTGCGAGTGTTATGTTCATTTGCAACAAGTGGGCTAATGCGACAAGTGCGACAGAGCTGTGTGCAATTCCTAAAACAAGTGGGATTAAGAAGATGACGAGTACTTGTTTAGCGATCGTTTTACGAATTTCTTTTCGATCTAAACCGATTTTTTTCAAAATATCATACGTTAGCACATCATTATAGGCTTCCGTTAGTTGCTTGAAGTAGATGATACTTCCAGTTGCTGCTAGGAAAACCAGACCGATGAACATACCGATAAATAGTAAGACACCTGTTTCCCTCATCAACGCTTCATAATTCTCTGGGTAACTTCGGAACACTGCATTTTCTGGAAGTACTTTCGCCATTTGTTTGCTGAGTGCGACGGCATCTTTTGGTTGATCAATCATGATGGACTGGATCGTTGTTTGATTTTTGCTGGAGAGTGTATTTGCGACGTCATCGGAGACCACAAGTAGGCTGTAAAGTGTGCTAAAGGGTAATTCTGTGATCGTTTTTGTGACTGTTACTTTTTGAGGGGTGCTATTTTTTAAGGTGAAGCTTTGATTTAGTACATCATTTTCAGTAGTCAAATCAGACGAGATAAGTATGGCTTCATCGTCTTTTAGTGCTGCCATTTTTGAACTAGTATGTTTTTCTAGGGTTAGTAGTTTATTGTAAGCGGTGAGACTAATGACTGCAAAACCATCTTCTGGACCATACGCAGTTGGCATTTTGCGATCGCTTGTTGTTTTTACATAGTTGATAGTTGTCTCCTGATTCCCAGTCATTGGCGTTTTTGTATTGTTTTGTGCAAGTGTTAATGCTTGTTTATTACTTTTTTCATCCACGATATGATATTCGAAAGTCGCAGGATTATTCAAGCCAGCATCTTTATTCGCGTTGTTATAGAGGCCGCCGACCATGCCGATTGCAACTAATGTCATGCCGGTCAAAACCGCGATAGTAGAAAGCGTCCTGGCGTTGGAAGCGATTCGGAATGTGAGCTGTGAATTGCTGATAATATTCGTGCCATTATAAAAAATCCGTTTATTTTTACGAATCTTATTGAGTGAAAATGGTAGGAAGCTGTTGAGTAAGAGCACTGTCCCTGTAATAACGGACGTTAGGATGAGTAGCATGCCTGGCTCAAATTTGAGTTTTATCCAAATAGCATCCTCGGTTAGTAAGGGTTGTAAAGCAATAAAGTAGCCGCCTAAAATTAAAACGAGCGAGAGTATTGCTAAGAACGGATTACTTTTCGGTATTTTTTCACGTTTACTTTCTGAGTGGAATAGATCGAGTAATGTCGTCCGGTAAATGATGCGGTAACCGGTCACCGAGGTGATCAGTGTGATGATAATAAAAATAACAACTGTATTAATCATAGCATCGGTAGAGAAGACGAAATTACTAATTCCATCAAGCTTCATGATCTTGATTAGTATCGCGACGAATAGCTTTGACAAGAGCGTGCCGAGGCCTATCCCGATAATGAGAGCACCAATACCCATTAGAAAATTTTCATAAAAGAGCATCCGACCGATTTCTTTTTTGCGAAGGCCTAGAAGGGAGTAAATACCAATTTCTTTTTTTCGTTTGCGGGTAAAAAAGTGATTCGAATACAAAATAAAGATCGCGACGAAAATAATTAAGATAATCGAGGATGCGTTAAAAATGCTGGCAAGATTGTCGTTATTATCCATGAGGGCAACGACTTCTGGATCTTTTGACAGCGATACGAAGGTATAATAAATCATGATAGAGAAAATCATGGAGGCGAAGTAGAGAAAATAGTGAATGAAATTATGTTTGATGTTCTTTTTTGCTAAATCAAATAACGTCATTCATATCCCCTCCTAATTGCGCCAATACATCCAGAATTTTTTTGAAAAAAACTCTTTGCGGGTTTTTGTACCACGATAAATTTCAGTATAAAGCGCGCCATCCGTAATAAACAAAATTCGTTTACAGAAGCTGGCCGCATAAGCATCATGCGTTACCATCATGATTGTCGAATAGTCTTGTTCATTCAATTCTTTTAAATTTTCCAATAAATCAGTCGCTGATTTTGAATCAAGGGCACCAGTAGGCTCATCTGCAAAAATCAAGCTAGGGTTAGCGATAATGGCGCGACTTGCAGCGGTTCGTTGTTTCTGACCACCAGAGATTTCGTTGGGATACTTATCCAAAATGTCGCGGATATGGAATGTGTCGGCTACTTTTTCCAGTCGTGTTTCCATTTCTTTCACAGGACGTTTTGCGAGCGCAAGGGGTAAAATGATATTTTCACGGACACTCAGTGTGTCGAGTAGGTTATAATCTTGGAAAATAAATCCTAGCTGATCACGGCGGAATGAAGACATTTGTTGCTCATTCATTGTCCCCAATTCTTGACCGGAGATTTGAATTTCACCAGAAGTAGGTTTGTCGATGGTGGAGAAAACGTTAAGCAGCGTCGATTTCCCAGCACCACTTGGGCCCATGATGCCGACAAAATCCCCCTTTGTAATTTCCAGACTTATATTATTTAAAGCGGTATAGACATTTCCTTTAATACCATAAACTTTGCGAACATTCTTTGCTTGTAGAACTATTTCCATGTAAACTCCTCCTATATAGATGACTTCTACTCTTAGTGTAACGATAAAAGTGGGAGTAAACCATTGCCCAAGATGACATTATGGACAAGGGAGCTTACACTTTTGTAACGTGGTTTGGATTGAAAAAGATATTGTTCCTATTGTTTCCATGGTATACTTTTTGACGTAGATAAGGATAAGTCGGCTTTGGAAGGGGCGTACGGTTGTGAAAAAAATCGGGCTAATTGGTGGCATGAGTTGGGAATCGACGACGGAGTATTATCGGATTATCAATGAGACGGTTCGTGAAATGCGGGGTGAGCTCCATTCGGCGGAGATTATTTTGTATAGTGTGGATTTTTATGTGATTGAGCAGTTGCAGCATGAGGGGAAATGGGATGAGGCTGGGCGCGTTTTGGCGGATATTGCGATGAAATTGGAACGGGTTGGAGCGGATTTTATTGTGATTTGTACGAACACGATGCATAAGGTGGCGCGGCAGGTGGAGGACACGATTGGTATTCCGCTTCTACACATTGCGGAGCCTACGATTCGGGCGATTGGTGCGCGAAAATTGGAGCGGATTTTGTTGCTTGGGACGCGGTACACGATGGTCGAGGATTTTTATAAAGGACGTTATGCTGGTAGTGGAATTGAGGTTCAGATTCCAGACGCGACGGATCGCGACGTGGTGAATCGGATTATTTTTGAGGAATTATGTTTGGGCGTGATACGTGAGGATTCGCGGGCGAAGATGTTGGCGATGATTGAAAAAGCGAGCGCGAAAGGGGCGCAGGGCGTTGTTTTGGGGATGTACGGAATTGGAGTTGTTGATTCGGGAGCAGGACGTTGCGTTGCCAATCTTCAAAACCGCCGAACTTCACGCGGAATATGCGGCAAAGGAAGCCTTGCGATAAGGCGCTAAAACCGTTATAATTTGGATAAGGCGTAATGAAATTTTGAAAAGAGGTTTTTAAAGAATGGAAAAAAGCTCGATTTACGGGTTAACGATGGCGCAGCTTGGCGATTGGTTTGAAGAAAAAGGCGAGAAGAAATTCCGCGCGACGCAAGTGTGGGACTGGCTTTATGTCAAACGTGTCACAGAATTCGCGCAGATGTCGAACTTGAATAAAACGTGTGTGGATATGCTGGAGGAAAACTTCACGATGCATACGCTAAATGAACAAATTAAACAGGAATCTAAAGATGGTACGACGAAATATTTATTCCAACTATCGGATGGCAACTTGATTGAAACGGTTATGATGACGCATTCTTACGGGCTGAGTGTTTGTGTGACGACGCAAGTGGGATGTAATATCGGTTGTACTTTTTGTGCGAGTGGGTTACTGAAGAAGCAGCGTGACCTGAATGCTGGTGAGATTGTGGAGCAGATTATGAACGTGCAGCTTTATTTGGATTCGAAGGGCAATGGCGAGCGTGTCAGTCATATTGTGGTGATGGGTATCGGCGAGCCGTTTGATAATTACGATAACGTGATGGATTTCCTTCGTGTTGTGAATGATCAGAAGGGCTTAGCTATCGGAGCGCGTCATATTACGGTTTCGACAAGTGGCTTGGCGCCGCGCATTATTGATTTTGCGAATGAGGATATTCGTGTCAATTTGGCCGTGTCTCTACATGCGCCGAACAACGATTTGCGTACACGCGTGATGCGGATTAACAAGACGTATCCACTTGAGAAATTGATGGAAGCGGTCGAGTATTACTTGGAGAAAACGAATCGCCGTATTACGTATGAGTACATTATGCTAAAAGATGTCAATGATCACAGGCAAGAAGCGCTTGAACTCGCGGCTTTAATCGGTGAGAAACGCCATCTAGCTTGGGTGAACTTGATTCCATATAATCCGGTCGATGAGCATGATCAGTACCAACGTAGCGATACCGAGGTTATTGACGCTTTTTATGAAACTTTGAAGCGTAAAGGCATTAACTGTGTCGTTCGTCGCGAGCATGGAACGGATATCGACGCGGCGTGTGGCCAATTGCGTAGTAAACAAATTAAGAAAAAAGGCGTTCGGGAACGGATGCGTGAAAAAGCAGAGGCAGAAGCGAAACAAGAAGCAGCTGCGGAATAAGAAGAGAGCCTGCGATTTTGCGGGCTTTTCTTACATATAAGGAGACGATTTTTTATGAAAGCATTGGTGTTTAACGAGTTTGGAAATTCAGATGTATTGCAATATGTAGATGTTCCAGATGCCACGGCGCAAAAAGGTGAGATCTTACTTAGTACGACCGCGATTGGACTTAATTTTGCGGATATTTATCGTCGAAAAGGGAACTACCATCTTGTTGGTGAGCCGCCATATGTGCTTGGTTACGAGGGCGCGGGTGTTGTCGTAGCGCTTGGTGAAGGCGTGACGGAGTTTGCGGTTGGTGATCGTGTTGCTTTTGTGGATGTACCGCTTGCGAATGCTGAACTTGTGGCGGTTCCTGTATCTAAAGCGATTCCAATTCCAGATGCCATTCGTGATGACGTCGCAGCTTCTGTGTTGCTGCAAGGTTTGACTGCAAGCTACTTGGCAAAAGATAGTTACGCGATTAAATACGGTGACGTGGCGCTCGTTCACGCGGTAGCTGGCGGTGTCGGCCAAATGTTGACGCAAATCATCACATCGCTTGGCGGTCAGGTTATCGGCCTTACTTCCAGTGAAGAAAAAGCAGAAGTGGCGCGCAAACTAGGAGCCGAAGAAGTTTTGTTATACAGTGACAATTGGGCTGAAAAACTTGCTGGCAAAATCGATGTCGCGTATGATTCTGTAGGTTCGACGCTGATGGATAGCTTCACGGCAGTGCGCGATAAAGGAACGGTCGTTTTTTACGGCATGTCCGGCGGCAATCCGATTGCAGTGGATCCGCGTATGTTGATGGACACTTCCAAAACCTTGACTGGCGGTGATTTGTGGAGCTTCTTGACGAGTAAAGATGAACGTATCAAGCGCTCGCATGCTCTATTCGAAATGATTAGCAGCGGTAAAATAACGGTAAATCAGCCGCGAAAATTCGCGTTATCAGAAGGAAAAGCCGCGCATGATTTGCTTGAAAGTAGAAAAAGTACCGGTAAAATTTTGTTGATTCCTTAAAAAATAGCGGGCAAGATGGATGCGTATCAACATCCATCTTGCCCGCTATTTTTAGATATATTCGATGTACTAAGGGAAAAGCATCCATAAAACTACCGGAATTGTGATAATACTGAGAACCGTGCTGATAAAAGTAGTGCTGGAAACAAGATCTGGCTTCGTATTGAATTGCACGGCAAGTAAAGTTGTGTTAGCTGCAGTTGGCATCGCCGCAAGCAGGATCATAATTTGTTTCGTCATCGTATCGACAGGCAAGATCATCGTGAATAAAACGGCGATCATCGGTGAAATAAGCAGTCGTAAAATAAGCGAAATCGAGACTTTTGGAATATCAATTCGGCGGAACGAAATAACCGCGAGTTGCATCCCAAGTACAATCATAATCGTCGGAATCGCAGCGTCTCCAACGAGTTTTACGCATGTCATCACGCTTGCAGGAACCGGAAAATGGACCAATTGCAGTAGAATCCCAAGTAGCGCCCCATAAGCGACCGGCATCCGCACAACACGTTGCCAAACCATTTTCATCCCAGCGTTTTGCGAGCTTCCTCGCGCGGCGAAAAAGACCCCAATCGTGCTCATCGCGAGTTGTTGCAGCACCATCAAAATAACCGCGATATCAAGCCCCGCCGCGCCAAAAAATAAGCAAAACCACAGGCGTCCCGTAATTCCCGTTATTCATAAAAGCAGAAGCCAGAATCATCGCACACGCATCCTGAATATCGTAGTTCATCACTTTCGCAATTACATAAACAATCGCAATAATCGACAAACAAAGCCCGACAACAAAAATGAGTAAATAGGCATAATCGATCGTCAATTTATTCGTATAAAACGTATTAAATGCCAAAAACGGCGACATCAAATAAAGCGTTAACTTCGATAAATTCGGAATATCAAACTTGAGCGTTTTCTGCCCAATAAAGCCAATCGCGAAAATTCCGAAAATCGGTAGCAAAATTAAAACAAATTCCATCCAAAACATCCTTTTCCTAGTTAGAAAACCTTTTTACTTATTTTAGCATACTTTTTTAAATAGAATCGAAAAAATGAATTGCTCCCTGTGCAACCAAACTCTGTTCGCTCTTGCTCCAAAGCGATGGATTCAGCATCTAGTATAATGGTTTTTGCGCCAACATTTCCGCTTGTTTTGCAGGTATTTCAAGAAAATAGCTGGAAGTGTTATTTTTTTAATATCTATTTCACCGTATGTAAAGTTGCTTGCCTATTTTTATCCGACTTAATTATACAATTCACGTTGTTTTTCGCATTTACGAACGAAAAAGCGACGTTCACGACAAATTTAGCAATAACTCTTCTTTTAATGATATGATTATTTAGATTATAAATTAGAAAGGGAGTTTAGTATGAAAAAAATTCATTTTATTAAGGGAGTAACAGTAATGACGATTATGGCATTATCACTTACTGCAGTAGCACCATTAAGTAGTTTAGCAGAGGATGCAACTACGCCAAAAGCATCTGTTTTAGAAGGTGTATTGGCCTCGGAAGATGTCAAAGGAATTGATACAGACGTGAAGCTAGATGCTGAGGTATTATCTGATGATTTCGATTTAGAAGAGGCAGTTGCGGAAATGCCATCGGTTTCAGAAATGACGGAGGAAGAGCGTGCTCTATTTGATAGTATTGTAGAAGAACAAGCTGAGCTATCTGGTATTGAAGATTTGGCAGTTATGGAAGAAGCTTTGACAGATTTTTTCGATGCTGATGCTGAAACATACAATGATTTAGAAGCATCCCAACAGGATTTTGACGAACGTTTACAAGAATCAGAGAGTGGGGATACTGTTTCTATGTATAAAAATGATATACTTCAAGCACTAGCTCCAAAACAAGTCGAAGCTTTTCAAGTGAGATTAAGTGTAAAATGGGCAGGGGCTTTACTAAATACGGCTATTGGTTTCGCAGTTGGTGGTGGTGTTGGGGCTATTCAAGCTTTTATTATTAAAAAAGGGAAAAGAGAAGCTGAAAAGCTATTTTCTCGTACAGTTGTAAGTAGATTAAAAGCGTGGGGTGCTAAGAAATTAGCTGTATCCGTGGGAGTTGCGGTAACAGTCGCGCTTAATTACTTAGACATTGGAACGCAGATAGCTAAACAACTGGATAAAAGGGACAAACGACCGAATAATGGATATGTAGATATATACTGAATGTAGAGGTGACTTTTTTTGAAAAAATATATTGAAGTATGTTGTACTGTTTATATGGCTAACCGTTTCAATGTACTATTACTATGAAATTTTCCCAAGAACTATTACATGGTTCATCGTGAGTATTCCAGTAGTAGGTTTAGGATGTTTGTTGATTATAAAATTATTTGATAGAGGCAATCAGACACGTGCGTAAGAATCTACGCCGAGCGTGGTTGATAAGAAAAATCCCTGATGGAGCTTTAATCAGGGATTTACATAATGAGGAGAGTGTTATATGGGACAATATATACCTATAACAATGGTTGCTGTATTTATTATTGCTATAGTAGTATTAACAATAATGATTAGAAAATCAGTAAAGAAGTGAAGTGCTAGTATACTAGGGATGTTTCGCTTTGTTGGTCCGTTTTTTAATGTAGCATACTTTTCCATGACTTATAAACTTGTGCATCTTGGCATACAAAAGCTCCCTTATAAAGTAGATTTGGAGTTTTTGTTTCTCCATTGTCTACTCTATAGGGAGCATATGATATCAAACTCAGCGACTACATTCCTATTTACTTACTGATTTCTTACCTTGAGGACGAATGTCTTTCACGAATAGACTCAGAATCAAACCTACAACCGCGAAGGCTACGGCAACGAGGAAGGCTGCTTGCATACCGTCAAGGTTCGCCGTCATCGCTTGGCTAGCAAAACCTTTTGGATCGGTCATCGCCAAAGCTTTTTCAGGCATGTTGTTCTTCGTTACGTTACTTAGTACAGTGATTAGAATCGCCGTACCAATCGAACCGGCAACTTGGCGAATCGTATTGTTCACCGCGGTACCGTGGCTCATCATGTTCAGTGGCAACGAGTTCATACCAGCTGTTGACATCGGCATCATGACCATCGAAATACCGAAGAAACGCACGGCGTAGAAGACGATAATGTACATAGTAGACGTGTCTTTCGTCAAGAACATGAACGGAATGGTACCTGCAACAAGCAACGTCATACCAACGATTGCGAGCAATTTCGGCCCGATTTTATCGAAAATAATACCGGTAATCGGGCTCATAACACCCATCACGATCGCACCTGGAAGTAGTAATAATCCAGAGTGTAGCGCCGTTTCACCAAGAATCGTTTGAATGTAGAGCGGTAATACGATTTCTGCGCCAATCATGGACATCATGACGATGGCACTAATAATGGTTGAAAGTGTGAAAACTGGTGATTGGAAAACGCGAAGTTCGAGCATCGGTTTTTCCATTTTCAGTTGACGCCATACGAATAGGACTAAACCAATAATGCCGACTGCGAACATGGTAAGCACTAGGCCATCTGTCCAACCGTCTGTACCCGCGCTACTGAATCCGTAAAGTAGAGCACCAAAACCGATTGTAGAAAGCGCAATCGAGAGAACATCGATTTTCGGATTTGTCAGTTCTACCACTTTTCTCATAGCGAAGAAGGCGAAGATGATATCAAGAACGGCAATTGGAATCAAGATGATGAAAAGCATTTGCCAATCATAGCTGTCAACAATCCAACCTGATAAAGTGGGCCCAATAGCTGGTGCAAAAGCGATAACTAGTCCGACCATACCCATTGCTGCCCCACGACGATCTGGTGGGAAAATAAGTAGGAAAATCGTTTGCATTAGAGGCATCAGGATTCCGGCCCCTGCCGCTTGAATGATACGTCCAGTTAGTAGTAATGCAAAGCTGTCTGAGAAAGCTGAGATAACCGTACCAATTGTAAAGACGATCATCGCTGTTAAAAATAGTGTTTTCGAGTTGATTTTACCGATTAACATAGCCGTAATCGGAATCATAATCCCGTTTGTAAGTAAGAATGCGGTTGTTAGCCATTGTCCCGTTGCTGCTGTGATGTTTAAGTCGGTCATAATGTGTGGAAGAGCTGTTGATAGAATTGTTTGGTTTAAGATAGCAACGAATGCCCCCACAAGCATTACTGTCATTAGTAACAAACGATTATAAGGTTTCCCCTGGATGTCAACAGGTCTTTCTGCGTGCGCTGTTTGTGTCATGTTCAATCTCCTTTTGATTTAAAAGTAATTAGTTCACTTAATTAACTATTTGATTATTATAGGGCAAATTAGGAAAAGAGTCAATGGAAAACTTTAAAAAAATTTGGAATTCGAAAATGATAGCGCTATCTTTGTTTGCAGACCTATTTTTAGGATGGAAAAAAATACGGCGAGCAGAAATGAAAACCCTGTTCACCGTATTTTTTGATTGTAAAATTTACCGACCGTCGCCGTATTCCCAATTAGTGATTGTATCATTTTCATCGAATGTCACGAGGACATCCGCGACACCTTTTACAGTCAGGATACTTTCTTCAAGTCGATCTTTGACGTCATCCACCTGAGCGAGCGTCATTTCTGGATCGAGTTCTACCTCCACTTCGACATGGAAAAAGTCGCCTTCTTTTAGAACGGTAATGACTTGGATATCTTGCACGTCGGGATCTGTCATGACTAGCTGGCCAATTTGAACTTGCATCACTTCGTCAGACTCTCCAATCGCGCCGGCCGCATTATCGAGGAATACCTTGCCGACAACGAGGAACATGAGGATACCGATGAGGACAGAAGCGATTCCTTCTGCTTGATGGTAAGGCGTGTAATAGGAGATAATAATTGCAATCATCGCTAAAAGCCCACCACCAGTTGCTACCGAATCTTCGAGGAAAACGAGACGAGTCGCCGCTTTTGCTTTACCAAAATTCGCGAGACTATCTTTGAAAAGCTTGAGGCCACGCGATTCCAGGCCAACATCATGCGCGATTTCATGCATCGCCTTCACGAGTACGAAGCCTTCTAGAATGGTACAAACAGCCAAAACGATAAGGTTAATGAGGAAACCAGTCGATTCTGTTGGATGGAAAATGTGCGCGAGACCTTCTTTAATCGTTTCGAATGCCATGATACCAACGATAAGGACAGCGCCGAGAAGCACGAGATTCACGACACGACCAAAGCCATTTGGAAAGCGCTTCGTTGGGCGTTTTTTGCTGAGTGCAGAACCAACGAAGACGAAAAATTGATTGGCCGCATCCCCGAGACTATGAAGCGTTTCGGCGAACATGGCGACATTTCCTGTGAAGATGTAGGTGGTTCCTTTAATGATGGAGACAAGCACGTTGACGATCGCCGCGGTGAGTGCTGATTTGTTTCCCTTTTTTAGCAGTTGAAATATTTCTTTCAAATTGGGTTCCTTCTTTCTACATAAATGGATCAAAATAATCGTATTTGGTTACTCCACCCTGTATTGGTTTACTTATTCGGATGAGTTCGTTCACAATTTTTTTTTTGCATCGTCGCCAAAAACGGGAAGTGGCTGGTAGTTATTTTCGTTTAAGCTACCGTCTGAATTTTCGTACGTTGGGACGATGGAGATGTTTTTAAGAACTACTTTACCATTATCTTCTGTGAAGCGCAATCGGAACATCGAGGTCATGCGAGAAAGCAGGGTTGGATCGGCGCCAAAAGCGAAGTCTCCCATGCTGTATACGATGTATTTACCGTTATATTTTTCCACGCTTTCGAGGCGGTGAGGGTGAGAGCCCATGATGATATCCGCGCCGGCATCAATGATGGCATGGCCGTATTGGGTTTGGTAATCGACGGGTGTTGCGCGATATTCGACGCCCCAGTGCATATTGACGATAACAAGATTATTTGGTTTTTTATATTTTTTTACGTCCGCTTCGATTTTTGCAAGATAGCTCGCGGATTGTTGGCTCGAGCGGCAATCGTAACCGAGTAGTATGGTTTGGATACCGCCGATTTTGGTGATGAGCGGCATATTTTTATTGAAAACGGGAATATCGTTGTCTTGAAAAGCTTTTAGCGTGTCGTCATAGCCAACTTGGAAGTAGTCCATTGTGTGGTTGTTGGCGAGATTGGCGGCATCGACACCGCTTGCTGACAGGAACGCGACGTGCGCTGGATCGCTTTTAATGCGCCACATCTTCACTTCGGCTCTGGCCGCATTCGTGAAGGCACTCTCGGCGTTGATAACGGTGTAGTCATCAGATTTGAACCACGGTAAGCAGTTTTGATAGACGTACGTGTTGGTGCCGTTATTTTTCTTGAAAACATTGTCGAATTTGAGGTGCTCAGGCGTTTCGGGATAGGTGCCGAACGAGTTGTCGCCGACCATAGTTAGTGTGATGACGCCTTGTTGCTTGAGACCTTGTTCATAGTTTGCTGCAGCTGCGTAGAACCACTGGTATTGCGTGGTTTTGGTGATATCACTAAGCTTGTTTTCACTCGTGACAAAAGTTGGATAGACCTTTCCGAGCGCTTTTTTATCGGCTTTTCCGGATTTGTATTGTTGTAGCGTTTTTAGGCAAGCGGTTAGATTTTTGACGTACGTGCTGTTGGTGTCGCTTGCTAATTTGTACTGTTTTGTGTTGCTTACTAGAGCGGATAATTGCTTTTGTGAAGCAGTATCTCCGCCTGAATTAGCTAGAGATTGGAGCGTTGATTTCGTTTGTTTGGAGAGCTGTTGAACGGATTTCTGGGTGATATTTTTGAGCGGTTCAGATTTTGGCGATTGATTTAAAGAATGGACGATCCAAAAAATTCCTGCTGCAAAAAATAGAATGATGATGCCTAGACTTATGAGTGTTTTTTTTCTTCATTGTTGCCCCTTTCAAGAGCGGTTTTCTTTTTAGTATAGTATGTTAGTGGGGAAATGGCAATATGAGTGCGGGCGTAGGGAGCAATCGATCCATGTTCGCGAATCGTGTTTATCGCCTCCGGATCCAGCTTCGGGAGCCAGATCCTCGAAAATTTCGTGCCCTCCAAAAAAATCAAGGGAGGATTTTTCCTGCGGCCCCTAACAATTTTTTTTCGGATCTAACGGGCTCCCTCAGCATTTCATCAGATCCAGCTTCAACGGCCAGATCCTCGAAATTTACACAGCCTCCAAAAAAATCAAGAGCGGATTTTTCCTGCGCCTGTTCAAAATTTTTTTCGGATCTAACGGGCCGTTTCAGCTTTGTTGTGGTTCTTAGGAAAGGTATTGTATTTCCTTAGAGCCTCAATATGAGTGCGAGCCTAGGGAGCAATCGATCCATGTTCGCGAATCGTGTTTATCGCCTCCGGATCCAGCTTCGGGAGCCAAATCCTCGAAAATTTCGTGCCCTCCAAAAAAGTCAAGGGAGGACTTTTCCTACGCGCCCTAACAATTTTTTTCGGATCTAACGGGCTCCCTCAGCTTTTCATGTTATACTTAACAAAACACAATATAGATATGAGGTAGGGTTATGAAATTTGATAATATAAGTTCGGATATTGAGAAGGCGCTTGCTGGTTTGGGGGTATACGGAGGCGACGGAGGTGCAGCGCGAGGTTGTGCCGCTTGTTTTAGAAGAGAAGGATGTTGTGGTGAAGGCGCAGACTGGGAGTGGGAAGACGGCTTCGTTTGCGATTCCGATTTGTGAGCTCGTGGATTGGGGCGAGAATAAACCACAGGCGCTGGTCTTGGAACCGACGCGGGAATTGGCAGCGCAGGTTCAGGCTGATTTTACGAATATTGGTCGTTTTAAACGAATCAAGGCGACGGCGATTTTTGGGAAGTCTCCTTTTGCAAAACAGAAATTGGAGTTGAAGCAGAAGAGCCATGTTGTTGTGGGGACGCCTGGCCGGACGCTGGATCACATTGAAAAAGGAACGCTGAGCTTGGAGAAGGTGCGTTATTTGGTCATTGATGAGGCGGACGAGATGCTGAACATGGGCTTTATTGAGCAGGTTGAGGCGATTATTCAAGCCTTGCCTAAGAACCGCGTGACGATGCTTTTCTCGGCGACTTTACCGACGGATATCGCGGTATTGAGTGATAAATATATGAAGACGCCGAAGCATGTGGAAATTGCTGCAACGGGGCTGACAACAGCGGATATTACGCATGAAAAAGTGACGGTGAAAGATGATCGCAAAATGGTCGCGTTACGCGATACGTTGATTGTTCAGAACCCGGAGAGCGCGATTATTTTTTGTCGGACGCAAGAGCGCGTGGATGACACGTATGATCAGTTGCGCCGCATGGGTTATCCTGCCGAGAAGATTCACGGTGGTTTGACGCAAGAAGATCGTTTTGGTGTGATGAACGATTTTAAACGCGGTATGTTTCGCTTTTTAGTGGCGACAGATGTGGCGGCGCGCGGGATTGATATTGAGAATATAACGCTTGTGGTGAATTACGATGTGCCGCTTGAAAAAGAGAGCTATGTACATCGAACTGGCCGGACAGGGCGCGCTGGGCGAAGCGGGAAGGCAATTACTTTTGTGACGCCGTTTGAGAATCGTTTTATCGGTGAAATCGAGGAGTATATTGGTTTTGAAATTCCGCAGGTTGATTTGCCGAATGAAGCGATTGTAGCGGCGCGAAAACCAGCTTTTGATGAGAAAATGGAAGAAGCGCCAGTCGTGAAGAAGGACAAGAGCGCGGCGCTGAGTAAAGATATTATGAAGATTTATTTTAACGGCGGCAAAAAGAAGAAGCTGCGCGCGGTGGATTTTGTCGGAACGATTGCGAAATTGGACGGAGTTAGCGCGGATGATATCGGGATTATCACGATTGAGGATAACGTATCGTTTGTGGAGATTCTGAACGGAAAAGGTGCGCAAGTCGTGAAGGCGATGCAAACGGTGACGGTAAAAGGAAAGAAATTGAAAGTCAGCAAAGCACGGAGATAAGTTAGAAAAAGATGCCTAGTCAGCGCGATTAGGCATCTTTTTTCTGGAGTTTTTCAACGGCTGGGAGATTGGCAGGCGACCATTTCAAGTTAGACATTTCGCTGGTGTCAAGCCATTTCATCGCCTGATGGACGTGCAAAATGGGTTCGCCAGTGATGAGTTCGCAAAGGAAACAAGTGAGATGGACATTGGCGAATTCGTAGGCGTAAACGGTGTGATCCAACGCTTGATTTACCGTGATGACACAGCCGATTTCCTCTTGGACTTCGCGGATGAGCGCTTGTTCGGGCGTTTCGCCAGGCTCGATTTTGCCACCGGGGAACTCCCAGTCAGCGCCGTTTACTGCAGAATCAGCACGCTGGACACAGAGGATTTTATTGTTCCTTTGAATGATGGCGCCGACGACATAGATATCTTTTTGCATTGGGATTCCTCCTTTTTCACCCTTTATCATAGCATAATAACCCTTGATAACAATAGGTACATATTGAGTTTAGGTGGAAGGTCGGAAATTAATTGACATGACAATCGTGATGCTATACTATGGAGATATTGAAGGGCCTTTGAGTCCGTGCACTAGATGCAAAAGCAGCAGCCGTTTCAAGGGTCTTGAACCCGTATAACCCCAACAATTTCGTTTTGGCGAGATTGTTGGGGTTATTTTTGGGTTTGGATGATTTTACAAAATATAGCTGGTTCCGCTATAATGAATTTATTATGAAATTTTAGAAATAACTAGTAACGAGGTAAAGAATGTCTATACTCACTTACATAATATTTCTGAAACTATAGTATCATTATGAAGCGGAGAGATTTTTTTGTATAATTTTAGAGTTATTAAAGCTAAAGAAGACATTTTTATAAAAACAAGAGATAAGTTTCATGTGGTATTAGAAGATTTTAAACATTATGCACAGAGCTTAACTATTCAAGCTGGAAATGCGAAGGCTGAAAGTGGTAAGGCTAGTTCTTATACTAGATACCTAATAAGATTAATCATTTTTTGCGAAGAAAGTAATAATGACGGATTAAGCGATTTAACTTCATTTGAAACACTAAAGAAGATAGAGGAGATAAAATACGCCGAGGGTTTTAAGTTGTTTAATCAGGAATCTAGCCGTTTTTATAGTGCTACGCTGAACTGTTATTTGGCATATGTAACTCATAAGAATACTACTGACGAGGAATTGGTGGGCGGAGAGTTTAACTATCCGATGAAAAATTTGGATGATAAAGAATTCAGCATCAGAGAAGAGAACGTAATATATTCAGTTAATAAACCAAAACTAAAACCTGATAAAAGTATGGATAGTGGGACTTACTCTTACCCAAGAAGTCCTAGGGAGGCATTGGAGGCAAAGAGGAGAAGTAATTGGACATGCGAGTTCAATCAACAGCATGAGACATTTACTAATAATAAAAATAGTCATCCTCATGTCGAAGCCCATCATCTTATACCTATGGCGGCACAGGATTATTTTGAAAACACTATAGATTTTGCTGATAACATTCTTTGTCTTTGCCCAAACTGCCATAGTAGGATACACTATGCTGTGCGAGCTGAGAAAAAGGAAATGATAGTGAGACTTTTTATGAAAAGAAGGCATCTTTATTTAAAACATGGGATAGAGATTGATGAGAAATTACTTTTGATTTTTTATGGGATTGTTTAACACAAGAATAAATGAGGTTAATTATAGTAGTTACTTCGAGGAAGAAAATGTATTTTCAATTTAATTTTGTATTTGTAATATTTATTTCCTCGATTAAATATTCACTAATGAGTTGTGCGATTGGTCTGAGAACATAAGTGGACTAAGTATTTAGAGGGATTAAATGATAGATTAGTGAGAGTTTTTTTAGATGATAATAAGTGGTAGTAAGCAATGGTGAGATATAGCAGTGTGGCTATGAATGAAAAAGTTTATAACAAGGATTGAGGTTCAGCTATATGAACCTCAATCCTTGTTATCGATTATTTAAAAAGTGGTACTTCTTCTAGTTCATTTAAGTGCTTAAATTCTAAGTTATCGAAGCCAATATAGCTTTCAAATGAGAGTAGATACAGACTGTTCATGAAAGAATCGGAAATTTGATTTAGTTCTTGAATAATTTTATTCTCAGCAGTATCGGATGTAATACGTTCCTTTATAATTTTTATAACAATTGGAAGCCAAGAGCATATTTTTTCGAAGGCGTTACTATCTCCTGTAGCAAGTTCATAAAATTTATCTATAGAGACCCTCCTTATTTTATCATGATCATAGTTCTCCCCATCTAATTTTACTTTCCAATTTATATTTTGACTTTTCTTTGCAATAACTTCAACTAGAAAGCAAGTAGCATTTGAGTCAGCAAGTAGTTTCTTTTGCATGTTCATATAGGTTTTTTGGCTGGAAGATGAGTTCATAGTATTATGCTTATTCTTCAATTCTACATAGATATGATCTCGCTCATTCTCAATATCAAAACCAGAGGTAGGAACTTCCCAACCTTCTATGAAATGAAAAATATCCTGATGGAATTTACCGATGTCATTAGTCATGCTTTTATCTACCTGACGCATTATCTCTGTACTAATTAATGTTTCTTTATTTAATGAGTTTGTAAATCCATCAAAAGTCAATTTAATTGGGTCGACCAAATTTTGATTAAACTTTTTCAGGGTACTGATATCTTTCTTGCTGTACATGCTAAGCAATGTGTTTTGTACATGTGTAAAAAAATCTGCTTGAGCTATAAACGGCATATCCCATTCTTCTTCTGAAAAATACATTATTTAATCCCCTTTGATAAATATTTATTTATAGAATTCCCTACATGTTTTGCTAAATTAACAGGTACTGCGTTGCCAATTTGTTTATATATATTCCCTAGTGAGCCATAAAACTCCCAACTATCAGGGAAAGATTGGATTCTAGCGTACTCCCTAGTAGTAAATGGCCGCGTTTCATCAGGATGACATCTTTCTGTTTGTTTTTGGGCAGGAGAAGTTGTGAGAGTAAGTGATGGCTCATCCCAGCTAATTCTGCGAGCCATGCCAGTTCTACCGCCCCCAGAATAGTAACTCACACCCATATAATCCTTTGCAATTTCCACAGGTAAATCACGCCAATAGCCACCAGGTGGTACTAAGTCTAGCACTTTTTTTCTTTGTTTCGGGGTAACTAGCTCCAATACTTTCAGGAACATCTACGAGCGCATCTCGTAAAGTTAAAATCTTATTTTGGGGTTTCGGATAGGTAAAATCTCCGTTGACGTCATGGATATCTTTTCGAACACCAATCATAATTATTCTCTCTCGCTTCTGAGCAACCTCATAGTGGATAGCCTTGAGGAGTTCCCATCTCACTGTATAACCTAAATTTTCGAAAGTTGATATGATAGTGTTTATTGTATGCCCACCTTCATGTGTAATCAAACCCTTGACATTTTCGAATAAGAAAACTTTAGGTTTAAAGAAATCTATAAAACGCGCAAAGTCGTAAAATAGTGTCCCTCTGGTGTCCTCTAGTCCACCTCTAAGACCAGCATAGCTAAAGCTTTGGCAGGGCGCTCCTCCACTGATTAAATCTATGTCCTGAGAGATATCTAAAGTGTTTAAGTCAATAGCTCTAATATCAGTGTTAAGTACATTCCAGTCGGGCATATTAAGTCTGAGTGTATCGGACGCATATTTATCTATTTCCACTAATAATTGAGGGGTGAAACCTGATTCATGTAGGCCAAGTGCCAATCCACCAGCGCCTGCAAACAGTTCTATTGATTTAAAATTTTCCAATTTAATTACATCCTTTAAAAGTAGTATATCTCTTAGTATAGAATATATGTTCTTATTTAGCAATTTAAGAGAACTTATTCATGCATTAAGTTAATATTTTTTCCTTAAGCTAACTATATCATAATACAAAACGGTCTATTTTTCAAAATCACAGGATATGTTATACTAAATCATGTGAATATATAAACAAAGGAGCTCCGCCAAATGAAAAAAGCCGTACTTGCATGTATCGCGTTACTAGGTCTTGCGCTAACTGGATGCACGCAACCAACTGAACCATCTTCTGAACCTCATATAGCGCCAAAAATTACTATGAACCAACCGCTCACTATTTACCAAGCCACTGATATCCATTATCTCTCGAACACGCTCACCGACGGCAAACAGGCATTCAAAACCTACCTCGCGACGGGGGACGGAAAGCAGCAGAATTACATCACCGAAATCACGGATGCTTTTGTCGACGATGTGAAGGCGCAGAAACCGGATGTTCTTGTGCTCAGTGGGGACATCACGAATAATGGTGAGAAAGTCAGCCACGAGGAAATGGCGGAGAAATTGGAGGATATCGAGAAAGCGGGTGTCCAAACGTTTGTTATTCCTGGGAATCATGATGTTTTGAACCCTTATGCGCGTAAATTTGAGGGGGATAAGCAGTTGAAAGTGGAGGATATTACGCCGTCTGAGTTTGCCAAAATTTATCATAATTCGGGTTATGATGAGGCGGTGATGCGGGATGATTCCACGCTTAGTTACCTCGCGGCGCCGTCTGAGGATGTTTGGCTTTTGATGGTGGATACGGCAGATTATGAGAATAATAAGCGGTATGGTGCGCCGGAAACGAACGGATATATTAGCACGGAGACGTTTGCGTGGATTCAGGAATGTATTGATTTGGCGAAGAAGCATGGGGCGGAGCTGGTTACGGTGACGCATCACAATTTGCTGGATCATAGTGAGCTTTTGACGAAGGGGTTCACGATTGTGCAGAACAAGGAGGCGGTGTCGCTTTTTGCGAAGAATGATCTGGCGCTGAACTTGAGTGGGCATGTGCATATTCAGGATATTAGGTCGGAAACGTCGCATGACCGCACGATTTATGATGTCGCGACGAGCTCGATGGCGATGTATCCGCAGCAGTATGGTGTCATTAACTACGCGCCAAATAAGGGGTTGTCTTATAAAACGCAGCGTGTGGATGTGGGAAAATATGCGCGAAAAATAAATTCGAAGGACCCGAATTTGCTCGGTTTTCAGCAGTATTCGAAGGCTTATTTTGGCCAGTTTAGCTATACGAAGGCGCTCAGCGATTTGTTCTTAACTGGAAAATATGATCCGGATGATGTGGAGGAGATGGCAAAAACGATGGAACAGGTCAATTTTGCGTATTTCACCGGGGATAAGCGCTTTTTGAATGGTGTGGAGAAGACGCCGGGTTATGCGTTGTGGCAGAAGGCGGACGGAGAGTTTATGACGCAGTATATTGATTATATTGTGGCGCATAAAACGAAAAATGACCTCACATTGGAAATTCCAGAAAATTAGGTAAAGGAGGAGACCGTAGAAAAACTACTTCACATGATTCCCCTCCAAACCTCAGCGCGTCGACAAACGCTTAGTCTCTAGGCAAAAGCGAGTACCAGCGCGGAGCATACTAGAGTATGTGAGCACTGGAACGGAGTTTTTAACGACGAGAATGAGCGTTTGTCGACGCGCTGAGATGGTCAAAGGTGGGTTGGCGTGCTATACTTAGTGAGAATGATTATCACTAGGGGGACTATCGATGAATAAAAATATATCAGAAATTATAATGGAACGCCGTAGTATCAAGCAGGTGGACGAGACGCCAATCGAGCGCGGGGTTATTAATGACATTTTGGAGAAATCGGCTTTTGCACCGTTTCATAGTAAAATAGAACCGTGGCATGTGGCGGTTTTGTCGACGGAAGCGGAGAAGCGCCGTTTTGTGGAGGCGATTGTGAATTCGATGGAGCGGATGCAGGGCGAGCCGTTGACGCATGAGCGACGCGAGCAGATTCGTGCTGGCAATGAGCGCAAGATTGTGGCGCCGCCTTATACGCTGATTGTGACGACGGATATTATCGGTAGCGGTAAGAAAGATTTTGAGGCGATTGCTGCGACGAGTGCGTTTATTCAGAATATCCAACTTTTGGCATGGGAAGTTGGTCTTGGCGTGCTGTGGCGGACGAATAACTTTATTTTTGATCCGGCGGTTGTGACGGAGCTGGGGCTGGATGGTCAGCAGATCGTTGGTTGCTTGCAGATTACGCGTGTCAACGAGGTTCCCGATGCGAAGCCACGCCGAGCAATGGATACGTGGGTTAAGAATTTAGGCGAATAGTAAAAATAGGGCTCTAGTCATGCAACACTTGGCTAGGGCATTTTTGTCATTTTGTGCTATAATAGTTGTGTGATTAGTTCGAAAACTAGGAGGGATTCTGATCGTTAATTATCAGGGTAAAAAGTTCACAGTGGTCGAAAACTCGGGAAATGGCGAGGTGTCTGAAAAAACGGTTTTTCATTATTTTCAAGATGGCGATGTTATTTCGGGGACATACGAGGGTGGCGAGATTGAGCGTGGCACATTGATTGGCGTTGTTCACAAGGATGGGTCGATTGATTTTCGCTATAATCATGTAAGCGTCCACAAGAAAATTCGAAGCGGGACGTGCCATTCGACACCAGAATTTTTACCAGATGGAAAACTTCGTATGTACGAGAAATGGCAATGGAATGGGCTGGAGAGAGATTCTGGAACATCGATTGTGGAAGAGATTTGAGAGGTTATTGCTCCTTTTTGAGGGGCTTTTTTCAATTTTTAAACACACTTAGGGTTTCTTGTTTGTATAAAACTCGATTCGGAGTCACCGGTATTAAAATGGAGAGTTATTAATACGTATTATTTTGTACATATATAACTTTAATGTGGGTGGTGAAGTTTGCAGGAAGTTATAAAAATAGTCGATAAGGTAGTAGGATAGAAAGGTGTATAAGAGAGTTATTTGTCTTTATAAAAGCCTTTTAAGGAAATTGTAGAAGGTGTTTTTAGCTAATTTATCTAAAGTATCCTATTAATATTAGAGGCTATTAAAAGCATCTTTTTTTACGCAATAAAGTTATATTTGACACTTTATTTTTATTGGTGTATGCTAAAGATTGGTCAGAAAAATAGAGAAGAAAAGAGGAGATTGAATTATGTTAAGTAAGCAGCGAGTTAAATTGATAGCGCTAGCATTTTCATTCGCCATCGCATTTACAATGGTGGCACCAGCTTTAAATGTCCATGCGGAAGAGAGTTTTAGTGATTTAGAATCTTTAACGACAGCTCAAGCAATTTCTGAAATTGATAATGTAGGGATTGAGGAAGTAACTGGGGAAGAGCCGCAAAATACTAAAATGTTACTCAAAGCAGCCGCGTATAAAAATAAGACATATTCATATAAAAGAGGTGGTTTTGCTGCTTGGTGTAAAGATTATATAAGCTATAAATACAATGGTACTACTGTAGCAGAGAATAACAAATGGCAAGAAGCTGGGTATATTTTTCCGAATATTATTGGGAAAAAAGGAATTACAAATTATGCAAATGGTACGGGGTACAAAGACTACAGGGGAACAAAAACATATAAGGTTGGAACACCGAGCCCTTGGGGTGATGTTGCATTTGCACAATTTGATAGATCAGATTATTACAGAGTGAAGTCAAATGGTACGGGTTATCTGAAGTAGGGGGAGTTAGATTTCAGTGAAGCAGTTGTACTTTAGCTTATTTTCAAAGGACAGCTACTTTGATTGTATTATAAATAAAGAGGTGATAAAATGCTAGAAATTATTAATCTAGATAAAAAATTTAAAAATAAAATAGTACTATCTAGTGTCAACATGAGGCTAGATTCCACTGGCATTATCTTTTTCTTAGGGAAGAACGGCGCGGGGAAAACGACTTTTTTCAACTGTATCATGGGATTTGAGGATTATTCTGGCGAGATTATGAAATCAAGAAATATTGCTGCTGTTTTTGATGAATCGCATTTATACTGCAATCTAAACGCGTATGACAACATCGCTTTACTAGTTAGACGGGATTTGGATGAAAACGAGCAGGAATTGTTGTTGAAATACATAGATGTTAGCGTGTTAAAGCGAAAGGTAAAATCCTATTCACTGGGGCAAAAAAAAGATTTTGTCGATTCTTATCGCTATATTCACAAAGCCGGAAATGCTTATCTTGGATGAGGTATCTAATGGGCTGGATTATGAGACTGCGAAACAAGTCAAGAATTTATTAGTATCGTGCAAAAAGGACATGCTTATTTTAGTTTGTGGGCATCAGTTTGATTTTTATAATCGGATTTTAGATGAGGTTTTTGTGATCCATGATGCGGCATTAATCCATGTTGCTAGAAATGAGTTTACAGATTTGGAGAGCGTATATGAAAAATATGTGGGGTAGTGTCAGGATGCAATTATTTTATCAATGGAAGGCGAAATATGTGATTACATTGCTGCTGTTTCTTGTTGTGTTATGTGGCTTTTCGAGCTATGCGCAATATAGTTCGATGCACCAAAAAGAGGCTCGCTTTGATGATACAATGGAGATGTATGAAAAAGACGGTATTACTTTGAAGCAAGCCTTATCGGAGGATTTAGAAATTATAAAGGATGGGAATTCAGAGGAGATAAGTAATATATTAAAGTATGATTATTATCGTGTGATTGCGGCAAAGGTTGCGCTGAATCCGCTGAATGCTCCGAATCAGATTTTTACGTCTGTTGCGATTTTGTTTTTGCCTATTATTTTTGGTATATACAGCAGTCATGTTGCGTTTTTTTGATTTCAAGCATAGAACTATAAAGAGTCAGCTGCTACTAAAAGGCTACACATCGTTATTTTTTTAGTAAGCTTCTCTCGATAGTGGTTATGGCTGTTGTTTCGGTTGTTGGGACGGTACTTATTTCGATGGGAATTCAGTATTTGTTCAACCTAGTGATGGGGATTCAGCCGAACATGAGCGTGAATTATTTGTCGGAATTACCGATGCAATTTGTGTATCAATCTGCAGTCTTGATTTTATTCGGGTGCTTCTTCTTTTTGCTGACAATTGCTGTGCGGTCAACGTTGGTTAGCATTGTTGCGTTGTTTGTGTACATGCTACTTATTCCTAATTTAGGTGGCTTTGATTTGAAAAATTTGATGCTTCTTACTGTGCCGAAAATATATAATACTTCTGCTTCCACGATGGATGTGATTTCTGGGGAGAATACGAATTTGATGTTGGGTTATTTGGTTGTGTTTGTGGTTTTTGCAGTATTGGTTTTTGTTGTATATAAGTGGGATAAGGAGAGGTTGTGTCCGAGGCTTTGAATAGAAAAAATTTGATACTCCGGATTCTAGGATGGGCAAGGTTTCATCCTTTTTGTGAAAAAGCTAACTAGTCTAAAAAGACAAATTATTTGTTGACATCTGATTTTGGGGATGGTAAGATACATCCAATCATAAAAATTATACAGTCCTTATTAAGAGTTGGGGGAGGAACCTGGTCCTTTGATCCCACAGCAACCACTAGTGATAGAACGGTGCTCATTCCAGCAGGCGAGCGTTTTTGGCCTGGCAAATAGGGAGAAGAGGGATCTCTTTTCCAAATTCGGAAGGGAGGTTCTTTTTTGTCTTAATTCATAGTAAATACATCGGATATATATGATTTAAAAGAAAGTGGGGATGAGATGAGTCGAATCGTGATTTTGTCTGGTAGTCCATCGGCGCAATCGGGGACGGATAAGGTTTTGCGGTATGCTGGTGGGATTTTGCAGGGGAATGGGGTGGCGGTTAGTTTTCACTCGGTGCGGGATTTTGCGGCGGAAACGTTGGTGAACGCGAATTTTAAGGATGCTGGAATTCGGGAATTGGTCGCGGATATTGAGGCTGCGGATGGTGTGATTGTGGGATCGCCGGTTTATAAGGCTTCGTACACGGGGGTTTTGAAGGCGGTTTTGGATTTGTTGCCGGAGAATATTTTGAAAAATAAGGTTGTTCTGCCGATTATGTTGGGTGGGAGCGGTGGGCATGTGTTGGCGATTGATTTTGCGCTCAAACCGCTGCTTGGTGTGTTGAAGGGCGAGGTTTTGCAAGGGGTTTATGTGGTGGATGCGCAGGTGGATAAGGCGGCGGTTGTGCCGATTCGGGATGTGGAGTTGGAAGAGCGTTTGCGTGGGCAGTTGACGGAATTGGTCGTGGCGGTCGGTAGGCGTGAAGTGGGACAAATTATTTGAAAAGGGGACGAGTGAGATGGCGGAAAATTTAGCGATTGTAGTTTGGGCGAAACAGGGTTGTGCGTATTGTGCGGAGGTTAAGGATTTTTTGACGAAGGAGGGGCGCGAATTTCAGGTGGTGGATGTGACGGATCATGATGAGCAGCGGGATATTTTGCAGGCGAAATACGGGGTGCGTTATGTTCCAGTGGTCGAAATTGGTCGGGGGCATACATATCGGGGCGTGACGGAACTCGGTTTGCCAGCGCTTGAGACGGCTTTGAGGGAGGCGGAGAAATGGGATTTAGACTCAGTTTATTAGATCAGAGCCCGATTGCGGATGGGAAAAGTGCTTATCAGGCGTTGCAACAGACGATTGCGCTTGCGGAGAAGGCCGAGGAATGGGGATATCACAGGTTTTGGGTGTCGGAGCATCATGATACGAAATTGCTTGCTGGTGTTTCGCCGGAGGTTTTGGTGTCGCATTTGTTGGCGAGAACGTCAAGGATTCGGGTTGGTTCGGGTGGCGTGATGTTGCAGCATTATAGTGCGTATAAGGTCGCGGAGAACTTTAATTTGTTAGCCACGTTAGCGCCGAATCGAGTGGATTTGGGTGTTGGGAAGGCGCCTGGTGGTTTGCCGTTATCGACGAAGGCTTTGCAATTTGGACGGTCGGAAAAAACGGATTTTGAGGAGCAGTTGGTGCTTTTGAAGCAGTTCGTGGATGATGATGTGCCTGCGGATCACGTGTTGGCGGGTGTTGGTGTTGACCCGGCGCCACCGACGAAACCGGAGATTTTCTTGCTAGGTGCGAGTGTGGCAAGTGCGGAATTGGCGGGTGTGCAAGGTGTGAATTATTGTTTTGCGAAATTTATTAATAGTGATGAGGTGGCGCTTAAGGAGGCGGTGACAGTGTTTCGGGCGGCGAATCCGGATGGTTCGTTGATTATTGCGGTTCCGGTTTTGGCGGCGGATACGGAGGAGGAAGCACGGGCGCTCGCGGGTGAGCAAAAAGTAGTGCGGGTGACGCTTTCAACGGGTGTTTCGGTGACTTTGCAGACGGTAGAACAGGCGGAGGAATTTGCGAGACAGGCTGGTGTGACGGATTTCGAGATTGAGGAGCGTGTCGCGGATATTATTGTTGGGACGCCGCAGCAGGTGAAGGTGGAATTGGTACGGTTGCGGGCGACGTTTGATGTGGATGAGTTCGTGATTCATACACCGGTTGCGAGACAGGACGCGAGGTTCCGGTCAGTGCAGTTGATTAGTGAGGCGATTTTAACGGTGGATGTGAGATGAGAAGGGGGAAATGATGGATGGGAAAAATTAAATTTGGCGTGATGTTGCATGGGCCTGGTGGGCATATGAATGCTTGGAAACATGCGAGTGTGCCGGCGGATGCGAGTGTGAATTTTGAGTTCTATAAGGAACAAGCTTTGAAGGCGGAGGCGGCGGGTTTTACGCTTGCTTTTGTGGCGGATGGATTATTTATTAATGAAAAATCGATTCCGCATTTTTTGAATCGCTTTGAGCCTTTGACGGTGCTTTCGGGATTGGCTGCGGTGACGTCGCGGATTGGCTTGGTTGGAACGCTTTCGACGTCTTATAGTGAGCCGTATACGGTGGCGCGGCAGTTCGGGTCGCTGGATTTGATTAGTCATGGTCGGGCTGGGTGGAATGCGGTGACGTCTCCTCTTGAGGGTTCGGCGAATAATTATAGTAAGAAAACGCATCCGGAACATGCGCTGCGTTATGAGATTGCGACGGAGCATTTGGAGGTCGTGAAGGGGCTTTGGGATTCGTGGGAGGATGATGCGTTTGTGCGGGACCGCGAGTCGGGGCAGTTTTTTGATCGGGAGAAGTTGCATCGGTTGAATTATAAGGGACGATTTTTCTCGGTGGAGGGACCGCTGAATATTGGTCGTTCGAAACAGGGACAACCGGTAATATTTCAGGCGGGGGCGTCGGAGCCGGGGAAGGATTTGGCGGCAAAAGAGGCCGATGCGGTGTTTACTAACGGTGGTTCACTTGAGGAGGCGCAGGCGTTTTATGTGGATGTGAAGGCGCGGACGGTGGCGAATGGTCGGAACGCGGATGAGATTAAGATTTTCCCTGGGTTTGCGCCGATTGTTGGGGTGACGCAGGAGGATGCGGACGCGAAGTATGAGCAGATTAAGAATTTGGTTTCAGACGCGGAGGCGCTCGCGTATCTTGGTCGCTTTTTTGATCATTTTGATTTCGGGAAGTTTCCGCTAGATGAGCCGTTTCCTGATATTGGGACGGTTGGTGAGAATAGTTTTCGGGCGACGACGCAGAAAATTAAGGCGGATGCGAAGCGTGAGAATTTGACGTTGCGTGAGGTGGCGCTGCGGGTGACGACGCCAAAATCGGATTTTGTGAGCACGCCGGAGAAAATCGCCGATGAGCTGATCGCTTGGTTTGATGGTGGGGCTGCGGATGGATTTATTTTCGGAGCGCCAGTTTTGGGTGAGGGCTTGGATGATTTTATTGAAAAAGTGATTCCGATTTTGGAGGCGCGGGGGTATTATGATCGGGAATATACGAGCGACACGCTGCGTGGGAATTTGGATCTGCCATTCAAGGAAAGTCGTTACGCGAGCAAGGTTGAGGCGCAAAACTAAGGAGGAATTTTTGTGGGGGATGTTATTCGGTTGGCTACATTGGAGGATGCGGTGGTCGTGCATGATGTCTCGATTCGTGGGTACAAGCCGCTGAAGGATATGGATATCAAATTTGTTGGGGCAACGGCGGATTTGGCGACGGTGGAGGAGAATATTCGGCGTAACGCGAATTATGTGTTGGAGCGTGATGGGCGGATTATTGCGACGGTGACGGTGGCTTTTCCGTGGGCTTTAGGGGAGCGCTCGATTCAGCCGTATCCATTTATTTGGTGGTTTGCGGTGGATCCGGATTTCAAGCGGCAAGGTGTAGGGACGGCGCTCCTCGATTATGTGGAGGAGCAGGTTTTAGTGGCGCAGATTAAGGCTCCGGCGGTTTACTTGGCGACGGCGACGCGGCATCCTTGGCTTGTTTCGATTTATGAACATCGCGGGTACGTTGGGTTTTATGAGCATGAATATGAAGGGGATACTATTATTTTCTTGCGGAAGGTTTTGGATGAGTCGTTGTTTGCGGAACTTGGAAATGTGGACGTGCTAGTAAATTCGAAATAAGGGGAGATTTTATGAAAAAATGGATTTTTGGTGCGTTGTTAGTTGTGGCAAGTGGTGTTCTGCTCGCGGGTTGCGGGCTTGGAACGGATACGGGGGCGTCGAGTGATGCGCTTACAAAAGATGGTAAGGATGTTCAAACGGTTGTGGTTGGGACTGGAACGCAATTTCCGAATATCTGCTTTATTGATGATAAGGGGAATTTGACGGGGTATGATGTGGAGCTTGTGCGTGCGCTGGATAAGAAGTTACCGCAGTACAAGTTTGAGTTTAAAACGATGGACTTTTCGAATTTATTACTGAGTTTGCAAACGAATAAAATCGACTTTGTGGCGCATCAAATGGAAGTGAACGATGAGCGTAAGGAGAAGTTTTTATTTAATAAGGAGCCATATAATGTTTTCCCGTTGCAGGTGGCGGTGAACGAGAAGAATACGGCTATTAAGTCGGTTGCGGATCTCGCTGGGAAGACGGCGATCGTGAGTGCGACGAGTAATTCGGCGGTGTATTTGGAGAAATATAACAAGGAACACGGGGATAAAATTAATATCGTGTATTCGGGAACGGGAAATAATGACGCGACAAATCAAATTAGAACGGGTCGCGCGGACGCTACGATTACGACTCCTTTTGCGGTGAAATTGCTGAATGAACAGGCAGACGCGCAACAAAAAGTAGTCGGAGATCCTGTGCTGAATTCGAAGGTTTTCTTCTTGTTACGCAAAAATGAGTCGCAGTTGTCGGATGATTTGGATGGTGCGCTTGCGGAATTGAAAGAAGAAGGCGTAGTTAGTAAATTGAGTAAAAAATGGCTTGGTGCTGATTACTCGGTTGATTTTTAACGAATAAGGGGTGGAACGCGAATGGGGAAGGCGTTTGATTGGCATTTGATTTTTGATTTTATTCCGACGTTGCTGGAATATTTGATGATAACGTTGCAGGTTTTGTTTTATGCGACGGTGATTGGGCTTGTTTTAGGCCTGATTTTGGCGGTGATTCGGTTGTTTCGAGTGCCAGTTTTGAGTCAGTTGGTGATCGTATTTCTTTCCTTTATTCGCGGGACGCCGATGTTGATTCAGTTGTTCTTGGTGTTTTATGGGTTACCGGCGTTATTGCTCGTGATTGGCGTCGATATTTCGCGGATGGCGCCGGCGTATTTCGTGATTGTGACGTACGCGCTGCGTGATGGGGCGATTTTCTCGGAGATTTTTCGAAGCGCGATCAAGGGCGTGGATTACGGGCAAACGGAAGCCGCGATGTCTGTTGGTATGAGCCCGATGCAGAGCTTTTTCCGAATTGTGTTGCCGCAGAGTGCGAGTATCGCGTTTCCTAATGTCGCGAATTCGGTGATTAGCTCGCTGAAAGATACGTCGCTCGCGTTCACGATTGGGCTGATGGACATGATGGGGCGCGGCGAAGCGCTGATTGCGGCGACGGCTCACGCGCTGGAAGTCTATATCGCGATGTCGATCATTTATTATGCGGTTGTTTTAATCTTAGAGCAAGCTGCAAAAGTATTTGAAAAACGTGCAAACCGTCATAAAGCACCGATCATGGTTCTAGACTAAGAAAAGGAGGCGAAATACACGATGCAACTCGATTATCCGTTTATTTGGGAGGCTTTTAAAGAAATTTTGACGGCTCTCCCGCTTACCTTAATGCTTACATTTGTACCCCTTATTGTTGGTTTTTTAATCGGACTTGGCGTCGCGTTAGCACGGATTTATCGCGTTAAGGGCGTCTATCATGTGGCGAATGGCTACGTATCTTTTGTTCGCGGAACGCCAATCGTGATGCACATCATGCTGATTTATTTCGGCTTACCGCTCTTGCTCGATAGTCTGGCGAAGCGCTACGACTGGTCATTTAACATCAACGGCGTACCAATCACGATTTTTGTACTTATCGCGTTGTCGCTTAGTGCTGGGGCTTACCTTTCCGAGATTATTCGCTCAGGCATTGTTGCCGTACCAAGCGGCCAAATCGAGGCGGGCTATTCGGTCGGGATGACCAAATTCCAAGTGATGACGCGCATCATTTTACCGCAAGCACTCGCGCAGTCGATTCCCAATTTGACGAATATCGTGGTTGGCTTTTTGCAGGCATCGTCTATCGCTTTCCTCGTCTCCGTCAAAGAAATCACGGGAACCGCGCAGATCGTAGCCTCAAGCAACCTCAAGTTTCTCGAGGCATTCATCGCGGCGGGCCTGCTATACTGGGGTGTTACAATCATCATCGAACTGGTTGCGTCACTTGTCGACCGCAAAGCCACGGCCTATAATCGAGGAGGGATTGGATGATTCGCTTACAAGGAATTAAAAAGAAATTCGGCGACCAAGAGGTACTTAAAGGCATCGATTTAACGATCAATAAAGGCGAGGTGATCACGATTCTAGGTCCCAGCGGCTCTGGAAAAACGACGCTCCTGCGCTGCCTCAATTACTTAGAAAAACCAAACGGCGGCCTAATCGAAATTGGCAATGTGACTGTGGCGACGGAGAAAGCGACGAAAAAAGACATCATTGCTCTACGCAAACAAACCGCGATGGTGTTCCAACATTACAACCTATTTGCGCATAAAACCGTGATTCAAAACGTAATGGAAGGCCTCATTATCGCCCAAAAAAGTGAAAAAAGCCGAAGCCCGCGCGCGCAGTGAAGCCATCCTCGCAAAAGTCGGACTCGGCGATAAACTCGATTTTTTCCCCAGTCAGCTTTCAGGGGGACAACAACAACGCGTCGGCATTGCGCGCGCACTCGTCTTAAATCCAGAAGTTATCCTGTTTGACGAACCAACCTCCGCGCTCGATCCAGAGCTCGTCGGTGAAGTTTTGGCGGTGATAAAAGCGATCGCGGAAGAAGGCATGACCATGGTTGTGGTGACGCACGAGATGCAATTCGCGAAAGAAGTTTCCGATCATGTCCTGTTCATGGCGGACGGCATCGTGGTAGAAGAAGGAAGCCCAGCCGAACTATTCGGTGCACCAAAACAAGAACGAACCCGCCAATTCCTGAAACGGATATCCGGCGATGTGACTGTGCCACAAGTAATCGTACCACTAAAAGAAGCTTGGATTGCGACTCCTTCCAAGCCGACTGCGTTCTAAAATTTATTGTTGAAAAAGAAACAAAAAAGAGCTATAATTGTCCTTAACATACGAAGCAGGTAGGAGGGCAAGTCATGAACAAGGAAGACGAAATCATGTCGGGCGTCAGAGATGTATTTAACAAAATGGCCTCGCTGAACAAGTCAAAAATGGAAGTTAGTCTTAAGGGCTACAAATCGTCCGAAGTCCACGGCGTCGAATACATCGGAAAAATGGCTGACCCCAACGTAACCAAGCTCGCGGAAGCCTTTTACATGACCCGAGGCGCCATCAGCAAATTGACGAAAAAACTAATGGAAAAAGACCTCATCGAAAGCTACCAAAAAGCAGAAAACAAGAAAGAAATCTATTTCCGCCTCACCCCAAAAGGACAAGAAGTTTTTGATATCCACGAAACGCTACACAAAGAGTTTCAGGAGCGAGATAAAGCCATTTTTGAACAAATAACGGAGGAACAATTCCATGCTACACTAAACTTCCTAAAAAAATACAGTAACCATTTGGATGCCGAAATACGAAAAACAGAATCCTGATGATACAATATGAAACAGCTCAACCCTCATTTGGAGTCAGAGCTTTTTTTATTTTTAAAAATAATTTGTTGACAAGGAAACAAAAATAGGTTATTGTTGACGGAGAAACAAAATAACGACACATAAGGAGCGAAACCCATGTCACAAATCAAATCACACAACAATCAACCAATCGTCAATAAACACGCCTTAGTATTCGGCCTAATCTCTGTATTTCTTATCGGAATAGGTTTCAGCATTATTACACCAGTCATTCCGTTTTTAGTACAGCCATATATAACGAATCCAGGAGACCAAGCGATGGTCGTGACTCTGCTCATGTCGGTGTACGCTGTCTGCATGTTCTTCTCAGCACCCGTGCTCGGAGCTCTTAGCGACAGATACGGGCGGCGTCCCATACTCATCGTGAGCCTACTAGGAGCCGCAATGGGATTCTTCGTTTTCGGGATCGGCGGCGCGCTATGGGTCCTATTCGCCGGACGCATTATCGAGGGCATCACAGGCGGTAGCATCAGCACCATCTTCGCCTACTTTGCCGACATCACGCCGCCAGAACAACGCACCAAATATTTCGGCTGGGTAAGCGCGATGGCCGGCGCTGGTTCGATTATGGGTCCAACAATCGGCGGGCTACTCGCAACCAACTTCGGCTACACCGCACCACTTTATTTCGGCGCCATCATCGCACTGCTCAACATGATTTACGGCTACTTTTTCATGCCAGAAAGCCTCAACGAAAAAAAATAGACTCCAAAAAATCACAGCAGCGCGACTCAATCCATTTATCCAACTTTTCAACATCCTGTCCATCAAAAATTTAAACCGACTACTCATCGCGGCATTCCTACTTTGGATACCGAGCGGTTCACTACAAGCCATCATGTCCCAATTCACCATCGATACATTCAACTGGAAACCAGCACTTATCGGACTCGTATTTTCCATCATGGGATTCCAAGACATCATTTCACAAGCCTTCATCATGCCCCAACTTTTGAAAAAGCTCAGCGACAAGCAAATCGCGATACTTGGAATGATCGCAGAACTCGCCGGTTATGCCTTCATCGCAACATCAACCATCGTCGCGTCTGTACCACTTTTCATCATCGGTTTCTTTGTATTCGGTTTTGGCGATTCCATCTTCGGACCATCATTCAACGGTATGCTATCCAAATCGGTCGATGCCAGCGAACAAGGACGGATTCAAGGTGGTAGCCAATCCATCCAATCATTAGCGCGAATCATCGGTCCAATACTTGGAGGCGCCATCTATGTATCACTCGGACATGCCGCACCAGCCGTGATGGGCGTTATCCTACTCGCCGCAGCAATTATCGTTTTATATAAAGCCAAACAAGTTAGCGCACACTAAAAAAGGGTGAACAGAAATCCAGTTGTAGATTTCTGTTCACCCTTTTTGCTATAGAGAATAATAATCACTAAGTACTTTGGCCGCATCCGCTATCAATTGATCGTTATATTCATCATCTTTACCAGTTTTTTTTAGAAAAAATAACCCATACGAGCGGTTTCGCGTCCTTGTTTTTAGGATAAATCATCGCGATAGCATTCCGAGTGCCGTAAGAACCAGCGCCAGTTCTGTCACCAACAACATAACCATTCGGAACACCAGCACGAATCAATGTACCACCAGTCGTATTCGCAATCAACGTCTGCTTAAAATAAGCCAATCTATCAGCCGGCAGATTCCCATTGGTTAGTAGGTAGGCGAGCGTCTTAGCCATCGCTTCCGGAGTCGTCGTATCACGTATATCACCAGGCACAGCATCATTTAGTTCAGGCTCATAGCGAACAGGTTTCATCGTCTTATCACCGATTTTCAAGAGCTCTTTCTCAAAGCCTTTAGGTCCACCAAGCTGTTGAAGCGTCAGATTCGCCGCCGTATTATCACTGTAAGTCATCGACGCGTTAATAAGCTCCTTCATCGTCATCCCGCTAGCCACATGTTTTTCCGTAATCGGCGAATGATCCACTAAATCCTCTTTTGAAAAAGTAAACCGTTTATTCAGCTGTTCATCTGTCAAATTTTTCAGTAATATCCCGCCAGCAATCGCTTTGAAAGTGGAGGCATAAGCAAATCGTTCCTCTGCATTAAAATTAATGGTTTGCTTGCCTCCCATGTCCATACCGTAAACACCTAATGTCGCTCCATACTTTTTTTTCCAATTTTTCGAGAGCTGCTTTGACTTGTGCATTTTCCGTTTCCTGCTTCGTTTCTTCTTTTTTAGTGGCCGCCACATCTTTATCTGGCGTACCACACGCTACCAACCCCGCCACTGCCAAACTGACCGTTAAACCTAACAAAATTTTTCTCATACGCATGTTTTCATCTCCTATCTTTAGTTTGTGTTACATGCTCTAGTTTATGGCACAAAGTTAAAGCGGGACTGCAGAAAACAGAAAGAAAATATTAAGTTTTGATGGTTCATTTTGCATAAATGTTAGAAAATGCGTCGTAAATCATTCTATTTTTGCATTCTGTTATCTTGCTAACATCTTTTAACTGGTATAATAGAAGTGGACATTTCATTTTAAAATTTGTATACTGTGCAACATACATAGTTTCGATGAAAGGAGGAGCCTAATGGATAAACAAAAACAGCAGCTAAGCATTGAAGTAGCACGACTTTATTACCAATCCGACTACAGTCAACAAGAAATCGCCAGCCAACTCGGCATCTCGCGCCCAACTGTATCTCGACTTTTGCAATTTGCCAAAGAAAGTGGTTACGTCGAGATTAAAGTCACCGATCCGTTCGCTGATTTGGACGCGCTGGAAACGGCACTCCAAGAAAAGTATAACTTGAAAGAAGCACATGTCGTCTTTTCACCGACTACCGAATACACAACCATCACCGATTTCCTCAGCAAAAAGGGAGCCGAATACCTCGAAGAAAACGTCAAAAATGGCGACATCCTAGGCGTTAGCTGGGGAACAACGATGTACGAAGTCGCGAAAAAAAATCCGGCCACAAGACGTGCGTGGCGTCGAAGTTATTCAATTAAAAGGCGGAATTAGCCATTCTAATGTCAACACCTACGCGTCCGAAACGATTTCTCTCTTCGCCGAAAATTTTCAAACAATGCCACGCCACTTACCGCTTCCAGTTATTTTTGACAACGCGACCGTCAAGGAGATGGTGGAGCAAGACCGTCATATTCACCACATCATCGAAATGGGAAAGCAAGCGAATATCGCCGTGTTCACCGTAGGAACTGTCCGCGATGAGGCACTACTTTTCCGACTTGGCTATTTCAACGAAGCCGAGAAAAAGTTGCTGAAAACGATTGGTGTTGGAGATATATGTTCCCGTTTTTACGATAAAGACGGCCAAATATGTAGTGCCGAAATCGATGCTCGCACAATTGGTATCGAACTCGAATCACTTAAGCAAAAAGAGCGCTCCATTCTAATTGCAGGTGGAGCAAGGAAAGTTGCCGCGATTCACGGCGCACTCCAAGGCGAATACGCGAACGTCCTCATCACCGACCAGTACACAGCGAAAGAATTAGTTCGATAGTAGCTTTTTAGCTAGATATATGGCTGAACTCTGTTTTTTTTGCTTCTAATTATGGTAGTATGTAATAGAAAGAAGGCTATGCGTCAACATAGCCCTCCACACAAACATAAAACACCGTTTAAGATGGTGCCAGCCTTCATAGTTCTTTTCGAAACCACTCAGCTGTCTAGAGCTTATGAGTGGTTTTTACTTATCTCTGTCATTTTTACTGTTCATTATCATAACGACAAGCCCCGCGAAGGCGACCATAAGCGTTAATGACTCAAACACAGTCATAATTAATCCTTTCTAGGAGAAACCACGAATAACATCGGCATCACCTACTTTCATAAAAAGAAGGCTACCAAACCACATCATAAACTTGTTTGCCCATCTAGTATACCATGTTACGCAAAGAAAAAATCGCCTAATTATCATTTTGAACATAATTTCATATATAACTTTACAAATGTTCATAGATGTATTATGATGAAGACAAATAAGAGAAAAGCGAGGAGATTAATCATGACGAATATCGCCAAAATGATCGACCACACAGCTTTAAAACCAGAAACAACGAAGGAAATGATTCTAAAACTAACGGCAGAAGCGAAACAATTCAATTTTGCATCTGTTTGTGTGAACCCAACTTGGATTGAGCTAGCACACGAACAATTAGCAGGAACAGGCGTGGACGTATGTACGGTTATCGGCTTTCCACTTGGCGCTAACACAAGCGTTACTAAAGCTTTCGAAGCGGCAGACGCTATCCAAAAAGGCGCGACAGAAGTTGATATGGTCATCAATATCGGTGCCCTAAAAGATAAAAACGACGCATTGGTGGAATCTGATATTAAAGCCGTTGTGGACGCAGCAAAAGGCAAAGCACTAGTCAAAGTCATCATCGAAACGTGCTTATTATCAGACGAAGAAAAGGAACGCGCATGCCGTTTAGCGGTAGCGGCAGGAACTGATTTCGTTAAAACGTCAACAGGCTTTTCAACAGGTGGCGCTACAGCCGAAGATATCGCGTTAATGCGCAAAACAGTTGGTCCTGATATCGGCGTGAAAGCATCTGGCGGCATTCGTACAAAAGAAGATGTGGATAAAATGATCGAAGCAGGTGCAACTCGTATCGGAGCAAGCGCGGGCGTGTCGATTGTTTCAGGAAATGACGCAAATCCAAAAGATAACTATTAACAAAATCACTGAAATGTGGCATGATGGAGGAGAAGTAATTTTTCCTGTGAAAAGAGGCGAGCCACATTGGGTGTAACGATTCGAGATATTGCAGAAAAAACGGGTGTTTCCATTACGACTATTTCCCAAATCCTAAACGGTAAAGGAAGTCGTTTTAGTGAAACAACGCGTAATAAAGTGTTTCAAACCGCAAAAGATTTAGCCTATAAACCGAACTTTTTTGCGAAAAATATGGTGACGAATCGGACGAATACGATTGGCATGATTGTACCGGAAGTAACGGACCCATTTTTTTCGCAGATGGTGAAGGGCGCAGAGGATTATTTGAATGCGCATGATTATATGATTTTATTGTGTAACTCGTCGCAGGACAGCACCCGCGAAGATTTATACGTCGAGGAGCTTTTACATCGGGCCGTGGATGGTTTGATTATCGCGAGTCCGAATATTTTAGCATCAAATGTGTTTGCTCAGTTGGAGACACTGCATAAACCGTATATTTTGCTCGATCGCAAACGGCATCATCGTGAGGAAGGCAATATTTTTATTGATGATTATGAAGGCGGATACATGGCGACGGAACACCTGATTTCACTCGGGCACACGAATATTGGGATAATAACGTCAGACGATTCCTTTTATTCTGTGGAAGAGCGTTTGCAGGGCTATCAAGCATCTCTAAAAGAACACGGAATATCAGGCTCGCCAACGTGGATTATGGAAGGCGACCAAACGATGCCGGGTGGCTATATCGCATCGAAAAAACTGCTGGAAACCGCGGATATCACAGCCCTATTCGTGACAAATGATCAGATGGCAGTTGGCGCTTATCGGGCAGCCCTTGAACTAGGTATAACGATTCCAGATGATCTCTCCATCATCGGTTTCGACGATATCGAGCTTGCGGAATACATGGCGCCCACGCTAACAACTATTCGCCAACCAATCTATGACATCGGCAAAACTGCGGCAGAATACTTACTTAAAGCGATTCAAAAACCAACTGAAAAAATGGCGAATAAAAAAAATGCCACTCCAACTTATTGTCCGCGAAAGCGCTAAGAGGCTTGATGCAAAATAGAAATCAAGACGAGAGAGGGATATCATTTCCCATCTCTTGTTAATGATGATATACTTACTTTTGGTAAAACGTTTTACTTTTTGAAAAGTGAATGTAAACGCTTGCTAAAAAAGGTTTCGCTATTACTAGTAAACCGTTTTACCAAACATAGCAATAATTGTTCCATACTTTAAATTATTGGGGGATTCATAATGAAATATCTAATTGGTATTATTGGTTTGATTGTTGTTTTAGGTATCGCTTGGATTGCGAGTAACGACCGCAGAAAGGTAAAATTTAGACCGATTATCGTCATGATTGTTTTACAGTTCATCTTAGGTTTCATCCTACTGAACACGAGCGCAGGAAACTGGCTTATCGGCGGGATTGCAGATGGTTTTGGTAAACTGTTATCATACGCTGCAGAAGGTGTGAATTTTGTATTTGGAGGAATCGTTAACACGGATCAAATGTCCTTTTTTCTAAGCGTGTTATTGCCAATCGTCTTTATTTCTGCATTGATTGGGATCTTGCAACATTGGCGCATTCTACCGTTTATCATTAAATATATCGGCCTTGTGCTGAGTAAAGTCAACGGAATGGGGAAATTAGAATCATATAACGCCGTTGCGTCCGCGATTCTTGGTCAATCTGAAGTCTTCATTTCCGTGAAAAAAGAGCTGGGCTTACTGCCAAAGCATCGTCTATATACGCTTTGTGCTTCCGCGATGTCAACCGTTTCGATGAGCATCGTCGGCTCTTATATGGTACTCTTAAAGCCAGAGTATGTCGTAACTGCGCTAGTTCTTAACCTATTCGGCGGTTTCATTATCGCTTCCATGATTAATCCATACGAAGTCACCGAGCAAGAAGATATTCTCGAAGTCAAAGAAGAAGCCAAACAAAGCTTTTTCGAAGTGTTAGGCGAATACATTATGGACGGTTTCAAAGTGGCGATTACCGTTGCTGCGATGCTGATCGGATTCGTTGCGATTATTGCGATGATCAATGCGATTTTCAGCGGTATTTTCGGACTTTCATTCCAAGAGTTACTCGGTTACGTTTTTGCGCCATTTGCATTTCTGGTCGGTGTTCCATGGGATGAAGCAGTCAAAGCCGGGAGCATTATGGCAACAAAAATGGTATCCAATGAATTCGTCGCGATGACTGACTTAGCACAAGGCAATTTCAACTTCTCAGGCAGAACAACCGCGATTGTATCTGTATTCTTAGTATCTTTCGCGAACTTTTCATCCATCGGCATTATCGCTGGGGCAGTCAAAAGCTTGAACGACAAACAAGGTATCGTTGTTGCTAGATTCGGCTTGAAACTGTTATTCGGCGCCACATTAGTTAGTTTCTTAACAGCCACAATCGTTGGCTTAATCTATTAAGGAGGTTTTTGAAAATGGCATTTAAAAGAATTCACGTTGTAGTTATGGACTCGGTAGGTATTGGGGAAGCGCCAGATGCGGCACAATTTGACGATTTCGACGTCGATACGTTAGGACACATTGCCCGCGAAAAAGGAGGGCTAAAGATGCCGAATATGGCGATGCTCGGTCTATCTAATATTCGCGAAATCGAAGGCGTACCAGTTGCAGACAAGCCACAAGCCTATTTCACAAAAATGCAAGAAACGTCCGCAGGGAAAGACACGATGACGGGACATTGGGAGATTATGGGGTTATTCATCGACACACCATTCCGCGTGTTCCCAGACGGATTCCCAGACGAATTGATTCAAAAAATCGAGGACTTCTCTGGTCGTAAAGTAATCGGAAATAAACCGGCGAGTGGTACGGAAATCATGGAAGAGCTTGGTGAAGAACAGCTGGAAACAGGCGCTTTAATCGTTTATACGTCCGCGGATTCTGTTTTACAAATCGCGGCGAACGAAGAATTAATCCCACTCAAAGAATTGTATCGTATTTGTGAGTATTGCCGCGAAATTACGCGCGATGAGCCTTACATGTTAGGTCGCATTATCGCCCGTCCTTTTGTTGGTAAAACAGCGAAAACATTCGAACGTACTTCCAACCGTCATGACTACGCGCTAAAACCATTTGATAAAACGGTGATGGATCACTTGAAAGATGGCGGTTTAGATTCGATCGCAATCGGAAAAATTTCGGATATCTTTGATGATGAAGGCGTAACAAGATCGATTCGCACGAAGTCAAATATGGATGGCATGGATAAATTTATCGATTTGTTGACGGAAGATTTCCACGGCATGAGTTTCTTAAACTTGGTTGATTTTGATGCGTTGTTTGGACATCGTCGCGATCCAATCGGTTATGGTGACGCGCTTGAAGCTTTTGACGCAAGACTTCCAGAAGTGTTTGCGAATATGCAAGAAGACGATTTGCTACTTATCACAGCCGATCACGGAAACGACCCAACATACCGTGGCACCGACCACACACGCGAATACGTGCCACTTTTAGCTTATTCGAAACAATTCAAAGACGGTGGCAAAGAACTTGATTTGCGCAAAACATTCTCCGATTTAGGCGCAACTGTCGCAGATAATTTTAAAGTGAAAATGCCTGAATACGGCACAAGCTTCCTAAACGACTTAAAATAAAAAAGGATTGGTGAACGAATATGAGAATGGTAGACGTAATTTCGAAAAAGCGTGATGGTAAAGAGTTAACGACCGAAGAAATCCAATTTGTAGTCGATGGTTACACGGCTGGCAAGATTCCAGATTATCAAGTCAGCGCTTTGGCTATGGCGATTTTCTTTCAAGATATGACAGACCGGGAACGCGCGGATTTAACGATGGCGATGGTCAATTCTGGTGAAACGATTGATTTGTCAGCGATTGAAGGCATCAAGGTTGATAAACACTCAACAGGTGGTGTAGGCGACACGACGACGCTTGTATTGGCACCACTTGTTGCAGCGCTTGATGTGCCAGTTGCGAAGATGTCAGGACGCGGGTTGGGCCACACAGGAGGCACAATCGATAAATTAGAAGCGATTGAAGGTTTCCACGTGGAGATCACGAAAGAACAGTTTATCGACCTTGTGAATCGCGATAAAGTAGCTGTTATCGGCCAATCTGGAAACTTAACTCCTGCTGATAAAAAATTATATGCGTTACGCGATGTTACAGGAACGGTTAATTCGATTCCGCTTATTGCGAGCTCAATTATGAGTAAGAAAATCGCAGCAGGCGCAGACGCGATCGTGTTGGACGTTAAAACGGGTGCTGGCGCATTCATGAAAACAGACAAAGATGCGGAAAATCTAGCACATGCGATGGTTCGAATTGGGAACAATGTTGGGCGCCAAACGATGGCGGTTATTTCGGACATGTCTCAGCCACTAGGTTTTGCGATTGGAAACGCTTTGGAAGTGCAAGAAGCGATTGATACGCTAAAAGGTGAAGGACCGGAAGATTTGACGGAATTAGTTTTAATTTTAGGAAGTCAAATGGTTGTTTTGGCTAAGAAAGCGAAGGACTTGGATGAAGCTCGCGCGATGTTGAAAGAAGTGATGGCGAATGGGAAGGCTTTGGCGAAGTTCAAGGACTTCTTGAATAACCAAGGCGGCGACGGCTCGATTGTCGATGATCCGAGTAAATTGCCACAAGCGAAATTCAAAATCGATGTACCAGCGAAGGAAAGCGGTGTTGTTTCTGAAATTGTGGCAGATGAAATTGGAATTGCTGCCATGCTTTTAGGAGCTGGACGCGCGACGAAAGAGGACGAGATTGACTTGGCAGTTGGCATTATGTTGCGTAAGAAAGTTGGAGATAAGGTGGAAGCTGGTGAGCCACTTGTGACGATTTACGCGAATAAGGAAGATGTAAAGGCAGTTGAGGCGAAGATTTACGAGAATATTCGAGTGAGTGATAAGGCCGTGGCGCCGAAGTTGATTCATACGATTATTACGGAATAATAGGACGAGAAAAAAGCCACCGATTGAAGAGTCTGAATCGGTGGCTTTGTTGAGGTTCTAAAAAAGCGTTGTTTGCTTTTTTAGAACCTCAATATGCAGTGGAATGAAATGAAACTACCTTCTTTGCTCTGCGTCATACTTGGGCGCCTTCGGATCCGGCTTCAACAGCCAGCCTCTCGGAAATTTCGTGGCCTCCGCAAAAGTCAAAGGAGGACTTTTACTGCGCCCTCTAACAATTTCTGTCGAGGCTAAACGGGCTGTTTCAGCACTTCGTTATACAACATAAAATATAATGCAATCATCGCTCTGTGCTACTTTATTAAAAAATGTACGCAACGCTTGGAAGTTAATTCGTAATTCTTTTTCTAACTTATCTTTCTTTGTACGCCAGTTAATCCCGTATAAACCGGCTTTCTTTAATTCTTTAAAACTATACGTCGCGACGAATTCTTCCTCTGTGATGCTAAATAAGGCATCCTTGGCCATGCGTACTTGCTCTGGGTAGATGAAGTAAACGGTGGCTAGGGAGTCGCGAATTTCATTTTCGATTTTAAGTGGAACAATATAGCCCCACGGAGTTTTCCCATTTTTTGTTTTCCCGCAAAATATATAATGAATAATCTCCCAATATTCATCTAGTGACAGAAGCATCGGTAGCGTGAAAACAGACTCATCCCCCGCTTTTATTTCTCGCATCCCTGGCTCGTCAATATAATAGTAGTACCCATGTAATCCCAATTTGTCATTCCCCTTTCAAGTTGTCCTTTGTTGGTTTTGTTGCTTGATAAAGAAGGCGATGGTAGTTACTTCACTATGATAAAGTTTATTATGCTCAATTTTAGTTGATTTGTCAACGAAATGCTTAACTGTGTAACTTTATAGTCGATAGTGGTAGAATTAAGAACAAATGTTTCTAGTTTTGGAAATTAGGGTAACATAATAAACATGCTTTTAATGACGAAATGGAAAGGGAAGTGACCCATGATACGCTTCGAAAATGTAACGAAACAATATCAAAATGGCGAACATGCCGTCAAAAATATCGATTTGGACATAATAGATGGCGAGTTTTTCGTATTGATTGGACCGAGTGGTTGCGGTAAAACGACGACGCTGAAAATGATAAACCGTCTTATTCCGCTGACAACAGGCACCATTTATATTGATGAAAAGCGAATTAGTGATTATAATATTCATGAACTGCGCTGGAATATTGGCTACGTACTGCAACAAATTGCGCTTTTCCCACATATGACGATTGAGGAAAATATCGCGATTGTACCAGAACTGAAGCAATGGGAGAAGGAAAAAACGCATGATCGGATTACCGAATTGCTAAATAGCGTTGGTCTGGACGCAGAAAGTTATCGGAACCGGAAGCCATCTGAGCTCTCTGGCGGAGAGCAGCAGCGTGTCGGTGTCGTCCGTGCTCTAGCTGCTGATCCCGAAATCATTTTAATGGATGAACCGTTCAGCGCGCTCGACCCAATCAGTCGCCAAAAATTGCAGCAAGACATAATCGTGTTACAGCGCCAAATCAAAAAAAACCATTGTGTTCGTCACGCATGATATGCAAGAAGCGCTCATGCTCGGCGATCGGATTTGTATTATGAAGGATGGGGAAGTCGTACAATGCGACACACCAAATGAAATTTTGCAAAATCCAGCGAATGAGTTTGTGCAGAATTTCTTGGAGTCAGGCAACGTGAACAAACACGTATTATCATCTAAATTTACCGTACAAGATATGGTGGAACAAGGCTATTTTGAGGCGCAAGCAATCAACGGAGTAGCCGATTTTGCGGAGCGTGTCGCGGTAGAAGTGTTACTGCAACAACTAGCAAATCAGGCATCTGTATCCGTTGAAAAAGACGGGAAACCAGTTGGCACCATCACACAACAACACGTCATCCAATTCCTGGCGAAGCAACTAGAAAGGGAGGCTGAGCGCGTATGAGTCAATTATTCGATACGTTTCAGATACGACAGGACGCTCTCTGGGCCGCTTTAGTCCAACACATTGAATTATCCTTCGTCTCGCTATTTATCGCCGTATTCATCGCTGTACCGCTTGGAATCTACTTGACGAGCCACAAGCGCGCGGCAGAACCAATTATCCAAGTGACCGCTATTTTACAAACAATTCCATCACTTGCCTTGCTAGGTTTACTTATTCCACTTGTCGGAATCGGCACAGTACCAGCGATTATTGCGCTCGTTATCTATGCCTTACTGCCAATTTTGCGGAATACATATACTGGTATTAAAGAAATTGATCCAGTTTTGATGGAAGCCGCCGAAGCAATGGGAATGAACAAATGGAAAAAATTATATAAAGTCCAATTACCGCTTGCGATGCCAGTTATTATGGCTGGAATCCGCACAGCGATGGTCTTGATCATCGGAACCGCGACACTCGCTGCTCTTATCGGAGCCGGTGGACTAGGGGATCTAATCCTACTCGGAATCGACCGCAACGACAACAGCTTAATCCTACTCGGAGCTATTCCAGCAGCCTTACTCGCGATTCTATTTGACGTCATTCTGCGCTACATGGAAAAAGCGACATTCAAACGCACACTTATCACGATCACAGGTGCACTCGTTATCACGGCGAGCATTATCATCGTACCTTATTTCACTGGTCCGCAAAAAGAACTTGTCATCGCGGGAAAACTCGGATCAGAGCCTGAAATCCTTATCAATATGTACAAACAACTCATCGAAAACGACACCGACCTCAGCGTCACTGTCAAACCGAACCTCGGCAAAACCAGTTTCGTTTACAACGCCTTAAAATCAGGCGACGTCGATATTTATCCAGAGTTCACAGGAACCGTTTTAGAAACCTTCCTCAAAGAACCAGCGAAAAATCACGATCCCGAAGCCGTGTATGAACAAGCGCGCGATGGATTGGCGAAAGAGAACATGGCATTCCTAAAACCGATGAAATATAACAACACATATGCCGTCGCGGTCGCCCCAGAATTTGCAAAAGCTTACAATCTAAAAACTATTTCCGATTTGAAAGCCGTGCAAAACGCCGTCAAAGCAGGATTCACGCTCGAATTTTCCGATCGTGACGACGGCTATAAAGGCTTACAAAGGCTATACGGTTTAAAATTCGACTCCCTAAAAACGATGGAGCCAAAACTGCGCTATTCCGCTCTGAAATCAGGCGATATCAACACGCTTGACGCCTATTCCACAGACAGCGAAATCGCTCAATACAAACTAAAAGTGCTAAAAGACGACAAACAACTATTTCCACCATATCAAGGCGCACCACTCATGCTCAAGTCAACATTAGAAAAATACCCAGAATTAAAAGCACCTCTAGAGAAATTAGCGGGTAAAATTACCGACCAAGAAATGAGTGAAATGAATTACGAAGTCAACGTCAAAGGCAAGTCAGCAGAAGAAGTAGCCAAGAACTACCTGCAAAAAGAAGGTTTGTTAAACTAAGCGAAAAGGAAGGCAAGAACTGGTGATGACTCACCGTTTCTTGCCTTCCTTTATATTAATAACCAGTTTCGACCGATGCATTCACAATATACATCAAATCATTCTTATCCGCCTTGTCCGCTAGAAAAATACCGCTCGTCGTTAGCATTCCACCTGGCATCGTTTCCACGGTGACCGTCCCATAAGGAATAATCGCCCGAATCGCCTCGCTATCAAGCAACTCTGCGTCAATCGGCAACGCCAATTTTACATTAACGACCATATTATTCAAATCCTTACCCGGCAACAAATCCTCAATCCCCGGCATCGAATTCGTAAAAATCGCATTTCTCACCGCCCGAATCGCGGCTTTCGTAATATCTTGGCCATGCACATCCACACCAAAACCAGTTTGGATAAACAATATTTTCTCCATCTCATCACGCTCCTATTTAAAGAATGCTAATCCTGGTCGTTCCTTCGCATACTGCTCTAAAATATGCGTCCAAACCTTACCTTCTGGATCATCACTTGCCGATAAAGCCGCCGCCATTTGACGCCGCTGCGCCTCCCCAAGCTCAGCCTCAATCGCAGCCCCAGCCTCCGTCAAAAACACGCAACGCACACGCTTATCCTTGGCAGAAGGCTCCATAACAATGTATCCCTTTTCCTTCAATTCTAACAACGGCTGATGTAGCGCCTGTTTCGAAACTTCGAGTAATAGCAATAACTCATTCATTTTAACACCCGGCGAATGGGCTACAAAAAATAAAATGCGATGATGCGTCCGCGTAATGCCATACTTCCCAATGAGCTATCCGCTGTTTCAACAAACGTTTTGTAAGCAAAATAAAATAGAGCGATCTGCTGATTTAATCGATCCTCTTTATCCATAATGTATCCCCTTTTTAACAAAATATAGATTCAGTATATCACATATTACGAAAAGTAGGAATACACGAAAGATGCATAAAAACAGTTATTTACGGGTATTGTCGTAAAGAAGGAGTGGATGATGATGGGAAATAAATATCAACGTATTTTAGTAGCTTTAGATGGGTCAACACAAGCCGAAATCGCCTTTTTGAAAGCAGTAGAACTTGCCAAAGCCACGGAGTCAGAACTGGGGATTGCCAGTATTGTGGACACCCGATCATTCTCGCCGAACATCTCCTATGACGGCGGATTGGAAAAAGCAGCGCATGAAGAATCAACCGCAAGGCTTGCCGAATATAAGAAGTTAGCCGAAGAAGCTGGAATTAATCAGGTACGTACGTTTCTAGAAGTTGGAAATCCGAAAACTCTACTCGCCCGTGATATTCCCGCCGAATTCGACGCGGATGTTTTGATTTGCGGTGCAACAGGCCTCAACCGCATTGAAAAAATCGTACTGGGAAGTGTCTCCGCATACGTATTACAACACGCGATTTGTGATGTACTCGTTGTACGAGAGAAGTAAAAAAAGCATGATACCAGCCGGCTCCTAATTTTGAGCTACTGATATCATGCTTTTTTTATCAATGCGTAATCTCTAAATCTTTCATTTTCTCAGGTTCATGTTTGTAGTGGAACGTAAACTGGAAGACGATCGCCAGAATCAGCGTATAAGCCGCGAAAATAAGCCAGATGGTTTGCCAATCTTTTACGCCATCAATCGTATAATAATCGACAACCATGCCACTCAAAATCGCACCAACGTAAGCACCGACACCATTTACCATCGTCATAAATAAACCTTGCGCACTCGCTCTAATATCTTTACTTACTTCCTGTTCTACGAAAATAGCACCGGAAATGTTGAAGAAATCAAATGCACAGCCGTAAACAATCATCGAAAGCAGCAGCAATACCGTACCAAATGGAGACGGATCGCCGAATGCAAACAGACCAAAGCGCAGCGTCCACGCAATCATGCTGACCAACATCACTGTTTTAATGCCATAACGTTTCAAGAAGAACGGAATTGCCAAGATAAACACAACTTCCGCCATTTGCGAAACAGACAACAGAATCGACGGATATTTTACGACCAAGCTATCCGCAAACGCTGGATTCAAGCCGAAATCGTGTAAAAACGGGTTACCAAACGTATTTGTAATCTGTAAAACTGCGCCAAGCAACATCGCAAATAGGAAGAATACCGCCATTTTCGGCTTTTTAAAAAGGACAAAAGCATTCAAACCAAGCATACTGACCCAGCCCTGATTTTTCTTTTTGTTCGTCGTTGGAATGGTCGGCATCGTTAGAGAATAAAGCGCAAGTAGGAGAGACGCGCCAGCCGCGATATAGAGTTGTATGTTACTAAGCTCAAGCCCCGCAAAGCTGATTGTCCACATTGCAATAATAAAACCAACTGTTCCAAAAACCCGAATCGGTGGGAAATTCGTCACGGTATCGAGTCCAGCTTTCTCCAGACAATAGTAGGAAACCGTGTTAGATAAGGCAAGCGTAGGCATGAAGAACATCGCGTTTACTAACATTACCCAGAACATCACGGTAGGGTCCGACACAGTAGCCGCATAAAACAGCGCCCCGGCACAGATAACATGACAAGCCGTGTACAAGTAATTCGCTTTGATCCATTTATCCGCCACAATCCCCATCAAGGTAGGCATAATCACAGCCGCGATTCCTTTAGAACTATAAACAATTCCAACCTCAACGCCCGAAAAACCAAGTGTGTTAATCATATAAGAACCGAGCGTAATCAGCCAGCTCCCCCAAATAAAGTACTGCAAAAATGACATAAAGCGAAGACGCGTTTCAATCCCCATGATGTTCTCCCTCCAAATTATAAAAACTTATTTTCGATATGATAAAAAGAAACCGTGATTAGAAACGAGAAATAATTTCGGCAACGAGTTTTAAGAAAGTTGCTTTGACACGTTCGGCTGTCTCAATTACTTCATCGTGACTAAGCGGTTGATCCAAAATACCACACGCCATGTTCGTCAAGCAAGAGATACCAACCGTTTCAATACCAGCATGGCGAGCAATCAATGCTTCTGGCACCGTTGACATTCCAACCGCATCCGCTCCAAAACCACGAATCATCCGAATTTCTGCCGGCGTTTCATATGTCGGACCAGTCCACCAAGCGTAAACACCTTCGCGCAAAGTCACGCTTTGATCCGTTGCCACGTCTTTTACAATCCCGCGTAATCGCTTACTATACACTTCTGAAACGTCCAAGAAACGCACACCAAGTTCCGGATTGTTCGGTCCCATCAACGGATTATTTGCCGTAAGATTAATATGGTCCGTGATCAACATCAAATTACCAGGATTAAAGTCTGTATTCACCGCGCCACAAGCATTCGTAATAATCAATTTCTCCACGCCAAGCGCTTTCATAACACGAACTGGGAAAGTCACTTCATCCAGCGGGAACCCTTCGTAGTAGTGGAATCTACCTTTCATCGCTACAATATTTTTGCCACCAATTTGACCGATAACAAGCTCGTTTGCATGGCCAACCGCAGCGGACTTTGCAAAATGAGGAATATCGTTGTACGGAATATGAATCGCATCCTCAATTGTGTCAGCAAATGGACCAAGCCCTGATCCTAAAATAATCCCAATCGTTGGTTTCACAGCTGTTAATCCTTGAATATAAGTAAGAGCTTCATTAATTTGTTCTGTTTTATGCATGTTATTTCCTCCTCGAAATCATTAGGCTTTTACAAAATGTTATTGTAAAAGCGCTTTCAGGATAATCTTAACACGGATGAAATAGAAAGTAAATAACTTTTTTTTCATTTTGATAAAAAGAGTCGGGAATTGCTTTTTTGTTGGGTATTTGATACATTTTTACTATACAGAGGAGGTCGTGGCCGTGGGAAGCAATATGTTGGGGGCGTTCCGAACAACGCAGAATTCAAAAATTAAGAAGTTGAAGATTCTATATAATTTGATACGAAAGCACACGTCCATCACGGTGGAAGAATTGCTTACGGAGACGGGGATGAAGCCAGCTACATGTGCGCGCTTGCTCGATGAACTGAGTAAAAATGATCTGATTAATAGCGGTGAATTAGGTGCTTCAACAGGAGGAAGAAAACCGGTTTTATACCGTATTAATCCAGGGAAATCGTATTTAATTGGCATCGAAGTCACCAATATTTACTCGACGATTGTGCTTTCTGACCTCAATTTGAAAGAGATTGGGCATAAGAAAATCAAAATGGGTGCGAAGACTTCCATTTATAGAACGCTCGATATGTTTGTGGAACAATTGCTGGATTTGCTGAGCGAACATGAGAAACAAATTGCTGAAATTCTTGGGATTGGTATTTCCATCGATGACTTATTCGATCAGGTGAACCAGAATACCGATGTGACGCCGAGTGATATTGAACATTATTTAGCCGCTAAAATCCCGACCTATATCATGGTTGGAAGTGGTGTGAATTTTGCGGCGCTCGCGGAATATCGCGTCCATTATTGGCAGACGAGCGAACGCTTTTTACTGACGACGTGCGATATTGAAATTCGTAGCGCAGAGATTGTGGCAGGCGTTGTGACATCAGGAAGTAATGGGATGACGAACGCATTTGGGCACACGATTATTGACACGAACGGTTCACGCTGTTATTGCGGTTCTTACGGTTGCCTTCATACGTACAGCTCCTTACCAGCGATTAAGGCTAAAATTCAGCACGATTTGAAGCAGGGGAAGGAGTCTATGTTGGCGAATCTCGTCGGAAATCCAGATGAGATCGATTACTTCACGATTTTTCAAGCGCTAGAACAGAACGATCCGATGTGCCAAGAAATTCTGAAAAATGCGGCTTACTATTATGGCATCGCTTTATCCAACCTGATTTTGACGACCCAACCCGACACTGTTGTTTGTGGCGGAACCCTGGTCCCAAAAGCGACATTTTTCGAGGACGTCAAAAGCACCGTGGAAGAACGACTTAAAGCCTTTCCAAAAATAAAAACAACCATTCATCCAGCGAAAGAGTCCTATGAAATAGTGGCTCAAGGCGCAGGTGGAATGGTTTTAGAAAAATTTTTAAACGAATAGAAAAATGGCGCTGCCTTAGATGCAGCGTCATTTTTTTAGCTATGAGCAAGTTCAACTTCTTTTTTATCATCCTTGTACGTGTACAAAAACCAGGCCACTTTTTTCTGGATATTGGGGTTCGCATACATCGTTCGGTGGTCATATTCAGCTCCCTTATAATAGCTTTCCAAGTAAACTTTAGCCGTATCTTTAAAAATAAGGCGCGACCCCAAAGCGCTCAGAACCGGGACGATATCGTCAGAAAAACTACCATCATCAATGTCGCTAGCAATGGATAGGACGAGCAAATCGGAATCAATTTTAGCGCGCTTATCCTTATATGTTTTCAAAAGAGGCGTCGTCACAGGAACATTGTCAAACGCCAAATCCCCATCATTATCCTCCGCATCTAAATCATTATACGGCGCACCAATCGCAACCAAACGCTCGAGTGTCGGCGTTGTCTTGGCATATTTTTGCGAGTAAGTGGACAAGACCAGCCCACCATTCGAATGCCCAACGCCATCAAATGTAGCAAAGTGATAACGTTTTTCGAGATCCTGCATGGCGATGCGAAGCCAATCTGTTTGCTCCTCAATGGTCGCATCGATACTATCTTCAAACCCAATTTGAACAATGGGATGTTTAGCATTTTTAGTAAATACACCTTGATAGGTGAGTTTGCCATCCGTTCCAATCTCAAGTTTAATCCGCTCATTAGAGAGCTTATAGTCATCGATAAACGTGTCACTGAAACCGTCAAACGTACCCGTGCTGCCACCAGTCCCATGAACGAGAATTAAGGCGGTTTCCCCAGAGAGATTTGGCAGATTTTCGAGTTCTTTTTCTGAGGCTTTTGAATTGCTACATCCCGCCAAAACGAGAAGAAGTAATCCAATGCCAAGTATCCATTTTTTCATGTGATTAAATCCTTTCTTTTTCATGTTATTTCGCTTCACTATCCAGTTTACGCCTGATTTCCCGTGCGATACATTCTACCGTGTAAAGCGCCGGAAGTTGGGATGTAATATCGGCGCCTTGATACGTTTCGCGATGAATATAGTACGGAATGTTAACGTCGGAAAGTCGTGCGATCGTTGACTTCTCACTATTTGTGATGGAGAGAATTTTGCATTGGTGGGCGTTGATATGTTGAATATATTTAATGACTTCACTCGTTTCGCCGGAGACCGAGACCGCGATGATGCACAGTTTCCCAGAAAGCCCTTTAGAAAGGTGATTGAACGGGTGATTCAGCGGGTCTTCAATGTGCAGAGCGAGCGTAAATAACGAGGAAAAATACAGCGCGCCATATTCTGCGACAATGCCAGACGAACCGACACCCACAAATAAGACCAGCTCCGCATCTTTCAATAATTCAGCGGCTTGCGCAATTCGCGACTTAAATTCCGCCTGTGATGTTCGCTTCAAAAAATCAATATATGTTGTTTCATCCGCCAAGTCCACCTGCGTAGCACTCGATTGTTCCGCATACATCCGTAAACGCACCCGAAACTCCGAAAAACCACTGCATTCAAACTTACGGCAAAATCGTAAAATCGTCGCTGTACTAACATGTGTTGCATCCGCTAAATCGCGAATCCGCATCAAACTCACTTTGTCTAAATTGGCAGTGACATACTTGTAAATCATCATGTCCACATCGCTCAATTCAGGCGTTTTATCCAAAAATAGCACAACGTTTCGACCTCCTATATGAATTAGCCTACAATCAAAAGTCTAGCATATAACATCTTACGTTACAACCTGTTACTTTCACGACACAAATTTCATCTTTGCAAACGCTTTTCTAAATGGTGGCGCGCTATATCAATTCGAATTGGCGCATACTATAATGAAAACAAGAAAGCGCTATCTTTTTTTGTGATTTTTTGAAGTAAACGAAGTGAGTTATAGTCTTTATAATTTAAAAAGGTGAGGAGAAAAGACAATGAATAAGTTTTACGCATTTTTAGAAAATCGTTTGGCGCCAGTCGCAGCGAAATTATCGGCGCAACGGCATTTAGCATCGGTTCGTGACGGTATCATGTTAGCCATGCCCTTTTTTAATTATTGGTTCTGTTTTTATGATTATTCAATATTTGCCGATTCCAGGTTACGAAGACTTTATGGCGAATATTTTTGGTTCCGAGTGGCAGGTCAAGCTCGGTTATCCCGTCGAAGCTTCCTACAATATTATGGCGATTTTAGCCTGTTTTGGCGTCGCTTACCGGCTTGCCGAGAAATATAAAACAGCAGATCCATTGATGAGCGGAGCGGTTGCGCTTGTTAGTTTTATCCTAACGATTCCGCAAATCACGTCCTTCACACCAGAAGGTAGCAAAACGGCATACGATGTTGGCGGTGTCATCCCAACGATTCTTACCGGGAGTCAAGGTCTGTTCGTCGCAATCGTTATAGCCCTCGGTGCCACAGAGATTTTCCGCGTTATTTTCGAGAAAAACTGGGTTATCAAAATGCCAGATGGCGTACCAGAAGCCGTCGGAAAATCGTTTATTGCCCTGATTCCAGGATTTATCACGATTACCACGGTCTGGATATTACGCCTACTCATTGAATTAACGCCATTTTCAAGCATCAATGAAATCATTTCGACAGTCATCGGAATCCCCATGCATTACATCGGTAGCACATTACCAGGCATGATTGTAACCGTTATCATCATTGCGCTACTTTGGAGCATTGGTTTACACGGTGACGCCATCATCGGCGCCTTCACAAATCCCGTTTGGCTCGCCAATATGGACGAAAACCGTGCTGCATTCCAAGCCGGCAAAGAATTACCGAACATCGTTACGCAACAATTTTACGAACTTTGGATTGTGCCCGGCGGAACAGGCGCTTTGCTAGGCCTCGTTATCCTACTATTCTGGCGCGCGAAAAGTAAGCAAATGAAGCAGCTCGCCAAAATTTCCGGACCAGCGAGCGTATTTAACATCAGCGAACCAATCGTTTTCGGTGTTCCAATCGTTTTGAATCCCTATTTCATCATTCCATTCGTGCTTACACCAGTACTTCTCGTGATCATGACCTATTTCGGCATGGAATCCGGCCTTGTCGCAAAACCAGCCGGCATCGCGCTTCCGTGGACCACACCGCCAATCATCAGTGGCTTCCTAGCAACCGGCGGCAAAATCTCCGGCTCCATCATGCAAATCATCAATATCCTCGTTGCTATGCTCATCTACTGGCCGTTTTTCAAAGTCTGGGATGCGCAGAAATATAAAGAAGAACAAGCCTTAACTAATGAAAAAGTTAGGAGTCCTAAAGCATGAAAAAATCATTGAAAATCGCGACAATTGGTGGTGGTTCAAGCTACACACCCGAACTAATCGAAGGCTTCATCAGCCGCTACGACGAATTACCAATCAGCGAATTATGGCTCGTTGATGTCGAAGAAGGCCGTGAAAAACTAGAAATCGTAGGCGCATTGGCAAAACGAATGGTCGAAAAAGCTGGCGTCCCAATTCAGATTCACCTCACTATGGATCGCGAAAGAGCTCTAAAAGACGCCGATTTTGTAACGACACAATTTCGCGTTGGGCGTCTCGAAGCCCGGATGCTAGACGAAAGTATTCCACTAAAATACGATGTTATCGGACAAGAAACAAACGGCCCCGGCGGACTTTTCAAAGGATTGCGGACGATTCCAGTTATCCTCGACATTTGCCGTGACATCGAGCGCCTATGCCCAGACGCCTGGCTTGTCAATTTTACAAATCCAGCAGGAATGGTCACCGAAGCCGTGTTGCGCTACAGCAATATCACGAAAGTCGTCGGATTATGCAACGGTCCAATCGGCATCGAAAAAGGCATCGCGAAAGAACTCGGCGTCGACACATCACGCATCTACGTCGAATTCGCAGGCCTCAACCACATGGTCTTCGCTAAAAACATCTATCTCGACGGCCAAAACGTCACACCCACCGTTATGGAAAAAATGACAAAAAAACGAAGACGGCATCTCCCTAAAAAATATCGCAGACGTCGGCTGGGACCCGCTATTTTTAAATACGCTCGGCATGGTCCCAATCGGCTATTTACGCTATTACTACCAAACTTCCATCATGCTCGCCGAACAAAAAGCCGCCGTTGCCAAAGAAGGAACCCGAGCAGAAGTCGTGAAACGCGTCGAGACTGAACTTTTCGAGCTATATAAAAATCTCGATCTGGCCGAAAAACCGAAGCAACTCGAACAACGCGGAGGAGCCTATTACAGTGAAGCCGCTTGCAATTTAATCCATTCCATTTATAATGATAAGCGAGACATCCAAACCGTGAACACACGCAACAATGGTGCTATTACTGGGATTGACCCGGATTCCGCCGTCGAAGTAAACTGTGTGATTACCCGTCAAGGCCCAATTCCACTAACAACCGGTCCACTTCCAATCGCAGTAAACGGCCTCGTCCAGTCCATTAAGTCGTTCGAGCGTCTAGCTGCAGAAGCCGCGGTGACAGGCGATTACAACACAGCATTACTCGCGATGACCATCAACCCACTCGTGCCAAGTGATGAGATTGCACACCAACTTTTAGATGAGTTACTCGAGGCACACCAAGCGTATTTACCACAATTCAATAAATAAAGAGAGGAAGATGGAACCAAGATGAACGCATTAAATTTGAAAGTACTACCAGATTATGAAACGATGAGTGACGCAGCAACAGAGCTTGTCATCGAAACATTCAAACAAGCACCAGAAAGCCTATACTGTTTTGCCGGAGGGGACACGCCAGTTGGCACATTACGCCGACTCGTTGCCGCCCACAAATCTGGTGAAATCGACTTGCAAAAAGCTTATTTTGTAGAGCTTGACGAATGGGTAGGCTTAGACGGAGACGACGAAGGAAGCTGCCTGAACTACCTCAAAACCGAACTATTTGGCCCAGCTGAAATCGATTCATCACATTACCACTACTTCCACGCCAAGTCCACAGAACTCGAAGGCGAATGCCGCGCAGCAGACCTGTTTATCAAAAAGCGCGACGGACTCGAACTCATCCTACTCGGCGTAGGGGTCAACGGTCATCTCGGCTTCAACGAACCAGGCGTCAGCTTCGAAAACCACGCCCACATCATCGACCTTGACAGCACCACACAAAACGTCGGACAAAAATACTTCACAAAAGAAGTCGACCGCACAAAAGGCATCACGCTGGGCATAAAGCACATCCTCGAAGCAAAAACAGCCATCCTAGTTGCAAACGGTGAGAAAAAACAAACCGCAATCTCTCATTTACTAGGAGAAAAAGTGACAGATGAATGGCCAGTAACAGTACTCAGAAAACACGACAATGCTCACATATTTATCGATAAACTAGCCCTTGTATAATGTGAAAAAACTTGCGTTGAAATAAACGAACGCAAGTTTTTTATGTAAAAATTGAGTATTTTCCTAATATGTAGTATTCTAAAGGTAGAAATCACATGCAAAAAATTTTACATATATCATTATCAAATACAGAACTGCGAAAAGGGAGAAAAGATCGAAATGGAGAGAAAAGACAATCTGGATTTGTTAAGATGCTTATCGATTTTAATGGTAATAATCATCCACGTATCAGCCACATATCTACTTGGAAACGCCGCTAAAATGAACACAAACTTTGCTATCGCCAATTTTTACGATTCGATATCGCGCACCGCTGTGCCACTATTCGTACTATTAAGTGGCTACTTTACGTTGCGCAAGAGCAAAAATCTAAAAACCTACTTCAAAAAACTAACATTAGGTCTAATCATTCCAACACTCGTTTGGATGGTGCTCTACGAAGTATTTGAATTTCTAAATGCAGGCGGCTGGAACGGCTTTATCCAATTCGTAAAAGACGGCGGATTATGGGGGTCATTCGACAACCTATTCCTAAACAATCTAGGCCGACATCTCTGGTTCATGCCAATGTTTATTGGTTTGCAAATTCTAGCGCCACTACTCATCTTTATCCGAAAACAAATCGGCGAAGTAGCTTTCTTCATTCTCGGCCTATTGTTCCTAGCGATTGGACTATTCGAAGCCTTTTTCGCATTCCGAGGAACCGACATGGTTATCGCTAATGTATTCAGTTGCGTACTCTACCTTGGCTATTTCATCCTTGGCTACAGCTTACCAAAAACCATCCTATCCCGATTTAAAAAAATAATCTGGTTCGTAACCTTCGCACTTAGCACAGCAGCGATTTATATTTTCACCAATTGGGCGATCGGTAATATCAAAGAAATCAGCTTTAAACCACTCTACTTCTATGACTACCTATCCATTTTCGTTGTTATCGGAGCTATTTCACTCTTCATGCTGTTCACAAAAATCCAAATCCAGAATCAAGGCTTACAAAAAAATATCGCGTAGCATCACACCACACATCTTCTTCATCTATTTCGTACATCTCATCGTACTGCGCTACGTCACACGATTCTTCGCAGAAATAATGCCAATAGAAAATCACCTATCGTGGGCCATTCCGCTCATGAGCATTATCATTTTCATCCTATCCTACATCATTAGCCTACTATTCAGCGCGTTAAAATCACTGTTCGTAAAAAAGCAACAACCGGGGACACTAGACTATAAAATGACGAACTCCCCAATAGAAAAAATATAATAAAAAGAGTTTGAGTATCGTTCCTAATTAGGACGCGCACTCAAACTCTTTGCTATTTCACCGTTACATAAATTGTTTTTTCCGTCGTAAACCCGTAAAAATTCGAAGCCGTATACGTTACGAAATATTTGCCAGGAACATCCGAATTTAAATCACTACTTTTCACGTGTAAGAAAATTCGAATATCACCAGCAAGTTCATCAAACGCAGATACATTCGTCCAATAATCGAAAAATTTTCCACGAGTAATGGTGGCATCTTCCACTTCGATAATCGGTCTCGCAACGACATTCACTTCCACGCGACGCTCTTTCCAACGACCATCACCAGCAATGGCGCGATACGTTACATGATACGTCCCAACTTTACGTGTATCCACATCATTTTCAGTCACGAAAATGGAATTTGTTAAATCCATATGATTGTCATCATCATACGCAGTTAAAGAAATCGGTGGCATCATTGGATCAAAATCGCTATGCTTCTCAATGAAATACCGGTGCGCATGCAAAGAAATACCTTTAATACGATCACTGCCAGAAATCGCAAGTTTATTCTTATGCGGAATGGTTTTCGCTTTTGCCGAATGGTGGGCAAGACTTGCAGGAAGGACAAGCATTAGAGCGGATGTAACGAGGGCAGTTGTGGTCATTTTTTTATACATTGTGTGTTCACTCCTAAGTTATCTTATACACTTATTATACAGTAAAATGGCATTAAATAGTGTTAAAAAATGAACAAAAATATGACGATATTGTGTACGTTTCGACATAAAAATAAGTTTGGGCACTATTTTTAATGTGTGGCGTTTCCATGTTTTTTGAAGTGTCATAACTAGGAGTCGAAAGTTTTAGATGAACCCAATATTAGCAAGGTTTTCTAGTGGATTAATGGGAGAAATGCGCGACAATGGTTCTCCCATATTTACATATATAAGAAAAAAGATATTGCTTCCCCATGTATAATATGCTACATTTTAGTTGAGCTGTATTGCTAGTAGCAAGGAGCACAATTACAAACAGAAAAGGGGATTAACAAGATGAAAAAGGGACTATCACGAGTACTATTAGTCATGATCGCCATTGCGATGATCGTGTCTACGATTCCAGCATATGAACCGCATGCGGAACAAGGCGTACCACCAACAGAAACAACAGAAGTTGTCGAGGAACCAACTGAAAATGAGGAACAACAAGATGCACAAGTGACAGCGGTGGAAGAGACAGAAGTACCTTCCGTGAAGGAAGATGGGATTGGAAAGATCCTTACTATGATACCGTAAGAAGAACGAGAAGCGTTGCGCCAGAGAAACCAGAAAATGCAACGATTAAAACCGTGTCGAATGGTGTTGGAACAGGGACAGGTGCGATGAACTTGTCATGGAAAGCGATGCCAGGCGCAACGGGTTATAAAGTGATTATTGGAAACGGCTATAACTACGAGTATTTTACGGTAGGAAATGTGACATCCTGGACGACGAAAGGCAAAGGTATTTTTCCTACCAAAGCAGAGTTAGACAAGGGATTGTATCGCTTCCATACCGATGGAAAAGGAACCGAATTTGCGAATGATCCGACGCAGCTATACGAGAATACCTTCAAAGCAGGGACGACGTGGACATTGCGCTGTCAAAAGAAATATATTGTGCGCGTTTTAGCGACGTATACGAGTGGCGATGGGCCAACATCGGATATTACAGAAGCCGTGATGCCACCAGAAACGTTACCAGCGAAACCAGAGAAATCGACCATCAAAACGACATCGAGTGGTGCAGGAACGGGAACGGGGCATATGGATATTACTTGGCAAGCAGTGCCAGGTGCTATTGATTATAAAGTAGTCATCGGGAATGGCTACAACTACGAATATTTTAATACAGGGAATGTGACTAATTGGTCAACCAAAGGAAAGAATATATTCCCAACACAAGCGGAAATAGCGAATAAACAATACAAGTTCCACCAAGATGGCAAAGGTGTAGAATTTGCGAGTGATCCACGTGCATTATATGAAAACGGCTACCAAGCAGGAAGTACGTTTGGCTTACGTAACCAGAAGAAATACATCGTGCGTATTCTAGCTGTTTACCCATGGGGAGACGGTCCAACATCGGATATCACGGATGCGACGATGCCAATCGAGCAAATGGCAAAACCGACGGTAACGAGTTATCGTTCAGAAGAGGATGCAAGTAAAGGGTATTTGGATGTCAGTTGGCAACCAGTTGCGGATGCCATTTCCTATAAAGTTGGGCTGTTCAACGGGTTTAACTACCAATACGTAAACGTAGGTAAAACAACGAACTGGAGTACCAAAGGGAAGAAATTATGGGCATCTGACCAAGAAATTGCAAATGGACGTTATCAATTGCATGTAGATGGCACAGGTAGTGAAGTACCAATGGACCCTATGAGAACATATACAGCAGCGAACAAGGCGAACCCCAGTGTGAACTACAGTGACCGTCTATTCTATTATACTCGTGTAGTTGCGGTATTTGAAAATAGTGAAAGTCCGGTTTCTGATGCTGGAACAACGACCATGCCTTTCGATAGCATGTCAAATCTAACTATTTCAGCGGCAGGTATTAATCAAGAGGACGGACTAATAGATGTTTATTGGGATGAAATGGTTCTAGCTGCTGGGTATAAATTTTGGATTTTCAATGGATTAAACTATATTGCATATGATGTGAAGAAAAACACTGAATGGCATTCAGAAAATCAGTTCATCTGGCCAACGAAAGCTGAAATTGCAGAGGGAAAAGGCATTCTTCACATGGATAACACTGGAAAAGATTTGTCTCTTGCCCCAAGTGAGGTTTATGCATTAAATAGTAATAACTATGCAGGGAACAATGCATATTTTAGTAGAGTCACTGCGTATGATAATGAAGGTAAAACAATAGCGTTTAGTCAAAATGAAACAATGAGTATTGAACCAGCAGATGAGACGATCGATCCAGAAATTCAAGCTGAGTATGAACAGGTAGAAAAAGAGTTAGAACCATATTTGATATCTGGTGAGGACGGTAATGTAATGGTGGATAGCCAAAAATTGGCTGACAGTGGGGCATCAGAAATAACAGCAGAAGTAGCTGATGAGCTTAATCAATTTAGTCAAAGCCAGCAAGCTGGTGCTGATGGAGGAGTACAAGCGAGAGGTTGGAAAGTATATGGGAATTGGTGTGGACCAAAACATGGTGGTGGCAGACCGATAGATTACTTAGATTCAATTTGTAAATCACATGATTTGTGCTACGCTGATAGAGGATACTTTGCATGTTCGTGCGATAAGACGTTAATTAAAAGAATTGATCAGTACGCAAAAAAAAATGAAATGGAAGGAAAGGTTGGCGGCGTATGCAGTTAAAACCTATTTCAAGCATGCTCCATGTAAACCTTGGGCATAATTATGAATAAAAGAAGTGAAAAGACATTGAAAATAATGTCAGCTAGCTGTGTTTTCCTAAGTATATGTTCCTATTTACCAAGTACCGCTTTTCAAGACTGGGTATCACCAACATCATTATTACCATTGTTATTTATTACAAGCGTACCATTATCTGCGCTTGGTTTTGGCTTTGCAATGGCAGTCAAGTCCAAGGTACTAATTGTGGCTAATATAATAATGTTCTTAAGTATTCCGATATTCATGTATGGCATGTACACTTGGGAATGGATGGGATCATTATAGAAACGGAATGGTGATTTTTAAGCTATGGACAAAACAATAACATGGAGAATCATTTTATTGATATTATCAGTGATTATTCCATTAGGAGTTATTTTAGCTGCCTATGTATTTATTTCGAATAGAAAAAACAAACAGAGTACAAAAAAATGGATTGATATAGGTTGTGCAATTAGCTTTATTTATACAACAGCAAAGGTAATATTTTTGATTATTGACTTGCGCCATTTTGTACTTCTATAAAAATAATTAGACATATAGAAAAGGGAGTTTAAATTGAAGAATTTAATAATTGTAATAACAGTCATATTAATGGTTGTATTAGCAGGGTGCAGTGATGCAGGAATTGTAGAAATAAAAAAATCGGATGAAATAACGTCATTATTAAAAGAGGAGAAACAAGAAGCGACATATGTATACTTCGGAAGACCAACATGTCCATATTGTCAAAAATTCCATCCAAAGCTTGATAGCGTAGTAAAAGAAAAGGAAATAAAGGTACTCTATTACAATACAGATGAGCACAGAGAAGATGAAGATTTTGATAAAGTATTGGATGAATATGGTGTAGAAAGAATACCGTACCTTGCGAAAGTAAAAAAACGGAAAAGTAATATCGGCTTTAATTGATGCCAGAACTGAACAAGATATAATAAAATTTATGAAGTAATTGCAAAAGAAAGAGTTGGTACATTTGGGAATCTAAGGATTTTCCTTACGTATCAGCTCTTTCTTCTATAAAAGAATCGAAATCGCGTCCCAAAATATCCGGAAATGAATTTTGAAACATGTTGCTCATGTGATACACTATTTGACATAGACAATATATAGGAGTTCACATTAATATCAAAGGAGATGAAGCTCCAAGGTTTTATAGCATCAACTGTGATTTCTTGATTTTGTTAGTAAATTAATACATGAGGTGAATGAGATGGAAACGGTCGTAATGAGACTAGTTGGGAAATGTGGAAAAATTTTTTCAGAAGAAAGAGAGAGAATGTATGCAATCGATTTTGAAACAGATGATCATGCACAAATTAATTTTACACAGAAGATAATCAAGTTACGTTTGAGATAAAAGTGAGAATATCAGATGAGTTGAAAGAAAAATTAGTTTCTATACAAGAAGAATGGAGGAACCTTAAATCAGAGGAAGATTATCCAGAATTTGCAGAATCATTTTGGAGTAACTTGGGGGAAGACGACGAAAAGTCTTTAAAAGATGCTCAAAGAATAGTAGTAGAATATTATAATAAACATACAGATAAATTACAGTTTATTCTAAATCATAGTGAAAAAATGTTTGATATGACAGTGTTTGAAGTTGTGTTTGACTATCAAGATAGTGTTGCTCATTGTACGATACCAGAATATTTTTCGGACCCAACAGGTATAATTGAAAGTTATATAGCTATATGTTCTGAAAATACAAACCATATTAATAAAGTGATGAATGAGGATTGGCAACCGTTGAAAGCATTTAAATTTTTAAGGTTAGCTAAAAATAATACAGACTTAGAAAGCAAATATTTATTACTAAGCACTGCGGCAGAATTAGGAGTGAAGGAGTTTTTCATAACAAAGGAACCTATGTTGAGGGCGTTATTTTATGAAGTTAGCTCGCCCCCGTTGCATAAACTTTATGGAAAACTTATGAAAGAATATTTTGAAATAGAAGTGCCAAATAAGAAAATTATTCAGGATTTATCAGAAATAAGAAATGAGATTGTTCATAAAGTTGAGGTAGAGAAAAAGATATCATTTTATGACTGTAATGAAAAAATTAAAGAAGTCCAAAAGATATTAGTCCTTTTGCAGAGAAACTTGATAGAAGATAATGTATTCCTAGATAATTTAAGCTATTTTGGTACAGTGAAACGTAAGGGTGCTGTTGAAATTAGTATGGATTATGGCCCAATTGGAAACGACGAGCTAGTTCGAGGAGCGTACCATAAAATAAAAGTCCGAGACTTTGATTAAATAAGGTTTGTTTTCTTCATGCTATCAAATGTCTAGAATTTAAGATATATAGGCATGTCAAATGAGACCAGTAAATAGAAACTTACTGGTTTCATTTGATGTCTAAAAGTTGGTCTATAAAGCCAAGTCTGTAAGATAGAGGAAACTAGACGTTAAAATAGACCATTATTTCATGTATCCAAGAATTAAATCTTGCTCGACTTGAATCTCTACTTTCCGTAAAAGTAAGGTGTACTGGCATAGTGCGGTGTTAGAACACGTGAATGTATTTTGTTGAAGTTGTTGAGAAAGATACTCCAGTGTGGAAGTAAAAACAAGGTGCAAGTTACCTACTGTTTCTACTAATGGTGTTCCGATATCTTTACAGTCTTCGCCGACATTTTGAAAAAGAGAAGTATTTAAATAGTTTTGTTTCAACTGCTGGTAGGTTGTGTGAAAGAGTTGCGTGACTTCCTGTGTTCGAGTGCTGAGAAAACCATCATATTCTTTTCGTTGTTCATACTCATCGGTTTTCGTATAATAAGTGGCGACCCAATAGCGAACGATATTGTCTATATTTTCTTCGACATGCTTCAAAATGGTTTGTACCATATGAGAACCCCCGTTTTCTAAATAATGTCATTCCAATATAGTATACTGCTCCAGTTCGTAAAAAGATAGGGTATTTGCAAGTGTTCACGGAATTGTCAAAATTATATGGTTTTTCTATAAAATCATGATATGTTTGAGCGTATTATTTTACATTTTATGTGGAGGCAAGTGAACGTTAATTTTGTTCGGATTTCATTTTCGCGAAAAAACAGGCGAGGTGTTTGTAGAAAACGCCTCGCCTAGAATCAACTTATTTATTATTGAAGAATAGTGGTAAATGTTCTTTATGCGCCTCAAGTAATTCATCAAGTAACACACGAGCATCCGTATCGCTTGGTACGAGAGGGTTCACAGTCAAAGCTAACAAAGCTTTATCGTAATCTCCAGTTACCGCTGCGTCAACTGTCAAACGTTCCACTGTCTTAATCTGCTGGATAATCCCATTAATCGCCACAGGAAGGTGACCGCTTGCGAGTGGAATCGGACCTTGACGCGTAATCACGCAGTTCGTTTCAATCGCGGACTCGGGATCAATATCCAGAATCGCGCCGTTGTTACGCGTATTAACGATTTGAATATCCCGTTTGTCATTATAAATCGAGTTAATCAAGTTACACGCCGCCTCACTGTAGTAAGCACCACCGCGTTGCTCCAATTGTTTTGGCTTATCTGTCAAATTCACATCTTTATACAACTCGAAAAGTTCCGCTTCGACGCGTTTTACGACTTCTGCACGTGTCCCGTGTTTTTCATACGCCGCTTGTTGATCTTCCAGCTGCGTACGCGTTTGCCAATAATAGCGCAAGTAATCGATTGGAATCATGTTTAAAGTACGTAAGAATGTTGCGTCCCAACCAGTCGCATTGATATTTTTCAATGTGGAGCCAGATTCGCCCTCGGTCATTTTAGTCACAACCTCAGCCGTTACATCTTCGCCATCTTTATAAACTGTTTTCGCGAAAACCATGTGATTCAAACCGACAAACTCAACATAAATCTCCGTATGATCCACACCTAAAATGTCCGCAATATTTTTCTCAATGCCGATTGGGCCGTTACATAAGCCAACTACTTTATTGATATTACTGTAACGCAACACGGCTTCTGTCACCATTCCAGCAGGATTTGCAAAGTTAATCAACCATGCATTCGGACAAAGACGCTCCATATCCTTACAAATATCAAGAATAACAGGAACCGTCCGGAATGCTTTAAACATACCACCAGGACCATTCGTTTCTTGACCAACAACACCGTGCGAGTTCGGAATACGTTCATCTTTCACACGCGCATCCAATTGTCCCACGCGTAATTGTGTCGTTACGAAATCCGCATCTTTCAACGCTTCCTCACGATCCATTGTCAAATGAATTTCCATATCCACGCCAGCTTTTTCAACCATCCGTTTTGCTAAATTACCAACGATTTCGAGTTTTTCCTTACCAGCTGGCACATCGACAAGCCAAAGTTCACGTACTGGGAGTTCCTTGTGACGTTTGATGAAGCCTTCAATTAATTCGGGAGTATAACTTGAGCCACCGCCGATTGTAGCGATTTTAATACCTTTAGACATCATTTTTTCCTCCAATATATTTAAGATTTGATTATGTTTTGTATAACGCTTTCTTCTTCCATAGTATAGGCTGAAAATGAAAAAATAGCTATTAATTCGCGAGCATTTGTTAAGGATTTTTGAAGTTGGAATTTGTTCCTTTTGTGTAACACCTTGTCACATCTAGCGCTATCATGATAAAATAGCCATACAAAGAAGATCGGAGGCAGGAAAATGCTTTTTTTAGATAAAACGATTGAACTAAATGATACAGAAATGGCTATTTATAATTATATTGCGACTAATTTGGACACCGTCACTTATATGCGAATTCGCGATTTAGCAGAGGGCACGCACGTTAGTACTACTACGATTCTGCGTTTTTGCCGTAAATTTGATTGTAGCGGTTTTTCCGAGTTTCGAGTGAAGTTGCAGATGTACGCGCAAGAGCGAACAAAAATCAACGTGGACATGTCGGACGAAACAACGTATATCGATTTCCTGAAACGGACAGCCCAGCCAGAATTCAAAGCGAACATTGCGGCATCTGCGAAAATTTTGCGCGATTCAGAATTAGTTTTGTTCGTTGGCATCGGCTCATCAGGAATTATCGCGGAGTATGGCGCGCTTTATTTCTCCTCGTTGTTCACATTAGCGCTCCACATCGAAGACCCGCTAAATCACCCGTTTTACCACTTATCAAGCAAATTATCCGATAAAATATGCATGATTGCGATTTCCGTTTCAGGCGAAAACGAAGATATCATTAAATACATCCACCAACTCAAAATGCAAAAATGCAAAATTATCACCATCACGAATAGCGCCAATTCCACCATGGCAAAATTGTCAGACGCGAATATTGCTTACTATATAAATAAAGAAATGTATCAAGAAGCGGACATCACCTCCCAATTGCCAGCGATTTACACTGTGGAATGCATCGCGCGCGAAATCCGAACACAACTCGATCGTGAAGGTGAATAAGGGAAAACCCTGAGAGATTCACATAATCATGTATGGTATTATAGAGGTTGTATACCATTTTTTAGGGGGGATTAAGAATGACAACGATTACAGAAGAACAGAAACAAATCGTGAAATCCACAGCACCAATTTTAAAAGAACACGGTAAAGAAATCACATCGATTTTTTATAAAAAGATGTTTGAGGCGCATCCCGAGTTACGTAATTATTTCAACCTCACAAACCAAGAAATCGGAACACAACCGCTCGCTTTGGCGAATACGGTATACTTAGCAGCAGAAAATATCGAGCAGTTAGATGTTTTGCTACCACAAGTTAAAACGATTGCGCATAAACACCGGAGTTTGACAATTAAGGCAGAACATTATCCGATCGTAGGCGAGTATTTACTAAAAGGAATCGCGGAATATCTCGGTGACGCAGCAACGCCAGAAATTTTGGACGCTTGGGGCGCGGCATACGGCATTATTGCTGAAATCTTCATTGAAGTAGAGCAGGAAATGTACGACGCACTCGGCGATGAACGAAATCGTGATTTTATCGAATTTAAGATTATCAAAAAAGAGAACGTGGCGCCGAATGTTTTCACGTTAGATTTAGCCAGAAATGATGGCGGAGAACTCGTAGCATATGAACCAGGCCAATACCTATCTTTACGCATCAAACTAAAAGAGCTATTCCACAACCGGCAATATAGTTTAACCAAAGCATTCGATGGCGAATCCTATCAAGTTGCGATTAAACAAGAAAATGAGAAAGAACCAGCAGGCGTAGTTTCCAATCATATTTTTGAAAATTACCACGTTGGTGATACGATTCTTGCTACTCTTCCGGCCGGAGATTTTGAGCTTGATAAAGCCGCAAATAACCATGTGTTTATCGCAGGAGGCATTGGTATAACACCGATTGCAGCGATGGTTGATAGCCTGGAAATAGGCGACCAAGCGCAGTTGATCCATTGTGTGAGGACGGAAGAGTACGCCGTATTTGCCGAAGAATTTCAAGAAAAACTGGGCGCACAATATCACCTTTTTGCAGGGAAGAATGTGACAAAAGCCGATTTGGAGGAACTTGTGAAACTTGGTGTAACCATTTATTTATGTGGACCTGTTCCGTTTATGCGCGAGATAGAAACAATTTTGTTAGGATTAGGGCATGTGCAGTCAGCGATTCACTTCGAGGCGTTTCAACCGGCATTAAGCTTAGTAAAATAATAGTTAGAAAGAGATATTTCTGCATGTGGAGATATCTCTTTTATATTTCAATAATATAAGTGTGACTAAAAATACATAAAATAGTTGCAAATACAGGAAAAATTGTATTTTTTCAAACCGCAAAAGTTGGTATGCTATTTCTAAAGGTGCCATGTAAAATTAAAGCGCTGAACTTAGAGGGGGGAAAAAAATAAAATGATTATGAAGAAAATAGGGGTTGCATCTGCTGCACTTGTTTTATGTGCGGGATTGCCATTACAGACGATTGCAATGGCTTCAGAGAATACACAAAGTTACACGACGAATAAAGCTGAAAATAAATTGAAAGGATTACAAGCAGAAAATGAGGACTTCTTTTATGACGTAAGCGACTATTTCTCTGTTGTGCCAGGAACATCGTCTTCCATTAACAGAGATAAAGTGACGATTACGCCAAATCTCCCTCGGCAGTCTGGAGGCTTATGGTCAAACCCTGATTATAAGGCAGATTTAACAAAAGATTTCCATTTGGAAGCAGATTTATATATGGGAAACGATATAAATGGTGCAGACGGTGTGGCCTTTGTTATGCAAAATGATCCGCTAGGTACAGCTGCAATAGGTGGGGAAGGAGAAGGAATAGGTGTTTATTCAAATAATAGTAGTTATATTAAAAATGCTTTAGCCGTTGAATTCGATACTTACTACAACAGTAGTACAAAGGATCACAATGTCAAGCCTGGTCGCGAACATATTGCAATCACAGTTCCGACTGGTGCATCGGTTATTGATCATCATGCTCTTAATATCTTACCAGAAGATGTATATTTAGAAGATGGACAAAGTCATCCAGTTTCTTTTGATTGGGATGCACTCACAAAAACACTGACATACAAATATCTTTCCTATGAAGGTAGCTATACTGTAGACGATTTGCAAGCGACATTTGGTGGAACGGAAGTGATTTTCGGCTTCACTGGTTCAACTGGATCACAGAAGAATCTACAAGAATTAACTATCACGAACTTACAAGTCAATGGTATTTCTCCAGTAATCAAAACAGAGTTACCCGCTGAGGTCGAGGCATCTCAAGTTGTTTCAGTTAAAACAACCATTTCCAATAAAACATTGGATGCTACCAATTTTATGATGAAACTTCATACGCAACTTGATGAGAAATTTGATGATAATAGTATGACTAATATTCGATTGACACGAAATGACGGTCAAGCATTTTCAGTTTCTAAAGATGATTTATTAAACAATAATGTAGAATTACCATTTTTAGATGCATCTAGTGTATTTACATTAACATATGATGTTGCTGTAAAGGCCGATGCTGCTCCAAAAGGCACAGAGTTAAAAATAATTTCAATAGGAAAAGTAAACGGAGTAAATTATACATCTGAAGCGACGACAAAATTAATTTATATCGGCGCAAAACCAGTTATTACAGCAAGCGATATTTCCCTGAAAAAAGGCTCCACGTTCGACCCACTGGATGGCGTGAGCGCGACGGATACCGAAGATGGCAACGTAACAAGCCAAGTGAAAGTAACCGCGAATAACGTCGACACAAGCAAAGTTGGCACGTATCACGTGACGTATTCTGTCACTGATTCGGACGGAAATACAACAACCAAAACGATTACAGTCACAGTAACAAGTACAGACGCACCAACGATTTCCGCAACGGACAAATCTGTCAAAAAAGGCACTACTTTTAACCCGTTAACGGACGTGACCGCAAGTGATCTCGAAGACGGCAATGTAACAAGTAGCATTCAAGTAACCGCCAACGACGTGAATACAAGCAAAGTTGGAACGTACCATGTGACGTATTCTGTGACCAACTCCGAAGGCAATACAACAACGAAAACGATCACAGTAACCGTGACAAGTAACGATGCGCCTGTGATTTCTGCAACCGATAAAACAATGAAAAAAGGCGGGGCATTCAACCCATTAACAGGCGTGAGCGCAACGGATTCCGAAGATGGCAACGTCACAAGCCAAGTGAAAGTCACCGCGAATAACGTCGACACAAGCAAAGTAGGCACATATCACGTCACGTATGCAGTGACGGATTCCGATGGCAACACGACAACCAAAACGATCACTGTAACAGTTACAAGTAACGACGCACCAGTCATCGAAGCATCTGACATCGTGCAACGCATCCACAACACCTACGACGTGAAGAAAGCAGTCACCGCTTCTGACACAGAAGACGGCGATATCACCAACAAAATTACGGTAACAGCCAACGATGTGAACACAGAAAAAGCAGGTGTCTATCACGTGACATACAGCGTGACAGATTCCGATGGCAATACCACAACGAAGACCATCCAAGTCACCATTTTAACCAACGATGCCCCTGTAATCACAACAAGCGACGTTTACCTGAAAGCAGGCGACACGTTTAACCCACTTGACGGCATCACAGCGAGTGACCTCGAAGATGGCGATCTAACAGCAAGCATCAAAATCGTATCTACGACTGTAAACATGAAATCCGAAGGGCTATACGCGGTCGTGTATTCCGTGACAGATTCCGACGGCAATACGACAACCGTAAC